>CAJMNR010000091.1 GCA_905214875.1 uncultured bacterium | reverse complement strand
GCAAAGTGCGTTGATAGTATTTAGGTAGGAAGGAATAGTGTTCATAAAAGCGTTTGCCACAGGAGCAGGCGTACCTTCTTTTTCGTAGTATGAGATAAGTGGCTTTCTCTTGAAGGGCTAAATCTTTAATGCTTTGATATCGGTAGTCATGGACCCTGGTTGTTTTCTTGCCGCAAGATGGACATATCTGTTCCGTTGGCTTTGTCTCGATATAGATTTTAACTGAGTGATCAGCATGTGAGATTTTTTTACAATAACATCTTCTAAATCTATTATTGTAGAACCGAGGGAGCTTTTTGTATATTTTCCATAGAATCACCAATACTAAGGGAGAAAAAATGGAAAGTGAGGAGTTATCAGTGGGTAATAATATGGATTTGGGATATGAGATGTTCTGCTATCAATGTGAACAGACAGCAGGGGGAAAGGGGTGTACGAAGTTAGGGGTATGTGGTAAGACTCCAGAAATCGCTAATTTACAAGACCTTTTAATCTATCAAATCAAAGGAATTAGCTGCTATGCAAAACCGTTGATTGAAAAAGGCGAAAGATTAGATAAGACAATTGTAAGCTTCGTAGAAAACGTCCTATTTACAACGCTTACAAATGTAAACTTTGATGCAGATGTACATGTAAGATTATTAAAAGAATCTCAAAAAATCAAAGAAGAATTACAAAGCAGAGTGGGAGAAATTACAAATTATACAGCTCAAACAACCTACAAATTACCGGAAACAAAAGCAGAAATGTTAAAAGATGCACCAATAGCAGGTATCATGTATGATAAAAGCTTAGATCCAGATATTCGTTCCTTACGTCAGACAATCATTTACGGCTTAAAAGGTATCAGTGCATATGGACATCAAGCAAGAGAACTTGGCTACTATAGCGATCAAGTGGATGACTTCTATCTTTTGGCGCTAGAAGCAGTGACGGACGACAATCTAACAGTAGAAGATTATATCCGTTGGACAATGCGTACAGGCGAAATGGCCATTGAAGTCATGAAGAAACTAGATGAGGCAAATACTACGATTTATAAAAATCCAGAACCTCAAAAAGTTAATGTTCATATTAAGAAAGGTCCATTTATCATCGTATCCGGTCATGATTTAAAAGATCTAGAAATGATCTTAGAGCAAACAAAAGGAAAAGGCATCAATGTATATACTCATGGCGAAATGATTCCATGCCATGGCTATCCAGACTTAAAGAAATATCCTCATTTAGTTGGTAACTTCGGTGGCGCTTGGCAAGATCAACAAAAAGAATTTGATGATATCCCAGGCTGTATCGTAATGACGACTAATTGCTTAATGAGACCAAGAGACTCTTATAAAGATCGTATTTACAGCACTAACGTAGTTGGTTGGGAAGGCGTAAAACACATTCATAAGAATGACAAAGGGGAAAAAGACTTTAGCGAAGTGATTCAACAAGCATTAGAACTTGGCGGATTCAAAGAAGATCAAGAACCTCATGAAATCTTAGTTGGATTTGGACATCATGCAACACTTAGCTATGCAGATAAAATCGTGGAAGCAGTTAAGAGCGGCAAATTACGTCATTTTTTCCTAATCGGTGGATGTGATGGTGCAAGACCAGGACGTAACTACTATACTGAATTTGCAAAAATGGTTCCAGACGATTGTATTATCATGACACTTGCTTGTGGTAAATATCGTTTCAATAAATTAGACTTTGGTGAAGTAGCTGGATTACCAAGATTACTTGATATCGGTCAATGTAATGATGTTTATTCTGCAATTCGTATCGCTACCGCATTAGCAGATGCATTTGATACAGATGTGAATGGATTACCATTAAATATCATTCTTTCTTGGTACGAACAAAAAGCAGTTGCTGATTTATTAGCATTACTTTCCCTCGGCATCAAGAACATGTATATTGGACCAACATTACCAGCATTTTTTAGTCCAAACGTATTACAATACCTTGTTGATACGTTCGATATTCAATTAACTAGCAATGCGGAAGATGATATTAAGACATGCTTAAAACAAAACATTTAGGAGTAAGAAAATGAAAATTGTAAATATTAATTCGGTTAATGAGCGTGAATTTCTTGAAATGAATGAAAAGTTCAAACTCATTTGTTTTGTATTTGAGGAGGGAAAAGGCCTTCCGAACCATACTCATAATGGGCTTGCAGCAATTCAAGTAGTGAGTGGATGCGTGGATATCAGTTTTGCTACTGGCGAGAAATTCGAATTGCATCCAGGGGATGTAATGGGATTTGATGCTAAGGTTGAGCATAATGTCATTGCAAGAGAAAAGAGCAAAGTAATCGTTACAATTATTTTTTAGAAAAGTTATAAGAACATGAAAAGGAAAGTCTAGTACAAACGTGCTAGGCTTTCTTTGAGTGAAATCGAAGAAATTCGCTTGTTTACGGGGCTAAATTGCCTATGCTATGATAAAGAAAAAGTAGACTAAAAATCTCTGGAGAATTGTCTCCAGAGATTTTTTAGGCTCTATGTCAAGTGTTGGGGTGCGAGGTGCGATGCACCCGCACCAACAC
>CAJMNR010000090.1 GCA_905214875.1 uncultured bacterium | reverse complement strand
CCTCACGGTCTGGGCGATTTTTCTTTTAGGGGACTTTTTTTACAGCCCCTTTTTTCAAATCATTACTGCTAAGTATTCTCTTTTATACCCAATAGCAGGTCATATAGTGCACATAGCTTATCATCTGTCGTTAACTTACTAAAATCATCGATACGCTTCTGTCTTTCTTTTCGTTTTTCTTCTTCTTTTCTTGCAATCTCACTTTCTACTGAAGGTAAACTCTCCAAATAAAGCAAATACTTTATCAACAACAATTTTACAACAAATGGCGCTGGCGAATCTTTCTCTAACGTAAAATCAGATCGCATCTGCGACACAATTTCTTTGTATTCATCTTCATCCACTCTTAACTGGATAAATTCAGGTAAATCATCATTTTCTACATGGAATTTGGGAACTTTACTGTCTGTAATCTCTTTCCAATTAACTCTAGTTTCAAGAGCTTTCTTTATTGCAGCATTGATAATTTCTGTTCTATTAGCTGACTTTTGATATTCTTGTATTTTCATAAATAATGAAAGCACCTGATTATTTTTTCTAATTGATAGTGTCTTATCCTTACCCATACGATTTCACCTTTAACTATTTTTCTACATTCTAGTATAGAATTGTATAGGTGTCAACGTTTACATTGTCATTTTTGCTCATCATACGGAAGTATTAACCAAGTTCCAGTATCCGTCACTCTATAATACTTATCTGTTTCTGTATCAATCATAAGAACCGGAATGACTCCACTGCTAAGCACCGTACCGTCAATATAATAATGTGATTCCCCATCATAATAAATGTCATGATATCCAGGATCACCTGAAATATCTGAAGTACCGACATGTCCTGCAACTACTTTCATATCCAAACCTTCAATTTTTCCAGTTTCAGCAGGAAATTTCCCTACAAATATCTCATCTGCAGTCCCCCATTCCCATAAGTCACCAGCATTCTCATCAATACCTGCATGTACAAAGATTGTATTTCCTTCTGTATAATAACGAGGAAGATTTTCTATCCACTGTATGTATTTATCATCTTCCCCATCATCTGTCCCCAGGTTTTCATCATAATTTTTAATCATGTGATTTATTGTTGAATCGCCTAAAACAACAAATTCCTCATGATTACCCATAAGAGCTACCACTTTATCAGCTCCATACTTATATTGTAATTTCATGATTTTATCGAGCACCCCATAATTATCGGAACCACCATGAATGTAGTCACCTAGGAGCATCAGCATTGTTTCTTCTTCGTCCAAATGCTCAATAATCATTGATAATGCCTCTTCAAATTCTGCCAGGCAGCCATGAATATCACTCATGCAGTATATATTCATTTCCTACTTCTCCTTTATATATTTTATTGCTCTTTCCCTCCATTCACCATAGATATCAGCTTCTTCTGTTAAATCACTTATAGCATTAGAAAAGCCTTCAAAATAATCATCACGCACTATTAAATGATTTCCAAATCCCATGTAAATATGTTGCCACCCAGGTGCAACTTTTGTTGAAATATTAATATTGCTATCGTCAAGATAAAAAACTATTTCTTTTGGGGCACCCTCTGGACGTTCTTTCATAGGCCCATTGAAGAAACAATCTTTTAACACCGGAAAGCAGTTCTTTACATCATTCCATGGTGTATCCTCTGATAGATACCACAGATTAAAGATCTCTCCTTTATCCGTAACAAACTCCATATGCCCACCGGCTCCCATAGCTCCCGGCTCTGCCATAGAAAAAATTATTACATCTTTAAACATCTCTTGATTCATGATTCACACTCTCCTCGTATTATATAATAGTAATGTTTATATTCCTCTCAAAGGGCTGTATGCTATAGTATGAGAGAAACTGTTGATTGGTGTTTTTCTCCTACCACTCGATGGTTTAATAAAGACTCCACCACAGTCTCTTTGTATATTTGTTGATCCGTTAAATACCACAATCCCCTCTTTAGGTTGAAACTATGCGCGCCAAACAACTAGGGTTGAAACACAGCATCAAACTCATTCAAGAGCTCGATGCTGAGATTAACGAAACCAATCCAGATACCTTCGCTATGCTTAGCTCAATTCATGACCCAAATATCATTTTTCACTACACTTTTAATAGTTAGTCTTTTATGCTAATACTTTTCTTGGACAATACTCTTCTAATGCATGACTAAGAATTCTAACAATATATGGGTAAGTACAACCTCTGCTTCCCTCTTTAAATCCAAGAGCCCTATCAACAATACTCTTTACCTGTTTATACTCCTCAGTGCCTTTTTTCAATTCCTGTCTAAGAATGCAGGCAACATGCTCTTTTTCTTTACCAGATTTCATACACTTATCCCAGTCCGGATTAAAACTCTTATCAAACACATTGGTGATAAGCTTTGATTCCACTATTGGCAGCAAACCTTTATCTTCTAATCTAGCTAAAAAAGCTTCTCTACGAGTACCATTCCAAGGAATAATACAAAGGTCAATCCCCTCATATTTAGAACGATACTTCTCATATGGACCATACTGCAAATATGGATGTTCGCTCAAAATTATATATTCTTCCATTTTTTTACGAGTTTCAAGTTTTTTTGACTCTCCGACAATATGTAAATGAAACTTCATTTTTTCTGTTTCGAGTTCTGTTTTTTTAACCCCTGTCCAATATTCTGTATCGCCTCCAAGCCAGTTCTTCAAATGTTCCTTCAAACGATCCGCAATGCTTCTCTCATGCTTATCATCAGCGCCTGCCTCACCTGCATACATTGGTATCAAAACATCCTCATCCACAAGTTTTACCGATATCAAATAAACACCTTTCTTTTTACCATTATCAGTAGTAAGAATTCCTTCCTCATCCACTGTGTACTTCTTTACAAGATTCTTATTATCCTCATACCAGTCCTCTACATCTTTAAAAGTTGCCATTATTTCCTCCTCGTTGCATGTTGTTATTTTTGTATAGATGTATCGTATAGACTATATACTACCACATGCCTCTATACTTTTCAATACATTTTTTCACACTCTCTATACATTCAATTTATAATAATAAAAACATCTCCCCTCCCTATCCCCATCGCACGCAAAAATAAATACCTTTCAGCGAACAATGGTTTATCTTCGGTAAACGCTCCATAGTGGGTACATAGATTTTATCCTATACATTTGAGATAATAG
>CAJMNR010000089.1 GCA_905214875.1 uncultured bacterium | reverse complement strand
CTCCTACCGCCATTGTTTTAACTGCTTCATCAAATCCTTTAATCATCATGCCTGCACCACAGACGAACTCTAGTGGTTCTCCTCGATCGTATGAAGAATCAAACTTTGTTCCATCATTGAATCTACCTGTATAATGTACCTTGCAAGTTTTGTTTTCGTTATTCATTTAATAATCTCCTTTTCATGTCTATGCTAAGTAAGCTAAACGTAATGTAATAATAATATCCTATTTTCTGAATTTCATCAATTATTCTTTTCCAATTTCCAACATCTCTTTAAATTTTTGAAATCAATCTGATATCTTTTTATGTAGTCATTTCTTTTGATTTTAGGTAATGATAGTTACTTATGATATTCCATTGACTTTTGAATTGCTTCCTCCCGTGAATACATATCCTCATTGTAAAACACAAAATGACAGGTTACATTATCATACCCGTAAGAAACATCAACTCCCGTTTTCTTTTCGAATAATTGTGTTAAGTCAAACGCATTGTTTTTACAAACCATAGAGTTCAATGTAGTAAATTGGCCCTCATAAACAATTCCTTCAAGAATTAGTTCATAACAAATATCATTTATATCTGGGATTACATAAAGTTCTAAATCTTCTCCCAATGATTTTTTTAAATCGAATTCCATATTTCTTTCCTCCTTCATTCGTTATCTCTACCGTACCAATTCAAATTCATATAAATCCGTTTTTCCTGTTATCACCTTGGTTATTGCAAACCCACACTTCTTTGTATAAAATTCTACATTTTCTTTCTTCAGCACAGGTGTTTCGAGTGTAATTGCTTTCCAATCGTTCAGTTCTTTTTTCAAATATTCCAATGCCATGGAGCCAATCCCACACCGTTGATATTCTGGAATAACGCATAAACAGCCTATGTAATACCTTCCTTCTCCTTTATGAGAAACAGATATGGCACCTATCGCTTGATCATCCACATAAATTGTATATTTCTGATTCTTTTTTATGGACTCCTCCATATCGGATACTGTGTGACCGTAGCCAGGACAACCATGAAAACGAATATAATCGTCATAAAATGCTGCATTATAGATTTCTACCAATTTAGCTGCTTCACTCATTTTAGAAGGCTTTATTTGAATCTTCATATCATTCCCCCTCAGCTATTCATCTTTTTATCTCTATCTTACCGAAAACTTTTTGAAATTCCAACTAGATTTTGCGTTTTCTCGCAGAGAAGTTTTGTTTCCTATAAACGAAAAAAAGCCATGAAACTTAACTTTGTTCCATGGCTTTCTGATTTCAATTTCTAAATTCCTAACTCTAATTTTACTTGAGGGTTCGTTTTCTTGATTTCTTCTCTTGGATAATCTACTAACTCGAAATCGTCCATTGTGAATTCATAAAAATCTGTTTTCTCAGGATTTAAGATAATCTTGGGACTACACTCCACAGAGGAACGTTTGATGATTTCTTTGGAAGCCTCAATGTGACGGTCGTAAATCTGTACATTTTGTACGAAGTGACAAAATACACCTGGTTCATAGCCGCAATGTCTTGCTACCATTAATAATAAACAGCAATATTGGCATTGATTGATCATGCCTGCTGTTAACCAGTCAGAGCTTCTTTGAACTAGAGACATGTCTAAATAATATTTTCCGTCATTTCCTTTTCGAACGTTCCAGATTGTTTGGAATGCACAAGGCATTAAACCGTCTGTTTCGCTAAAGTCTTCTTCCTGCCAAAGGGAGATGATATGACGACGTCCAAATGGATTAGCTTTCAATTCTTTTAATAATTTATCGATTAATTTATGTTTCTTAACAGTAGCACCGTATCTTTGGCCGATTGTTCCTGGGCGGTCTTTGCTTTCCCAATCGTGCCACCAAGTAACACCCATATCGTCTAATACTTTTAATTCGCTTGTTTGTTTTTGATAGATCCATAAGATTTCCGCTAATCCTGATTTGAATGCCTGTGGTCTTAGCGTACAGATTGGAAATTCATTTTTGTTTAAGTCGTATTTAAACATTAGTTGGTTGACACTTAATGTATGGGCTGGCGCGCCATCGGCATAGTGTGGTCTTGGATTCTCATCCATATAACCATGTTCTAGAATCTCCTGTAAGGTCTCTTTCATATATTGATCTGCTTTATTTTGCATGTTTACAAATCCTTTCTTGCTCATTTACATAAGTAAATGGAATTGTATTTATCATAACTATCACCCTAGAGGCCAGTTTTTCAACTCTGTTCTTATTTTTAAATCAAAAAGGGGCTTCTATACCACTAACCTTTTAATTGTATCATTTTTCAACTAAATAGTCAACAATTCGACTGTTATTCTACTTCCCATCCTAAGATTTCCATTAGCCCTGGCACCAACTGCTTTGCGCTTGTTCTAAGGATAATGTCTCCTTTTTCTGCCGTTGCACCAGAAGGGTCGCCGCCGATTCCAATTGGATTGCCGTCCTTGTCTTTCCAATCTTCCGATACCCAGCCGATAGAAACAGATCCATAAGGAAGCAAGGCTTTGTTATTTACAAAAGCTTCTGGGCGTCCTGCTACTGCCGTCTCTAGCTTTACACACTCTGGGTGTACTGCCATTACCATGGAAGTTTCCATTTCTCCACCATGAAAGTCCCACACATTTCCTTCTGAAATCGTGGCTTTTACATCGGGGTGATTAAATGCGCCGGAAGATAAGATAAAGACTGAAAGCCCATACTCGCTTCTTAGCTCTCTGCTTAATACTTGAATAATTGGTGCATTTCCACCGTGACATACTAAAAATGCAATCTTTTTAAATCCATGATGATGTAGGCTTTCGCAAATATCATGAAGCATATGGTAATAAGTATCTGGTTTCAACGTAATGGAACCACAGAAATTCTTATGTTCCGTGCTTAGTCCAATCGGTATCACAGGAAAATAAAGCATTGGGTAATCCTCTGGCAATTCTTCTTTCAGATACTCAAGCATGGCCTCTGCTATCATATCGTCCGTTCCAAGGGGTGCCTGATTCCCGTGTTGTTCTAGCGCTCCTGCTGGGATCATGACAACCGTTTTCTTTTTATCTACCTGTTCCATTTCCAATCTTGTCAAATCTCTATAATTGCGAATCATACTTACTCAAATCTCCTTTCAATGACACGTGCTTTCGATAATCGGTCGTATAACGCATATCCAATCAAGCAATTTAATGTAATTTTTAGAAGGTTAAATGGAATCGTTGCAAGTATGATAAATGTCGTTAAGTTCGTGATTGCTGGATTTACGCTTGCGACGATTTGCACTACTGCATCAAGGGAAATATTCATGGCCTTTGCATAAAGAGGTAGCGTGATGAATGCATTGACGCAGCAGGAAAATGCTACTCTTACAGGAACCGATACAATAAGGGAAACTTTCGCCCCTCTCTTTGTGCAATCCATTTTTTGAAATACAAGCCATATTGGAACTACAAATAATACAACTCCGATCAGGTTGGCAAACTCTCCGACATAGGCGGTATTTGTTCCGACTGTGACTAACTTAATGATAATCTTAATGAGTTCCACTGCTGCCCCTGAGACTGGGCCAAATGCGAAGAGCGCAATGATTGATGGCACATCACTAAAGTCCAGCTTATAAAATGGTGGCATGAATGGAATAGAGATTTCCAAACTCATTAACACCCCTGCTACTGCTGCAAGCATTGCCGTTGTAACTAATACTTTTACATTCCTTTTTTGATTCATTTTTAAATCCTTTCCGCCTTTCATAGGCACTCGCTTATTCTTTTGCAAATTGAGCGATTGGGGAAAGTTACCAACAACGAGAAGAAACACGCTCTGCGAGTTTCTCTCGTTATCGCGGCAGTCGCCA
>CAJMNR010000088.1 GCA_905214875.1 uncultured bacterium | reverse complement strand
GGCCGCCGACCAGAGTTGGCGTGAACGCGGCACCGAACTATGGGTGTATCGGTGTACTTGGTCCATAAGCTGTTGTTTTGAAAATACCTGTCCTGGTGAATCTGATAGATAGTCAAGAAGCTGGAATTCTTTTGGAGAAAACTCAATCCTCTTTCCATTTCCAATCACCTCAAATGCCTTACTGTCAATAGAAAGTGCTCCAAACTCTTTCTTTTTCTCACTCTGCTTCTGTCCCTCTTGGAATTGGGTTGCCCGACGAAGATGCGACTTCACCCGTGCAACAAGCTCAATCATGGAAAATGGCTTCGTTAAATAGTCATCTGCACCAACTCCTAGCGCCAACACTTTATCATAATCTGTTGCCTTTGCCGAAATCATAATAATGGGAAGATATCGATTTTCTCTAATCTTCTTACATACATTGATTCCGTCAAGTTCTGGAAGCATAATGTCAAGAATAACTAGATCTGGCTCCTGTTCTTCTATTAGCTCGATTCCTTGCTTTCCTGTAAACGCTTGAATGACCTCATAATTTTCCACTGCTAAAAAATCTCTCATTCCATTGGATAGTTCTACATTATCCTCTATAATAAGTACACGATTCTTTGTCATTCGCCCAACTCCTTTTTCTTTCCTTCTTTCCATAATACTACCATAACATATAGCATTTCGTCTTGCTTTTTATGTATCTTCCTATCAGTGCATAAACGAGAAGAAAAGGATAGAGCATCCATCGGACTCTATCCTTTCCTTTTTTTAAGGAAGGTAAACCATATCCCTTGTAATATCTTCAAGGCGATACGCTCCACACATCTCCATTGTATCTTTAAGCTCACTAGCTATCTTTTCAATATACATGGCCACGCCTTCTTCTCCACCACCATAAACAGCTGTAACGAAAGGTCTACAGATTAACACACCGTCTGCACCTAATGCAAGCGCCTTAAATACATCAGCACCAGAACGGATTCCACCATCTACAAATACTTTCATCGTTCCGCCAACTGCATCTACAATCTTCTCAAGCACTTCGGCAGTTGCTGGACAACCATCTAACACACGACCGCCATGGTTGGAAACGACAATGGCTTCTGCTCCAGCTTCTTTCGCCTTTAAAGCACCACGTTCTGTCATAATCCCCTTTACGATAAAAGGAATCCCCGCATCTTTGATGATTTGCTGCATCTCATCTACCGACTTACTGCCAGCTGGAGGAGTCATATTCTTTAAAAATGGAAGCCCTGCAGCATCAATGTCCATAGCAACTGCAATGGCCCCAGATGCACGTACAAGGTCAAGCTTCTCCTTAATCATATCATAACTCCAAGGCTTAACAGTTGGAATACCGATACCGTCTTTTTTCGCTATTGCCTTTGTTGCCGAATCCATTACGGTTGGATCTACGCCATCTCCTGTAAATGCTAAAATTCCAGCATCCGCACACGCTGAAACTAAGCAGTCATTATACGTAACATCGTCATATTTTTCTCCGTAATGTAAATTCACGGCACCTACTGGTGCTGCAAAAAATGGATAAGAAAACTCCTGTCCAAATAAGGTACAAGACGTATCCACCTCACGTTTTTGGTTGAAGGTATCCATATTCAAACGGATTTCTTTCCATTTATCGTAATTACGGATTGCCGTATCACCAACACCTTTTGCTCCTGGTCCCGGTATCTGGTTCTTACAAGCACGTCCATTACATTCCACACATGCCTTACAATAGTCACCTAATACAGGTCTTGCTTGATTTACTAGTTCTTGATATGTCATACTATTTTCCTCTTTTATTCTGTCATTCATTGATGAATCGCTATAGTAATAGTAGTATCATATATTCCTATTTCTTTCAAGCCAAACATAATAAGAAGTTGTACGCATCACACGTCCCGCTTTTTGGGACATTTTTAATTGTTAGGAAAGAGCTCGACAGAGAAATTTCCTAATAAAAAAACCTCACGGTTTCTTACGAAACTGTGAGGTTTAACTTATTATTCAGCGATATCTGCGTACATGAAGTACCAGTATCCATTAGATGCATGCCATGATCCTGTAAGTTTTTCACTTTGTAACCAGAAATCATTGTAGTAAGCTAATGGAATACAAGCTGCATCTTCCATTAAGATATCTTCTGCTTTGTGTAAAGCTTCTGAACGTTTTTTAGCATCTGTTGTTGTTTTAGCAATGTCAGATTGTTTATCGAATTCTTCGTTCTTATATTTACCATCATTGTTAAGATTAGTACTATCAAAGATATCTAACATGTTAGAAGGATCTGTGTAGTCACCTACCCAACCGTTACGAGCTGCTTGATAGTCACCAGAACGACGTTTTGGAGTAAAGCTTGACCATTCAACAATTTCTACTTTTACATTAACACCGATTTCGCCCCAAGCTTGTTGTAAGTATTCAGCAACAGGTCTATGGTAAGCAGTGTCATTTGTAGTGTATGTGAAGGATAAACCTTTACCGCCTTCATATCCAGCTTCTTTTAATAATTCTTTTGCTTTTGCAACGTTAGCTTCGTGATCAGAGCTGATATATCCTTTGCCACCGTTTGCATTTTTAGAGAAATCTGTACCATCTGTATCTAACCAGCCTTCACCGAATAAGCTGTAAGCTGGAGAATATGTTCCTTGCATGATTGTAGAAGCAACATATTCACGATCGATTGCAAGACTTAATGCTTCACGTACTCTCTTATCTGTAAATGGTTCAATAGCGTCATTTAATGATAAGTAGTAAGTACCGATGATTGGAGCAATGTTAAATTCTGAGTTATCTTTTAAACTTGGAATTTCTTCTGTTGGAACGTCTTTACATAATTGGATTTCTCCAGTTTTGTATGCACTGTAAGCTGCATTTGAATCTTCCATTAAGACGAATTTTAATTTGTCTAATTTGATTGCATCTGCATTCCAGTAGTTAGGGTTTTTACTAAATGTAATGTGAGATCCTGGTACCCATTCAGTCATGTAGAAAGGTCCGTTGGATACATATGTGTCAGCTTTTGTTGCCCAAGCTTCACCATTCTTTTCAATAGTAGCTTTTTGAACAGGACTTAATGTAGCAAATGCTACGATACTATCGAAGTATGTACATGGAGAGCTTAATTTGATTACTAAAGTTTTGTCGTCTTTTGCTTTTACATTTAAAGCAGAAACGTCACCTTTAACAGCTTTGTCGTAACCATCAACCATACCAAGTACAGTTTCAGCGTATGGAGCTGCTGTTTTAGGATCACAAACACGTTGGAAAGAGTAAACAAAATCTTCAGCAGTTAATGCACTACCATCAGACCATTTTAAACCATCACGTAAATGGAAAGTCCAAGTAAGACCATCTTTAGATGTTTCCCATTTTTCAGCTTGACCAGCTACTGGTTTGTTATCTTTATCAAGTGTTAAAAGACACTCGTAAGCGTGTAACAACATGTTACCACCATCAATAGCACTGTTAAGTGCTGGATCCATAGTTTCTGGATCTGGACCAATTTGTACAGATAAAACTTTTTCTCCTGTTTTTGCAGCGTCGCCAGATTTAGTATCTTCAGACTTTTTGCTACCACAGGCTACTAAACTAGTTGTAAGAACAACAGTTAGTACTAATGACATAATTTTCTTCATAATATGCCTCCTTATTTTATTTTATAAACACAACGCAGAAAATTTCTGCGTGTGTCTATTGCGTGAATTATTGTAACATTTAGTTACATTTATCAAGATTATGACAAGCAACGTAGTGTCCTGGTTGAACTTCTTTAAATTCAGGAACCTTATTCGCGCACTCTTCTGTCGCATAAGGACATCTTGTACGGAATGTACATCCACTTGGTGGATTTAAAGGACTTGGAACATCGCCTTCTAAGACGATACGTTGACTTTTTCTTGCTGTCTTAGGATCTGCAATTGGAATTGCGGAAATAAGACTCTTTGTATATGGATGCAGACTGTGTCCGATTAACTCGAAGCTTTCTGCAAGTTCAACTAATCTACCAAGATACATTACACCGATACGGTCTGAAATATGTTTTACGATAGATAAGTCATGGGCGATAAATAAATAAGTAAGGCCCATTTCTTTTTGTAAATCTTCAAACATATTGATTACCTGAGCCTGAATAGAAACATCAAGCGCAGAAATCGGTTCATCACAAACGATGAATTCAGGATTAACAGCTAATGCTCTTGCAATACCAACACGTTGACGTTGTCCACCTGAGAATTCATGAGGATAACGGTTTGCATGTTCTGAGTTAAGTCC
>CAJMNR010000087.1 GCA_905214875.1 uncultured bacterium | reverse complement strand
CAAAATTCATTTTTCTTAATGGCATATGAATGTGGAACTCCAACATAGCGAAAATGCCATGGTTCGTAGGAGATTCCAGTAACCTCTTTCTTGTTCTGTGGATACCTTAAAATAAATCCATAGCGATGACAGTTATCGGTAAACCACTTCAGTTCATTTTCTCCATCAAATCTTGCAGATGTACCACGCTCTTCATTAAAGCATCCAAAATCAATGGCAAGTCCAGTATGGTGTTCGCTATAGCCGGCATTGGCCACGTAATTCATTGCGTGCACTGCTCCATTTTCTTCTACGTTCTGATTATATATCACCTGTTGGTAGGCCTTCGTGCGATATCCGCTAACGATATTGATTTCCTTTTGATTCGTATATTCATAGAAAGAATCCATCATCGCATTTAAATCCGTAAAAATCTCCTGATCCAATAATACATTTTTATCTTTTACAAAATAACTGCTCGTCTTATTGTCATATACACTAACTAAGGACTGATCTCCGTTAAACTCATAGGGAATCGAATTATTTACAACAATTAATTTCCCCTTATAGATATCCTTTACTGGTAACTTTATCGTCTCTTCCTCTTGAACAGTGGTACTTGCATCTTTCACTGTTATAATGTTTTCTTTAAGGTGCGCTTTTCCGTCCTCTTTGCAAATAACTGTAGCGGCTTCAATGGCTCCGCCGATTAGCAAAAAGGAAGTACCAATCACAATTGTTTTCTTTATTATGCCCATAAAAACACCTCCATGTGCTTATCTCCTAGCTGCCTTTCTAGTTAGAGTATAACCACAAAAAGTGTTTTCAACCTATTTTGGCATCCAGGTAATTAAGTATTGGAATGGGCATTCGATTTTTGGATCCTCATGTATATATTCCCCATCCATATTCTGTTCCTTTACGGTCAGATCAAAATGTGCTAATCCGATACCTAAATCTATTTCATGAAAATTCTTATTATCAACCATATAAAAATGCAATAAATCCCCTTGCTTAATCACCCTCCAAGGCTGTTTATTGATTGCCGATGGTGCCAGCCTTACCATTTCTAATGCCATTTCATAAACACCGGCCGCCTCTTTAGTAAGCGGATTCTTTATGCCTCCATCAAAAAAAAGTTCCGAAAAATCTTTTCGCTTCTTACTTTGACTTCCCATAACTTTAGAAAGCAATGTTTTCTTGTCTGCCTCTTTCCCTACTGGCACAACGATTTTTATCTGTTCATCCTCTTTCAAATTGATTGCCTCTGCAAACTGACTCTTATTATACGTTCCTCCAAGCCAGACCGTTCCTAATCCTAAGGAAGTACAATACAAAACGATTTTTTCCAACGTATATCCTAGGAGTACACTATTCTCTTCCTCATTCACTATTGCTGCAACTAAAAAATACTTTGCCCCCTTAATCACACCATATGTCCCGAGCTTTACCTTTTTATCTGCATTGTCATTACAGATTAGCTCTATACGAATTTTTCCTTTATAAGGAGTACATAGTTTCTCAATATATAACTTTATTTTATGAATCATCTCCGAGGTCAACGCTATTTCCTGATAATTTCTCACCGAATGGCGATCTTTGATTACTTCCATGATTGGTATTCGTAATTGCATGTGTAATGCCTCCTTTGACAATTCCTCTTAGCTAAATTATATAATTAGGTTATACTCAACAAAAACTAATGCCTAATGTAATTTATTTACAGAATAAAAAGTTTTAGTTATAGATTATTATGTTTATAGGGAGCCAAATTTATGAATTTGCAAAGATCGTAATACAGCCTAACGAAATATTTCGAACTACAAATAGGAGGGCGTGCATATGCCCTCCTATTTGTAGGTTTGAACTTGGCTTTAGAGCTATTTAGCTTGTTAATCTGTAATAATGGATACTAGATAGAATGGGCCTTGGTCGTCATTGTGATTTTCGATAATTCTGATTGTTATTTCATGAGATTCTTTTTTCTCTTTGTTATAGATTGTTTGAAGATATAGACAGTCGCCCCATGTTTCATCGAAGTTTGCATCTAGTGTTTGTGCATCTTCTTCGTCCCCATCTACGATTACTTCTGCTATTGGTCTTGGTTTGTAGATTGATTTTAGGTATTGAATTGAGATACAGGATGCCTCTACTTGAAATGTTATGGTATCTCCTTCTTTCTGTCCAATCCAGCCATTCTTATATAAATCTAGCATAGCGGTCTTTTCTCTCGAATCAACTAGGAATCCTTCTAACTTAGGAGCGCTATTTTGAATCTGATATATCTTTGCATCTTCAAATCGATTTTTTGTAACCGATTCGCTAGGATATTCTGGCTCTTGTTCTTCTTCTCCTAGCCCCTCATATGCCTCTTCTAATAAACCAATCAATTTTTCTGCTAAAAGGGCATGTCCCTTATCATTAGGATGAAGGTTATCCTGGGTAATTAAGCTACGAATTAATTTTTGATCCTTGATTTCGGCGTATAGGCTTTCTCGCATGCTTACACAAGGAATCTGGTAATGAGCCGCCACTTCGTTATGATACTCTTGGGCATTTACTCCTGTATCATAAAATACATTGTTTAACACAAGCACTGCAGGGTGTTTTTCCGCTGAATAGAGCTTACGCAGTACCCCTTCAAATGACTCTTGAAATAACAAAGTAGCATCGTCATTTACAGTAAAGTCCACTACAACAAAATCAGGGCGATACATTAAAAGGTCCTTCCAAGCCCTTGCAGCACCATATAATGACGTAGTTCCACCAATCCCTGCGTTGACAAAACGAAACGTTGCATTGGAGAATTTCTTTTGCCACCAATCATACACAAGATAGGCATAACAACGCTCTGGCAAAGTTGCAAGACTGCCTTGGGTAATGGAGCCACCTAAAAAACCGATTGTGTACTCTCCACCGTTCTTTGCTGACTCCATTAGCTTTTTTATTCTATGTAAATTGCCCCGATTCACTATTCCTGAATATTCTTTTCTATCCACGACTATTCCTCCTACCATACTGTTACTGAACGCGATCAGGAAGTGATACACTCCTTCCGCATGAATACGCATCTTTTAATCGTTCGAGAACTTCTCGCAGAGAAATTTCCTATCGATTAAAAAATCCAAGGCCATTGCTTGACCTTGGATTCACTGCTTTAAGCCTCTTTTACAATTTCCCTTTCTGCTTCTATTTCCCAAATCTCACTGCCAAGTGATTCTATGTATGCGCTTAATTCATCTGACATCTCCTCTGCTTCTGGAATACGGATATGTCCTGGAGTGCCTGAGCCATTTCTAGAGTATAGGAAATGATGTATGTTGGAATCCCCGATCCTCTCGCATACTTCTTCAATCGCATCATCCCATGAAGAATCATGTTCAAGAATCGTAGTTGCTAATATAATCTGAGACTCTGGGTATTTTTCACGCAACGTTTCAATAAACTTCTTATAATGTGCTTTCCAGTTTTCAGCTTTTTCTCCCTTAGGATCTGATGCCATATAATCCTCCGGATGACTGTCATTTTGGCCGATGGCAACAATGACAACTTGAGGACGATATAACGAAAAGTCCCATTGTTTTAAGTTACCTAACGCTGGATTATATTCAATTTTTTCATAGGTTTCTTCGAGTCCTATATATTCTGGCTGTCCAAACCACCCAGTCTTATTAAGCAAAGCTATTCCCCCTTGGGAAATATTATGAATCTGGGCATTTAACTTACGCGCAGTCATCCAAGAATAAGAGTACCAGCTATTAGAAAACTGCCCGTTATGTTCAGGGTCTGGTTTTCCGACATATTCTACGGCCTCTGATACTTCTCCTGCCGACACGCTGTCACCATAGACTTCGATTCGTCTCTCTGATTTCTTCGGTACCGGTAGCAACGTAGACGTATCCTCCACAACAAATCCATGAAACGAGAAGATATGGCAAGAATCTTGTCTCTTAAATAACACTAACTCATGTTTCTCATTATGATTAGGAATTGGAATTTCGATTTCCGCTTTTCCTTCCATCGGAAGAAGAAGCTTCCCTTGCTCTCCATCCAGGATATAACCTAAATAATTATTCCAACAATCTCTATAATTTTCAACCACTACTTTCAATGTAGCACCAGTAAAATTCATCTTAACCAAGCTAGATGGATAGACGAATACCGGTGCATCGGGATTGTCAAAATCAATCCTTCCACTATATTGTAACTTCTCATTATCTGGTCGAATCAACATCTAAAACTCCTCCTATTCTTTAACGGCACCAGCTGCAATTCCACTGTAAATCTGTTTCTGGCAGAATAAGAATACAATCAATGCAGGAAGTAATGAAATAATAACACCAGCACAAATCATATCATAACGGCTTCCTAATGGTCCAGTAAACCGATACAATGCAGTGGCCATCGTAGATAATCTAGCTTTATCCTGCAAATAAAGGTTTGCATTATAGTATTCATTATAGATACCAACACCTTTTAAGATCAAGCTTGTTACAATTGCTGGTTTCATTAATGGTAACAAAATTCTACGGTAGATCGTAAAATAGGAAGCGCCATCAATGATTGCCGATTCATCCAAAGAAACTGGTATATTTTCAATAAACTGTATGAATATATATATCGAAATAACGT
>CAJMNR010000086.1 GCA_905214875.1 uncultured bacterium | reverse complement strand
AAAAATGTTGGTAGTGTGACTTGTAGTCGCACCCCAACATTTATTGTAGAACCTTATTTTTTATAAAGGCAGCGGCCTCGCTGCCGCCCTTACATCAACTTCTTCTTCTTAAAAAGCCAAATGCATAAAAGGATAACAATTACAGCAAGCAGAATCACATAAAGATACCCATACTTCCATGTAAGCTCCGGCATAGTAGTAAAATTCATCCCATACCATCCTACAATAAGAGTCAAAGGCAAAAACACCGTCGTCACGACAGTAAATAACTTCATAATATTATTCAGGCTATAATCTAGATATGCCTGATACGCTTCTCTTAACTGCACAAGGTTCTCTCGCAACATCAGTGTATTCTGCTTTAAACGATCGAACTTGTTATCCATCATTTTTAAGTACTTCCTATCTTTGTCCTTGAATGCACCAAATTCATTTTCTTCCAACATATCTGCAAATTCAATAAATTGCTCATAGTAATTGTGAAGTACAAATAACTCCCTCTTCTTAGCAATCAGAATCTTATAAAAATCCTCTTCTACTTTCTTTGCAACAATGCGGTCTTCTAACAAATCAAACTCGAACTCAATGTCTTCTAATGCAACATTATCATCCATTAAGAGACAATCAAAAAACAAATATAAGACCTTTTCAATAGCTAAATCTTCAACTTTACATCGTTTTAATGCCGTCTCAAATACATGTTCAACAAATGGGTTAGCCTCCCCAACGGAAATAACCAAACAACAAGTAGCAGCAAGCAATACCGCTATCTTTCCTGTTGAGTCCATAATATGTTTTACATCCACCAACTGAAAATTTCCTAATATATATCGGTCAGACACATAATTAGAAGATCTAAAATGTACCGTTGGCTTGTGTAACAACTCAATAGTAGACTGACCTATCCCAAGTTCCCCAGCGATTGGTAAAAACTGATTCAATGTAAGATAGCCGATTACTAATCGTCCACTTCGAGTCGCTTCTACAATTGCTTTCGGCTCAACAGTCTGTAAAACATGATCAACAACATATATCACGATTCATCCCTCTTTTAGCTATAACAATATGTTCATTTACTCTCGAATATCAATGCCTTCTCTTTTTAATGCTTGATATAATTTTGAGATTGGGAAACCAACTACGTTGTTATAATCTCCTGAAATTCCTTTAACGAAAGATGCAAATCTTCCTTGGATTGCATATCCACCTGCTTTATCCAGAGATTCACCTGATTTTACATATTCTTCGATTTCTTTTTCACTCATATGATTTACATGAACAGTTGTTTCCTCATAAAACTGGATCGTCTTCTTATGAAATCTTTGAAGGCCAGTTTGCTCATATTTATCATACCCATTTTCCGCTGTTTTTATAATTACGGATACACCTGTGTAAACAGTGTGACTTCTACCTTGAAGCTGACGTACCATACGGATGGCTTCTGCTTCATCTTGAGGCTTTCCAAGTATACGTTTGTCAATGCATACAACCGTATCCGCACCAATGATTATTGCTGAATCCTTAACTTTATAAGAAACGTCATCTGCTTTTTGCATGGATAAATCCAAAACGACTTCTGACGGATTCGTTTTAACAGTTTTTTCTTCCACAGTACTAGGAACAACATCAAACTTGATGCCTACTTGACTTAGAATTTCCTTTCTTCTTGGGGAATTTGAAGCTAATATAACATTCATAACTTATTTTCCTTTCTAGCAACATTTTATGTCCATCGACTATCTGACCCAGTTACGGCGCAGCAAGTCTTCTTCTCCCTCTAAATGCGCATAATCATTTACACGCTCAACATAATAACGGTCCTTTTCCATCGAATAGAAAATCTCCGTAATGCTTGTATTTTCAAGGGTTAAACTAAATAAAAGCTTATTAGCAGGATGCATTTGTAAAAACTTTGTTAAAATAGAGCGGATTGTCCCTCCATGAGTTACAACAACAATATTCTCATATCCACTAACTTTCTGCTCATCCAATACTTTTGTCACACGTTTTATCACGTCTCTGCCACATTCACCGCCTGGAAATGCCAAATCATCTATTAACAAATCTCTTTCTGCAAAGAACTCTTTATACTTTCCTTTGATTTCGGCATCAGACATTCCTTCTAAGTCTCCAAAATCAATTTCACGTAACTCTTTGCGAACTTTAATCTGCTCTTCTCTTGAAAAACTCGTATTCTTATCACTCTTTATGAGCTCTTCTCGTATAATTTCTGCAGTTTCTCTTGCTCTAATCAAATCACTTGAGTACACAGCATCTATCTGATATGATGCCAGTCTCTTTCCGACTAAACACGCCTGACGTCTGCCTTCTTCGGCTAGCGGAACATCAACATTACATAATGAACTATTTTGCCTTCCATGGCGAACTAAATATATCCTCATCTCTTTTACCATCCAACTAATACTCTTATAATAAGAATATTATATCTTCGACATAAAGACAAGGGTTTCCCTAAAAACTACATGAAAAAGACACTAAAAATTAGGGTATTTAATATTGTTTTCCCAAATTTTTAGTGTCTTATGCACTTATTGTAAAAAATTATAACAAATTAACATTTTTCTTTTCTGCTTCTTCTAATACGTCTTCTGGCCAAATACTTGCCTGTACTTCACCAATATGAGCTTTACGTAAGAAGAACATACAGATTCGAGATTGGCCTATTCCACCACCGATAGTATATGGTAACTCTTTATCTAAAATACTCTTTTGGAATGGTAACTCTGCACGGTCCATGCATCCACTGATTTCCAGCTGTCTCTTTAAAGCATCTTCATCAACACGGATACCCATGCTGGATAATTCTAAGCCAATTCCAAGCACCGGATAATTAACGATGATATCACCATTTAATGTCCAGTCATCATAGTCAGGAGCCCTTCCATCATGTTTTTCTCCAGAACGCATGTTACCACCGATCTGCATAATGAATACCGCACCTTTTAACATGGCAATCTTTGTTTCTCTTTCCTTTGAAGTTAAACCTGGGTACTCGTCTTCTAATTCCTGCGTTGTCACAAATGTGATATCTTCTGGTAAAATTGGCTGTATGTATTCATATTTATGTGCAAGTATCTCTTCCGTGTTTTTCAATGCTCTATATACTTTGCGCACTACACTCTTTAATGTCTCGATATTACGGTCTTCTTTTTCAATTACTTTTTCCCAATCCCATTGATCTACAAATATGGAATGGATGTTGTCTGTATCCTCATCACGACGAATCGCGTTCATATCTGTATAAAGACCTTCGCCTTTAACAAATCCATAACGTTTTAACGCCTGACGTTTCCATTTTGCTAAAGAATGAACAATTTCCACCTCTTTATCTCCTTGTTCCTTGATTCCGAAGGAAACTGGACGCTCTACTCCATTTAAGTTATCATTAAGGCCTGTTTCAGGACTAACGAATAAAGGGGCACTTACTCTTGTTAAATTCAGTTGCTTCGCCAACTCTCTTTCAAATATGTCTTTTACATCTTTAATGGCTACTTCTGTTTCTCTTATGTTCAGTGGAGACTCATAACCATCTGGTACAAAAAATCTATCCATACTGTATTCTCCTTTAATAATCTAACCTGTAATGGCTATTTCTAACTTTTACAGTTTACCATATTAACTTGTGAATTGTAAATATTTAATGACACAATGAATCATCTCTTGAATATTATATTATATAATGCGAAAGGAAGTGATAATTTGGCTATTAAGATATTCATAGATCAAGGGCATAATCCAACTGGAAATCACAATCAAGGCGCAGAAGGATTTGGGCTTCATGAAGAAGACATTACTTATCAAGTTGGAGCTTATCTAGCCGATATTTTAAGCGCCGATACACGTTTTGAAGTACGTACTTCGAGACCTACTCCTACGACCGTCCTTGGAACAAACAATTCTACTAGTTTACAAGCTCGTGTTAATGCAGCAAACAGCTGGCCTGCAGACTATTTCATTAGCATCCATGTTAACTCCAACCCTAATCCAGCAATTAATGGAACAGAAGTATACATCTACCGAACCGGTACTGTTGCTGAACAATTAGCACAAGATATCTTAAATGAAATCGTAAGACGTGTTGGTACCAAAGACAACTTGGTACGTACAAACCCAGCACTTTATGTATTGAGAAAGACAAATATGCCAGCTGTACTTGTAGAGTTAGGGTATATCAGCAATGCTTCAGACGTTGAAAAACTTACGAATGATCAGTATCAATTTGCTTATGCAATCTACGTAGGACTTCTTAACTTTTTAGGATTACCACAATTATAATTTTTATTCCATTTGCTTGACTTTTACAACTTAAAGTGTTAATATTAAAGAGTATTTTAAAGTATAGATTAGATGTTCACATACCTTTGTAAATTGCTTTTCTATTTAATTTACATTGGTATGTGATTTTTTTATCTTGATTTAACATGGAATATTTTTCCATGCTTTTTCATGGTAACATCCTCCGTGATTTCACATATTTAGTATATTTGAATTTAGGAGCTATAACTTTTCTAACATATTATTATTTTTAAGGAGGTATCTTTCATGAATAAAGGTACAGTAAAATGGTTTAATAGCGAAAAAGGATTTGGATTCATCACTGATGAAGCTACTGGAAAAGATGTATTCGTACATTTCTCTGGTATTGTTGCTGAAGGTTTCAAGACTTTAGAAGAAGGACAAAACGTAGTTTTCGATACAACAGAAACTGACCGTGGTTTACAAGCAATCAACGTAACAGTTGCTTAGTTAAATTAAACATATAAGAAAAAGCTTAGGCCTTATGGTCTAAGCTTTTTTATTTACGCGAGCAACGAGCCAAAGTCCTGCTTGCATGACCTTGGCGAC
>CAJMNR010000085.1 GCA_905214875.1 uncultured bacterium | reverse complement strand
AGCAAAACAGTTCTAGGATTATTCAATCCTAGAACTGTTTTGTCTACAGTCTGAAGCAGCCGAAGGCTGCTTTTTTTATTGTTTCTCTTTAAATATACTCTTTAATGCATTGCTAAGCTTAATTGGATTACCATAATGTAAGGTTCCTAAACGATATACTTTTGCACCTAAGATACCTACTAATACGGATGATGCAACTAAGATTATAGCTGAAATTACAACCTCTATCGTAGAAACAGTTCCCATTGCTTGACGAATCAACATGGAATAACTTGATGTAAATGGAATATACGAAGTAACGATTACTAGTATTCCATCAGGATCATTTAAGCCATAAATAGCGATAAAGAATCCAATCATAAACAACATCGTAACCGAACCGACGGACTTACTAACATCTTCTGTCTTAGAAACAAGTGCTCCAAGAGAAGCATATAAGAAGCAATAAAAGAAGAACCCAAAGACAACGAAGATTGCAAATACAATGAGTACAGGCACTGGGATATCAAATATGCCATCTAATAATCCATCCCATGATTCGGCATTTAATTGATAAGAAATTAATCCAGCACCTAAGACAATTGCAATCTGCAAGAAGCTTGCAATTGCTCCAGAGATTACTTTACCGAAGATTAAATAATCCGGTTTTGAGCTTGTAACTAATACTTCGATTGCTCGGTTGCTCTTCTCTGAAGTTACACTTGTAGCAATCATCTGTCCATACATAATTATCATAAAGTAGATAACAAATAGTAGCACATATGTATATGCGTAGCTTCCTACACTATCTTTTCCTAATATTTTTTCTGTTCCTGCAATAGGAGTATCAATTACCTGTTGCATTTTATCTGCATCAATGTTATTTTCCTTCATATAGTTATAGCGATAGCTATATGACAGAATATCTGTAAACATATCTTTCTTCGAATCATACATACTTGAGTTCTTTACCACATAATCAAACGTAGTTGGACTCGTAATTACGGCACCTGCTACTGCAGATTCATCCATAACCTGATCCTCTAACTCTTTTTGGCTGTTTACAACCTTAAATGAATAAGCCGAATAGGTCTGTTCCTGATATTTCGTATCTGTCAATGCTCCAGATGGATCATAAACTAGGAATACATCTTTATCTCCGACATTATCTTCAGATGCATTTGCTGACTGTTCCGTCTTCTTATCATCTTCAATAATTCCGGCCCCTTTTAAAAATGTAGGGATACATAACCCTAACCCCAGTACTAATGCAAGTACGATTGTCGTTAGTATATAACTCTTATTCTTGATATAGGAATTTAATTCAAATGAAATGACCGTTTTTAATTGCGTCATACTTAATCACCTGCCTTTTGAACAAAAATGTCTGTTAATGAAGGTTCATAGATTCCGAAACGAGCGATATCTACTTTTCCTTCCATCATTGCTTGAAGTACCTGATTTTTTGTAACCGATGGGTTTAAACGAATAATGAGATATTCCTTCTTCTCCTCTGTCACTGTAAGCAAGCTTGCAAATTCTGATTCAAATTTTTGTCTTAATTCATGGGCAGTATAATTAAGTGCACTTACTGCTAATTGATCTTTTCCGAACTCTTTTTTTATTTCTTTCAAATTACCCTGGATTGCGACATTGCCTTTATTAATAATTACAATGTCATCACAGAATTCCTCCACATATCCCATTTGATGGCTGGAGAAAATAACAATTCTTCCTTGAGCAATTAATTCTTTTATTACATCTTTTAAAATTTGTGAATTTACAGGATCTAGACCACTAAATGGCTCATCTAAGATTACGATCTCTGGATCACAAACTATTGTCTGTGCTAACTGTACTTTTTGTTGATTTCCTTTTGATAAGGTCTCCAACTTTTTATTTGCATACTGGTCTACTTCCAGTCTTGCCAGATACTTCATTGCATTTTCTTTTGCTTTCTTTTTTGGAAGTCCCCTTAATCCAGCAAGATATACTATTTGTTCAATTACAGTACGTTTTGGATAGAGTCCCCTTTCCTCTGGGAGATAACCAATTTGATACTCTGTTGGTACAAATGGTTTTCCGTCCATAGTAATCGTACCATGATTAGCCTTGAATACATCCATTAGGATTCGAATCGTCGTTGTTTTTCCGGCACCATTTCGTCCTAGCAAGCCAAGTGCTTTTCCGCTTTCGACTCCAAAGGATATTCCATGCAGCACTTCTTTTTCACCAAATGTCTTATACAAATCCTTAACTTCTAAATACATGCTTCCCTCTCCTCTCTTATTAAAACTTTTGCAATCAAAGTAATTATAAAAGAGTTTGTTTAGACAGTCAATTAAAATCAACTAATATTTTCCATTATAAATCTTTAATCTGAATTCCTCTTGGTTTTACCGCGGTAGAGAACACGATTTGTGTCGAAGTATTACCAAACTTCTGCAATTGTCCGATAAATGAATCTAGTTCCATTGTACTAGGAAATGCTACTTTAATCAGCATAGAATACGATCCTGTTACACAGTTACATTCTAATACATTTGGACATGACTCAATAAATGGGTAAAATGTGCTTTTTAATTTTGGCGTCATTTCTAAATTAATGAATGCCGTAATATGATAACCGAGTTTCAGCATATCGACTTCCGCCTGATATCCAGTAATATACCCTTCTTTTTCTAAACGTTCGATTCTTGAAGATACGGCTGGCGAAGATAAAAATACCTGTTCTGCTAGTTGTTTCAAAGAGTATCTCGCATTATCCTGTAATAACCCAATTAACTTAATATCAATTTTATCCATAAAAACATCCTTCCTTTCCCATCTATAACCACACGTTTTATTTCTTCTTCCTTTAAGGAATCAATTCTGGAACGTTCATTGTTCGCGTAAAGAACTTTCCTAGAAATCCAAAAAAAGACGGAACATATGTTTCTACATATGCTCCGTCGCATGCTCTTATTTATTTTTATTATAGCGATGTTATTTTAAATATACAAGGTTTTTTTTAATTTTTTTAACCATATGCCCATTCTAACTTTATTTTATGTATTCATTAGTTACTTCTTTAGCCAAAATCAGCTATTTTTCTTAAGAAAAGCAAGATGTCCTTTTCCGATTTTTTACTATTTCCTGCATATTCCACCTCTTGCAACCCCTTTAATAAATCAAATTAAATTCTAAAGGCTTTCTAAACTTTTTTTATTATTATTGCATGCATAAAACTGTTATGATATATTAAGCGTAGATTATGAAAGGTTGGTATCAATGAAATCATTTATTAACAAATATAAACATGCATGGATTTTACTGTATTTCTTTATTTACATGCCATGGTTCTTACTCTTAGAGAAACATGTCGTTACAAATTATACGAACGTGGCAACCAGCCTAGATAATATGATTCCATTCTGCGAATGGTTTATCATTCCCTATCTTCTATGGTTTGCTTTCATAGCCATTACAATCACATATTTCTTTTTTACATCTAAGTCTGATTATTATAGATGTTGTGCTTTTCTATTTATCGGCATGACCATCTGCTTAATTATCTATACAGTATGGCCAAATGGTCAAAACCTTCGTCCTGAGTCCTTTACACGTGACAACTGGATGATCGATTTAGTAAAACAGATTTACAGCTCAGATACTTCAACAAATGTATGTCCAAGCATCCATGTATTCAATTCCATTGGTGCACAGATTGCAATTTGTAAAAGCGAAAGACTTAAAAAACACAAAGTTATTGTATACGGTACTTTTATCCTGACAGTATTAATCACATTATCAACACTCTTCTTAAAACAACATGCAATCTTCGATGTTATTTGTTCATTCGCACTAAGCATCTTCATGTATGTACTAGTGTATAAGATTGATTATGCAAAGATTATTCAGTCACTAAAGGAAAAAAAAGATGAACCTACTTGGTAGGTTCATCTTTTTTAGTTATAACCGATTACTTTCTGGCTGATTCGATATCCAATTAAAATAACTTTTTGTCCAACTTTGATTTTTCTCAGTCTCATAGCTTGGCCAAGAAGGCTCTTTCTTACGAGACGATATAATTCAACGTCCTCTTTCTTTAAGTAAGCCCAGATTGCTTCAATCTCTTTTAGATCCTCAGGGTTGCCCTTTTTTAATAAAAGAACGGTACAAATCGTCATCATAATTGTCATATATTTTGCCATATAACGTCTTAACTTCTTATTCTCAAGCGCATGCATATTTGTCTGCGCAATCATCTGTCTTGTGACACGTAGCTGTTGATCCATTCTTCCAAGCATTACTGTTTCATTTACAGATTGGTCATCGCGCCCTATAAAATAACGATAAAAATCTTCATTTAGATATACCATTTTCTTAACATATGGCAATGGTGTGTAAACGAAAATATTATCCACATAGAACGTATGCTTTGGAAGCTTTAATCCACAATCTCTCAACAATTGTGTACGATATATTGCTGAATGCATCAAAATATACTGATCTTGTCTAAAATGACCGATGCTGTCCCAAGTAAATATTTTATTCTGTGGCAATACATTAGCATAATTAACGACACGCTGTTTTCCTTCTAACTGACGTTCATACACATAGTTAGCAACATACATATCGATTGTCTGCTGTTTCTTAATATAGTAGCGAATTACTTTTAATATACGCTTAAGGGCTGCTTCATTTACCCAGTCATCGCTGTCTACTACTTTATAATATAGTCCTGTCGCATGCTTTAAGCCGGTATTTACCGCTTCTCCATGTCCACCATTCTCCTGATGAACCGCCTTTATAATCGTAGGATATTTTTCGGCATAAGCATCTGCAATCTCCTTAGTTTTGTCCTTAGAGCCATCATTTACAATGATGATTTCCACTTCATCGCCACCTGTTAAAATGGTTTCGATTGCGTGAGACATATAAGCTTCTGAATTATAGCAAGGAATTGCTACTGTTAACAATTTCATCTATTTTCACCATCTTAATTATTACAATCAATTTCTTTCTTCTTTATTACTTTTGTATTCATAATTATTTAGAGTATACCATAATTATGTAATCTCTATTCATTGTATCCATATCACTTTTATTACGCAAGTAAATTTTCTCTAAACTCTTTGTTCTTTAGAAACGAGAAGAAACACGCTCTGCCAGTTGCCCGCGCCGAACCTGGTCTTGGTAGCGACATCTTCCTTTCAGGTGAGTGCG
>CAJMNR010000084.1 GCA_905214875.1 uncultured bacterium | reverse complement strand
GTTCCTTGACAAACACAAAAGACGCGAGAGTGTGTGGAACACACACTTTGTTCTTGTCTGGGTAATGCCCAGCCAATTAAAAAACTTTTAAAAAGAAGAAAGCTAGGATGTACACTCATACGAACGGAAAGAATTGCTAAGTAAAAGGAGATAAAATCAGCTTTCTTGCAAAGAATACGAGACACCAGAGTGAAAATACACAATAAACAAGTGATCAGAGAGTGCTCTATGAAGAAATTTATTAAAGAGGCTTCTGCCTCAATAGGTCTAATTCCTATTTTGCAAAAGCCTCTTATATAGTTAGCATTATTTTATGAGCTCTGGAATCTAATCTTCTATAATCTCATCATCATCTTCAGTAAGTCTCATGATTCCCCACATACCTTGTTCAACATCCCAAGTGATACTTGTGGATTGATACAGATAGTCTCCAGGCTGAATCTTTATTTTCTTCTCTTGATTAATGATCTGTAGATTACGAGTAGCACCAATTGTTAGGGCACCGTAAACGCCTATTATTTGAGAGTCTAAATGTGTTGGCTCGTTGTGGCTTAACTGATTATGCACAAAGAGTGGTATTGCTCTAGGCTGGCTGGCAGGTACGAAGAATTTAATAACTAGCGGATCGTTGACATTAGCTA
The DNA here is from genome assembly GCA_905214875.1 of uncultured bacterium. Lineage (GTDB taxonomy): Bacteria > Bacillota > Clostridia > Lachnospirales > Lachnospiraceae > KM106-2. Next base: position 4,991 of record CAJMNR010000084.1, on the reverse strand, counting down.
AGAATACAGGAGTAAGAGGATCCCCTTTATTTATCGGGATAGATCGAAATACTTCTTTTATATTTGGATTTTTATTTTTTAATTCGTTAGCAAGTAGTCGGTTAAAGAAAGGTTCGCTCCGTAGGTTAAATCCTTTCATGCCTTGATCTTCAGTGTCAAAATCGAATGGTGTAAGTTCAGGTTCAAAGAACATCTTAGGAAGTAATTTACCATTTTTATTTTCTAGATAGATTCCGTTATGAGCAATCATTGAGAATTGTCTGTACTGAGGTAGGAATGGATTCTTAATGGTTAATTGGTCACCAAGACTTGGTGTAACATCAGCATATTGGTTGGTAAATGACCCCATTGGAGCAAGATTGATTGCACCGAATAGCCCATGATGACGATGGTTGATTGTATCAGCAAAGTCGACTAAGTTGCCTTGTTGTGCACTTTCTTCATAGAACCAGTAATACGTCTTTGAATCACCCGGGGCAATTGTTTGATTTGGATTAAATCCTACTGTTGTTCCATCGGAATCTAATACATTATAGACTGCCATTTGCGAATGCATAGATACTTTTGAGCTGTTTTCCCATTTTTGTTGAACCGGTACTTCAGGGAAGAATGGTACATCAAAGTTCTCTGGTAATCGATTGGTCAATGTGAGCTTTAATAGTTCTCCAGCATTGATCGTAATAATAACTGGTTTTGGATTCATAGTTCCATTTAGTACACGATCAACATCATTAGAATCGATATAGGTCATTCCAAAACGATCATGATCACCAAATTTATTATAAATGATATCTTTCTGGATTGCTGTAACATTATATTCCCTTACTTTTGTTCCAAATGGAACATTTGGCATTTCAGCGACAGCATCTTCTATTGGATCTCCCTTTTTAGGGAATGGTTTTTCGCGTTCTGGTAACTTATTACGATCTTTAAGCTTACATAATCCTGGTATGTGAGTTCCTCTTACACGAGTAAGTCCCCAACAACCAAGCCAGAAATCATCTCTGCCGCCAGAATAATAGAGTACATCAAAGTCTTTGGTCTTATCTTTGCCAGTAGTACCATCTAAGGAAAACTCAAAAGTAAACGCTTCGGATATACCGATATGAGTTTCCTCAGTCCTTCTGGAATTCATAATCTTTGTCTGAGTTCTCCAAGAATAGCGATTAAAGTTGATTGCATGTGATTCTTCATGAGAACCATCTAACAGACGTACTCTAACTGGATCTCCTACATACCCTTCAAAAATAGGAGTACATGGATCACCATGATAGAAAGAACTAAGAGCAAACGCTGGGTCACCGTCTCTAAGCTGTAACGGAGCACTTCTATAGTTAAATCCCATAATTCCAAAGTCGTCCATCACGCCTCTTTGCTCTGGTGGATTTAGAGGCTTACCATCACGATCAAATGCAGGAATAAAATCAGCAACAGCAAGATTGAACTCTCTAAAATCAGGTAAGAATGGATTTTCCACAATAATTTGACTTCCTGCTGTTGCAGGTTCTCCGGTATGGCTATCGAAGAAACAAGAACCTTCAGGCTCTATCATCATTCCACCGAATAGACCATGCAATTGTACGGAGTTGGCAAATAAATGATCATGGAAGAAGCAAGCACGTAATTCAACATCTGCATACCAGCGAAATACTACTGTCTGTTCAAAACGGGCACCCGTAAAGTAATTCCATCCTGTATTAGCTCCATCCGAGGATAAGACATCAAATTTTACAAGATGCACATGTGTGGAAGCAAATAACGTATTTACAAACAGTTGGAATGCATTTGGTCCTAATTGTTCTGGGAATTTGTTGGTAAAGTGAATCTCGATACATTCCCCCGCATTTGCATGAAGGAACAAAGGCTCTGGTTCTTTCTTGCCTTTCATAATGTCATCTTCATCTTTTGCTAAAACATAAAATCTACCTTCAGGATCATTCCAGCATCCTTCATTATAAATAAGTTTACGCTGGATACCTACTACATCATATCTACGAACTGGTGCATCTTTAGGACAAGGATTAACAAATAAGGCACCAAGTTTTGCATCAGGAGCGAGTGCATTTTTCTCAAGCTGTGTGATTGGGAAGTCTCTGTCCCAGCCGATTGGAGGTACTGGAGAACGTTCGCCAACGGTTCCAGGAATAAAGAATGGAAAACCAGGGACATCTTTGGTTGGCTTAGGTGGTTCAGGGCGATCTGGAAGTGGCATCAATTTTGTAATTGGTGTGCCGTCCGGATAACATCTTGTTCCGTCTTCTAATACATTGTGAATACGCTGAATTCCCCACATGCCTTCCTCGAAATGAGGGTATAGATGGCAGTGATAGATAACGTCTCCATATGCTTTCTGTAAACTTCCGGCACCATATAGTATATGGAATGCGGTAGTCTGGCCAGGACCTAGATGAACAGAGTCAATAATGTTTGAGGCTGGATCTTGAGTATCGCTGTTCCATTGCTGTAAATGAAGATGGAAAATATGAGTTTCTTTCATGCCGCCGCTAATTGCATACCAATGAACAGGGTCAGCTACATAGCATCTTGGCAGTACAGTTGGTGGTGGATCGCCGAATACCCAGGAATCATGATGGACTTCTTCGCCTTCACAATCAGGACATACGATTCCTTCCTCAATTAGATGCATACGATTTCTCATAGGCTCTGAACGATAGTTAATGGAATGAGTCATGGATTCTGCGTTCACATGAGTATCAAATGGTGTTTCTAAACATCTATTTTTCACGGGTGCTTCATCATGAAAGATCGTTACAAACTCACGCCAATCTGGTAAGAATGGGTGATGGATATCTGCAAATACACCGCTGTTCATTTCTTTACCAGTCTGTGGGTCCGTCCAAGTGCTTCCCATTGGCTCAACAATTACTGCGCCAAATAATCCATGGATATTGCTTCCTAACTCACTACTTAATGGATTGCCTAGATCAGAGATTTGGAATCCGCCCTGAGTAGTAGCTTCCCAACGATATACGACTGTTTTTCCTGGTGCAGCTAAAGAAGAATCATTTTCCCCAACAAATGCACCATCTGAATTCTGAATTTTGCAATTGAGTCCTTTAATATTGATTCCAGTAGAGAAACAAAGCTTATTTGTAAATGCAATTTCAAGGGTTTCATATTGATTGACACGGATTACTAATGGCTGTACCAAATTAACATAAGTTCCTGGACATTGCTCTACCATGCGCTGTACTTTGGATTCATTTTCTTTTAAAACATACATTAATCCATCAGGATCTACATCACCTACCATGTATCAGGAATTTCATTTTCATCATCTTCAACAAAGAGAGCGGAAATAGCATCTAACCTAACCTGAAATACTTTGTTTTTTAATGCAGCGGATACGCCAAATTTTACACATACCCAGATTTCTTCATTTTCAGCTTTTTCTAATATGCCGACAAAGAAAAATGGATAATACTCTGTCATAACTAATACTTTTTTTCCGATGTTATTGCTTAATTCTGTTTGCATACACTTTTTCATAATTTGTGCCCCCCTATTAATAAAGCGAAATTCTAGTTGCTGGATCAAATGGAACATACCAAGCAATCTGATTTAATGGAATCATTAATGGAGTAGGGAAAACAAATTCTGGTGCTTGATTCATCTTAATATTTACGTCTTTCATTAAGACAAACTCTTCAGATACTTCTTCGATCTTTCCAACAAATATAGGACGAAATACTTGATTTAATATATTAAGTTGGTTTGCTTTTAATACAACCATCGTGTTTTCACCAACATGCGCACTTAGAGCATTAGCAAGATTAGGATTACTAAGTGAGCTACATGTTCTTTTTTTACAACATTTCTTCATCATTTGGTCGTCTTGGTCTTCAGTTTTATTTATTTCTAAATCTTTATTGTCCATGTTAACATGCCCCCATAATTAATGTTCATGACTACTCATGTCAGGATAAATATTAAGTTCGCCTTGTTTCAGTTCAGAGCCGACTCTGATTTCTTCACCAAAAAGTGGTGCTGAATATACATACATTGCAGCTGGAGAGTTGCAATCTTTATTTTTGGCATATACAGTGAACTCTCTAGAAGTGTGCTCATTTACGTGGAGCTCTTGGAATATCACAAATTTCTGGCTCACATATAGGCCCAAATACGCTATCACACATATCAGAAATATCATCAGAGCAATGATCGTCATCTTTACATGCATTACAGTTACATCTACATTTTCCCTTGCAATTCATGTTTTTACAGCTACATTTACTGTTTGGACAGCATTTCTTATCGCATTCGTCATCGCACTTATCATCGCATTTCCTGTCGCACTTATCGTCACAATTCTTATCACATTTGTCATCGCATTTCCTGTCGCACTTATCGTCGCATTTCTTATCGCACTTATCGTCGCATTTTTTGTCGCACTTATCATCACATTTTTTGTCGCACTTATCGCATTTCTTATCGCACTTATCGTCGCATTTTCTGTCGCACTTATCGTCGCATTTTCTGTCGCACATATCATCGCATTTCCTGTCGCACTTATCGTCGCATTTCTTGTCGCATTTCTTCTCAAAGTTATCTTCACATTCGTGGTTGTCTTGGTTGTGCCCAGACCCTGGTCTGTGAGGTGGGGCTTTTTTGATTTTGTTTAAATGAGGCATTCACATCAAGCCTTTCTTGAACAAATATTTTTTTTAGCTACTTTATACTATGTCGCAATAAGTAGAATGAGCATGAAAAATGACGAAAAAAGAAAGAAGGGAAGAGTAGTGGTAAGATGGGATTTATTGAAATTCCTAAGGAGGCTAGAAGGAATAGAAAATAAAAAATGGCGTAAAATAAAGCTTGTATGATGATATTGTCAGCATAATGACAATATAAAAGATAAAGTGACAGAAAATATTAAAAAGTGTAAAAAAGTTGTTGACATAAGTGCTGTCTTGTAATATACTAAACAAGTCGCTTCGGTAAGGAGCACAACGCTTCTGAAAGAAGCATGG
>CAJMNR010000083.1 GCA_905214875.1 uncultured bacterium | reverse complement strand
GTGTTGGTGCGGGTGCATCGCACCTCGCACCCCAACACTTGACATAGAGCCAAAAGAAAGAGAGGTAAATTGTGTACACAATTTACCTCTCTTTCTTCCAGATACCATTACTCATCCTTACTATATAGAAAGCGTACTATCTATAGCTACTTCATTTAGCAGTTCAAGATTTTTTCGAATCAGCTCACATCTTTGCTCTACACATTTTACAGAGCGATGGGGATCCTCAGGGGTATTAAAAACAAAATCCTCAAGCTGCTCAATTGTCGTAGTGGCAACATGCATTCTTGTATCTGAAGATGCATAATAAATGTAGACCTCTCCATTTTCTCTTGCAATGGCGCCATTACAGAATACTACATTAGAGACATCTCCGATTCGTTCTTCCTCCCTTGGAGCTAGCAATAATCCGGATGGCTCAGCTATTACTTTAGATGGATCATCTAAGTCCGTAGCAAAACAATATAGAACGTATCTTAGACCTGCCGCTGTATTCCTTACTCCATGAGCAATATGGATATATCCTCTCTTTGTCTTAATTGGTACGGCTCCTGCTCCATTTTTCGCCTCTGTGATTGTATGGTAGATTCTCTTACTTGTAATCTTCTCTTCATTAATTACTGCATGACAGATATCATCACATAATCCAAATCCGATTCCACCGCCACTACCTGTTTCAATGAAATCATCCATAGGTCTTGTATAGAATGCATATTTTCCATTAACAAACTCGGGATACAATACAACATTTCTCTGCTGTGGTGAGTGAAGTGTCACTAAATTATCGAGTCTTTCCCAATGTTTTAAATCTTTCGTCCGAACAATTCCGGCGGCTGCGATTGCTGCAGACAAGTCATTGGAAGACGTATCCTTGCTCTCTGAGCAAAAGACTCCATATATATATCCATCCTCATGTTTTGTCAGACGCATATCATAAACATTTGTCTCCTCTTCATATAAATCTGGTAAAAGGATTGGATAATCCCAGAAATGAAATCCATCGATTCCTGTACTGCTCTCGGCTACCGCAAAAAATGATTTCCGATCATTTCCCTCTACCCTAGCTACAAGATAGAACTTACCGTTTAATTCAATTGCTCCTGCATTAAATACAGCATTCACTCCCAATCGTTCCATAAAGAATGGATTAGTCTCATCATTTATGTCGTATCTCCATACTAAAGGAATATGCTCTCTTGTTAAGACGGGATTGTTATACCTACTAAAGATGCCATTATAGCAATCCTTCTTGCTATTTTTCCGCTCCAATAAAAGGTCCTGCTTCTTCTTTTCTTCATAATACCGCTTATGTACTGCCATACCGCTTTCCCCCCTTAAAACAGCATTTCGTAATTCGTGTTCTTATCTTGCAGACGGCGAATAACTTCCATGCACATACGTCCATTGTGATATGGGCATTTCCAAGGTTCCACAATTGGCTTCTTCGTATCTGGCGTTCCATCCTGATATACTTGCCAATACCATTCAGAGTTTTCTCTCTTATCGATCACGTACGTCTTAATATAATTCCAAATGTCATTTGCTGCCTGCCAGTATTCTGTTTTCTCTGGTTCCTTCTCATATCCATTTAAGAAACCAAGCACACCTTCTGCCTGTACCCACCAAATACGCATCTTGTTATCTACGCCACGCTCACACTCATTTAATATGGAATGGTTCACATAAGCTCTTTCATAGATGGTTTTTCTAAGTTCCTTCGTTATTTCAAACATCTTAGCTGTGACCTCAGGCTCCTCCAACAACTCGCAACCATAATCGATTAGCCAGGACGTCTCAATATCATGTCCATACGAATGCAAATCAATTAAACTATTCCAGTCTTTATCGAAAAATACTTCCTGACGTTTCAGTCTTGGATTATATACCTTGTCCGCAAATATCTGAAGAATCCAAAGCAAGCTCTTCTTTACCCTATCCTGCTTTGTCACACGATATAGATTCGTATATCCTTCATATACATGTAGCAACGTATTCATTGTCTTCTCTGCCATAACGCCATTTTCTGAAAGTTTCTCATTTCCAACTGGCTGAAATGTTTCATCGAATGCTTCCAGATACCCTTTTTCATCTCTGCACTTTGATTCAATTATGTCATATAACCCATTTGCAAGACGAAGTGCTTCTTCATCTTTACTTGCATCATAGTATTCTGATAAGGCATAGATTGCAAATGCCTGATTATAAGTATGTTTAATCGTATCCTTCGGCTTTCCATCATAAGTAACTGACCAGTACACACCGCCATTATTCTTATCTAGGCAGGCATCTGTCAAAAACTCATATGCATGTTTCGCTTCTGCTAATAATGATTCTTCTCCTAACAGCAAATACGCATGGGAAAAGAACCATAAGATTCGGCTATTTAGGATTCCACCCTTTACTGCTTCTTTGTCCAGTTTCCGATCAAAATCATAATATCCATAGTATCCTCCGTGCTCCTCATCATGTAAGTTCGTCCAAAATGGAATGATATCTTCTGTTAAATGAAGTTTCACCTCATCATATAGCATCATATTAGCCCCCTCAAGCTATCTTCTTCCTACTTCAATATCAGTTTCTGTTAGCACGCTATTTTCTTTTATATATGTAATGACCTCGTCTACTTTCGTAAATGCCAATCCGACGTAGCTGTCTGCCGCTCCATAATAAATCGCAATTCGTCCAGTCTTTGCATCATGAATCGTTGCACATGGAAATACGACATTTGGTACAAATCCTCTTTCTTCATAGGACTCCTCTGGTGTTAATAAAAATGTGGAACATCTGTATTTCACAATGGAAGGCTGATCAATATCAAGAATTGCCCCGCCTATGCTATACACAAATCCGTTACATGTACTTGAAACACCATGATAGAATAACAGCCATCCTTCTGATGTCTCAATTGGTGCAGCACCTCCGCCAATCTTTACGGACTCCCACCATTCTTTTCCTCGTTCCATCACATGTCTGTGTTTTCCCCAATAAACAAGATCAGGACTCTCTGATAAGAAGATATCTCCAAATGGTGTATGTCCACTGTCACTTGGACGAGAAAGCAACAGGAAGTTACCATTTACCTTACGTGGAAATAAGACTGCGTTACGGTTAAATGGTATAAATGGATTCTCCAGTCTTGTAAATGTCTTAAAATCCTGCGTCTTTGCCATACCAATGGCAGCACCATAAAAGTCTTGGCACCAAATGATATAATAGGTATCCTCTACCTTTACAAGTCTTGGATCATACGCGTATTTTGGCATAAAGGAATTTCCGTCTTCATCAACAAATGGTATCTTATTCTGTTCAAACTCCCAATGGATTCCATCCTTGCTTCTTCCTAAATAAATATAAGGAACTCCGTTTGTCTGTTCTCCACGAAATACTCCAATGAATTCATCCTTATAAGGCATTACTGCACTATTAAAGATTCTTGCTACACCGGGGATTGGATTTCTCCCTATGATTGGATTCTCAGTATAACGATATAATGGCATATTTCCTGCTTTATCCCCTTTGCGTTCCTGCCAAGGCATATTAGAGACCTCTGGCCCAATTATCTTTACCTCACTCACAATTTGTTCCTCCCAATTCATCCATTTTTAACTTAATTTATTCTCTCGTTTAGCTTAATTTAAGTTACTTTAAGGATACTTTTAAAGTAACCAATTGTCAAGTATTGGTAAATATTTTTTTATAAAAATATCATTTTAGGCATAACTAAAAAAGGCTACCGCTAAGCAGTAGCCTCTATCTCCTATATTGAATTTACACTATTGCGAATCAGCATTTGTCCTTGCACAATACGCATTTCTCGATGATCGGAAGATTTCTTTATTCGCTTTGTTAATATATGAAATGCCTCTTTTGCCAGACGGGTTGTATCCACATCATAAGTAGTAAGGTTTTTGCTAATGAACTTAGAGTATGTAAAGTTATCATATCCCACGATAGAAATCTGTCCTGGTACATCATATCCCGCATTCTTGAGTTGCTCGATTAACATTTCTGCCGCAAGATCACAGTTGCAGACAAACGCTGTGGGCATAACCTTTGGTAACTTTATTTCCATAATACCTTTCTCTAAATCACGATCAGGAAGTACCCATTTTTCATTTACCTTAATTCCATTCTCTAGCATGGCTTTCATATATCCTAGATAACGATCCATAATACTGCTTGTTGCCAGCTTTTCGCCCACAAATGCAATTTCCTTATGTCCTTGGTTAATTAAATAGCTTGTCATTTTATACATTCCATAAAAATTATCCGATACAACACTGTCACACACGATATGCTCGTCATAAAAATCCAGGAATACCATCGGAACTTTTCTTTGCTCATTTAATTCTTTTAAGTACTCCGTATTAAGCCGTCCTATAATAATTAAGCCGTCTATCTTATTTTCTCTTATGATTGCCGGCATCTCTATCATCTGTTCACTTTCTAATGATAGTACTTCAAGCATGGTAAAGGAGCCTTTTCTTGATGTTGCTCCAACAAATTTCTGATAAAGTTCCCAATAAAATGATGTTGTTCGTCCCAAATATCGTTCCGACACAATTACACCAATATTATAGCTTTCGGCCTGGCTTCCTGCTGAACTGGTACTACTCTTTATGTATCCCATTTCTTTAGCCTTGCTCTCTATCTTTTGGCGTAATGGTTCACTGACGCCCTTCTTTCCAGAAAGGGCATTTGATACAGTAACAATACTCACCTCAAGTTCATTTGCAATATCTGATAATCGCACGGATTTTCCCATGATATTTCCTCCTAATCTGAACGTTTCTATCTTCCGCATCGTAAATGATAAAAATACTGAACGATTGGATGCTTCTCATTTATCTTATGTTCCATTTTTCTGAGACGGTTCTTCCCAACACGACGATCTACAATTGCCAATACATTAAATAAAATGTGTTCACTATTTAGGCATTTGTCCACAGACGTTGTTAGAAATTCATTTGCAATGTCTGAAAAATTGGACTTACTTAATATGGTCTGTTCTTTTACTATATTTTTAGCAATTTCAGAAGCTTTTCGTTTCTTTAAAATTACAGGGATTCTTTCCTCAGGAATGTTCTTTCCTTCTTTTTCTTTAAATGCTGCTACTTCCTGCTCGGTGACAGTAATCTTACTTTCATAATCTTTGATGATTTCTTGTTCTGTTTCATACCATCGGATGTCATACTTCATATTCTGCATTGCAAATATTTCTTTTTTATCAACTGCAAGATTACATGTTCCTTGTTTATTTCCCATATATCGATAACTAGATACACGATATTCAACTCGTCCTTCTAATTCAGGACTTAAAAAACTTTGTAACTGCTGTCTTACTTTACTCCAAGATGCCATCTCTTCTCCCTCGTGTTCTAGATAATTACTTTTATTAGTATTACTATAACTAATTTTTGTGCTGTTATCCACAAAAACTTTTTATTTTATACATACTATACACGATTTTCAAAGGGCAAAGTGGATTTTTTCTTTATAATGTGGATTGTCACATGATTTTAGTGAAATGATGTGGATATATGAATGGCAATCTTCAATTTCAAGATTTAAGATTTTTTATAATAGAATAATAGAGACACTATATAGTCATACGAACCTGACTTTAGTTTATTGTTTACGAAAAAAATAGAACTGTTTTTCAACAGTTCTTATTTTATGCCTTCCACGAAGGGCTTATACCTTAAAAACTACACATTCTAACGATGTCTTGGTTACAAGACATTCGACATTCTTTTTTGATTAAGCCCTCGACCTATTAGTATCGATCAGCTGCACGTGT
>CAJMNR010000082.1 GCA_905214875.1 uncultured bacterium | reverse complement strand
CCAGGATCAAACTCTCAAATTAAAGTTTAATCTTGGTTAAGAAAGCTGCTAGCTTCATTAAACCGTTTTTTACTGTTTCTATAAAGAAACGTTCACAACATACTAAAGTATGTCATTTCTGAAAATCATTTATAAGAATTTTCAAGGTTGTTTCACTGTTCAATTATCAATGTTCTTGCCATGCTTCTTTCAGAAGCGTTGTGCTCCTTACCGAAGCGACTTGTTTAGTATAGCATAAAAAAAGACTTATGTCAACAAGTTTTTCACACTTTTTTGAAAATTTTCTGTTTTTTTATCGTTTTTTAGTTCTTTATCTGATTACAGCATTATTTGTCTTGTATTTTATGTCGAATTTTCTACTGCATGCACCAATTTATATACAACTGTTATTCGATCTGTCGTTCCACTTTTCATTTGATATGACGAATATACATCGTCACACTGAACGTTTTTCCCACAACAAAAAAAGGGCTACTTTCATAGTCCCTTTTTCATTATACCTCTTCCTCTTGCACCGAACCTAGCTTTCTTTTCAAAGTAAACCAAACGGTAATAATAGATGCTGCCCCAATCACTATTAAACGTATTCCATAAGAAGACACTGCATTTCCCCCCACACTTGATGTCAACAGGCAGGCTAAGATACTAGAAGAAATAATTGTCGCTGGGGTTGACTTCTTACGCATTCCAAAATAAAAAGGAACTAATGCGATAAAACCACTTAATAGTGCTCCAATTACTATTTGGGGCATTGATCGTAACCATAGCTCTACTGTTAAGTTATCCGGTAACACCTGAGTCTTGTAGTTAAACACTCCTAAGCTTGGAATAATAATTAGGCTTGATACAATAATAGCGATTACTGTAAACAGATATACGATGCACAACTTTCCTACCATGAGCTTCTTCCTTGAGATTGGATAGCTATACATAAGTTGAATTGTCTTTGTCTTATATTCTTCCACTGTTAGCTTTGCTAAAATCACACTTGCAAATATAATAAATACAGCACGTATCAATACATTAAAGAACATAATTGCGGTCTTAAAGCTATCAAACATCAATTCATTTTCCTGCTTTGAGGCATAAAGCATTAACATGTTCAGTGCAATCAAGGCAACAATGCTGATTACAACTGCTTTCACATATTTATACAGTTTAAACTTCTTCCACTCCAATTTCATAAGATATAGCATTACATCGCCTCCTCTGTCATCGTAAGAAAATACTCCTCTAAAGATGTCGCTCTCTTCGAGATACTTTCGATATTGATTCCTTCATTTACTAAAACACTTATAATTTCATTTTTAGAAATGGATGGATCATAAATCCGTATCGTATTATAATCTACAATCTTATAGCTTCGAATCAGGTGTTTTCTATCGAGACATGTTGCTGCTCTCTTCGTATCATCAATACATAGCTCGATATACTCCCCTTGCAAATGATGAATCGATTCCATTGAGACTTCTTTCACCAAATGATGGTTCGCAAGCACTCCAATGGTATCTGCAATATGTTCAATCTCTGATAAGATATGGCTGGATACTAAAATTGTCGTTCCATGCTCTTTCGCCAACTCCATAAACAGCGTCCTCATTTCCTTAATCCCGTTAGGATCAAGCCCGTTAATTGGCTCATCTAGTATTAAAAGTTCTGGTTTCGTCAGAATGGCTCTGGCTATTGCTAGGCGCTGCTTCATTCCAATCGAAAAAGAATGAATTGGCTTTTTCCCTACATTATGTAGTTTCATCCGCTCTAATACATGGTCAATTTCCTTTTTATTTGGATATCCCATATAACTGCAATGTAACATTAAGTTTTCTTTGGCTGTTAGTCCACTATAAAAAACAGGTTCTTCAATTAATGAACCGATACGTTTCAGATATTCGTAATCCCCAACTGTCTTTTCCTTTCCAAATATGAGGATCCTGCCATCTGTTGGCTGTACCAGGTTCATAATCATCTTCATAACTGTACTTTTGCCTGCACCGTTCTTTCCTAGAAATCCATAGATTTCACCTTTCTTAATATGCATGTTTATGTCCCTTACGACTTCCATCCCCTGATACTCTTTCGTCAAGCCTTCTGTTTCCAATAAGTAATCCATGATTATCTTCCTTTCTTTAAACTAACTACAGTGTAACAGCCAAACCTTTACTGCCTATTACTCATTTCTTACTTTTTCCTTAAGCGGCTCCTCTAGTAGTTGAAATTCTATAGTAAATACCGTTTCTTTAAATGGAATACTCCTTACTTTAATCGTACCATTCATAGCCTGTACTAATGCTTGCGTAATTGCGAGGCCTAAACCATTTCCTTGATATTTACTGCTTCTTGAATCCTCTAATGTATATAAGCGTTCAAATACCTCTTTCTGATGCCTACGCTCAATCCCCTTTCCATGATCAATCACGCTAATCATGCCCTTGTCTTCCTTTATATCAAAACGTATCCCAAGATACTTTCCGTCACAACCATATTTTACTGCATTTGAAATCAGATTTTCCATGATTCTAGCAATTGCTTCTTCATTTCCAAGTATATAGTATTCCTGGTCTGGAATGCTTACTTCGATCTCCATACCACTCTTTTCTAATAACAAAGAAAGCGTTACAATACTTTGTCTGATTGTCTCTGTCAGGTCAATTCTAGATATTTCTGTCTTCTTATCTCCTGATTCTAATTTGGCTAAATCAAAAAAACTATTTATAAGGGCAAGTACCTCCTGTACTTTTTGATACACTACACGGAGCTCTGTTTCCTCGTCCTCCTTTATCGTAAGCATCTCAAGATATCCAAGAACCACTGTTAATGGCGTCTTTAAATCATGAGAGACATTTGACAACATCTTCTTCATTGATGTCCTCGTTTGATTATAGGCAGCTAGATTCTTATGGTTGTAATCTAATAGCTCATTAATTGCCTCATTTAACCTACCAATCTCCTTATCTGAAGTCACCACTTGTACCCGCTCCAAAGATTGCTCTGCCATAATCGTCCTTATCTTTTCTTCTATATAAGAAATCTCATGGGAGCGTTTCTCATTTTTCATATACTGAACTAGGATAATTCCCATCAGAAAAAGAATCACCGCTCCAAACAGCCAGTTCATAGTTCTGCCTCCATCTTATAGCCGATTCCCCATAACGTTTTAATATATTGTGGGTTCGAAGGATTTTCTTCAATTTTTTCTCGTAATCGCCTTATATGTACATTAATTACATTATCATCCCCATAAAACTCTTCCTTCCAAACAAGCTTATATAACTGTGCCTTTGTGTAAACAGTACCTAGATTGCTTGCCAGTACCTTAAGTAATTCAAATTCTTTGCTCGTTAGTGAGATTACCTTGTCCTCTCTTTTCACTTCATAAGTTTCCGTATTAATGCTTAACGAACCAACCTGGATGATTTCTTGTTTCTTTTGCTCCACAGTAACGTATTTCTGAGCTCTTCGAATATTTGCCTTAATCCTTGCGGATAATTCCACCAGAGAAAATGGTTTTGTCACATAGTCATCGGCTCCTAATCCTAACCCAATTGCCTTATCGGTATCTGAATCCTTAGCTGAAACAATCACAATCGGAGTGACTCCCCATTCCCTTATCTTCTTCATTACTGCCATTCCACTCAGTTTAGGTATCATTAAATCTAATAATACTAAATCAAAGATCTGTTTTTTATATGTATTAACTGCCTCAAGTCCATCATACGCCTGTACCACCTGATAGCCCTCATTTTCTAGATATACTTTTATCATATCACTGATATTCTCATCATCTTCAATAAGTAATAATCGCATATTAACCCCCTCCTATTAGCTTCACTACTTCTATCATAAAGGATTTTATTTCTCCATACAACCAAAACTTCAATCCTCTCTTATCCTTCTTTCATCTCCTAAAAAGTAACATAATTGTTTATATTTCTTAATCTCTTTATAACGAAATTGCCACAAAATATATTGCAAATATTACATGAATTACGATAAATTTAAAACTCTATTAAGTTTGTATCATATTCTTGCATCTCATATTATCATGGCATATACTAGCTCCATCAAAGAAAAGAAAAGCCAATCTGGCAGGAGGTACATATCAAATGAATAAAAAGAATCTTGCAATATTAGGTGGGGGCCTAATAAGCGCGTGTGCAATCGGAGCAGTCGTATGCTCTGCAATGACAATCTACATGTCAAACAACGTATCAAAACATCTTTCTCTAGTACAAAGTGATGTAACTGCATTTAGTAAAGCGTTCATCAAAGAGGAAGAAAAAGCGGATGATGCCCAATATGTGACGATTGCGGGACAATATCCAATCCTTGACACTTCTAAAATAAGTGATGCCTACATAAATAAAGACGACTCTCAATTAACAACACCTGAGGAAAAAGAGACACTTGCACTTGCCTCAAAGTTGTTGTCTGAAATTACAACTGATAAAATGAGCCTTTACCAAAAGGAACTGGCAATTCACGACTGGATGGCAAAGAACATCGTGTATGCCAGCGACACTCTTGCTTCCGTTCCAACTGGTACCGGTGCCACTCATACTCCATATGGTGTCTTAAAATATAGAAAATCAGTCTGCGTTGGCTATGCCACGACATTTAAGCTTCTTATGAATATGTTAGGTGCCGACTGTATGGTAGAACATGATAATGAACTCTGTCACTCTTGGAACGTAGTAAAGCTAGATGATAACGAGTGGTATATCGTTGATAACTATTATGATTCCTCTAGCAGTTCTCCTTCCAAAGTAGTCTCACATACTAATTTTAATCTTACCAATGATTACTTTACACAAGATCACACATTTAATACTTCCCTGTATCCAGTAGCAGCTGGTACAAAATACAGCTATGCTTTACAAAATGCCGTTGAAGTAAAAGATGTAAAACAGCTTCCTAAATTATTAAGTGAAGCAAAAAACAAAACTCTCACAGATTGTTATTATAAGTTCAAGACGAATGTGGACAGTAAATACATAGCGGCTGTCATTAACGGTATCAGCCAAAGAATGGGAGACACTGTAACGTTAAACGGAAACTACGTAACAACCGATGGTTCCAGCGTTGTCCTTGCCGTAACGTTTAACTACTTAACTACTGATTCTTCCACTGATGAAGCTAAGTATCCGGATTTAACGAAAGAACTGGATAAATATTTTGGTGAAAGTATGAATTATTAATGAGAAATAAGGGGGACGATCTTATGAACAAATTAAAACTAATGATTTCTTGTATTTGCTTATGTAGCTTATTATGTATGACTGTAACTTCTTGCGGAAAAACAGCTGTAGTATCCGCCAATAATAATGTCAACTTGCAAGAACTTACTACAAAGATTGCAAGCCAGGCTGGTAAATTACCTGAAATGTCAACGTATTCATCGAAAGATGCAGATGCGGAAGACTGGTTCAACTATTTATGCGACTTTGATTATTCCAAAGTAGAGAATTACTATATCTCCTATGCTACAAATGGGAACGCCGAAGAAATCTTTCTGATTCAATTAAAAGATAGTTCCGATATTGGCTTTGCAACCATTGCCCTGCAAAATCGAATTCAGTCCCGTACAGAGCAATTTAAACTTTACCTTCCTAAGGAAGTTTCTAAATTATCCTCTGCAAAGATTGTCTCCAAGGACACCATCATTGCCTTGTTAGTTTGTCCAGATGAATACAGTGCTCAAAAAGCATTTTCATTATAGATTCTACGCTCCGCGTTGAACATGTTCACAATAAGAAAAGACAGCTAAGCACTCTCGCTTAACTGTCTTTTTCTTCTATTCTGTCTTATGACAATATCTCATTACTTATATCATAAAATGTATCTGGATTGTATCCATTGCTTATATGTTATTCTTTTTCGTACGCCTTTCTATAAAGAACAAAGTGTGTGTTCCACACACTCTCGCGTCTTTTGCGTTTGTCAAGGAACGCACACTTTGCCCGCGCCGAACCTGGTCTTGGTAGCGACATCTTCCTTTCAGGTGAGTGCGCATCACACGCCCCGCTTTTTGGGACA
>CAJMNR010000081.1 GCA_905214875.1 uncultured bacterium | reverse complement strand
AATATAACATACGAGGAAATTTCTCTGTCGAGCTCTTTCCTAACAATTAAAAATGCCCCAAAAAGCGGGACGTGTGATGCGCACACTTTGTTCTGTAATTATTTAAGGATTATTTAATAATTGGACTGTTATTATAACATCATAAAGAAAAGGAAAGGAAGAACAAGATGTTATTTCGAATATTAAAAAATGATTTAAGGCATAAGAGGGGAATCAACATAATCTTATTCATTTTTATGGTACTGGCGACGGTATTCGTAGCAAGCAGTGTCAATAATATATTGGTCGTAAGTAATGCGACGAAGTATTGTATGGATAAGGGAAAAGTTGCAGATGAGTTTATTTCGTCTTATGGAGAAGAAGATTCACAAAAGATTGAAACATGGCTACAAGCTAGCAGCTATGTAAAAGACTATTCAAGGAACGAGGCAATCATACTTGGAAATGCCAATATTGATAGCTTTGCAGGAAAAGATGGAAAAGATTATGGAGTGAATGCCACTATCATGCTGCAACCACAATGGAAAGACAACATGATAATCTTTGATAAGTCCGGCAACCTTGTAGAGATGAACGATGGGGAAATTGGTATGGCTCAGGATCAGCTAGATGCCAATGGACTAAAGATCGGGGACGAAATTACATTTAAATTTAATGATACATACAAGACATTTAAGATTACAAAAGTGCTTATGGATCCAGCATTTGGTGGCGACTATGTGGGAATGACCAGATACTTGATCAGTGACCATGACTATAACGAAGTTAAAAATACGAAGATGACTATAAATTATTGCTTTAATGTTAATACGGACGATAAAGATGGATTTTATAAAGCATTTACAAAACAAGCATTTAATATTGGTCTAATCATTGACTGTAATATGTTTGAATCTGCATATGTGGTTACGATGTTAGAGGCAGGTATGTTAATCATCATTGGAATCTGCTTAATCTTAATTGCATTTTTAATCTTGCGTTTTACCATCGTATTCACGTTAGAGGAAGAGTATAAAGAAATCGGTATTATGAAGGCAATTGGAATCAAGAATTATTTGATCAAGCGAATCTATTTGATTAAGTATTTTATCTTGGTTGCCGTAGCAGCAGTTGTAGGTTGTATCATAAGTGTACCAATCAGCAATGGAATGCTTCGCTCAGTTGGAGAAACGATTCTTCTTGAAGATGCCACTGCAAACTTTGGAATCAATATTTTATGTTCGATCTTTGTAGCAGTGATCGTAGTATTACTTTGCTACTTCTGTGCCAACCGTTTACGAAAGTTTTCAGCAATCGAAGCAATCAGAAACGGTTCCAATGGGGAACGTTTCAAGAAAAAATCCAAATTAGCGCTTCACAAACGCAGCCGTATGAAGACGCCATTTTTCTTGGCACTTAACGATATCTGTTCCAATATGAAACGATATGTGGTACTCCTTTTGACCTTTATCATTGGAACAATCATGATCATCCTTCCAGTAAATGCAATCACATCCTTTGGAAGTGATGAGATGGCTAAAAACTTTATGTTAGATACCGATGCAGATTTTTATCTTGGAAGTGATGTTACAGATGAAACGCAAAGCGATTCGATTGCTTCTCTAACCCTTAGCGCAATGAAGGAAAAGATTGAACGTTTGGAAAGCAAGTTTAAGGATGGCGGGTATGATGTAGATATTTCAACGATGGGATTCTATTCGTTATCTTATTATGGCGAGGATGATTCGGTAACTTATCAGTTATTGAGTAGTTATCCAATTAACTCTGATTTATCCTTTGTGCAGTTAGTCGATGGTACAGAGCCTAAACTTGAAAATGAGATTGCAATGTCAGAAAACGCAATGAAGGACTTAGGTGTTAAAATTGGAGATACCGTCCATGTAAAAGACAATAACAAAGTAAAGGACTTCATCATCACAGCATCCTATCAAAACTTCATGCAGATGGGCAAGAGCGCAATACTTAGCCCAAACGTTACCATCGAGGGGATGTCCATAACAGGAAATTGGTATTATCAATGTTATTTGAATAATCATAAAGACGATAAAAATGTAATTAAAGATCTTCAGGAAAAGTATAAAGAGTGTAAAGTATACAATACTGTTGAGGCAATGGATGTCCAATTAGGAAGCACGGTATCCAAAATCGGCATGATTAAGATGTTAATTGTCATTTTAATCCTTGCAGTCAACGTCTTAATTACAGCGTTGATGATGAAGATCTTTATCAAGAGTGAAAAGAGCCAGTTAGCATTGCTTAGAAGTATTGGATATTCCAAACGTGCGTTACGGCTTATGCAGGTATACCGTATCGTAATTATATTAGTACTTGCCATTGTTCTTGGAAGTATCCTATGCATGTTCTTAAATGACATAGCATTACGTCCAGTCTTTGGACTAATGGGGGCAACTCATATGAAGATTGCAGTAAATCCATTGGAAGTATATTTGCTTTATCCAGTATTGTTGTTAGTTGTAATTGGCATAGCAGCCTATATCAGTTCCGGTGCGGTTAAGAAACTAAATCTGATGGAAATTAATAATCAAGAATAGAGTAGAGGAAGGAAGAGTTCAGTGATGAGTGAAAATAAATTAAAAGTGGAACAGCTTTGCAAGACATATATCGTAAATAAGAGACAGAATAACGTATTAAGAAATGTAAGTTTTGAAATCGAGCAGGGGGAGATGGTTGCCGTTATGGGACCATCCGGATCAGGAAAGACAACACTTCTATATACGGTAAGCGGCATGGACACTATGACAGCGGGCAAGGTGCATTTCTTTGGAAAAGAGCTACAAAAGTTAGGGGATAAGAGTTTAAGTGATACAAGGCTTAACGAAATGGGATTCGTATTTCAACAGATGTATATGCTGAAAAATCTATCTATTTATGATAACATTATATTACCTGCCTATCAGTCGAATACGAATCAGTATTCAAGAAAAGAAATCAATGATTATGCAGTAGAATTAATGCATAAGCTTGAAATTAGCGAGATTGCCAATAACGATATTAACGAAGTTTCCGGTGGACAATTGCAGCGAGCATGTATTTGCAGAAGCTTGATCAACCACCCAAGGATCATCTTTGCCGATGAGCCAACAGGAGCCTTAAATCAAAAGTCTTCCCAGGAGGTTATGAAGATTCTAAATAACATTAATGAGGAAGGAACAAGCATCATGCTTGTAACTCATGATCAGAAGGTGGCTGCCAAATGTGAACGTGTTCTGTATATCGAGGATGGCAATATCAAGGATGAGATTCGTCTTGGAAAGTTTAAACATCCAGAAGAAAGAAGGGCAAGGGAGAAACAGCTAGGCGCATGGCTGATGGAGCTTGGCTGGTAAAATTGAGAAGAGGAAGAAGCATGGTAGATATTTTATTGGTAGAAGATCAGAAAGATCTGTCGAAACTGATGAGTTCATTTTTAGTAAAGGATGGCTACAGCGTATATTGTGCAATGAGTGGGGAAGAGGCAGAAGAATTTCTGAAAGACGATTTTTGCAGGCTGATCATTTTAGATATCATGCTTCCGGGAATCGATGGTTTTACGGTATGCAAAGAGATTCGGAAAAAGAACGATGTTCCGATCTTGATCGTAAGTGCCATCATCGATAAGGAGTCAAAGATAAGCGGGTTTCAGCTAGGAGCCGATGACTACATAGAAAAGCCAATTGATATTGACTTGTTAAAAGCAAAGATATCAGTATTATTTCGCAGGTTTTATGATTCGGAAACGAATCGGGCAGTCATTAAGTCGAAGGACTTAGAAATCAATCAAGATACGATGGAAGTGTTTTTTCGGGGAGAAAAGCTAAACCTTACATTGAAGGAATATGATTTGTTATTGCTTTTAGTAGAGAATAAGGGAAAGACTTTAAATAAAGAGTATTTGTTTAATCAAATCTGGGGAGCAGACAGCTTTAGTGAGAACCAGACACTTACGGTGCATATTAAAATGCTCCGGGATAAGATTGAAGACGATTCAAAGAAACCAACGAGGATTAAGACAGTCTGGGGAGTAGGGTATCGTTATGAAGAAGTTTAAAGTGATCCTTGCCATGGTTACCGCAGTTTATGGGATTCTAGCTGTGGCAAGTTATTGCGGTATGAAGCAGATTGATGCAAATGAGAGCCACAAATACCGCATTGAAATCAATCGAATCTGTGAGCGCTTAAAAGCACAAGAAGAGGTCGACCTTTCCGCAATCAACGATTTAGAAGAGGTAAAGAGCGTTTCGTATCTGGTAGCAGAAGAAACCAATACAGAAACGATTAAGAAGTTTTATCAGACTAGTAATACAAATGAGATTGAGATTGTGCCGTTTGTAAAGGACAATCAGTTAAAAGGCTATCTACGCTTTGAACATCAGACAAATGACTTCGCGAGTCGCTATATTTTGTGGGCTGAAGCCGCACTTTTTCTGATTTACTTCGTTATCCTTATTGTTTTACTTTATATTGGAACGAAGATCATAGCGCCGTTTCAAAAGCTTAGCAATATGCCGGTAGAGCTGGCAAAGGGTAACCTAAGGGAAGAAATAAAGGAAAGCAAAAGCCGATATTTTGGACGATTCATATGGGGAATCGGCATGTTAAAGGATACGCTTGAAGATCAAAAGAAAAAGGAACTTAGTCTTTTAAAGGATAAGAAGCTTACCATGCTTTCGCTTTCCCATGATATAAAGACCCCTCTTAATGCAATTGTGCTGTATACAAAAGCGTTAGAAGAGGGCATCTATTCGACAGAGGAAGAGAAGGATAGGGCAATCAGCCAGATTAGTGAAAAGGCATTAGAAATCAATGATTACGTAAAGCAGATTGTGCAATCGTCCAAAGAAGATGTAGTGATGATTGAAGTAAAGAATTCGGAGTTCTATTTATCCGATCTGGTAAAGAAAATTGAGGAAGGATACCTAGAAAAATGTTTCCTTCGCCATATTGAGTTTACTGTCGCATCGTATGATAACATATTATTAAAAGGCGACTTGGATCGTCTATATGAGGCAGCAGGCAATCTGATTGAAAATGCATTTAAGTACGGAGATGGCAAGAAAATCACGATTACCTTTGATCAGGAAGAGTATTGCCAGCTCATCCACGTTAGGAATTCAGGAACGGTCATTAATGACCAGGAGATGTCCCATATCTTTGACAGCTTCTTTAGAGGCAGCAATGCACAGGGCAAGGAAGGAAATGGCCTTGGACTTTATATATGCAGTGAGATTATGAGAAAGATGCAGGGGGATATTTTTGCAAGCCAGTTAGAAGACGGCATGGAATTTGTTCTTGTCTGTCCTATTCAATAGTGCCAAATTTCTTTATGAAATGTCAAAAAATGTGGTACAATAACAGTGTTATTAAGTTTGACTATGAAGGAGAATACGATGAAATTAATTTCGTGGAATGTAAATGGAATTCGCGCCTGTGTACAAAAAGGGTTCGTGGAATTCTTTCAAGAAATAGATGCAGATATTTTCTGTATTCAGGAGAGCAAATTACAGGAAGGGCAGATTGACTTACAGCTTGATGGCTATTATCAGTATTGGAATTACGCTGTCAAGAAAGGCTACTCTGGAACTGCCGTATTTACTAAGAAAGAACCATTAAGCGTACACTACGGATTAGGAATTGAGGAGCATGACCAAGAGGGCAGAGTCATTACATTGGAGTTTGAAGACTTTTACCTTGTTACGGTATATACACCAAATTCTCAAAGCGAGCTTGCGCGTCTTTCTTACCGTATGGAATGGGAAAATGAATTCAGAGAATATTTGCTTAAGCTAGATGCAAAGAAACCAGTCATTGCCTGTGGCGATTTAAACGTTGCCCATAAGGAAATTGACTTGAAGAACCCGAAGACAAATCGTAAAAATGCCGGTTTTACAGATGAAGAAAGAGCGAAGTTTACAGAGCTTTTAGAGGCAGGATTTATCGACACGTTCCGTTATTTTTATCCGGATCAGGAAGGCATCTATTCTTGGTGGTCCTATCGATTTAGTGCAAGAGCAAAGAACGCAGGTTGGCGTATTGACTACTTTGTAGCATCTGAGCGATTAAAAGAAAAATTATCAGGAGCAAAGATTCATACAGAGGTATTGGGGTCCGACCATTGCCCGGTGGAATTAACTGTTGAGTTATAGTTTGAACCATCTAGTCATTAATGACTAGATGGTTTTAGCTTGTCGACAAAGTCGACAAGCTTTGGATGAAATCAGGATTTCATCCAT
>CAJMNR010000080.1 GCA_905214875.1 uncultured bacterium | reverse complement strand
ACACTAGATGGATGTCCTGTGGCCTCTATGTAAATATCACAACCATATCCATTGGAATTGCATATAACTCTAAGATTGCTTTAATCATACATCCATCAATATAGTTCCAAGATGGTTTTGCTCCACTTCGAATCTTTTCAATATTCCAGATAGGAGCTTCTGGAGTACTTTTTTCTAAAAGTTCGTTAATATAACGTTTTAATATTTCCATAATTATCTCCTGTATTACTTTAATTTAATCCTAGTATAACGCAATTACTAGGCTATGCAAACGTTTTCATAAAATTTCGTTTTTTTAACTAAAATTATTATATAAATTTAGACATTTTGACCACCAGCTATTTGCATTTATTCATGTCATAAATATATTTTTTAGAATAATATCTATATAAAGCTATTCCCTCTACTTCCACAGGTTGGCAATGGAACAACGTGTGTGTTCCACACACTCTCGCGTCTTTTGCGTTTGTCAAGGAACGCACACTTTGCCCGCGCCGAACCTGGTCTTGGTATCGACAGAGAAATTTCCGAACAACGAGAAGAAACACGCTCTGCGAGTTTCTCTCGTTATCGCGGCAGTCGCCAAGGTCATACAAGCAGGACTTTGGCTCGTTGCCCGCGTAAATTAAAAAGAGCCTTAACTGGCTAAGCCAATCAAGACTCTTATTTCATTTTCCAATCATTTGTCTTTATATTTCGTTTCTACCCATGTTAACACTTTATATAAAATCGTTGCAATAACACAAAGAATTACAATCGACATAATTACCCAATCCAGTTTAAATACCTGACTACCATAAATAATCAGATACCCAAGGCCAGCCTTGGCAGCTAAAAATTCACCAATGATTACACCAACTAAAGATAGACCAATATTTACTTTCATAACACTGATTATTTCAGGGATATTGCTTGGAAGCACTACTTTAAACAACACATCTTTCTTTGTTCCACCCAGCGTTTGAATTAATTTAATCTTATCTTCCTCAACACTTTTAAAACTCGTATATAACGTAATGATACTACCAAATACGGCAACACTTACTGCTGCAACGATAATCGTCTTCATGTTGGCACCAAGCCATACGATGAACACAGGAGCTAATGCCGATTTTGGCAGGCTGTTCAGTACGACAAGATATGGCTCTAATATTCTTGAAATACGCTCATTCCACCATAGCACTACAGCAACAAGAATACCTATTATAATAACAAGTGCAAAACTGATAAATGTTTCCGCCAGCGTCACACCGATATGATAAAAGATCTCGCCATCCTTTGCCATCGTAATAAAACTGTTAATCACCTTGGATGGACTACTAAACACAAATGAGTCCAATATATTTAGCCGAGTCGTTATTTCCCATGCTGCAATAAATGCAATCAGGATCAAAAATTGTACGATTTTAACCGTCCTTAACATAGACAAATAGTTCTTTATATATGTCCTTTGCGCCACAGAGACATCCATATCCGAAACAACCATTTTCAGCTTACGCTTGGATTGCTTCATTTGTATTAAGCTCCTTCCAGATCTGGTTGAAATACGTGCTAAACTCAGGTGCGCTCCTTGCTCTAAGTGGTGTACGCAACCCTTCCACAGTCAAATCTATCTTTATCTCCGCTTTTATAGTTGCTGGGCGCTCAGACAATACAAATACTCGATCAGCCATACTGATAGCTTCTCCAATATCATGAGTAATCAAGATCGCAGTCTTTTTCTCTTTCTGAATAATTCCCCATATATCATCGGCAACCTCTAACCTCGTCTGGTAATCGAGTGCCGAAAATGGTTCATCTAACAGTAGGATGTCTGGCTCAAGTAATAGGGTTCGAATCAGTGCTGCCCTCTGTCTCATGCCACCAGATAGCTCGCTAGGTTTTGCATCTTGAAAATTAATCAACCCATACGTACTTAGCATTTCATTGATCATAATATAACTGCTCTTCGACAGTTTATCCTGAATTTCAAGTCCCAACGTCAAATTCTTAAGTGTAGTCCTCCAATCAAGCAGATGATCTTTCTGTAGCATGTAACCGATATTCTTTCCAGCCTCTTTCGCATCCTGACCATTTATTAAAATGCTGCCACTCCCAGGAGTGATAAGCCCGGCAATTAAGGATAATAAGGTCGATTTGCCGCAGCCACTTGGACCAACAAACGCAACAAACTCTCCTTCATACACTTTAAAGGATAAGTCCCGAATTGCTTCCGTTTCACCATTTAAACTATGATAGGAATAGTTTAGTCGGTCGATACTAAGCATTTCTTTCATAATGATTCCTCCATACTTCTCTATAGATTATTATATGAACTCAAAAATGAACGGTTACGCGATTAAAGTTATGTATTACTACTATTTTCAATTTTTCGTGTCATTTTTGTACTTAATTGTTACATACAGGGTTGAATTAGTAGAGTTTTTGTTGAAAATATAAATAGGAGTACTATTCTCTTTCGATCACGAAGTTTAGGAGGAAACAACATGAAACATGTATTAGTTCATAATTTAGTTCCTGGCATGGTAGTTGGGAAAGATGTCTATGCCAGCAATGATCTACTGCTCACTCCAGCTGGTTCGACTTTGACGAAACATACCATCGATAGTCTCTTAATACATAAGGTAATCTCTATTTATATAAAGGATGAGCAATCAATAAAGCCCGCTGTTTCAAAAAAAGACAACAGCATAGACTCATCAGTTCTATTTACAGATACGCCCCAATTCAAACGGTTTAAAACGGCATTTAAGAAGAGCACGTCTCATTTGAAGAATCAAATCAATGACGTTATCACCAGGAATGTGCCTTTTTCTCCCGATCAGCTTCTTTCGGAAACAGCTGAGCTTTTTACCCCAGACATGACAACAATCAGCTTGTTTGATATGCTGCATCATATGAGGAATTATGACGATTCTACCTATGCGCATTCCTTCAGTGTCGCTCTGATTTGTAATGTCTTTGGTAAATGGCTCAACTTAAACCAAAAAGAAAACGAAGTATTAACCTTATGTGGCTTACTCCATGACATCGGTAAAATAGAAATTCCCGATTCCATAGTCAAAAAACCTGCCCCCCTAACAACGGAAGAGTTTTCAGTAATTAAACGCCATCCTTACAAAGGATATAAGATTCTAAAGAGCCATCCTGAACTGGATGACCGTATTGCCATGGCTGCTTTACTTCATCATGAACGTTGTGATGGAAGCGGATATCCCATGGGATACCGCCGCAATAAGATTACAGACTTTGCATCAATCGTTTCCATTGCCGATGTCTATGATGCGATGACAAGTCAGCGTGTCTACCGTGAGGCCCTCAGTCCATTTAAGGTAATTAAGCTGCTTGAAGACGAAGGAATGCAAAAATATGACCCAGAATATTTTTTAACCTTCCGAGAACAAATTGTAAATTCCTATATAAATTCAGATGTATTGCTTAATGACGGAACAAAAGCACATGTAATCTATATAAACAAGAATAATTTATCCCATCCAGTGGTCAAGACAGATCACGAAATAATAGACTTATCAAAGACTGTTGGACTGGAAATCAGCTCAATGATTTAATGTAATAAGAAGATCGTGTCTTTACGTTTTAACCATAAAAAAAGAATGTGGAAATCCACATTCTTTTTTTATCTATTCGTTTCATTTTAGTAGCAAACTACGATTCCGCCATCACTTGCATAAAGAGTACTAACACCAGCTGTATCAACAATTACACATTCTTTGAACGGATATTTTTTCATAATCTCTTCTTTTACAAATAACGCACGTTCATAATTATTACAGTGAGCAATACCAACAATCTTTTCAGCTGGATTAATTGCATCTTTTCCGATAAGTTCAACCATTAACTTAAGTGCTTTGTTAATCCCTCTTGCCTGTTCTAATTTTTGAATCTGTCCATCTGGAGTAGATCCCATAACTGGTTTTATATTTAATGCCGAAGCTAAAAATGCTTGTATATTGGATAAACGTCCATTTTTACGTAATGTTTCTAATGTTTCTAATACAAACTTTGTTTGTAACTCATCACGATACTTAATGATTAATGGTACGATTTCCTCAAATGTCTTTCCTGATTCTACTAATTCTTTTAATTTCATAACAATTAATGTCTGGCCGATTGATGCAGAACAAGAATCGATTACTAAAATATTCTTATCTTCATGTTCTTCTAGATATAATCTTTTGGCTAGCTCAGCACTATTATAAGACCCACTTAAATTAGAAGATAATGTTACTACGTATACATCTCCTTCACAGTCAAATAAGTTCATATAACTTTCTGGTGCTGGACAAGAAGATTTTGGGCAGTTTGGACTTTCAGCAACTGCTTTTAAAAACTCTTTTTGATCAAATGTATTATCATCTTCAAATATTCTACCGTCCACATCTAAAGATAATGGAACTAAATATATATGCTCATCATTTTTTAATGCTTCTGTTAAATCAGTACAGCTATCACCAATTATTCTGTATTTCATTTTGTCCTCCATGTTACAAACAAAAATGGTTTTTGCATGTAGTTTTCATTACTAGATATAATAGCATACTTAACGAAATTTGAAAAGGTCTTTTTCTATATTATTCTATTTTATAAAATTTTTAATGTGCAAGTATTATTTGTACCTATGTAAATTCTCCCAGAAAAATTTCTTAGACACAAAAAGAACCGGATATAGGTAGTATAACCTATTCCGGCTCTTCTCATTATATTCAATCCTTATTTTGCAAGAAGCGACATAATTTCATTACTTCTTTGAATGAATTTTGTCATTGCTTCAGGACTTAATTGTTTATGGCTGATTACTGCTAAATCATAAAGTTGTTCACAGAAGATATTTGTCTTGTCATCATCTTTATGATCGAATACATATTGAACAAGGCTGTTATTTGCATTTAATACAAGTGTTTCACCTGCTTCAAACATATCAGATCCCATATTCATTCCGCTCATGTTGTACATCTTCATCATATCCTGCATTCTGCGGCTTTCTTCTGATAATGTGATCATAGAAGAAAGAGTTTCGTTCTTTAATTTTTCAACTTTAACTTCAAGTTTTTCTTTACCAAGAACTTTTCTGAATTTTTCTGTTAAAGCATCTGTCTTTTCTTTTAATGCTTCTTCATCTTCTTTTGAAACATCTTCTTTTGAGCTTTCTGTAATATCTGCATCGATGCGCATGAATCTTACATTTTCTAAGCTTTGTTCTAATTGAGAGATAAATGGTTGGTCAATGTTATGAGTTAGGATTAACGCATCTTGTCCCGCTTCTTTAAACATGTTGATATATTGGCTTTGTTGAACTTCATCAGTTACATAATATACAACATCTTTCTTTTCTTCTTTGTTCTCATCTTTATTTTCTACTGCTTCATCTGTCTTAACTTCTTCAGTATCTTTCTTTGTTGCATCGATATATTCTGGAAGTGTAATATATTTTCCTTCAAGGTTTTTAAAGATTACGAAATCTTTCATTTTTTCTCTGAATTTATTGTCTTTTAAGCAGCCGTATTTGATGAATGGATTAATGTCATCCCAGTATTTTTCATAGCTTTCACGTTCCACTTTGTACATGCCGGAAAGTTTGTCTGCAACTTTCTTTGTAATATAGTCGCTGATTTTCTTAACGAAACCATCATTTTGAAGAGCACTTCTTGATACGTTAAGTGGAAGGTCTGGACAATCAATTACACCTTTTAGAAGTAATAAGAATTCAGGAATTACTTCTTTGATATTATCTGCGATAAATACTTGATTATTGTAAAGTTTGATTGTACCTTCGATTGATTCATATTCTGTATTGATCTTAGGGAAATAGAGAATACCTTTTAAGTTAAATGGGTAATCCATGTTAAGGTGGATCCAGAATAATGGCTCTCTGTAATCTTTGAATACTTGACGATAGAATTCTTTGTAATCGTCATCACTGCATTCATTTGGATGTTTTGCCCATAATGGTTCTGGATTGTTGATTGGTTCTTCTTTTTTCTCTTCTTTCTTATCTTCTGTTGCATTTCCATTTTCATCAACAGAAGCGTCGATTACTTCTTCTTCCTTTTCTTCTTCAACTTCTTCTTTTGCATTCGCATTTTTGAAGAAGATTTCTACTGGCATGAAGGAGCAGTATTTTTCAAGAACTTCTTTTGCACGATATTCGTTGCAGAATTCATAGCTGTCTTCGTTTAAGTATAATGTAATTGTTGTACCAACTGTTTCTTTATCAGAAGCATCCATTTCAAAGTTTACGCCTTCTTCACTTTCCCAGTGAACTGCTGGCTCATCTTTGTAAGATTTTGTATCGATGGTAACTTTGTCTGCTACCATAAATGTAGAGTAGAAAC
>CAJMNR010000079.1 GCA_905214875.1 uncultured bacterium | reverse complement strand
AAATGTTGGTAGTGTGACTTGTAGTCGCACCCCAACATTTATTGTAGAACCTTTTATTCTTAATTGCTTTGTGCAAGTGTTCTTAGTGTTGGTATTTTTGATAGTACTGGGTAGAGAATTGAGCCTAGGATGATTCCGGCGATTCCTTGGATGAGGTTGCCGGGGATGTTTACTATGGCTCCGGCGCCTAGGGATAGGATGATTCCTTCGTAGGCTAGGTAGCCGAATACTACGACGATGGCTCCACCGATGCCGCTGATGATTACATATAGGTTTGGTTTTCGGTTGTTTTTGACATGTGTAATCAGGGCGTTGAATATAATAGCACTAAGTGCGGCTGCTATAGCTTTTATGGCGAATGTTCCTGGGATATATGCTGCGTAGCCAGCTAAGAGGTCGGATAAGCATGAGCCAATGCCGGCTGCAAGGCCACCGTAGAGTGGGCCAAGTAAGAGGCCGGATAGCAATACCATACAGTCACCTAGATGGATATATCCTTGGAATGTTGGGATTTTTATTAGAAAAGTTCCTAAGAAACATAAGGCGGAAAACATGGCTGCAGTCACTAATTTTTGTACTTTTTCTGATTTCATAAATTGTACTCCTCCCTTTTCTTTATGTAATGATTCCTATATATAATAAGAGGAATCTGGTCTAATTAATAGAACCAGTTTAAATGTTTTTGAAAAGGCCAGTTTATATGGTTAAATTATCTAGTATTTTGACTTGTTTTAGTATATAATTATGTATTATGTAAAAGAAGGCTCATAAAAAGGGAGTTTGATTTATGAAGATATCGACGAAGGGCATTTATGCCATTGAAATGATGACCGATCTTGCGATTCATTCGGTTGATCGTGTTGAAAGTATTAAGAACATTGCAGGAAGACGTAATCTTTCTGAAAAATACTTAGAGCAGATTGTAAGTGCGTTAAAGAAGGCACATTTGATAGAAAGCACAAGAGGTGCGTCAGGTGGATACCGCTTGGCAAAGGCACCGAGCGAAATACGTATTTATGATATCCTAGATGCAACAGAGCGCAACCTAATTCCACTAGAGTGCTTGCAAAAGAAGATAGAATGTGGTATAAATTGTGAGAAATGCGCTACGAGAGGCATGTGGGAAGAAATGTGGCATCAGATGAAAGAGGTCATGGATGATGTTACACTTGAACAGATTGTTCAGGAAAGTAAGAGAAATGAAAAAGAAGATTCGATAGAATATTATATTTAAAGGAGAAAACCAATGAAATTTATTATCAGCATACTTAAGGGTATGGTTATGGGCGTTGCCAATATCATTCCCGGTGTAAGTGGTGGTACGCTGGCGGTATCTATGGGGATTTATGACGATATCATTAGTTCAATCACACACTTATTTAAGCAGTTTAAGAAAAGCGTAATGACGCTGTTACCATACTTTATTGGTATGGGAGTAAGCTTAGTAGGATTATCCTATGCAATTAAGTATTTCTTAGCAAACTACAGCTTACAGACAAACATGTTATTTATCGGCTTAATCTTAGGCGGATTACCTGTACTTGCAGGACGTTTTAAAGGTAAAAAAGTTGGTGCAGGTGCAGGCGTGGCATTTGTAATTGCATTTGCAGCAATTATCGTTTTACAGCTTTTAGGTGAAGGCGGCGGGGATGTCGTAATCAGTGTGAATGCAGTAGAAGTTGTTAAGTTATTTATCATCGGCGTTATCGCTTCTGCAACAATGGTAGTGCCAGGGGTAAGTGGATCTATGATCCTTATGATCTTAGGATACTATAATCCAATCCTTACAGAAGTTACAAAGTTCTTTGATGCATTAAAAGCATTTGATATGGCAGCAATGATTGATGGCGCAATGATCTTAGTACCATTTGGCGTTGGGGTTGTAATTGGTATCTTTGCTATCGCAAAATTGATCGAGTTCTTATTAAGCAAATATGAAGTAATTACATTTGCAGCAATCCTTGGACTTGTAATTGCATCTCCATTTGCAATCTTTATGAACGCTTCTATTCCAGCGTTAGGATTTGGTAATGTTTCAGTAAGTATCGTTACATTGATCGTTGGTTTTGTAATCGCTTTTTTCTTAGGAAGAGAATAATGATCGTTTAATCTACAGGTGATACAGGAGGAAAATCCGCATCGCCTGTTTTTTTTTCGCTCTTTGGTTGACAATACATAAAGGGATATACTATAATTGCTTAATGCAAATGAATTGCATTAAGAGTTTTCTTAGTGCGAACGATTAGGCAAAATCACAGGTTATGACCTTGACAGATGCCTATATGACGAGAGAAACTATTGTCTCGTAAAAAATAATTTGATGCATGTAGGAAGAAGGAGACATTTATGAAAAGTGGAAAAGGTAAGAAGTTAGCACTACTTGCAGCGATTATGATTATTGTAACAGCGACAAGTACCTTGCTTACTGTTTTTATAAATAAGGCAGAGGAAACAGCACAGGAAGATACGATTACCATAGCAACAAGTTTTTACCCTGTATATATTGCAGCACTGAATGTGACGGAAGGCATGGATCATGTAAAAGTTGTGAATCTTATGCAAGAGCAAAAAGGATGCTTACATGATTATCAGCTGACAACAGACAATATGCGTACATTAGAGCATGCAGATGCCTTAATTATCAATGGAGCTGGAATGGAAAGCTTTATCGATGATGTTAAGACGAATTACAAAGAATTAGATATTATTGATTCGAGTAAAGGAATCAGCTTGTTGTCTGCAACTGGCGAAGAGCATGACCATGATCATGAAGAAGACCATGACCATGAGGATGAAGATGACCATAATCATGAAGAAGAGGCAGATCACGAAGAGGAGCATGCGGAAGAAGAGCATGACCACGATCATGACCATGGAACGGACAATGCGCATATTTGGGTTGATCCAGCACGTTATGAACAGCAGATTACTAATATTGCAGAAGGATTATCTCAGCTAGATAAAGAAAATAGTGAAACATATCAAAAGAATGCAGAAGCATATCTAGAAAAAGTAAAAGAAGTAGAAACAGAGCTAGCAGAGTTAAAGGATCTTGACTATAAGAAAGTAATCTTATTCCATAACTCCATGCAGTATCTTTGTGAGACGTTAGGAATTGAGGTTCCATATTCGTTAAATATCGATGAAGATACTTCTTTAAGTGCGGGCGACGTAGCCAAAGTAATCGAAGAAGTTAAGGAACATGATATTAAAGTATTGTTCTCCGAAAAACAATATGAATCCTCCATTGCAGAACGTATCTCCAAAGAAACAGGAGCGAACGTGTATGTGTTTGACAGTCTTGTAACTGGTGATGACGAGAAAGATGCATATCTTGAAGGAATGAGAAAGAATATCGAAGTATTTAAGAAGGCGCTATATAAATAAAGTGGCGAGATAAAAAGGAGTCAGGAATATGAGCAATGAAGTAAAGAGTGCGGAGCTTACCTCTGAACTTGCAAGGGGCCATGAAAAAAAGCGTAAGGCTTGTGGCGGGCATTGTATTAAAATCAACAACATCGGTGTGCAGTATGGTGACAATACAATCCTAAAAGATGTGAATCTTCATATCCATTGTGGAAAACTTACTGCAATCATTGGGCGAAATGGTGCAGGGAAGTCTACACTTATGAAAGCAATCTTAGGTGAGATTCCACATGAAGGAACGGTAGAGTTCTCTTATCATAAGGACCATACTTGTGATGGACCGGAACAAGAAACACCAAAATTAAAAATCGGATATGTGCCACAGTCACTTAATATACCGAAAAATACGCCAACAAGCGTATATGACTTATTTGCAAGCTTTATCAGTAACCGTCCGGTGTTTTTAATGAAGAGCAAGAAAGTATACAACGTAATTAAAGAACAGTTGAAATACTTTGAGGCCGATTCGTTAATTGATAAAGCAGTATGTGATTTGTCCGGGGGCGAATTACAGCGTGTCTTATTATCGATAGCCACTTTGCCGATTCCAAACCTATTGTTGCTTGATGAACCGGTATCAGGCATTGATAAAAATGGTATGGAACTATTTTTTAGCAATATCATCGATTTAAAAGAAAACTATGACCTTGCAGTGATTCTTGTTTCTCATGATTTAGAATACGTAGCAAAATATGCAGACCATGTAGTACTTTTGGATGGGAAAATCATCAAAGAGGGTACGGCAAAAGAAGTATTTTCAAGTCCAGAGTTTAAAGAGGTCTTCGGCAATCTGTCATATATGGAGAGATAACTATGAATATAATATATCAAATATTAGAAACGATACTGCCATTTGAGTGGATGCAGTATGATTTTATGAAAAATGCGTTTCTTGCAATCTTGATCATTACTCCGCTATTTGGGATTTTAGGTACAATGATCGTAAATAACAGAATGGCATTTTTCTCAGAGGCGTTGGGACATAGTGCTTTTACAGGAATTGCTGTCGGCGTGCTGTTCGGAATGACGAATACGACGTTATCCATGGTGATTTTCGCAATTATATTTGCGTTGTTATTAAATCGTATCAAACGACTCAATACGGTATCTACCGATACGATAATTTCGGTATTTGCATCCCTTAGTACATCGGTTGGTCTTGTGATTTTAAGTAAGGACGGGAACTTTTCCAAGTACTCCAATCTTTTAGTGGGAGATATTTTAAGCATTACGGCAAAAGAAATCTTATTGTTGTTAGGAATCTTTTTGATCACGTTTGTATTCTGGCTAGTTGCATTTAATAAGCTTCATACATTAAGTGTGAATCCTACGTTAGCAAAAAGCCGTGGTGTGAATGTAATCTTGATCGATAACTTATTTGTTGTGTTAATCGCATTAATCGTTATGTTATCAATCAAATGGGTAGGTATACTTATTATCAATGCATTGTTGATCTTACCTGCAGCGGCAAGCCGTAACTTAGCATCAGATATGAGAGAGTATCATTTATTCTCCGTATTGATTGCTGTATTTTCAGGAATCTTAGGATTATTGTTATCGTATTACAACAGTACGGCAACAGGTCCAACCATCGTAATTGTTTCATCTGTGATTTTCTTTGCAACATTGGTTTGCAGACCATTTGTAAAGAATTAATAATAAGGCGTTTGTATTTTATGGAAGTAAAGTGCAAGCGCCATTCTTGATGTGTGGCAGGGAATACATTATAATAGAAAATAAAATTGGTTTAAATCATTATTTTACTGGTAAGCCTATAAAGGCGAGAGGATAAAAAACGTATGTGAGAGGTAGTAATATGAGTAGACGTTCGTTGTATGGCAAGATTTTTGTCAATCTATTGATTGCACTAATTGTAATGCTAGGCTGCATTTTTGTAGTTCCTAAAGTATTAGGCTTCTTTTTTCCATTTGTAATTGGGTGGATTATTGCGTTAATTTGTAATCCATTGGTGAAATGGCTGGAGAAGCGGTTGAAATTCATGCGCAAGCTAAGTTCTGCGCTGATTATTATCGTAGTGCTTGGAGCAGTTGTATTTGCCATTTATGGCATAGGTTATTTATTAATCGAGCAGGCAGTGGACTTTATTAAGAATATAGATGTCATGTATGCAAATTTTGAGCATGCACTTCAAAATATTGCAACTACATTTGGGGAGAAATATAAGTTATTTCCAGCAAAGATTACGGAAGGTATTCAGAACTTCTTACTCCATTTGGACGATTATGCAGGAGATATTGTTTCTAAGGTGGAACTTCCTAGTATCAGCAGTGCCAGCGGAGTAGTAAAAGGAATTGGAAATGCATTTTTTATGTTTATCATCGCGTTGTTATCTTCTTATTTCTTTATTGCAGAAAAGGATTTGCTTTTAGAAGAGTTCAAGAAAAAGATACCTTCCTCTGTATTAAAGAATTATAATTTGATTACTTCGAACTTTAAGCAGGCCATCGGCGGATATTTTAAGGCACAGTTTAAGATTATGCTCGTGGTCGGTTTAATCTTATATATTGGATTTTTGTTTGTAGGAGTGGATTATGCGATACTGTTCGCATTTATCATTGCCTTTGTGGATCTGCTCCCGGTATTCGGAACGGGAACGATTATCTGGCCTTGGGCGGTAATTGAGGTCATTAATGGAAACTACATTCGCGCTGGCGTACTTTTATTGCTATATGTAATCTGTCAGGTAGTAAAGCAATTGCTACAGCCGAAGATGGTAGGAGACAGCATTGGAATGAGTCCTCTTATGACATTGTTTGTCTTATTTATTGGATATCGTTTGGCAGGACTTTTAGGAATTCTTATTGCGCTACCAATTGGCATGGTTATTATCAATCTGTATCGTGCAGGAGTATTTGATAACTGGATTAGAGGAATCAAGATTCTTTTGCATGACTTAAATGAATATCGGAAATATTAAAGGAGACCTTTGCGTCTCCTTTGTTAATTGTTAGGAAATTTCTCTGTCGAGCTCTTTCCTAACAATTAAAAATGCCCCAAAAAGCGGGGCGTGTGATGCGCACTCACCTGAAAGGAAGATGTCGCTATTG
>CAJMNR010000078.1 GCA_905214875.1 uncultured bacterium | reverse complement strand
CAAGACCAGGTTCGGCGCGGGCAAAGTGTGCGTTCCTTGACAAACGCAAAAGACGTGAGAGTGTGTGGAACACACACTTTGTTCATCGTTCGAATATAGCGTGTTTATGACAGGTTGAGAAAAGGCACAAATGGGGGATAGTAGTATGAAGTGTAAATATAATAAAAGGAAGATATCAAAGTACTCGAGAGAATGTACATATTGTGAGAAGAACAAAAGCTGTTCACAAAAAAGAGTTAGAAAATATTATGAGAACTTGTCCCTATCGGTGGAAGAAAGAAAAAATAGAAAAAATAAGAGAAGAAGGGTGGTATATATGACCACTGTAGCAGCCGCACTTCTTGTCTTTGCAAGTATATATGTATACGGTCAAAGCAGAAATGCTTGGAAGATTACGGCGGATACCGTGATTTATCAAAAGAATCAGGAGTTAAAGGCTGTAAATGTTGACACAAAAGAAGAAAGAGTCATTAGTACGGAGATGGTAGAAGAATTAGACACTTATGAGGAAGATTATGATGTACGAGTGTTATATAACGATGAAGAAAACAGTCGTCTCATCTATGCTTCGCAAATTAGAAAGAGTCCCTTAGAGAATTACACACTATATGAACAAAACACGAAAAATTGGAAAGAGAAACCGAAGCAGATTGCGACAAAAGTAAGGTTATGTACGATGGATGACGAGAATAACATCTATTATGTTACCTATGATAGTGGAAAAGTCTATAAATATAATGGATATAAGACACAGTCCATTCACTTGCCTTATGTAAGTGAACTTAAGTATGTTAAGGATGCGAAAAAACTATTTGTCTTATGTAAGGTGGACTTATCATATAAAGTAAACGAAGATGGTCGATATAGCAGGAGCCTTGATGATTGTTGGAAAAATGAAAAGACACAGAATGCTTTTTATCATATTCATTTGGATACATTTTCAGAGAAATGTATAGAGAAAGATTTGGGAGAACAAGTAGAAATTACATCGGATTATAAGAGATTATATTATTTAAAGAGAAATCAATTGTATGAATGTAGTATGGATGAGGAAAAACCAGAATTATTTCGGGAGAATGTATGTAGTTTTTGCGTTTCGGAGATTGAGAATCAATCCATCCTTTATTATATTGACTATATGTACGACAGAAAATCATTGTATTCTTTTGTGAAAGATCCTTATGCGAAAGAAGATTTGGATAGAGAAAAGAAGCGAAATGCAAAGGAAGAAGGTAATAGAAAGAAGCGAGAAACATTGCGTCAAAAACTTAGGGACGGAGAACAACTTATAATGAAAGGAACCTTGCATAGTTTTGATGGAACGAAAGATACGGTATTTGAGGGGCAGGCCAACTCTTTGGTCAAGGTTTCAAACTACGAGAAGCCTTATGTCTATAAAGCATGTCATTTGTATATGGAGAAGGAGTTTCCGGAAGATGGGGAGGAAAGTTTTGAGTCCTATTATATAGACTGTTTATATGATGAAGAAGCTACTTACGATGCGTGTGTTATTCAGCGTGTAAATCTGTATAACTATAAGGATTCGACAAGTGCCATACCGTCAGAAGATAACATTATAACAATTTCAGAACGGGCTATTTACAAGCCAGAGAATATGAAACTTGTCAAACAAGAAGTGGATTTGGATGAGAGTAATGCTTATCTGTCCCTTTTTAATGATTCTGCGAGGGAGAGGGAAAAGAATCTAAAAGAATCTGTAAAGGAAAAAGACGGAAGAATATTTTCTGTTGAGTTGAACGGGACATATCAGCTTGTTGTAACAGAAAAAGGAAAGAAGACGAAGCTATTAGAAAATGTCAGTGCATATCGCATGTTGTCAGATGGAAGAGTTGTGGCAGTTGGTATGAAGGGACAAGCAGATTCTAACCAACTATATTTGATTCAAACAAACAATGAAATAGAATGTATTGATACGGATGTAGAAGCATTGCTTGGGGAAGGATTATGGACATTACTTGGGAATAATGGTTAGAAAATGTATTATTGTATAATAATCATGGTTGGGTTATAATAAATATGTATGGATTTTTCCATTTGACAACATAGTAGTGAAAGAGAGGATAAATTATGGCATTACGTAATATAAGAACGATCGGTGACAGCGTCTTGAATAAAAAAGCAAGAGAAGTTACCGAAGTTAATGATAAAATTGAAACTTTAGTAGAAGACATGCTTGATACAATGTATGAAGCAAATGGGGTTGGTCTTGCAGCACCACAGATTGGTATCTTAAAAAGAATCGTTGTAATCGACGTTTCTCCAGAAGGAGATGATCCAATTGTCTTAATTAACCCAGAGATTATCGAAACATCAGGAGAACAGGTTGGTTATGAGGGATGCTTAAGCGTACCTGGTAAATCAGGAGTTGTTACTCGTCCAAATTATGCAAAAGTAAAAGCATATGATTTAGATATGAATGAATTTGAAATTGAAGGTACAGAATTATTAGCAAGAGCATTCTGTCATGAAATCGACCATTTAGATGGACATCTTTATGTTGAACTTGTAGAAGGACAGTTATTAGATAACGACCAATTAGAAGATTAAAAAATCAAACAGCATGTGTTTGGAAAACAAGTGTTATCCACACTTTTTCCGTACGATAAAATAGGGGTGTCTGGTGGGCACTCCCATTTACATTTACGCGAAGAACAAGCGTGGGGAAAATTATAGATTAATGAGAAATGAGGAATTTGATGAAAATAGTATTCATGGGAACGCCGGACTTTGCGGTGCCAACATTAGAAAATATCGTAAAGCATGGCCATGAGGTATTGGCAGTTGTTACACAGCCTGATAAACCAAAGGGTCGCGGAAATTCAATGCAGTGTTCTCCTGTAAAAGAAGTAGCACTTGCTCACAATATTCCGGTATATCAACCAGTTCGTATTAAAAAGGATGAAGAATTTATTGAACGTTTAAGAGAAATGAAACCAGATGCTATTGTAGTAATTGCGTTTGGTCAGATGTTACCTCAATCCGTGTTAGATATTCCGAAATACGGATGTATCAATGTTCATGGTTCACTTTTACCAAAATATCGTGGTGCTGCACCAATCCAATGGTCCTTAATTGATGGGGAAGAAGAAACTGGTGTAACAACAATGATGATGGATGCAGGATGCGACACAGGAGATATGTTACTAAAAGCAACAACAAAGATCACCAAAGAAGATACAGGCGGAAGTTTATTTGACCGTCTTGCTACAATGGGAGCAGATCTTTTGATTGAAACACTTGATGCTTGTGAAAAAGGAACATTAACGAGAGAAAAACAAGGTGACTCCCCAACTGATTACGCTAAGATGCTAACGAAGTCCTTTGGTCTTATTGATTTTGAAAAGGATGCAGCCCATATCGAACGCTTAATTCGTGGATTAAATCCATGGCCAAGCGCATATACACATTTAGCTGGAAAGACTCTAAAAATTTGGAAAGCTGATGTTGCAGAAGGTGAAGCGGAAGGTAAAATCGGTGAAATCGTTGA
This sequence comes from uncultured bacterium, assembly GCA_905214875.1. Classification (GTDB taxonomy): domain Bacteria; phylum Bacillota; class Clostridia; order Lachnospirales; family Lachnospiraceae; genus KM106-2. Next base: position 3,527 of record CAJMNR010000078.1, on the reverse strand, counting down.
AGTTGGTAAGGATGAATTAATTGTTAAGACAGGAAATGGACTTCTGTCAATTCAAGAACTTCAACTTGAAGGAAAGAAACGTATGATGGTAGATGCGTTCTTACGTGGCTATACTGTAGAAAAAGGAACCATTCTTGGATAGTGGTTGTCCGTGAGTTAGAAAGGAGCAACTAGATGTATTTTTCACCATATCGAATGTATTTTGATCCAACTTATATATTAGTAATCGCAGGTGCGATCATTTGCTTACTTGCTTCAGCAAAGGTAAAAAGTACGTATGCTAAATTTAGCAAGGTACAGAGTATGTCAGGCTATACAGGAGCATCGGCAGCAGAAGCAATTTTGAGAAGAGCAGGAATTTATGATGTGCGCATTCAGCGTGTAAGTGGTAATTTGACGGATCATTATGACCCAAGGAATAAGACACTCAACTTAAGTGACAGCGTATATGGTAGTAGTTCAGTTGCAGCCATCGGTGTTGCAGCCCATGAATGTGGCCATGCAATTCAGCATGCGACTCATTATGCGCCGCTTTCCATTCGAAGTGCAATCGTTCCAGTAGTTAATTTAGGAACTAATGTAGCGTGGTTATTTATTATCGCTGGTTTATTTATAACAAGCTCTACTGGAAACATTCTTCTTATGATTGGTGTTCTTGCATTTTCTCTTGGCGTATTATTTCAACTTGTTACATTACCAGTAGAGTTCAATGCATCAAACAGAGCACTTAGAATATTAGAAGAATCAGGAATCTTACGTAACGATGAAAATTATGGTGCCAGAAAGGTATTATCTGCAGCAGCATTAACTTATGTTGCAGGTGCAGTATCCAGTATTCTTCAGTTATTACGTATATTATTAATCATTGGAGGAAACCGACGTGACGACTAGCAAAAAGAACACGAGTCAAGTTCGTGAGCTGGCACTTGAGATTATTATAGAAGTATTAGAAAAAGGCGGATACAGCCATAAAGTGCTTGGGCAGGCACTTACAAAGTATCAGTATTTAGATAAGCAGGAAAGAGCTTTCTTATCAAGATTATGTGAAGGAACGATTGAACGTGCAATCGAGCTTGATTATATCATTAATCAATTTTCAAAAGTTAAGGTTAAGAAACAAAAGCCAGTAATCCGCAATATCTTAAGAATGGCTGTATACCAAATTAAATATATGGATGCGGTTCCTGACAGTGCAGCATGTAACGAAGCTGTAAAATTAGGAGTAAAAAAAGGATTTGGAACTTTACGTGGATTCCTTAATGGCGTACTTCGTAACATTACAAGAAATCTTGACCAGATCACTTATCCAGATGAATTGAAAGAACCAATTAAGTATTTAAGCATTCATTACTCTATGCCTGAATGGATTGTTATGAAATGGATGCAGGAATATGATTATGCAACTGTAAAAGGGATGTTAGAACGTTTCAATCAGACAAAAGAGACAACGATTCGTACAAACCTAAGCAAGACAACACCAGAACAGTTAAAAGAAGCTCTTGAAAAAGAAGGGGTTACGGTAAAAGATACAACATATCTTCCTTATTCCTTCTATATTTCAAACTACAACTTCTTAAATCATTTACCAGAATTCCGTGAGGGAATGTTCCAAGTGCAGGATGAGAGTTCTATGCTTGTTGGAGAAATCGCCGGTGTGAAAGAAAATGATATCGTAATCGATGTCTGTGCCGCACCTGGGGGAAAGACACTTCACATGGCGGAAAAATTAAATGGTACAGGAATGGTGTATTCAAGAGACCTGACATACGAAAAGACAGCATACATTGAAGAAAATGTAGAACGACTTGGCCTTACGAATGTTACGGTTTCTGCACAGGATGCATTAGTGCTTGATAAAGACAGCGTAAATAAAGCGGATGTGCTTATTTGCGATTTACCATGTTCCGGTCTTGGTGTTATTGGTAAGAAGCCGGATATCAAATATAAAATGACAAAAGAGCAGCTTGGAGATCTTAGCAAGCTGCAAAGAGAGATTCTAAAAGTCGTTACCTCTTATGTGAAGCAAGGCGGTACAATGATTTATAGTACTTGTACAATTAATAAAGAAGAAAATGAAGAAAACATGAACTTTATCGTCAATGAATTAGGATTTGAGCTTGAGAGCATTGATGCATATCTTCCTGAAACGTTAAGAAATGAGACGACAAAGAAAGGTTACCTTCAATTGCTTCCTGGAATTCATAACACGGACGGATTTTTTATCTCGAGACTAAAAAAAGTTAAGTAAAGTATTTTATTTAATGTAAAGTAAAGGTATAATAAAATGGAAAAAATTGATATAAAGTCATTGAATTATGAACAACTCATAGAAGAAATGACGAAGATTAACGAAAAGCCATTTCGTGCAAAACAAGTATATGAATGGCTACATGTAAAACTTGTAGATAGTTTTGATGAGATGACGAATCTTAGTAAGGCACTAAGAGAAAAATTAGAAGAGAACTATACAATCATTCATGCGAATGTTGTAGATAAGAGAGTATCAAAAGATGGAGATACAAGCAAATTTTTATTTGAATTGTACGATAATCGCGTAATTGAGAGCGTTCTGATGAAGTATAAACACGGAAACAGCGTATGTATTTCTTCTCAAGTTGGCTGCAGGATGGGATGTAGATTCTGTGCATCCACATTAGGCGGATTAGAAAGATGTCTTACGGCTTCGGAAATGCTTGATCAAATCTATCAGATACAGAAGATATCAGGAGAACGGGTTTCTAACGTAGTAGTAATGGGAACGGGGGAACCTTTAGATAACTATGATAATTTGGTTCAGTTTGTACGTATGTTAACGGATGAACACGGGCTAAACATTAGTCAGAGAAACATTACTGTTTCGACATGTGGACTATGTGAACGTATTAAACAACTTGCAGATGAAGAGTTACAGATTACATTAGCAATTTCACTTCATGCGCCAAATGATGAGAAACGAAGAGAACTAATGCCTGTGGCCAATAAATATTCTATTGCAGAGATTATGGAAGCTTGTAGGTATTATTATAGTAAGACTTCTCGTCGTATTACATTTGAATACAGTCTTGTAAAAGGTGTGAACGATGGTAAGGAACAAGCGATGGAATTAGTACAACTTGTTAAGGGGCTAAATTGTCATATTAACTTGATTCCAGTAAACCCTATAAAGGAACGAGATTACGCACAATCCGACATGTCCTTTATTCAAAATTTCAAAAATATACTTGAAAAAAAACGAATTAATGTTACTATTAGAAGAGAAATGGGTTCGGACATTGACGCTGCTTGCGGTCAACTTAGAAAAAGTTATATCGATAATAAGTAGGTGTTAAAGAAAGGAGAGGGCTATGAAAACATTTTCTGTCACGGATATTGGATTAAAGAGAACCGTGAATCAAGACTATGTGTTTAGTTGTGAGCAAGAAATTGGCAAGTTGCCTAATCTATTCATAGTAGCAGACGGTATGGGGGGACATAATGCTGGAGATTTTGTGCAGCAGCTTTTAGCGCATCGTCCCCCCCAATACCTT
>CAJMNR010000077.1 GCA_905214875.1 uncultured bacterium | reverse complement strand
GGGGAAAATACAGGGTGGAAAAGGAAATTTTTTATTTTTCTGCACAAAAAAATACAGCTATATGACTTCACCCTTGAAATCATATAGCTGTATTTATCATTTTCTTAAACAGTAAAAGGTACGTTACAACTCTTTGCAAAATCATTAAACGCTGACTTTACTTCATCTATTTTTTCTGGCACATTCTCTTTTATAAATTCAACTGTGTCTTTTGCCAATGTTTCCGCCTTTTCTGCCAAGAATTTTGCTCCTTCAGTACCTGCTTCAACCGCAGTAGTATAAGCTTCTGACGCAACAACAGTTCCAACCACTCCTCCGACAACACCTCCAACAACTGCACCTGCTACAGTACCTACACCTGGAACAATTGCAGTTCCCAAAGTTGCTCCAACTTTAGCACCTACAGAACCACCTGCAAATCCTCCTGCAACTGAAGATGCACTATCCCCCAACTCATACGACAGCTCTCCTCCATCAATTTCACCTTTCGCATAATCAATAATTGCATCTGCAGAATCAACTGCAAAAGTTGCTGCAGCAGCTGGCAAACAACTATTACCTACTCGTTGGAGTAATACTTTAGAAGAACCCTTCATTGATTCTGATACTGCCGTACTTACAAAGGCAGTTCCATAAGCAGCCCCACCCGCAACTACTGTATCTTTTACAATCTCTATTGCAGCTTCTTCACCAGATATTTCTCCATTTACACACGCAGAAATATTATCTACACTTGACATTGCACAAGTAAGACCGGCTGCAACAACACCAGATTTCAATCCAACTTCATTGGCAATACCAAATTGTTCTTTCGTATTTATTATAACCTTCTGAACCGTTGTTTCTTTTGAAGTATTATAAATTTTCTTTAATTCTTCTGGTAACTCATATTCTTTTCCATCCACTGTTATGTGCGGTTCAAAAGATGTCGGTCTTGCATTTTTAGTTCCGCTATAATTAGCCCGCATCTCATAATCAACAGTGTGTCCCTCTTGCTTTAACCGAGCTGCAAGATTTTCTACTTGACGAACCTTGCTACCAGTTCCTCGGTTTACTTCCATTGCCTGAGCAAATGTATTTTCTTTACTTGCCGGACCACCAAACTGATCTGGCACTCCATGTCCGACTTCGTCTCCAGCCAAATAGAATCTATCTCGTAACTTTGATACTGGATGATAGCCACCATCTTTTAGTGTGATGTCCGTTACCTTTGTTGATATTGTTCTTCCATATGCATCCGTTATTGCACTGAAATTTCCCTTAGTGATATTTGCATTTGCAGCTAATTCATAATTTGTATTCTTTCCTGCTTCTGTAAAAGTTCTAAGATAAGGATTACCAGCATCATCATAACTTGTCTTTAACAACTGATGATTTCCAAGATTTTCTCTTCTCATAGTAATTTTTCCATCTTGGTAATACTCTATGAAAGGATGCCCTGTATCCGTCTTTCCTCTAAGTGCTTCTAAGCCATTACCTTTATCAATTCTTGTGATACCATAACTTCCATTTTCTGGTGATACAGTACTTGTAAAATTCTTATGAAAACCAGAAAGCTTTTCACTAATATCAATACCTTCCGGCATAAATGCTTTTTGCTCTATTACATCCATACTTATTTATTCGCCTCCTCAGTTTCCATTGTAAGAACACAACACACTTCTTCAATCTCCTGATAACTCAACCCTATAGTTTTCTGTTTAATTGTAATTCTAAGTTCGTCAGCTTTTCCATTTAAAACAATGTTTTTAAATTCAGCATCTGAAATTGCAAGCACTGCTTTAACCAAAATTTGAAGATATGCTATCTCTTCTGCTTTCCAAATCATATTACCTTGAAAAAATAGATACTGCTCAATACACTCTGATATGCAATCTTTCATTTTCTTTGGAATATCCAATGCTTTAAGATCGTTTCTTAAGATTTTACCTCTATACTGTTCTCTATTTACCCATGGTTGCAATAACATACATAATAATTCTGTTCTCGCTTCTCGTACAGTCTTGATAAAAGCAGGATTCTCATACTTATATGCCTCTTCCTTAACTTTTGCTTTATCCACTAATGTAAGAACGGGACTAATCCAGTTATTCTGATATACAACAGCCACTCCACTTGGCAATTTAGCAATTTCATTTACCTGTGCAGTTGACAATCCCATAGAACGTCCTACCGCCTCTCTATCATTTGCTTCTGGTGTTCGAAGCACAATCTTTGTGTTGGTATTCTTAATCGCCGCAATGTCAACAGATGATGGAGACTGGTCTACAATTATAAACCCTTCTCCATATGTGCGTATCTCAGCAATTGTATTGGTAATCATCTCAACAGATTTTCCAATCAATTCCGATTCTCCGCTAGATGTATTTTTTAATAAATTATGAGCCTCCTCTAAAACAGTAACATGACGTAACCCTGTGTTATTTTCTGTTTTTTGATCCATACGGTATTCATTTAGAATATATACCATCAATCCCATAAGAAGTGCTTTCGTCTCTGAAGATTTCACTCTGCTGATATCTAAAATACAATTTTCATCAAACAATTGCTCATATGGTGTCTGTTCTTCTGTGAAAATATATTTATTCAATCCTACTGCAAGTGATTTTACTCTTGTTAACAAAGCACCTCTGTAGTTCGACTTAATTTCTGCTGCATAATCAGAATTTGTAATCAATTTATCCAATTGTTCCGCAAGAATATCAAAATCCGGATATTCTAAGTTATCACCCTCAAATGTCGAAGAACCCAAATCCCATCCAACTGCTTCGTATGCTTTAAGAATCGCATCTTTGAAAAATGCCGGCATCGCATCATACATCGGCCAACATACACTAAAGATTTCTACTAATCCATCAATATGCTCTAGCACATGAATGGAACGAGGAAACTTAAAAGGATTGATGTTAATCAACTGCGCAACATTCGGATTCGTTGAAAATACATTTACATCTGACAAATGCCCAAACACATCTTTATACTCTCCTTTTGCCGGCTCAATTACAAGGAAAGGTACACGATCTTGTCTCAATTCCATCAGAATTTGATATACAGTATTACTCTTTCCTGAACCAGTGGATCCTGTAATAAATGTATGCATATTAAGACTTTTGTTATTTAATTCCACAATTTTATCTGTAATCAAGCCCATATCAAATACACGACCTAGTGTCACTCTGTCCTCCGGGCGATTACTTACTTCTTTTTCGAATAACTGATAGGTATTAACCTCTTTTCCAAACTCCGCATGTTCAATTACCGGAAGTCCCGGCACAGTTGAACGAGGTAATCCTAAATGCAATCCCAATTCTTTTCCACTAATATTCGTTGATGGAGTAACCAGAATATTTCCACCATAGTTAAATTGTGGGTGCACAAATCTTGATATGTAAGTAGTTAAATCCCTATATTCTCCCGCCAATTCAAGATCATTACTTCTCCAAGAGTTAATTGCGGACACTTCTCTTCCATAATTATCGCCATTCATTAAAGATCGATAATTGCTGGCCGCTATCTCAGCAGCTGACATATCATCTGACAAGAAATATCCGGCAACATTCCATAATCCATAACTATCATACTCATTCATTTTCTTTAAAGCTTCATCAAGCATAACGAGCATATCTGTAACAGCTTTATTTTCTTCTGTAATTGTTGTTCCAGTTGTTATTGCTTTACTAATTTGTTTTGTAGGTGCGAGCGAAGAAATAAAATTACCGATTTGCCCACCAACTTGTCCACCAATTTGACCACCTAGCATAGCAGCTGTTCCACCAAACATTGCTCCTAGTCCAATACCTGCAGCTGTTCCTGCAACAGATATAACAGCATTTTTAATCATGGCAGCCTTTTGTTTTCCATTCATCTCGGCAAAGGACTGACTCCTCGACTCCGTTTCAGCTTTTGAATCAGAAATTTGCATCTTTTGTAATGGTGATAATGCTGTATATAGTTCTTGATACTTCTTTCTCTCTTGTTGTATATCCCATGCATTCTTATTATCAGCAATAATAACCGCAGTATATGGACGACCACTCATTGCAAGACATAACTTTTCCATTCCCTGTGCAAACTCATTTTGTGATCGTTCCTTTTCTCGGCGACTGCTTCCCACAACACTAACAGAAGTAACATTCTTAAGTCCCATAATTTTCTCTGAAAACTCTGCGATTTTCTTGCGGTCTTCATTCTCGATTTTTACTCCTGGAAAATGACCAATTAAGGTCTGTTTCAAAGTGTCTCCCAACGTTACTGTAGATCTTTTTTTCACAGAATCATTTGCTTCGTTATTCCTTACACCAAGATAATAATTCGCCTGTCTTCCATCTGAATCAATTAAGAAAAATACAGATGCATTATAAGTTGCCAATGTATTAAACACAGTAGTGAACTTATCCATAACAGATTCATCTTTTTGATACACCATCTCAGTAATACGATACATTCTTACATTATCAATTAAATCTTCCTCTAATGGAGTTAATTCTCCTAATGGCATAATCTGCATATCCGAAAGACGTGTAAGATATTTTTTTCTGACATATTCATCAATAATTTCCAAACGGTCTTCTACCGTAATTTCAAACTTGTCGGTCAATACATTTTGTTCTGTTTTTACTAATTCATTCTCCATATCTATCCTCTTTCAATTTCCACTAATAGATCTTTAAACGCAACCAACCAGTCATTATCTGTTTGAAGCATTCTTTCATCCTCTGACAGTTGAGAAGCTATCCTGTTTTTCTCCTCCACCTTGTACTCATGTAATTGTGATAATTTCTCATGATATTTTTTTGCAAGTTCTTCATAATAATTTTGCAGATTCTCCTGACTTTCGGTTATATAGTTTTCTACAACAGGGATAATTGTTTCGATTGCCGCTTCTCTCCATTTCTCGTAATAACAAGTTACTGCTAAAACTAACTCTTTCGGTTCTGAAGAAACTTTAAAGAAATCCAGCAGATCTTTTTTCTCTTCATAACGTTCTTCCTTTAATCCCACTAAAATTTCTTTAATACCAGTAATTTCTGGTTTGCTTGGCATATCCAAAACTACGCCCTCTGGTTTATATTCCGAGTCTAATGGTTGCTGCAGATATATTTTATTCAATTCTTTCTCAATTCTACTCTTTTCAAACTGATAATATGTAATCGCCTTCTCAAAGAACGCACCTGTACATCTAATCAATTCCTGCTCATATGCAGTAGCGTTCTTATCGATTTCAACCTCCCCAACAACTTTTGTCTTACGACTCTTCCAGTTTCGTATTGCATCTTCTATTTCAGCTTTCAACTCATTAAATTTTGCTGCACCTATATAATTGTCCAAATCAACAAAATGACCATCTGCTTCTTTTATTTTTTCTATAATTCCTTCCAACTCAGAAATCTGATAATAAACTTCTGCATTCTCAATAGAACTCTGTTCATTCTTCTCCTCTAATTGAGCCTCCAATACATTCACTTCATTTTTGACAATTCGAATTACTTCACGAACAAATGCGACCATAGGATAGTTCTTTATATACATTTCTACATTGCCATCATGAATTCTTGATATTAGCTGAGGTTCATCTATTCCTAAGTCACAAATAAAACGAATCGCATAATCCTTATCCAGAGCTGGTGAAATATAAAAAAACAGTTATTTCTGTTCTATATCTTTTCTGGCTAATAATTCTATCAATTCAGTTCTAAATTGATGCATTGTACTTTCCTCTACAACAAATACGACCGGTACATATGTAAGATTTGTACTCGCTATTTCTTCCACACTCTTCACATTCTCAAAAGCAAAAGATAAATCTTCCGTCAATTCATCCATACCTCTTACTAATACACATGAAAAAGTTTCCTCAAATAGCCCTTTATTGGCATCATAAAAAGCATCAAAATCGAACTGCCTGTTTCTTTCCGATCTTAGCCAGTCAATCATCCCATTTATCTCATTACTTTTTACCTCTGCATCCTCTAATTCATTACGCATAATGAGGCGCACCTGCTCTTGCGTAACACCTGCTTGTGCAAATGCCTGATTTAGCTTTTGGAAGTCATATTCTGTTCCCGAAAAAAACAAATCAAAATCATACCCATTCATTTCGTCATAAAATATTCTTGGAATATTCTTTACCCAATCAGACAACAATTGATTTTCATACTTTTCGATTTGACTGTTGATCTTTGGACTCTGTCCATTAAATTTAACATTTGTTTCTAACAAATATGGATTGTGTTGTAACTCTGCACTTATCATTCCTCGCTCATCTCCTTTGCTTTTTCATACTTATCACATAGCACCTCAAGTGCTTGAAAATCTAGTGCCGATTTTACATATCCAGCTGTTGTATCATTTGCTACTTTTTGATTGTAAATCACTTTGGCATTTGAAATAATTTTCTCACGATGTTTACGTATAAAAATCATTTCATTGTGAACGAGATCTTTATATGTACTATCTGATTCATTTTCTAAATCATATAATTCAAGTTCTGATGCAGGTACCGGAATCATATGACTGATTCTAAGGGTTCCCTTCAATTCTTTTTCACCATCTTTATTTTTCACCACAATTCGAATAATCGGCACAATGCTTTTCTTAATGACTTTATTTTTTCCTGCAATCTGATAATCTGAATCTTTCGGTGATGACATTGGAACATAATAATGATATTGCCCAATCTGCAGAACCACCCCTAAATATTTTCTGGTGTGTGTTCTGGAATTTATTTTATTGGAATATACGTTTGGAAATTCCTTACGCAACCATTCCACATAATCGTCCGAAACACTATATAATTTGAATTCTTCCATCCGTATCTCCTTTATTTCTCCTTATACGAAAATAAGGGAGCTAACGCTCCCTTTGAGTTTAAAATTCTCCACTTATATGGCAGGAACTCTCCCGAGTTTAAAATCTTCCACTTATATGGCAGGAACTCTCCCGAAGATAGACTCTCTATCTAAGAATAGTATATGATATCTTCGTAAAAATATCAACTCTTTTTCTGTAATTATTGTGTTATATAATGTTCGTACTTACTGTATAGGGCTTCGATAAAACATTAAAAAACCAGTGGGCCACAAAGTGGGCCATTTTTCAAAAACTTATATGAATTTATATGGAGT
>CAJMNR010000076.1 GCA_905214875.1 uncultured bacterium | reverse complement strand
TTACTGTTTCTATAAAGAAACGTTCACAACATACTAAAGTATGTCATTTCTGAAATTCATTTATAAGAATTTTCAAGGTTGTTTCACTGTTCAATTATCAATGTTCTTTCCATGCTTCTTTCAGAAGCGTTGTGCTCGTTACCGAAGCAGCTTGTTAAGTATATCATTATAAAAAGAGTAAGTCAATAGTTTTTTTGCATATTTTTAAAATTGTTTGAACTTTTCGCACATTTTCTTCAAACTGTTCTTTCTCCTATATGCTGCTGCCATTTTCAAGGCCATATAACAAGGCTTGCTATCAGACAAAAGCCTTACTCCCCACAAGGTAATTATGTGAAAAGTAAGGCTTATAGAAAACACCCATATTAAATTAAACTTTTACTTCTTTGCTACTTCTTTCTTCTTTCTTGTACAACAATATGCGCTAATAATAGCCACTGCCGGTACTGTACCAACAATTCCTAAGCTTCCTGCGATACTTCGTACAACCTCGATTGCAACAAAATCAGTATTGATCAGCTGAATAAACGAAACACCATAAGAGTAAATAAGGATAATCATATTTAAAGATGTCCCTGCAAACGCTAATATTAGCGTATTTGCCATTGTTCCCATTGCATCTCTTCCTATATTCATTCCTGATTTAAATAATTCTTTTACTCCTAATGTTGGATTCACAACATGCAATTCATTGACTGCTGAAGAAATACTCATGGCAATATCCATCACTGCACCAATGGATGCAATCAATACACCACAAATAAATAAGTTCTTAACGCTTACTAATGTATCAAATTTAATATAAAGCAAGCTTTCTGCCTCATCCATCTGAAATCCGGATATATGACAAAGCTCTCCTGCTGCATAAGCAATCACTGCTGCTAAAATAACACCGACCATGCTGCCTAAAAATGCAGATACTGTTTTTGCCTGAATTCCTCCAATGAGAACAAAGCTTATCACAGTAGTGACTGCAATAATAATTACTGTAGCCATTACAGGGGAGTGTCCTTTTAGGATCATTGGTACAAGGATAAAGATAATGCTGACAAATGTGATTACCAGACCAATAATAGCTTTCACACCTTGCTTCCCACCAATCAGCATAATTGCCAGACAGAATAGCACAACAAGTCCAATAACTAATTTGCCGCGATTATAATTATATACGGAAATATCGTATTGATTTTCACCAGTCGTATCTATGCGAACTGACAAGGTATCTCCCTGATCTACCTTTACATTGTATTTATAGCTTAAATAACTAGTTAGCTCTCTTTCATCGCCTTTGTAACGTCCAGTCATAACCTTTACTTTGTATTTAATACTACCTCTTAAGATTCCTTCTGTCGACTCATCCACCTGAGTATTGTCTTCTAGTACCTCTAATACTTTCGCAGTTTCGTACTCAACTCCTGAGTCTGCATCGGTAAAATATCCTGGTTTATCATGATTTGCATAGAATAACAATCCTACAAATATGATCATCCCAATGAGCAATGTCATTCCTTTAATAATTCTCGTTTTATTTATCCAATTCAATTTAATACCTCAAATGTTTTCTTATGTTTTCTTCCTCATGCATAAATAAGCTTATAACTGCCTGTTGCCCTGGTTATTTCCAAGGCATACAGGTAGTTTTCTAACTATTTGATTTTTACAGATTTCACACTACTATAATTACTGTAAACTTTCTTACCGTTCACTGTCTTATAAGCTCTAACCTTAAAGTAATAAGTTTTGCCTTTTTTCAGTTTCGTAGCTTTATATGTCACTTTGGAAACTTTCTTATTTGTAGTTACTTTCTTATATCCTGAATTTTTCTTTGTAGATCTGTATACTTCGTATCCGGAAGCTCCGCTAATCTTTTTCCAAGAAGCAGTCACTGTTGTACCTTTTCTCTTCAAAGTGATTTTTGGTGTAGCTGGTTTTGTTGCAGTAGTCAACGTTTTTGAATAAGAACCATATACATATTTTCCGTTACTTGCTTTCGTATACGCACGTACTCTGAACTTATAAGTCGTACCAGCTTTTAATTTTGTTACTTTATAAGAAGTAGCGCTAGTTGTCTTAATCTTAGTCCATTTCTTATTCTTATATTGTTCTACAACATATCCTTTTGCTTTACTTGCCTTTTTCCATGAGAGTGTAACAGAACTTGTTGTTGCTGTCTTCACTTTCAGATTAGACACTTTTGCTGGTTTTGCAACTGGCTTAGCTGTTGGTTTTACTGTTGGTTTTACCGTTGTTGTTGGCTTTTTCGTTGTTGTTGGTTTTTTCGTTGTTGTTGGCTTTGGAGTTACTACTGGTTTTGGGGTTACTACTGGTTCTGTAGTTGCTACTGGTTCTGTAGTTGCTACTGGTTCTGTAGTTGCTACTGGTTCTGTAGTTGCTACTGGTTCTGTAGTGTCAGCAATCGCCTTTACTTCATCCGTATTACGAACACGTAGACAAGGTACGGATACATCAGAAGAACCTTCTGGATGTTTATATAATAAGCCCACTGCAGATATTTTTGTTCCAACTTTAATTGTCTTAGCTAATTCATTCTTACCTGTCGTTCCAGATAAAATATAACCATCAATAAATACAGTCGCTATATCGCCATTTTCATCTTTTACTTTAAGTTGGCTTATTGATGTATCATTACCCTCAACTTCTTCTACCGTACCTTCTACTTGGACTAACTGACCACCATAGTTATCATAATCCATAGCATCTTTGGCACTTAGTTTCTTAGGCGTTACTTCTTCTAATTTTTCGTTATCGATAATCGTACTCTCGATAATTTGAAGTTCACGATCTCCTTGATATTCATCTACATAACCTACGATATCAACTAAAGCGCCTACCTTTAATCCATCCTCTGCATAAGGGAAAATTGTAATACCGCCTGTTTCATCCTGGATATAGATTGTATCAAAGAACTTATTTGATTTGTTATCTGTACCAGCAGTTACTCTTCCTCGAATATGATAAACTTCATTTAAGTTACCTTTTCTTGCTTCTGCAATTGTTGTTACAGGAAGTTCTGCTTTAATCTCAGCTAAGATATTTTCCATAATTGTACGGTTTGCATATGGAAGATCCCAGATGTTATCTAATTCTGCTTTTACTTCAAAGTCAGACATGAATACAGTACCACCAACAAATACGTTACCGCCTCCAGCAAGTTCTTGTCTTGCTAATGCAACAACTTCACCTTTGGCAACCGCTTCTGTTTGAGTGATCTTATTACCGTCGTCATCTTTCGTATTTACGGAATATGTTGTATCATGACCTTTTACCAGCCATTGAGCTGCTTTTGCAGTTGCTGTATCTTGTCCTGCATTTGTGATATCAATAGAACATCCGCTGTAAGCACTATACGTCTGGCCATCTTTAATGTTAGCCATGAACTTATCATCTTTATTGAACTCTGTTAGATATAAACGATATGCCTGTCCGCCATTGTTCTCTGTATCATATAATTCATCACTGTTAATACGGATTGTTGCTCCGATTGCTTCTAATAACTTATTTAGTTCTCGAGAAGATTGACAATCTGTACTATCCTGGTAATCAGCAATACCAGATACGATTACTGTACCGCCGTTTTGTACATACTCTTTCACTAATTCAAGGAAGTCATCTTCAAAATGAGAAACTGTATAGGCACCTGTATTTGATGTTGCATTTTTCTTCGCTGGCGCAGAAATGATTAATAAATCACAGTCTGCTAACTTTTCTTTTGTAAATTGATCTGTTACGATTTCTACGTTTGAGTAGCTTTCAGAAGCGATTTTTGTAAAGTTACCAAGATTTCCACCATAGTAACCATTTACATAATCATTATAATGTGTTCCATCCACTAAAACCTTCGTTACCATTTCTGGAACTGTATAATTCAATTTGATTACATCTTTATAAACTTTTTCATTTCCATTTAAGGAAGCATATACTGTAACATTAATGTTTGCGGCTCCTGCAGCATTATGTGTATAGGCGAATGAATAAGACCCTGTACCTTTAGCCGCAACCTGAGTTAACCCAGCTTTTTCTAAGTCTGCAGTATGGATTACTTTATCATCTAAAGAGAATTCAATTTTATCAATAACAAGTGGTTCTGATTCATTATTGAATAACTCTAAGGATAAGTTTAATGCCTGTCCTTTGATTGGAAGGTCTGAGTCAGCAGATACGCTAGAGATACCAACTGCTTCTACATCACCAATCCAAACTGGAGCTGTTACTGCAATGTCACCATCTGCTTGAACTACTTTAATATAATAATAAGAATAATCCGCTGGTACATCAAATGTCACTGTTTCTTGATTTGATGTTACCTTTTTGCTGTCGATTACAAGTCCGCCATTAACGACTACTTGTACTGTACCGATTTGGTCATCTGTTTTATCTTTTAAATCTACTTTAAGGTTAACCTTATCACCAGTCATGCCTTCTGGAAGAATGGATCCCATAACATTATCATCTAATGTATATGTGATTTCTAAATCATCATCTTCTGTTGCATACGTACGATAGTTACGGATTGCATCATAAATAGATTCTTCTGTTAACGTATCAGCTAAGATTACTGTACGGCCTGTGTTGGCATCTCCCCATCTACCTTTATGGTTATCTTGGTTATTTGTTGGTGCCACATGCCATCCTTTATCTAATGCACGTGTATAGTATTCATAAGATGGGAAGTATCCTGAGCTACCAATTGCTCCTTCACCATTACCAACTTCCACTAACGTGATCAAGTTATCAATTTCTTCATCATAATATGCGAAGTCACTAAAATCTCCAAATGATGTACCAGGATGGTTAAACTGACTGATTGTTGATGTATCTTTCTTTAATTGTGCGTAATAGTTTTGTAATGCTGTTGAATAAGATGAAAACGCGGATTGTGTACGAGACTGAAATCCATCAGAATTAAAAGTATTAATGTGTCCCAGACCATTAGACCAAGTCATTTCAAATCCAAAAATACCAACAAAATCATCTGTTGTATATTTTTTTGCAAGTTCATGACCTTCTGCCCATTCAGTACTGTCTGAAGCGCCTAGGATGTCCGCTGTTTCAATTCCATCAAAAGAATTTGAGTGATCTGTAATTGCTAAGAAATCAATTTGATCTGCATTACTTGCATATTGGAATGCTTCTTCAGCTGAACCAGCTCCATCGGAATAGTTTGTATGAGAATGAAGTTGTCCAAAGTAGATATTATAATTTTCATTTTGACGCTCTGTATATTTCAATGTTGTTAACGTACTGTCTTCATAGCCTTCTTTTGTCGCCTTTACAGTAACATCGGCTGGTAATTGAGGAACTGTCAACTTTTCGTCGTTGTTATAAGTTTCCCATGTCGTTCCGTTATCAAATGAGTAACAAATTGTTGCGTCTTCTGTCTTTGTTGCTAATGTGATTTTCGTAGATGATGTAATAGCGCCTCCGTTAGGGCTTGCTGTTACAGGTAACACTTTAGATTGTGTATATTCTCTTTCCATGACGATAGATTCTTCTTTTCCTGCCATCTTTGCATATGCAGTCACTGTAGCAGGGAAGCTATGTACCACTGGTTTGTTTGAATCATCATATAATTCGTAATTTTCTCCATTGAAAGAGTAGTAGATTTCAGCACCGGTCGTTGCTGTAGACATTGTTAATTCTTGTCCCTTTTTGATTTCACTAGAACTTGGCTCAATTGTAACAATACTACAGATATCTTCTGATTCATATGGATTTCCTGTAATCTTTAATGAATCAATTCTGCTTGTAGCCGATTTATCTGGGACTCCACCGTTAAAATTCTTATCACCTGCCACAAAACGTATTGTTAAGTTTTCTGCGTTATTAGCGCCTTCTGGAAGTGCTAATTCAATTGTTTGATATTCTTTCGCTACTGCTAATTTAAATGTAGTTGCCGTCGTAAATGTAGTTCCATCTACACTGTATTGTACCTCATAAGACTGTGGTCCTGATGCAGTCCCTCTCATTCGAAATGACATCTGAATATTAGCATATTTTTTTGCACTTAGCTCAATATTATAATAATCTCCAGATGCTAATCCTGTACCACCCATATAGTAATTCGATCCAGTCGTTGGAATGATTACTGGGGAAACATTTTTTCCACCTTGCATTAGTGTTAATTTTGCACTCTTATCTAGTCCATCATTTGGGCTATCTAAATCCGCATAAATTTCTAATGCTCCATTAATATTGGAATTTCCTCCCCATGATGCAATTTGTAATTCCATTGCATTTTCAGTGGCTGAGGTTGTTTGAACTGCTTTTTCTGTTGCAGCATTTGCGTTTTCTGCATAAGCTGTGACATCATAACTGAGTACAGTACTCATTACCATGATAAAAGCTAATGCTCCGGCAAATATACGTTTTTGTCTCGCGAATATTTTCACTAACCTTTTCTCCTTTTTGTTTGTATTGTTAAGATGATTCCTCTTACATCAATCAAATCTACCACTTGGATATGAAGTTGTCTATGTTTTTTACAAAAAAAAAAACAATTTTAGTATTAGTATTTATTAATACCATTCATTAGTATTTACTATAAATCCTTTTATCACTAAATGCAGTAAAATAATGTTGGTAAACTCAGCGCTTCTGACCCTTACATACATTCCTTTTATTCGTATTTTCTTTCCATAAAATAAAAACAGATTATCCATCGTTTTCGACAAATAACCTGTTTTTTAAGTGTTTTTACTTTTTATATAGTGAAATTATTATACAATAAATTAAGTTTTCTTATTTTTCAGAATATTTTTCTCTATCCACACTCTATTCTAAAATTCATACTTTTATACACATAATCCGAAGCGTTTTGAGGATTGTTTCTGATTTTGTGGATATCCCTCCTCTAATGCAGTATATACTGTGTATAACTTTTCTTAAGTGACTTGTTCAATTTTCGCCAACAGAGTGTCTTCGACACTTTAGATCATTGCACGCTTAAACGAGAAGAAACACGCTCTGCGAGTTTCTCTTGTTATCACGGCAGTCGCCAAAGTCCTGCTTGCATGACCTTGGCTCGTTTCCCGCGTAAATCAAAAAAAGAACTGTTATCTCTAACAGTTCTTTTCTTGTCAAGCTGCCTTCTTAAAAGGCCTTTATACCTTAAAAACTACACATTCTAACGATGTCTTGGTTACAAGACATTTGT
>CAJMNR010000075.1 GCA_905214875.1 uncultured bacterium | reverse complement strand
CCTGCGACCTCTTGATCCCAAATCAAGCGCTCTAGCCAAGCTGAGCCACACCCCGATATTCTTTTTATCACTTCGTGTCGCTTTCGTTTCTTTCGTGTTCCCCGCGGCACAAGAATTATTATAGTACAAGAAAAAGAGAATGTCAACAACTTTTTTAAACTTTTTTCAACTTTTTTTATTTTGTTTAAAAAATAGGCACAACTCGAACAATTCAACATTCGACAAATCCCTGTAAAATCGGTACTTTTCTCTATTATTATATACCGTTTTCCTCAAAACAATACATACAGAATCTTATTAAATAATCCCCTAAATTTAAACTAAAAAATCAAATTGTTTAAATTTAGGGTGCTTTTTTATCTAACTGAAAAACTATATAATTGCTCTCAATTTTCTTTTATGCTTTCTCTTCGTTCAAGATGATCTAGTAGCCTTTCCAAATGAAAGCTAGTATCTAAAAGTTTTGCAGCTAACTCTCTACCAATATTCGCTTTCCAATTATAAAACTCTTTATCTTGTCTATAGCGTCTGATTGTTTCAATCATTTCATCATATGTCTCAACACAGAATTCCGCACCTACATTACTTGCTATATCACCGTAATTTAAGGTAACGACAGGTACACCCTTAAAAAGTGCCTCTACTGCCGAGATTCCTCCACCTTTACGCTCCGGATTAACAAATAAATCGATATTCTCTAGTACAGCAAGCATATCGTCTTGGAATCCTAACGATTTAAATTTCCCATCTAATCCAGGATATTTTTTACATACTTCATCTACTCTTGAAAACCTTCCACAACATACAAACAAACTGTCTTCATCCAATACTTGTTCTAACATTTTAAAGAAATCATCATCCATCTCACCGTCTAATCGGCCACCAACAGCCGTCATAACAAATTTATCTTCAGGAATTCCTAGCTGTGCTCTTGAAATTTTCCCTTTTTGTTTCTTAAAATCAGAAGTGAATTGGCTTCGAATCACATGGTCATAAGGTATTCCCACAAGGTCCAGAATTTCCTTCTGCTCTGCTCTCAACTCTCCTGATTGAGTCTGATACCTAGTGCCAACGACATCAATATCTGATGGATATATTCCAATTGTCACTGTTGGAACAATCTGATTCATAAAATATGCCAGAAGATTTCCACCACCTATTGCAACAATCCTTGATGGTCTGTAGTTTAAAATATATGAAATAATAACCCTCATTTCCTCAACTGACATACCACCTACATTACATTGAAAATAAGGAATTTTTGTTCCTTTCCATTCAACAACATTTGCATCTATCAAATCTTTTCTATAATTAGCGGCACAAGTGCCCATATATGGAATCATTCCTACTTTAGTAAATACATCACATGTATTCACTAATAATACTTCTTTATGCTGTACTTCCATTAATACTTTACATCGTTCTAATGTGGTTTTTGTCGGACCATGCTCCTCTCCTATAATCTGACTTGTTACAACAACAATTCTATTGGGATCTCTTTCTTCCAAAGGAATCTCATTTATATCAAGGTTTAGCTCTTCTTCAAATAACTCACACACCTGATTAAATAGCTTCCAATTAAGAACTTTCGAAGACACCTGTTCCATTTCCCTTCTTAAGAACATAATTCTTCTAAACTGAAGGAATAGAAAATATTTTGTATACATTTTTATGTCACTGCACGCAATCACATATTCTATAAATTGTTCAAAGTATATAATCTTAGATGTAATTCTAACCACCAATGAGTATAAGAATAACGATGGATACACCTGTTCCTTATTTATATAAGTTATTAGCTCATCTGCAATTATTTCCCTAACCTCTTGTGTTTCCTCTTCTAACAGTTGATTAATTTTAATCGCTGCTATCTGTAAATTATCCGAACAATAATTTCCATATATCTTTAGTTCGTTTTTAATCTGCTCAAGTAGTCCTTCTATTTTATCATATTTATCCATATTACATTTTCCCTTTTCATATGTATACCTCTATAATAGAGGCATTTATTATTGTAAAAAATTCAGTGTAAAATGCACTTCACCAAATCGATCAATCTCCATAATCACATACGTTGGTTTACGTCCTTCCTGTCTTGGAAGAGAGATACTTCCCGGATTGACCACATACACATCTCCATAACACTCTATATGTGGAATATGAGTATGTCCATATAAAATAATATTACATCCCTGACTCTTTCCTGCCTTAATAAGTCTCTCTAACGTAGAGCCCACCCCATATCTATGGCCATGCGTCATAAATATGCGATAGTCTCCAACCCTTACGACTTTTTCTCGATCAAGAGGTGAGAAGAAATCATTATTCCCACTCACCATATATGTTTCACACCCTGCTAAAATCTCAATATCATCTTCAGAACCTTCTAAATCCCCCAAATGAAATAACATATCAATTGGACCGACCAGATCCATCACTTTGCTGAAATTAGTGGTGCGCCCATGAGAATCGCTCACTATTAATATCTTCAAATTATTTGCACCTTTCCTTATTCGTATGCTTCAATAATCTTCTTCATAGCTTCTAAGGCTGTCCCACGATGACTGATTTTATTCTTAATCTCAGGTGATAATTCCGCACTCATACAGTCGTACTCTGGCACATAAAAAATGGGATCATAACCGAATCCATTTTCACCCTTTTGTTCATGACCAATATAGCCTTCAATTGTTCCTCTTGTTGTTTCTACTCTTCCATCTGGGAAAACCGCGGCAATGGCACAAACAAATCTGGCACTGCGCTCTTCTCCTGTAGCATTCTTTAACTTATCAATAATATATCTATTCTTCACATCATAGGAGGTATCTTCTCCTAAAAATCTAGCGGAATAAATTCCAGGAGCCTTGTCCATATAATCCACCTCAAGGCCTGAATCATCTGCTAATACAATTTCTCCCGTCATCTCGCTGATGGTCTTTGCCTTAATAATTGCATTTTCTTCAAAGGTAGATCCATTTTCTTCAATATTAACGTCAATATGCATATCTTTTAGCGAACAGATTTCATAACCTAAATCGCTTAAAATCATACGTATCTCTTTCATCTTGCCTGCATTCCCTGTTGCAAATATGATTTTTCTCATGTCGAAACTCCTCCTCTTGATGATGTTTACTTTTTCTTAGGTGGTTTTGGTCCCATAAAGGAATAGAAATAAGTCTTTAACATACCATTATAAATCTTGCGATTCTTATCTGCTTTTCTTCCCATATACTTCTCTGCATCTTCATAACTTGTAATCATAAAGCATGACCAGCTGTCTAACTCTTTGTATACTCGTCCAATTTCTCTATATAATTCTGGAAGATCTTCTTTTTCCTCTAAACGTTCTCCATATGGAGGGTTCGTAATGATAAATCCATATTTTTTAGGATTCTTAAGTTCACTTACGCTACGTTGTTGGAAATGAATCAGATGATCTACACCAGCTAATTTTGCATTTTCTCTTGCAACACGAACTACTTCAGGATCAATATCATATCCTTGGATATTTACTTCAATATCTTTGCAAACACACTCATTTGCTTCTTCGATTGCATCATACCATTCTTTCTTATTAATGATATGCGTCCAATCTTCTGATGCAAATTCACGGTTTAATCCAGGTGCAATATTTGCTGCGATCATAGCGGCCTCGATTGGAAATGTTCCACTACCACAGAAAGGATCTACTAAGATACGGTCTTTATTCCAAGGTGTTAACATAATAAGTGCTGCGGCTAATGTTTCTGAAACTGGAGCTTTCGCAACTAACTTACGATATCCTCTCTTATGGAGGGATTCCCCTGTTGTGTCTAAAGATACTGTTACAATATCTTTCATTAATGTAACACGTACTTTAAACTCTATCCCTGTTTCTTCAAACCAAGATACTTTATATACGCCTTTTAATCGTTCCACCATAGCCTTTTTCATAATTGACTGTATATCGGACGGACTAAATAATTTACTCTTAATTGAGTTTGCTTTGACTACATTGAATTTAGAATCCTTTTCAAAGAATTTCTCCCATTCAATCTTCTTTGTCTGTTCAAATAACTCTTCATATGTTGTTGCCTTAAACTCTGCCACTTTTAATAATACACGTTCTGCAGTTCTTAAGTTTATATTTGCACGACAAATTGCCTCAGCATCACCTTCAAAAGTTACCTTACCATCTTGTACAGAAATAATCTCATATCCTAAATCGATTATTTCACGCTTTAATACTGATTCCAAACCAAAATGGCATGGTGCAATTAATTCATATCTTTCCATTGTTGTCTCCTTAATGCGTTAGGACATAAGTAAAAACTTACTTATGTCCCCCACTTCTAAAAATAGATAAATTTTCAATTATCTAAACTAATCCTTAGTTTATAGTATTTTGGCTGTAACGTCAAATATTTATTATTAACCTTTTACTAATTCTCCTCTATACGCGCGTATTCCACCATATAAGCTAATAATTTTTGCCCGTCCAAAACTTAAACTCTTTGCAGAAAGTAGACTTTGATTTCCACGACTACAATATAATATTACCTGATCATATTTAGATAAGTAATTTGTATATTGGTGCAGTTTGTCTGCTGGAATGTTGATTGCCGAAGGTATGTGACCTTTTGCATATTCATTGGCATCGCGAATATCCACAATAATACAGCCTGGTTTATTTATATAGTAACAAACTCTATTAGCAGCCATTGTATCAAAACACATAACCCTCATACCCTTTTTTCTCTGTTATATAACATTATATGAGGCATATTTTTAGTTGTTACTAATATTTCGACCCTGCATAACATAAAACGAGTTAATGGAATTCCATTAACTCGTCATGCACTGCTATTTCACCGCTCAAATTGCAACAATGTCTTATTTGTAATTATTATAAGATGATGTATTCTTTGTTCCACAGTTTTTAGATGAAGTATTATTTTGTGAATTGTTTTGTGAGTTATTTTGTGAGTTGTTTTGTGAATTATTCTGTGAATTGTTTTGTGAGTTGTTGGAATAATCACTTGTACTATTCTTGTAATTAGAAGAGTTACGAGAATTATTAGTAGTGTTTTGATAATTATTTTTAGCCATGATAAGCTACCTCCATATAAGATTAATTTTTTGGTACAAACACTAGTATTATCAATAATTACAAAAATATACGGAGTTTTTTATTTCTCTAAGTTCATACAAAACGATAGCCGATATTATTAATATCTACACAAATGCTCATTTTAAGTTTTAAAGAATAAGAAAGGATTACATTATGACTTCAAATACCGTTTGTATCACCTTAAATCAAGTTCAAATCGGAATGGTAAGCGCCGAAGCGATTTACAGCTCCACCGGTTTAAAACTCATTGATAAAGGTGCGAGTATAACTCAGACCCATTTATTCCGTCTGAAGCTATATCAAATTTTCAATCTTCATGTTTATACAAATGATAAGTTCTCATTAAAAAGTACAGAATCCAACTCCAATACAGAAATTAATGCCTTGGAATCCGATTCAAACTTTAAACTATTTAAGAAAAAATACATACAGACAATTAGTGAAATAAATGTACTTATGTATTCTTTAATTGAAGGAAATGATGTAAAAGAACAGCTGTGTGAATGTTGTGCCGCGTTACTTTCATATTTGCCAAATAAGAACGATTTATTTATGTATTTATACAACATTGAATCAAAGACATATAAAGAGGCAACGCTAGTTCATAGCTTAAATGTTGGTATGATCTGCTCCATATTAGGTAATTGGTTAAAGTTCTCCGACCTTCAGATAAAAGAATTGATGCTCTCCGGACTATTACATGATATTGGTAAGTTCAATATATCAAATGAAATTATTAATAAGCCAGGACGACTTACCTCTGAAGAATTCGAGATTATAAAGACGCACCCAATTAGCGGGTATCATAATATCCAAAATGCAGATATTGCTTATGGTGCAAAGATGGCAATTCTACAGCATCATGAAAAACAAGACGGTAGCGGTTACCCATACGGATTCAAGGCAGCACAAATACACGATTATGCAAAAATTGTTGCAATTGTAGATATTTATGATGCAATGACTTCAGAACGAACATATCGAAAACGTCTCTCTCCATTTTGTGTACTCCGCCTCTTAGAAGAAGAAGGGCATTCTATCCTGGATACTAAGTACCTCTCTGTCTTCCTAGAAAACCTTGCTCTCCTTCACACAGGAAAGACGGCTCTTCTATCAAATGGAGAAAGCGGTAAAATCATTTTTATTAATCGTAATTTGCCATCCAGACCGCTTGTCCAGGCCGGAAATAATATGTATAATTTGGAATTTGAAACATCTTTGGATATTGTAGATATTCTTTAGTTTCTTCACAAAAAGCAACTTTTGCCGTTTAAAATAAATGTTGCTTTTTAGAACTTTACGTTATATAATGTTCCTGTGTTAAAAGTTCATAAATTATGGACTTTTTGATACACACTATATAACCCCTTATTAATTATTTATACTCCCCTCATCGAAACACCACCTTGGCTCCCCCTTGGTGGTGTTTCATTTTTTATCTATGAAAAAGCTTATCAATTCCAATAAACACTAAAATAATAATAAATACAGGAAGTAATGCCTTTGCAATGAAAAATAATAACACTAAGGTTGCAATAATAGACAATATTCCGACTATTTTATATTTTAATGGAATCATTTGAAAGATAGACTTATGAATCGATTCCTGTGTCTCTTGATTCTCATATGATTCCTGATATGGCTCATTATACCTTTCCTGCTCATATTGTGCATTTCCATTGGACATCTGATATGAGGTAATAATTGTTGTCGCAATTAATCTAGGATCTCCGATTTCTTCAATACAACGCATTTCCCCATCCCTTGTATTACTTTGTTCCGATATATAAGTATCATAATATTTAATATTACTTTCTATAATTGGTGCTGGTACTTCGCCAGTTAAGCATGCTCTTAACTCTTCTAGAAACTCTTTTTTTCCCATATAGTTACCTCTAATTTCATATTTTTATAACCATTGAATTTCACTTATTCTAGCATACAACTCCGATATAGTAAATATTCATTTTTAGGGAATTAACAATACTTAAAGAAATCTTACGATTTTATAAAACCTAATAGAATTACTTCTTTTTCCTAAATACATAAGCTATAATAAAGGCTGTGTTTAAATTACTAAGAGAAAGGTGTACTATGAAAAATCCTGTAAGAAAACTTTTTGAATATTTTCCTACATATGTGGTGATTCCACTGCTGTGTATTTTTTCAGCGCAATCGCTGATTTATTTTGGGACAAAACTAATAAATAGTGGTATGACGCATCATACTTTAATTACATTCATCGATAGAAAAGCTCCAATCATTCCTGCTTTTGCAATCATTTACTTAGGATGTTATATCTTCTGGGTTATTAACTATGCAATCGCAGGTCGCATGGGAAAACAATATTTCTATGACTTTATAGCAAATATTCTATTAGGTTATTTGATTAGTGGCTTTATCTTCTGTATCTTCCCAACCTATATTGATCGTCCTGCATTATCAGAGATCAATGGTTTTGGAAAATTCTTTGTTACCTATGTATACAATACAGATACGCCAGTCAATCTATTTCCATCCATGCACTGTCAGATCAGCTGGTACTGCTATCTTGCTGTAAAAGGACATAAGGAAATTGGTAAATGGTATCAATATACTTCGTTAGTCATTGCATTGCTTGTATGTATTTCAACTGTAGTGATCCGCCAGCATTATTTCTTAGATATCATCGGTGGTATTGCTATTGCTGAATTCACGTTTCGTTTTGCAATGAAGAAACATATTGGTACTCCATTCTATTGTTTCTTTGAAAAAATAAATAGCAAATTACATTTATAATAGAGAAACGCCAGTACGTTCATGTACTGGCGTTTCTCTATATAAAGACCATTTACTCTTATCTCTTTAGCTTGTATCACTTTGGCTCACTGTCCACATAAACTAAAAACCCTGTAGAAACTCTACAGGGTTTTTATGTACGTGCGTGAGAAGATTCGAACTCCCGACACCTTGGTCCGTAGCCAAGTGCTCTATCCAGCTGAGCTACACACACACATTGTTTAATTTTAAAACAGTTTTCTCTGTTTAACTGCCGGCGACCGGAATCGAACCGGTACGGGAGTATAAGTCCCGCAGGATTTTAAG
>CAJMNR010000074.1 GCA_905214875.1 uncultured bacterium | reverse complement strand
CTAATCTATTCATAGTAGCAGACGGTATGGGGGGACATAATGCTGGAGATTTTGCATCTAAATATTGTGTTCAGTCAGTCATAGATTATATAACAAACAGCAATGATGTAACTACTATTAGTATTTTGGATGGTGCAATCAAGTATGCAAATAAAAGCCTAAGAAAAAAATCAGCGGAAGATGAAACACTCGAAGGAATGGGTACAACCATGGTTGCTGCTACAGTAGATGACAGACGTATGATTGTTGCAAATATTGGTGACTCAAGGCTTTATGTGTTAAATAATCAGATTAAACAAATTACAAAAGATCATTCTCTTGTTGAGATTATGGTTGAGAGTGGGGAGATTAATGCAGAAGACGCTAGATTTCATCCAAACAAAAATGTTGTGACGCGTGCCATTGGGGGAATTGATGACAATGCGTGTGCAGATTTTTTTGAAGTTGACTTAAACGAGGGAGATATAGTATTATTATGCTCCGATGGACTGTCAAATATGTTAGGAGACGATGAAATTTTACAAGTAGTTAATTCATCTTCGGCTAACTTAGAAGAAGCCGCGAACAATTTGATCGATACAGCAAATGGTCACGGTGGAAAAGACAATATAGCGATAATTCTGATGAAAGTATAAAGGAGCGTAGGAAAGAATGTTAAAACCAGGTATGTATATTAGCGACCGGTACGAAATAATTGAAAAAGTTGGTTCGGGGGGAATGGCCGACGTATACAAAGCACGTTGCCATCGCTTAAACCGTTTCGTTGCAATTAAGGTCCTAAAATCAGAATACAGTAATGATACATCATTTGTTATGAAATTCCGTGCAGAAGCACAATCTGCAGCGGGGCTTTCTCATCCTAATATAGTAAATGTTTATGACGTAGGCGATGACGATGGATTATATTACATCGTTATGGAATTGGTAGAAGGAATTACGTTAAAGAATTTTATTGAACGTAAAGGCAAGTTAGAGATTCGTGAATCTGTAGGAATTGCAATTCAAATTGCACAAGGTCTAGAAGCAGCCCACGCAAATCATATTATTCATAGAGATATCAAACCTCAAAATATTATTATTTCTAAAGAGGGAAAAGTAAAGGTAACTGATTTTGGTATTGCGAAAGCGGCAACAAGCAATACAATTAACTCCAATGCGATGGGAAGTGTACATTATATTTCACCAGAGCAGGCAAGAGGCGGTTACAGTGATGAAAAAAGCGATATTTACTCATTAGGGGTAACGCTTTATGAGATGTTAAGTGGACGAGTTCCATTTGGCGGAGATAACACGGTATCTGTTGCATTAGCACATATTCAGACAGAAGCGGTGCCGTTAAGACAGATTAATCCTGAAATTCCATATAGTTTAGAACAAATTGTTATGAAATGTATGGAGAAAAAGCCAGAAAGAAGATATTTATCAGCAGCTGAATTAATTGCTGATTTAAAACGCTCCATTGTAAATCCAAACGGAGATTTTGTAAAAGTAGTTTCAGCAATCGTAGATGATTCTCCAACAATCAACCTTTCTGAACAAGAAGTTGATCAAATCAAGAATGCATCGAAAGCACCTGCTGGTGAAGAATCAAAAGATATGGTTCAAGAACCAGTAGAAAATCAAAAGCTGGATGACAATAAAGAAGAAGGCGATTTTGACGATTTAGATGTGGAAGAGGATGAGGAGAACGAAATTGATCCAAAACTCGACCGTATCATGGTGATTAGTGGTGTTGTATTAGCAGTAATCCTTGCAACAATCATTATTGTAATCGTATGTAAGTTTGCTGGATTATTTGGTGGAAGTTCTTCGAAAAAAGGAATTGAAGCAACAGAAGCACCTACAACAGTGACAGCATCTGCAGATCCAACAGCAAGTGCAACTGTAAGTCCATCACCTACAGCATCTGTAGTAACATTACCAGATGTAGTTGGTAAGACAATTAAAGAAGCAAGTGATTTATTAGATGAAAAGAAAATCAGCTATACGTATAAAGGTGATAGCTATTCTTCTAAGCCTAAAGATACAGTAATCAGAGTAACTATGGATGGCAACGAAATTAGCGAAGGAACTGAAATTCCAGAAGGTAAAACAATTGTTTTCTACTATAGTACTGGAGAAAATGCTGTTACAGTTCCTGATGTAACAGGATCAACTAAATCAAAAGCAATTTCTACGTTAACAAACAATGGTATCTCTGAAAGCAATATCAATGTAAAAGAAGAATACAGTAATAGCGTTGAAAGTGGTCGTGTAATTAGTACTTCTCCATCAGCAGGCGAGAAGATGAGCAAGTCTGATAGTATTACTGTTGTTGTAAGTAAAGGAAAAGAGATTGTTAAAGTTGCTGTTCCTAACTTAGAAGGTAAGACGAAATCAGAAGCGAAAACAGAATTAGAAAAAGTCGGATTAAAACGTGGCGAAATCACTTATGACTATAGTGATACAATAGAAAAAGGTAAGGTTATGGGTCAAGGAACAGCAGCTGGAAGCGAACTTGAAGAAGGAAGCTCTGTAAGTATCGTAATCAGTAATGGACCAAAAGCTACACCAACACCATCGCCAACAGAAACGCCTGTATATAGAGGAAATGTTTCTATTGAAGCTAGTAGAATCTTTGCTTCAGAAAAAGATGAGGATGGCAATCCTTCTTCTGCGAAGATAGAAGCTTATGTTACAGTGGATGGTAAAAAAATCACTGTAATTAGCGCAAAAGAAATGAACTATAACGATTTCCCATTCAATACACAGGTGAAATCTGAAAAATCAGGACAATATCCATTAACTATTCTTAAAAATGGAAAGAAGATTAATGGAACAGATTATGTTGATTTTAATTAAGCTGATGAAATAATTCATTTTGTCATATACTAATTGCGAAAATAATCAAACTAACAAGGAAGTTCAAATGCAAGGAAAAATCATTAAAGGAATTGGTGGCTTTTACTACGTTCATGTACCTGGAAAAGGGGTATATGAATGTAGGGCTAAAGGTAATTTTAGAAATCAGAAAGTAAAGCCGCTAGTTGGCGATAACGTTAAAATCGACATCATTAGTGAAGATAAGATGACTGGACATGTAAAGGATATCTTGGTTAGAAAAAGCGAGTTAATCCGTCCGGCAGTGTCAAATGTCGATCAAGCGCTCGTTATTTTTGCAGCAGCTAAACCAGCTCCAAATTTAAATCTTTTGGATCGCTTTCTAATTACTATGAGAAAACAGCACATTGAGACAATTGTTTGTTTTAATAAAAAAGACGTGGTTACGGAAAAAGAACTTGCAGTTCTTAAGGAAACGTATGAAAAGTGTGGGTATCACGTATGTTTTACAAGTGCTAAAAAGTCTGAGGGTATAGAAGAAGTCAAAGCTTTAATCAAAGGAAAGACAACAGTACTTGCTGGGCCAAGTGGTGTTGGTAAGTCTTCTATGATTAATTTGTTATATCCAAAAGCAAATATGGAAACAGGAAATATTAGCGAAAAGATTGAACGCGGAAAGCATACAACAAGACATTCAGAGTTATTTTTTGTAGATGACGATACGTACTTGTTTGATACACCAGGTTTTAGTTCTTTATATCTAGAGGATATGGAAAAAGAAGATCTTAGAGATTATTTTGCTGAATTTGAAGAATACGAACCGTATTGTAAATTCCAAGGATGCCAGCATATCAATGAACCGAAATGCGGCGTTAAGGAAGCATTACAAGAAGGTAAGATCAGTAAGGTACGCTATGAGAACTACTTATTGATGTATGAAGAGTTAAAAGAAAAAGATAGAAGAAAGTATAAATAAATGCTTTGTTTTGTGCCGCGGAAGTTTAACAAAGGTTAACTTTTGCGGCATTTTTTTACCCGGGCAATGAGCCAAAGTCCTGCTTGCATGACCTTGGTGATTGCCGCGATAACGAGAGAAACTCACAGAGCGTGTTTCTTCTCGTTGATACACTGATTATGGAAAAAAGGTGGGCAACCACTTTATATATATGGCATGAGCCACACAACAGGAGGAAGAACAGTTATGATTAAGTTAGCACCATCAATTTTGTCAGCCGATTTTAGTAGATTAGGTGAAGACATTGCAAAAGTAGAGAACGCGGGGGCTGAATATCTCCATATTGATGTTATGGATGGTGTATTCGTTCCAAGTATCTCATTTGGAATGCCAATTATTAAAGCTATCAGAAAAGAAAGCAAATTAGTTTTCGATGTGCATTTAATGATTGATGAACCAATTCGATATATTGATGATTTTGTTGCGGCAGGAGCCGATTTAATCACAGTACATGCAGAAAGCTGTAGACATTTACATCGTACAATTATGAAAGTAAAAGAATGCGGAGTGAAAGTTGGTGTTGCCCTTAATCCATCCACACCACTTGATGTAATCGAGTATGTACTTAATGATCTTGATATGGTATTGGTGATGAGCGTTAACCCTGGTTTTGGCGGTCAAAAGTTTATCCCAGAAATGGTTCGTAAGATTGAACAAGTGAAAAAAATGATTGATGATCGTAACTTAAACGTTGATATCCAAGTGGATGGTGGAATCAATCCAACTAATGTTACTAAAGTTTTAGAAGTAGGAGCAAATGTTATCGTTGCTGGATCTGCAATATTTTCAGGAGAAGTAGAAAAAAATGTTGCGGCATTTAAGGAGGTATTTGCGAATGAAACTAAAAGAACTGAAGCTAGGTAAGTCTATTGAGATTACTGTAATTCGTGAAGATTATAAATTACGATTAGTGAGTAAGATTGAAGATGCACAAGAGGATCATATTTCCGTAACTTTAATTGAAGGAAACGGAAGAAGATTCGTATTCAAAGATACAGATCAAATCGAATTTATATATAAGGATAATAATCGCCTTTTCCGCTTTAAAAATATGAGTGGTGTGCTAGAAGAACTTGATGGCACATATGTGCACTCTTTCTATGGACCAAATGAAGGGGAATCCTACAATCGAAGAGATGCTTATAGAGTATATATCGGTGAAGAAAGTGTATTTTCTTGGGCGGCGGACGGACATCAAAGCGTTCTCCATGATTTTAAAGAGAACATGCATGAAGCTGAGGGTGAAAAACTTAAAAAAGACTGTCCATGTATTATCAAAGATATTTCAGAAAATGGTGCTTGCATCTATACAAATGAAATGCTTGAAGAGTCCGACAGTGTAAGTTTTGAACTTATGACAAGTTTAGGAAAGATTCGCTGTATCGGTAAAGTTGTTCGTGCTACTACGGAACATAAAGGAATCTACCGTAATGTGTATGGAATCAAGTTTACGGAAGTAAGTAGTATTATTACGAAATATATATTTGCGGTGCAGCGTTTACAGTTGAAAAAGACAAGACAGTAAGGAGATACTGTTATGAATGAAAGAAAGCATTGCTTATTAATTTGCGGAGGTGCCTTTGACGAGGCGTTTTCCAAAGAATATATTAAAAATCAATCTTTTGATTTTGTTGTCGCGGTAGACCGAGGTCTTGTATATGCAGATCAGATTGGCTGTTCGGTTGACTTAATCCTTGGAGACTTTGATTCAGTAAAGGCAGAGGTGCTTGACTCCTATAAATCAGCTGGTAATGAAAAGAAGAGACCTAGAATTGTGAAACTGAATCCGCAAAAGGATATGACGGATACGGAAGAAGCGATTGATGTCGCACTTAGTGAAGGTGCTACGGAGATTACAATCTTGGGTGCAACCGGCCGTAGATTAGATCATTTATTGGCAAATATAAATTTGCTCATGAAACCGTTGAAGAAATCAGTAAAAGCGTGTATACTTGATAAGAATAATCGTGTTTATTTGAGAAATACAGATTTTTCAATCAAAAGAAGTGATTTATTTGGCAAGTATGTATCATTGATTCCGTTAACTAGTGAAGTTTCTGGAGTTACACTGGAGGGATTTCAATATCCGTTAAATGATTATACGCTGACCATAGGCAATAGCCTTGGTGTCAGTAATGAAATAATTCAAGAAGAAGCGCATGTATCATTTCGTGATGGAACGTTAATCGTTATAGAATCTCGTGATTAAAAAATGAAACATACATGCAAAAGATTGGCATAGAGAAAGGAAGTCACATATGAAATTAGGAATAGTAGGCTTACCTAACGTAGGTAAAAGTACTTTATTTAACTCTTTAACAAAAGCAGGAGCAGAATCTGCAAATTATCCATTCTGTACAATTGATCCAAACGTTGGTGTAGTAGCAGTTCCAGATAAACGTCTTGATGTATTATCTGAAATCTACCAAACACAAAAAACAGTACCAGCAGTAATCGAATTCGTTGATATCGCTGGTTTAGTAAAAGGTGCATCCAAAGGTGAAGGTCTTGGTAACCAATTCCTTAGCAATATCCGTGAAACAGATGCAATTGTTCATGTAGTACGTTGTTTTGATGATACAAATATCATCCACGTTGATGGTTCTGTTGATCCACTTAGAGATATTGAAACAATCGAATTAGAATTAGTATTCGCTGACGTTGATGTATTAGAAAGAAGAATTTCCAGAGTGGGTAAACTTGCAAGAAATGACAAGACTGCTGGAAAAGAATTAGAATTCTTACAAAGATTAAAAGCATACCTTGAAGAAGGAAGACTTGCAAAAAGCTTCGAACTTCAAGATGAAGATGAAGAAAAATTCATGTCTGAGCTTAACTTATTAACTGCAAAACCAGTTATCTACGCAGCAAACGTTGAAGATGGTGACTTAGCAGATGATGGCGCAAGCAATGAATGGGTACAACAAGTAAGAGAACATGCTACAAAAGAAGGTAGTGAAGTATTTGTCGTATGTGCGCAAATCGAACAAGAAATCTCTGAATTAGACGATGATGAAAAGAAAGAATTCTTAGAAGATCTTGGAATCGAAGAATCAGGCTTAGATAAATTAATCCGCGCAAGTTATAGCTTACTTGGATTAATCAGCTACTTAACAGCTGGTGTTCAAGAAACAAGAGCTTGGACAATTCAAAAAGGAACAAAAGCTCCTCAAGCCGCTGGTAAGATCCATACAGACTTTGAACGTGGATTTATCCGTGCTGAAGTTGTAAGCTATGAGGCATTAGTCGAATGTGGAAGCTTAACTGCAGCAAAAGAAAAAGGTCTAGTTCGACTTGAAGGTAAAGATTACGTAATGCAAGATGGCGATATCGTAACATGGCGTTTTAACGTATAAAACAACAGTATAGTTGATAGGGGAGGGTCTTATGTTCCTTGAACTTAGTATACGTTTTCCGAATCTAGGAATAGAAATTCATGACCTAGGGCAGTCGTTTTCCATATTTGGAATCGACATTGCCTATTATGGAATCATAATAGCGATTTCCATGTTGGTGGGATTTCTAGTTGTAAGCTGGCAGGCAAAACGTACAAACCAGAATACAGAGACTTATCTTGATTTTGCGGTGATTGCGATTGTTTTATCGGTGATTGGTGCAAGAGTGTATTATGTGATTTTCAACTGGTCAATATATGAAGATAATCCATTGTTAGTGTTTAATCTTAGAAATGGAGGAATTGCAATTTATGGTGGCGTCATTACCGCATGTATTACGGCATTTGTATATTGCAGGATTAAAAAGATGAACTTTTGGCTGCTTTGTGATACCTCGGTATTAGGGCTCTTAACTGGACAGATTATTGGCAGATGGGGGAATTTCTTTAACCGAGAGGCATTTGGCGGTTATACGGATAATGTATTTGCAATGCAGCTATTAAAAAATGAGGTTAACAAGTCGGACATTACGAGTGAGATGCTAGATCATGTTACTTGGATCGAAGGACATCAATATATTCAAGTCCATCCGACGTTTTTATATGAGTCCATGTGGAATCTTGGTTTGTTAATACTTTTGATTCTCTACTCTAAGCATAAGCGAGTGGATGGAGAGATAGCGGCGCTGTACTTGATTGGTTATGGCGTTGGCCGTTTATGGATAGAAGGTCTAAGAACGGATCAATTAATGTTGTGGGGGACAAGCCTTCCTGTTTCTCAGGTGATAAGTGGTGTTGCAATCCTAGCAGGTATTGTAATTATCGCATATCAAAATAGGAAGAAAGCAATAAAGTAAATTACTTTTCTTAAATAATGAAGAAGTTGTTACACGATAAAAAGTGTTGCAGCTTCTTTTTTTACGGCATCAACTTGCAATAGGACTAAAGACCTATTTACAACGAAAAACTAATAAAAATACAACATATTGTATAAAAAATAGATCATGGAAACGTAAAATATCAAGATATTGTGAAAAAAGCAAAAAATTGTCTTTCGCAACGTCAAGATAATTTTTATGGCAATATACTTGTATAATTCCCATAAATGTATTAAAATTAATCCATAAGTGGAGCAAAGTGGTGCGAAGTGGTTTAAAGTGATGCGAAAGTGGTTTGAAATGCACTTTAGGTTCTACGAGAGTATCACAAAAGAAGTAGGTGAAAAATAAGCTATGTTCATGGGGGAATACAATCATTCAATCGATGCAAAAGGTAGAATCATTGTACCAGCTAAATTTAGAGATGCATTAGGTGAAGAATTTGTGGTTACTCTAGGTTTGGATGGTTGTTTGTTTGTGTACCCAAATAATGAATGGGCTGACTTCATTTCACAATTAAAAGGACTTCCTGGAAGCAAAGAGGCAAGACAATTGCAACGTTACTTCTTGGCAGGTGCTGCAACATGCGAAATGGACAAACAAGGAAGAATCTTAATTCCATCCAAGTTACGTGAGCATGCAGGACTTGACAAAGATATTGTTTTTGTAGGTGTTCTTAATAAGGTAGAGATATGGAGTAAAGAACGTTGGGAAGCCAACAACTCATATGACAATATGGATGACGTAGCAGAACACATGGCAGACTTTGGCTTAAGTTTTTAGGAGGAATTTTAATGAATTTTAAACACTATTCAGTGTTGTTAGAAGAAACAATTGATAACTTAAATGTAAAAAAAGATGGAATTTATGTTGATGGTACATTAGGAGGAGCAGGACATGCGTATCATGTCTGTGAAAAACTAGAAAAAGGTGCCAGATTTATTGGTATAGATCAAGATGAAGATGCAAGTAAGGCAAGTTCCGAAAGGCTGAAAGAGTGTGGAGATTTGATGACTAGTGTAAGAGGCAAGTATTGCGATATGAAACATGTATTT
>CAJMNR010000073.1 GCA_905214875.1 uncultured bacterium | reverse complement strand
AAATACTTATTAGGAACTAGACTGGCTCGTCCAGTCATCGCTAAAAAATTAGCAGAAATCGCTAGAAAAGAAGGCGCTACTGCAATCTGCCACGGTGCTACTGGTAAAGGAAATGACCAAATTCGTTTTGAATTAGGTATCAAAGCATTAGCTCCTGATCTTAAAATCATCGCACCTTGGAGACTTGATACATGGGGAATGGATTCTCGTGAAGCTGAAATTGAATACTGCAAACAACATGGCATTGATTTACCATTCTCTGCAGATAATTCTTACAGCCGTGACCGTAACTTATGGCATATCAGCCATGAAGGCCTTGAATTAGAAGATCCTGCAAACGAACCAAACTATGATCATTTATTAGTACTTGGCCAATCTCCTGAAAAAGCTCCTGAAGAAGGCGAATACGTTACAATGACATTTGAAGCTGGTGTTCCTAAGACATTAAATGGAAAAGCAATGAAAGTTTCTGAAATCATTACAGAACTTAATGCTCTTGGTGGAAAACATGGAATCGGAATCGTTGATATCGTTGAAAACCGCGTAGTCGGTATGAAGTCTCGTGGCGTTTACGAAACTCCAGGTGGAACAATCCTTATGGAAGCTCATCAACAATTAGAAGAATTAATCTTAGACCGTGATACCTACACATTAAAGAAAGAAATGGGCAACAAATTTGCTGACGTTGTATATGAAGGAAAATGGTTCACACCAAAGCGTGAAGCAATCCAGGCATTCATTGAATCAACTCAAAAATACGTAACTGGTGAAGTAAAATTCAAACTTTACAAAGGAAATATTATCAAAGCCGGCACTACTTCTCCATACTCATTATACAGCGAAACTTTAGCAAGCTTTACAACTGGTGACCTTTATGATCATCACGATGCAGAAGGCTTCATCAACCTATTTGGCTTATCCTTAAAGGTTCGTGCAATGAAGATGGCTGAACACGATAACAAATAATCGCTAATTGAATCACTAAAATTTCGAAGGCATTTTGCAACATTAAGAGACATTTTGTTTGCAAAATGTCTTTCTTTGTTTTACAATATATGTAAAGATTTACACTATTACAGGAGGAATTTTTATGAACGTTCGCGATTCTCTTACAACTCACTCGAATAACAGCATTTTTCGTCGACTTGGATTTGGACTATTACTCATTACATATCTTGTTTGCGCTTTTTTTCTCCCCATTCTAAACCAGACAGACTATTTAATGGAAATACTCTTCTTATCGATCCGCAGCAACTCTTTTTGTGGCATACTGAGCGAAATTCAAATCGTTGTGCTTATGTCTTATGTTTCATTTTATGGAAAGAAAGGTTTAATAACCTCTTTCTGTTTAGCAGGCATCAGCTTAATCAGCAGCATCATGCCGATCATCCGATACCAAAGACTAAATTCTATTGCGGGAATCTTTATGATATTCATTGCATTGGTTGTTAATGTCATTATTTACTCCAATCAAAAGACACTAAGAAAACAAACAGACGAATTAGAACGCTATAATAAAAACCTAAACGACAAACAAAAATCTTTACATAAATTAGCATATTACGACTATCTCACTAACATCCCCAACCGTCGCAACATCGTTGAAAAGATCACTTCTCTTTGTTCCCAAGATAATAAAACAGAATTTAAACTTGTTGTAATTGATATCAAAAGCTTCAAAAAAATAAATGATGTGGCAGGACATCAAAAAGGTGACTCTTTCTTAAAGCAGCTTGTTTCCAACTGGCGTATCTTACTTAAGGAGGGAGATATCTTAGGCCGTATTGATGGGGATGAATTCATCCTGATTATTCCAAGAAAAATCTCAAATGAAGCGCTTGCTCTTTATTTAAATGAATTCAAACTTGCCATCAACAATCACATTCCATTCTCAGGCATGCTGCCTTGGCAGTCAGATAACGAAGCTTCCAAACAGGCCTTATTTATCAGTGCTAATTTCGGAGTTGTCTCCTATCCTGAACACGGAAAAAACGCTGAGGAGCTTATGCAATTTGCAGATACTGCTTTAGCCGTTTCCAAAGAGTGTGGCCCGAACACCATTCGCCATTTTAGCAAATCCATGTACGAGGCATTGTTGAAAAAGACAATTATGGAAAGTTCTCTTTCCGGTGCAATTGAAAACAATGAATGCTCCCTTGTATTTCAGCCACAATATGAAGCCGACACAAAACGACTTCGAGGTTTTGAAACTTTAGTTCGTTGGGAAAATAAAGACCTTGGAAAGGTTCCTCCATCCATCTTTATTCCCCTAGCGGAAGATACAGGTTTCATACTTACACTCGGAGATTGGATCATGACAACTGCTCTTCAGAACTTTTCCGATATGCTATCTGAAATACCTTCAGATATTGTGCTTTCGGTTAACCTTTCTGTTATGCAGCTGTTACACCCTCAGTTTATGGATTCGTTAAAGCGTATTCTAGCTGAAACCAAATTTCCTCCTACACAATTAGAACTCGAAATTACAGAATCCATCTTTATTAATGCCAAGGAAGAGGTCGTTGCATTATTAAACGAAATCAAGTCTTTAGGAATCCAGATTGCTCTTGATGATTTTGGGACAGGATATTCTTCCTTAAGCTACATCAAAGACTTGCCTCTTGATGTATTAAAGATCGATAAGACCTTTGTAGATACCATTTCCGAAGACATAAAAAAAGCACAACTTGTAGACACTATCTTGGCTATCGCCAAGCAGTTGGACTGCAAAGTTGTGGCTGAAGGAGTGGAGACGTTAGACCAGCTATCCTATCTAAAGGAACGTTCCTGCGACTACATTCAAGGCTACTTATGGGGAAAGCCTATGCCGCTTGAACATGCTACTGGTCTTCTGTCTCAGCGTTCGGAACTGATTTCGTAATCGGCCATACAATCTTAATTCCAAACATTGAATCTTCATAAAATGCTTCTACCTTTCCTCTCATTGTCTCCGAAAGTTTCTTAACGATGGCAAGGCCTAGACCTGTATTTTGGCCATTTCTCATACGGCCTGCCATATAGAAACGATCGAAGATTTGTGGGAGGTCTTCTTTTTTGATATCCTCTGTATCATTTTCTATGATTGTCTCTAACATTTGTCCATTCTCTCTAAGTATGACTGTCAGCTTATGATTGCCATGCCGAAGTACATTCTGTAAAATATTCGAATACACACGTACTAACGCTTTTCGATCTGCAAAGATGTCTGGCACCTTTTCTTCAATCTGTATCTCACATTCATACCCTTTTCTCTCAAACTCGTTATAATATAAGGCAAGCACTTCATATAGGACATTATTGAGCTTAATGTTCTCATTATTCACTACATACTTATCCTCTTCCATTCTGGAAAGATCATAGACACCGGTAATCAACTCCTGAAGTACCTTGGCACGTTTTTCTACAATGTCTAGATATTCTTTTCGCTCCTCCATACTGATTCTTTCATCTTTTGCAAGATCAATATATCCTAGTATGCTTGTAAGCGGAGTACGTAAGTCATGAGAGATATTCGACATCTGCTTTCTTAAGTCCTTCTCTTTATTGAGATAGTAGATTTGACGCTCTCTTGTAAGTCTTAATAGCTTATTGATGCTTAGAAATACTTGCTGCATCTTCCTTTCCGGTGCAGCAAGCCTTAACTCTGCGTTGGTCTCATTTTTCATCAACGCTTCCACTTGTTTTCTTAAATAGGTTGAATTCTGATAATGGGCAATGTTCATTATAAGCAAAATAAAACATGCCAAGCTCAATAAAGCCACTAAAACTATCATTCTTCTCCTCCTTACTTCACTTCTTTTCTCCTAAACAAGAAGATTCCTAATACAAATGTAACTACTAAATAAACTAGTGCAATCAGCATTCCCTGTTTCCATTTATCACTTATTTCTCCTAACATATTTATGGCGAATGTACGAATCTCATTATCCCTAAGGAATTTTACAACTCCATTATTAGGAAGCGCAAATTGTAATATGCTAAGCAAATCTGTGGCCAAAGAAAAATATAAAATATAAATAACTGTAGCAAGTGTGTTACTATTCAGATTCATCGCCAATGCGTGTGCCATAGATATCGCGGCTACCCACATAACCATCATGATTCCAATATATTCATAGTACGTTTTAGCCCCTTCTGCTGTAACTCCGCCAAAGAACAGCTGAACACCTAAAATAACAAGTCCTGCTACAACAGCAACTGAAACAACTAATGCAATCAACTGCGCAATGTATCTTCCAATATAAATCTTGGTACGATTGCTTCCATAAGAAATGCTGTTCTTAAGAACACATAACTTACTTTCATTGCTATGAACGGTCTGTGCGATCATATATACTAAATACCATCCCATGCCTACGACGATCTGTTCCCATCCATCTAAAACTACATCCCCTGGATTGGCAGTAAATTCTCCTTTCATTACAACTTTTAATAAGAGATTAAAGAAAAATCCTCCCACTCCGAATACAATAAAGAATACATAG
Source organism: uncultured bacterium (assembly GCA_905214875.1). Taxonomy (GTDB): domain Bacteria; phylum Bacillota; class Clostridia; order Lachnospirales; family Lachnospiraceae; genus KM106-2. The sequence goes on along the minus strand of CAJMNR010000073.1, from coordinate 4,763 downwards.
GTACATTTACGATGGATTGTTTTATATAACTCACTCTTAACTATATTTAGCATTGTACATTCCCTCCAATCAAGTTCAAGAAGTATTCTTCAAGCTGGATTCTCCTCACTTCTAAGGAATAAAGCTTGATACCATTTTGAACAACCAAATCACTAATTACAGATGGATCATCGTAGAACCCGTAGATTCTTATAATTCCATTCTCTAATACTTCATACTGATTAAAGTTAAGCTTGTTCTCTAACAATCTTGCTACTTTAGATGCATCATCTACCTGCGTTTCAATATAGGACTTACATTTTTCCTCTAAATCTACTGCACTGATTTCCTCTGCCATCTTCCCATCTTTCATAAATCCGTAATATGTCGCAATACTGGATAACTCCAATAAGATATGGCTGGAAATCAACATCGTAATCTGTTTCTCTACATTCAGTTTCTTAAGTACGGCACGAAATTCAGCGATACCTTGTGGATCCAAACCATTGATTGGTTCGTCTAAAATCAATAGATCTGGGCTATTTAATAAGGCCAGTGCCAATCCTAATCTTTGCTTCATACCTAAGGAAAAATTCTTAAACTGTTTCTTGTCGGCATCTTTTAAGTCTACTGTTTCAAGCACTTCATCTACAATGTTCTTATCCACAATTCCTCTTTGGATTCTGTAATACTCTAAGTTCTGTCTTGCTGTCATATAAGGGAAAAATGCTGGTGTCTCAATCATAGTACCTATTCTATGTCTTTGTTCGTCCAGCTCGCTTTCCCCTCTCTTATCAAACAATGTGAATTCTCCACTTGTCTTAAACGCAAGCCCTGTCAGGATTCTCATCAAGGTCGTTTTACCAACGCCATTTTTACCAATCAATCCATAAATCTGCCCTGTTTCTAATGTAAGATTTACATTATCAAGGATCTGCTTGTGTCCATACTGCTTATTTAGATTTCTTACACAAACTGCTGTATTCATATCTTTAATCACCTTTCCTTTATTTAACTTTAACTATATTGTAAAAGACAAATTGAAAGTGGTACTTAAGGAAATATAAAGAAAGTATAAAGTTTATTCTAAATCATCTTAAAGCCGATGCCCCACACCGTTTTGATATATTCCGTTTCCGGATCTTCTTTATGAAGTTTTGATCTTAAATTACTAATATGTACATTTACCGTATTATCCTCAACCGCATACTCATCTCCCCATACAGAAGAGTAAATAGCCTCTCTTGTAAACACGCGGTTAATATTGGTCACAAATAATAAGAGGATATCATACTCATGATTTGTAATTGCAATTTCATTATTATTTACAACAACAGACCTGGCCTGTTTATCGATTACAATATTTTTATAAGAAAGAAAACGTTCTTCCTTCTCGTTCTCCTCTTTTGTAAATTTACAGTAGCGGCGAAGCTGTGCTTCCACCCGTGCCAATACTTCCTTTATTTCAAATGGCTTTGTTATGTAGTCATCGGCTCCTTGGCTCAACAAGCCAATCTTATCGTCCAAACTACTATTTGCCGAAATAACGATAATTGGTATGTAAGATTCTTTACGAATGACATCTACGATTTCTTCACCGCTTGCTCCAGGAAGCGTCAAGTCTAGAAGCACCAAATCATACGTTTTTATCTGAAGCACTAACTTTGCCTCTGTTCCTGAATAAGCACTGGTCACTTCATATCCTTGTTTTTCCAACACTTTAGCCAATAGTTTATTAATATCTACATCGTCTTCTACGACTAATATACCTATCTTTTTATCCATCTTTTCCCCTCTTTCCCTATTTTTACAAAAATCTTAGCATATCTCATAAAAGAATACAATTAATTGATTGACATACCAAATCAAATTTGCTACCATTACCTAGACACAAGATATCCTTACTAATCATATAGTATATAAGGAAGGAAGTGAATATTTGATACTGTTTTCCCATAATAGTATCCAAACATAAGTTATGTAGAATAACTTCGACAGAAATGTCTTCATGTAACGACATGATAAAATTAGCGCCATGCACCTCCGTTGGGATGAAATATGTAGGAGGTTGACGAGGTAGAGAGTTAGCGAAAATTCGGCGGGTGCTCTCTCGTATCCCTTTGAGTACGTCATATATTGATGAAAACGTCGGGTAACCGAAACACAAATCAATATAGTCAAAGAAACACAATAGGTATTTTTTCGCTTTTTTCAAGTAAAACTAGCATTAAAGGCCATATTGTGCAAAAAATAAAATATGGGTAAGGGGAAACTACGCCCCTTTTATAAAGGAGACTTTAATATGTGTGGAATTATCGGCTTTACAGGCGAATTAGACGCAACAAAAGTATTAACAAAAGGATTAGCCGAATTAGAGTATCGTGGTTATGACAGTGCAGGTATTGCCTTTTTTGAAAATGATGGCATTCGTACAATCAAAACAGCTGGCAAGGTTGCTGTCTTAAAAGAAAAGGTTGAAAAAGAAGGCGTAACAGAAGCTTCTTGCGGTATCGGTCACACTAGATGGGCAACTCATGGTGGTGTTTCAGATTTAAACAGCCATCCTCATACATTCGGAAACGTAACATTAATTCATAATGGAATCATTGAAAACTATAAGGAATTACAAGAAGAACTTGCTGCAAAAGGCAAAACTCCAGTTTCTCAAACAGATACTGAAATTGCTGCAATGGTAATCGAAGACTGTTTCGATGGTGATCCAATTGAAGCAATCATCAAGGCTAATGCTCGTCTTGAAGGACAATATGGTTTCTGTATTATGTTCAAACAAATTCCTGGCGAAATCTTCTGTATTCGTAACGGAAGTCCATTAGTAGCTACTCATACAGAAAAAGGTTCTGTTATCGCTTCTGATATGGTTGCATTAATCGACTACTCCAAAGATTATTTCGTATTACCAGAAGGTGTCATTGCAAGATTAACCAAACAAGAAATCACTTTAGTGGATCTTCAAAAAAATAGCGTTGAGCCAGAAATGCTTCACGTAGATTGGGATATCGAAGCTGCCATGAAAGGCGGATATGATTACTTCATGTTAAAAGAAATTCATGATCAGCCAGCAGCTCTTCTTAACACAATCACTCCAAGAATCAAAAATGGTCTTCCAACTTTTGAAGATGACAACGTTCCTGATGAGATCTTTACAAACTGTAACCGCATCTTAATTACTGCTTGTGGTACTGCAATGCATGCTGGTATGGTTGGCAAAAACTTAATCGAACGTTTAGCTAGAGTTCCTGTTACTGTTGATGTAGCAAGTGAATTCAGATATAACGATCCAATCATGGACGAAAACACATTAGTTATCACAATCAGCCAGTCTGGTGAAACAGCAGATACACTTGCTGCTATCCGCCTTGCAAAACAACATGGGGCTAAGACATTATCCATCGTTAATGTAAAAGGCTCCACAATTGCAAGAGAAAGTGATTACGTATTATATACACATGCTGGTCCTGAAATCGCTGTTGCAAGTACAAAAGCATATACAGTACAGTTATCTGTATTCTATTTAATCGCTGCTCGTTTTGCATTAGTTACAAATAAGTTCACTGAAGACGATGCAAAAGAATATATTGCAAATCTTCAAAAAGCTGTAGCTTCCGTAACCGATGTACTCGAAATGGAAAAAGATTTAGAAGAAGTTAGTGCCGCTCTTGATAACGCAGACAATTTATTCTACATCGGCCGTGGCCTTGACTACTGCTTATCAATGGAAGGTTCCCTTAAATTAAAGGAAATCAGCTACATCCATTCTGAATCCTATGCAGCCGGCGAATTAAAACACGGAACAATTTCCTTAATTACAGAAAATGTACCAGTAATCGCTATTGCAACACAAGAAAATGTATATTCTAAGATGATCAGCAATATCCGTGAAGTAAAAGCACGTGGTGCAAAAGTTATCTTAATCGCAAATGGAGACAAAGAAGACATCGATGAAACAATCTGCTCCTTCCAAGTTTCTATTCCAAAGATTGACGATATGTTCGCACCATTTACAACAGCTGTAATCATTCAGTATATCGCATACTTCTGCGCAGTACGTCGTGATCTCAACGTAGATCAACCACGTAACTTAGCAAAGAGTGTAACGGTAGAATAATCATAGACTAATAAATTCATAGGAGCTTGACACTAATCTGTCATGCTCCTATCTACATACAACGAGGTAAACAATATGACTACAATCACATATGCAAACAAACAAGACAAAAAAGAAATTTTAGCTCTCTATCGTTCTATGATCGGCACAGACGGCTGCACATGGACCATGGACTATCCAAACGAACAACATATCGATATGGATATCGAATCCGAAAATCTCTTCTTAATCAGAGACGATGACAATGAAATTATCGCAACACTTTCCATCGACCAAGATAAAGAAGTAGATGCCCTTCCGAACTGGACAATCCCAGGAAAATCCGCAGAACTAGCCCGCATAGCGGTCCGCAAAGACTACCAAGGCCAAGGAATTGCCCGTGAATTAATCACAACAATCCTAGAATTCCTACCAAGCAGAGGCTATAAATCCGCTCACTACTTAGTAAGCGAAACAAATAATAAAGCAATCGCAAGCTATAAAAAACTAAACTTCAAAAGCTGTGGCACATCTGATCTCTACGGGGAACACTGGCTCTGCTTTGAAAAAGAAATATAAAAAACAACCGAGGCCATGGCGCTACTCGCACCCTGACCTCGGTTATTTTTGGCTCTATGTCAAGTGTTGGGGTGCGAGTTGCGATGCACCCGCACCAACA
>CAJMNR010000072.1 GCA_905214875.1 uncultured bacterium | reverse complement strand
ATGTCGCTACCAAGACCAGGTTCGGCGCGGGCAAAGTGTGCGTTCCTTGACAAACACAAAAGACGCGAGAGTGTGTGGAACACACACTTTGTTCGTTACGTTGGTTCGAAAAAAGAGATACACTCTGGGAGTGAGAAATACAAAGGAAAAAATGCATCATTAGTCCTGGAATCAGCACTTTATCTACGAAAAGATGAAAAGAATTTGACTAAAGATATAATGAAATGGTCAAACAGTCCGATAAATTAAGTAGGGATAAATAAAAGAAATCAAAGGCGGTGATTCGTGATGAGAATAAATTCAATCAATAATGTAAACAAACTTTACCAAGCAAATTCTACAACAAAAATGAACCAGATGAACAAATATGGGGAAAAGGATTCTGTTCAAATTTCAGCAACAGCAAAAGATTTTCAAGCAGTATTGGCTGAGGTAAAGAAAAGTGATGAAATAAGAACAGACAAAGTAGAGGAACTAAAAAAACAAATGAAAGAGGGAACCTATGATGTCTCCAACAAGGAAGTTGCAGACAAGATCATAGAGCGTTTCTTTCAACAGCTTTAAAAGATAAGGAGCACCTAAGGTGGCAAGTTTAGTAGAAGAATTAGTAACTGTGCTTACGGAACAAACAAAAGTATATGAACAGTTGATTCCGGTGGCAGAAGCCAAGGCACCTGTCATTATTCAAAATGATTTAGAAAAATTACAATCTCTTACAGATAAAGAGCAGGAACTAGTGGATGAAGTGACGGCTCTAGAGCACAAGAGATTAGAGATTATTAGAAATATAGCAATCGTTTTAGGAAAAAAAGAAGCACAGATTAAGTCAAAAGACATTATTAATTCCCTGGTAAGAGACCCAGCGGAACAAAAAGAATTACAAATTCTACATGATCAATTAAAACAAGCAATTCAAAAGTTGATGGAAATCAACAATCGTAACAAATCGTTAATCAATCAATCCCTTGAGATGATAGAATTCAATATGAATTTTATTCAGAGTACACGGATGTCGCCAGGGAACAACAATTATACTAGAGGAGCAATAAATACGAATGCTCTAAATTCGCAGACAAGGATGTTCGACGCGAAACAATAGTAAGAAATGGTGGTAAATTCATGAGTGGCTCAATGACTAGCTTATATGTCGGCGTATCTGGACTTAAGACAAGCCAGAATGCCCTTAATACAACAGCGCATAATTTAGCGAATATTGATACTACCGGTTACACAAGACAACAGGTAATTATCAAAGATAATGCGTACAACACATTATCAATTAATCATGTATCCGTAAACCAAGTAGGTAGCGGTACAGGAATCGAATTAGTTAGAACGGTAAGAGACCAGTTCTATGATAAACAATATAGAGTAGAAGCAGGGCGTCAAGGATTCTATGATGTTCAATATACCGCAGTATGCGAGATTGAGAATGTTATAGGCGAGACGGAAGGGGAAGAATTCAGAGCTTCTCTGGATGATTTATGGACAGCATTCAGTGAGTTAGTAAATGACTCTACTGATATCGTACAAAGACAGACAACTATCAATACATGTAAAGTATTTTTAGAAAGAGCGCAGCAGATTCAAAAGCAAATTGATGATTATCAAGAATCATTAAATTCTGAAATTATTAAAAAGGTTAATGAAATCAACTCAATTGGTGAGCAAATAGCAGAATTGAATGTAGCAATTCGAAGATTTGAAGCTGGTGGAGTACAGAACGCAAACGATCTTAGAGACTCCAGAAACTTATTGTTAGATCAGCTTTCAAGTCTTGTGAATATTTCATATAAAGAAGCAGCAGACGGTACCGTACATGTTAGCGTAGAAGGCGTTAACTTTGTCGATGCCGACAGCTCAATCAAGATGGATGTAAAAGAGTTAAATGAAAACTCAACATTATTAAAGCCATACTGGCCATCCATCGATCAAGATGTATATACGAATCCTGGAGAGTATGACTCCAATCAAAATACGGATGTTGGTTCCTTAAAGGGACTTTTAGCTGCACGTGGGGACTATTCAGCTGACTATACAGACATCCCGAAAGCACCAAATAAAGATGATTATGCAACAGATGCAGATTATGATGCAGCAGTAAGAGCATATGAAAAAGAAGTAGAGCAATACAATAAGACAGTAAATGCTTCTAGTATCATGAGCTTCCAAGCGAAGTTTGACCAGCTTATCCATGGTGTAGTAACTGCGATTAATGATATCCTTTGTCCAAATGCAACAGGATATATCGTGAATGCAGATGGAACAAAGACAGCATTTCAATATCTAGATGAAGAAAATGCACCAATCGGTATGGGTGATGGAAATGAAATCGCGGGAACTGAACTTTTCGCAAGATCAGGAACTAGCAGATATCAAGAGCCTGTAGAGATGACATTTATTGATAGTAATGGTAATAAAGTTACGAAGAAAGTAGCTATTTACAATGAAGAAGATCCAAGCGACAAGGCAAGTTTATATACAATCGATCAGATTGAAGTGAATAAAGACTTACTTGCTAATCCGAACTTATTACCATTGAGTAATAATAAAGGAACTGGAGATTATGATGCATCAGTAGTTGAGAAAATCAACAACATATGGAATAATGCATTTTCTACTTTGGATCCAAATTCGTTAACGGAGTATACATTTAAAGAGTATTATGTAGCCTTAGTTGGCGATATCGCTAGTAGAGGAAATACGTTCGAAGTTATTTCTGAAAACCAGGATACAATGGTTAACTCTATCAATAACTCAAGAATAAGTATCACAGGGGTATCCAGTGAAGAAGAATTAAGTAACTTGATCAAATACCAGCATGCTTATAATGCATCATCAAGATATATCAATACAGTAAGCTCGATGCTTGAGACGATTATAAATTCATTTTTTAGCTAGGGAGGGAGTAGATGGCATCTACATTTTTTGGACTAAATATTGGTACGTCGGGATTATATACGTATCAGGCAGCAATTAATACGACTGCGCATAATGCAGCCAATGCGGAAACAAAAGGTTATACGAGACAGGTTTTAAATACACAGGCATCTTTACCAATCTCAATTTATACTTCTTATGGTATGGTTGGTACTGGTGTTACAGGAACAAGCATTACACAGATTCGTGAAAATTATTATGATGTAAAATTCCGTGGAAATACGTCTATACAAGCTGAATATAGTAAGAAATCTTACTATATGACGCAAGTACAGAATTATTTTAATGAATTAGACGATGATGGGTTTATTAAAGCGATGAATAACTTTAGTGGAGTTCTTCAAGATTTATCTACAGATCCATCTAGTTACGCAAATAGAACAAGTGCAATGCAGTATGCATTGACTATGACAAACCATGTTAACAGTGTTGCAACTAACTTACAGTCAATCCAACAGGATGTAAATCAAGAAATCAAATCATCTGTAGATCGAATCAATTCGTTATCACAACAGATTACAATGTTAACACAACAGATCAATACACTTGAAATTGGTGGCCAGAAGGCGAATGACTTACGAGATTCAAGAAATAACCTTCTTGATGAATTAAGCCAGTATGCAAATATCACAGTGGAAGAGAATATTGTACAAGGTGGTACAGGCATGACAACATTTGTTGTTCGTATGGATGGAAAGGTTCTTGTGAACACATATGAATACAATACGTTGACTTGCGTACCAAGAGAAGACAAGGTAAATGAAACAGATGTTGATGGGCTGTATGATTTATACTGGTCTGATGGTGAAGAGTTCAATGAAAACAGTTTATCTTTAACAGGGACTTTAGCCGGCTTATTTGCAATGAGAGATGGTAACAACAATGTGAATTTCAAAGGTACTGTAAAAGAACAGAAGACTGAAACGGATGGAACAAAGAAAATAACATTGACAAATGCATCGATCAATAGCGAAATAGGATTAAACCTTCCTGAAAGCGGAACAATCCAAATCGGTAACTACAAAGTAGCTTACACTAGCTTTGATATGAAGCTAGATGCCAATGGAAATATGGAATACACATTCGTATTAGATAAAAACGATAGTAATTCCACAAGAAACTTTGTTGCAGGAGAAACTGCACAGGTTGGTGATCCTGTTGATTATAAAGGTATTCCTTACTATATGAACAAATTAAACGAATTTGTTCGTACATTTGCGAAAGAATTTAATGATATTCATAAGCAAGGGGTAAATTTAGAAGGAGAAACAGGAGTAGACTTCTTTACTGCGAAAGATTTAGTAACAGGGGAAGACAAGACGTTATACGGAATCGGTGACACAATGAGTGCGTCCAATTCCTATGCACAGATGAACTGTCTTAATTTTACAGTAAGCTCTGTGATAAAGGATAATCCAAATGCCATCGCGACATCAAAAGATTCTTCTTCAGGAGTAGAAGATACAGAATTATTAAAAGAATTAATTGCAAAGTTAAGTGATTCTACGATGTTTAATCAAGGTACTCCACAATCGTTCTTACAGACATTTGTTGCGGATATCGGTATTTATACAAAAGAAGCAGAGACAGCGACAAAGAGTCAGGAAAACATCGTAAATGCAATTGAAACACAGAGAATGTCCATTTCTGGTGTTGATACAGATGAAGAAGCAATGAACTTGGTTCGCTATCAAAATGCATATAATTTATCAGCAAAAGTAATTCAAATCATGGATGAAATCTATGACAAATTAATTAACTATACAGGAGTATAAGGAAGGAGATACCAATGAGAATTACCAATAAGATGATGACAACAAACTGTTTAAATGACATCAATAAAAATAAGAATTCCCTTAATAAGTTACAACAACAGTATTCTACAGGGAAAAAGATTAGTACTCCTTCTGAAGATCCAGTTGTTGCAGTAAGAGCACTAAAGTTAAGAAGTAACTATGTTGAGTTAACTCAATATTTAGAAAAGAACATTCCAAGTGCACAATCTTGGATGGATCAGACAGAAGGTGCACTTACAAATGTCAACACACTTCTTACAACTGCATATGAGCAATTTACACAAGGTGCTAATGATACATTAAGTGTAGAAGATCGTGATAGTATCATGAAAAACCTTCAAGAGATTGTGAAACAAGTATATCAAGAAGGAAATACGCAATATGCAGGAAGATATGTATTTTCAGGATATAAGACAGATACGAGCCTTTCCTTTACAGAAGATACAACTCATTTAAAATATGAGATTACAGAAACATTCAGTGGAAAAGATATTACACCAGTAACTTATGTGACAAATGGATATAGTGTTGGTGACTATGATGCAACCAATCCAGATGCCTCTAAGTTTGATACTACTCCAACGACAGTGGAAGCGTATCGAATTCGCTTATCCTATAAGGATATTACAGTTGCAGCTGGACAAACAGAAATTGAGTATACGATTCCAGGATCAACAACACCGTTAAAGGCAACCATCGTAAGCAGTGATGATGCGAATGCTTATGTTGTTGCGGATGGTCAAAAGGCTCATTTTATTCCAGAGACTGGAGAATTAATCTTTAGTAAGAGCCAGTATGATACGTACTCAAAACTTGGTGATGGAGAAATCAGCATTACGTATAATAAAGACTCCTTCAATCAGTTTGATTTACGTCCAGAACATTATTTTGATGTAAATGTGACAGATACAACTAAGAATCCGGCAGATAGTGGATACTATACAGAGTATAAAGTGGAAACACAAAAAATCGACTATGAAATTAACTTTGGTCAAAAATTAACAGTAAATACTGAAGGAAAAGATTGCCTTGATCATACGTTAGCAAGAGAAGTAGAAGAACTTTCTGCGATTGTATATAAGATGTCATCCTTAGAGGCAGATATTGCTGAAGTTAAGAGTAAATTATCTGAAGAAAATATTTCGGACAACCAGAAAGAAGCACTTACAAAATTACAAGAACAGTTAGAAACACAATATACGTTACAGTCTAAAATCATGAGTGATCGTTTTGCTAAAGGCATGACAACGATTAAAGGACTTCAGGATCAGGTAAATGCCTCTGTATCGGATCTTGGTGCAAGATATACGCGTCTAGAATTAACAGAAAGCCGTCTAAAAGATCAACAGACAGAACTTGAAGATTTGATTTCTACTAACGAAGACGCCGATATGGTGGAAACGGTAATTAAGTATAATTCCCAACAAACAATTTACAATGCCGCACTATCAGTAGCAGCGAAGGCAGTGAAAAACTCCTTATTAGATTATATCTAATAAGGGGCCCATAGGGCTAAGAGAGTGTGTTCTATTGTGGGAGAAGAGGAGCAGACAATGGTTATAAAGACAAGATGTTTTGGTGAAGTAAATATCGGAGATGAAAAAATCATTACATTTGACAATGGTTTATTCGGCTTTGAAGATTATAAGAAGTTTACAATTTTATATAACAGCGAAACGGAAACTGAAAAACGTATTTCCTGGTTGCAGAGCGTGGAAGAACCAGCATTAGCATTTCCGATGATTAGTCCATTAGTTGTTGATGAAACATATAATCCAAGTGTTCAAGATGAAGTACTTGCTTCATTGGAAGAATTAACGGAAGAAAATATTGCGATGTTCTTAATTATTACAGTACCAAGCGATATTACAAAGATGTCAGCAAACTTAAAAGCTCCAATCATTATCAATTCTGATAATCGTAAAGGGGTACAGGTAGTCGCTGATAATCAAGAGTATGTTGTAAAATATGGCATCTATGATATTTTCAAGAATAAGGAGGGACAGCCATGCTAGCCCTCACAAGAAAATGCGGTGAATCCATCGTAATCGGTAATGATATCGAAATAACAGTTTTAGAAGTAAAGGGAGAACAGGTCAAAATTGGAATCAATGCACCAAAGGCAGTACCTGTATTTCGAAAAGAAATCTTTATTCAAATTCAAGAGGAGAACAAGGAAGCTGCTTCTCATCCAGAAGATGTAATGGAAAGATTAAAAAATCTATAAATTCCTATTGGCCTATAAGTATTTTGTACGGATAGGCCGATATTTTATTAAGGAAACAAGCATATACGGACAGTTTTTTACACATGGAGGTGGGCGAATGTCAGTGAATAGTATTAGTTTAGAGACAGTGAATTCGAATGTGATGAAAACAAATGCAATTAAAGCAACACAACCTGTTTCAGAATTAAACCAAGTGGGACATAAAGGGGAATATGACCGAAACACAAAGCAAGCGATCAAGGCGGAAATTGAAGAAGCAAATCATAGTCTTCAAATGAATAATCGTCGTTGTGAATTTCGTTTTGTAGATGATGTCAATCGTATTGCAATCAAAGTAATCGATACTGACACGGATGAAGTTATTAAGGAAATCCCTTCAGAAGAAGTTCTTGAAACGATAAAACGATTAAAAGAAATGACAGGCTTATTAATCGACAAGCAACTATAAGGAGAAAACAGTATGGCAATTAAGGTTACGGGACTAAACTCAGGACTTGATACCGATTCAATTATTAAAGAATTGATGTCAGCTCACAGTCTTAAGTTGACTAAAGTAGAAAATAAGAAAACGAAAAATACATGGACGCAAGATAAATGGAAAGAAATGAATGCAAAGATTTATGCTTTGTATACAGGTGATTTATCGACAGCGCGTTTAGCCGGAAGTTATAAAACGAAGAAAGCGGTATCTTCTAATAGTGACTACGTTGATGCAACAGCTTCCACAAATGCGGCAGCAGGTGCGCATACAATCAAGGTAAATGAACTTGCATCAGCACAATACGTTACAGGTGGAAAGGTTGCAGCAACAGCAACAACAGATAAGCTTACATCTGTATTAGGTGTTACAGCAGGAACTGTGATTACTATTGATGGTGCGGATACAAATACGGATGGTACAGTAAATGATAACAAGATAACCTTTACTGTAGATGACGATACAACGGTTGCCGATTTTGTATCAAATTGTAAAAATGCAGGTTTAAATGCAAGTTTTGATACAACACAACAACGTTTCTTTATCAGTTCAAAAACATCTGGTGTTGATCAGGCATTTAGTATATCAGCCGAAAAAGATGGTGTAGATGTATCTAATGCAGAGCTAGCCAAGTTAGGACTCGGTAAGATTGAAAATGGTGTGTTAGATACTGGGGCAACTGTTAATGGTCTGACAGTAGTACAAGCAAAAGATGCAGAAATCGTTTTAGATGGAGCTGTAATCACTTGTTCTTCCAATGAAACAGAAATCAATGGAATTAAATTATCTTTAAAACAACAGACTGCAGAGGCTGTTACAATAACGGTATCAAACGATACAGATGCAGTTTATGATATGGTTAAGAGCTTCATCAACACTTATAATGATGTATTAGGTGCGATGAATACAGCATATTATGCAGGATCTTCTAAAGGATATGATCCACTTAGTGATGATGATAAGGAAGCAATGACGGATGACCAAATTGAAAAATGGGAAACTAAGATCAAAGATTCTTTATTACGTAGAGATACAACATTAGGTTCTCTTATTACAGCATTTAAGGGAGCTATGAATACTCCGATAACTGCGAGTGATGGAAAAACTTATACATTAGCTTCTCTTGGCATTTGTACGTCGACAGATTATAATGAAAAGGGACTTCTTCATATCAAAGGTGATAAGGACGACAGCACATATGCTGATAGCACAAATACATTACAAAAGATGTTAGAAGAAAAACCAGAGATTGTAGCAGAAGTAATTCAAGGTGTAGCGGATAAACTGTATACAACAATGACTAAGAAGATGGGGTCTACTTCTTTAAGTAGTGCACTTACTTTTTACAATGATAAGCAGTTGACTAAAAATAATACTAATTATGAAAAAGAAATTAGTAAGTTGAAGACGAAACTGGAAGAGATTGAAGAGAGATACTATAAACAGTTTACGGCAATGGAAACTGCATTAGCAAAATTAAATCAACAACAATCCAGTTTATCTAGTTTATTAGGTTGATAATTAACAGCATAGGGAGGAATTTGCATGGCATTAAATGCAGCAGCATTGTATAGAAATACAAGTATTCAAACAGCTTCTCAGGCGGATTTAACATTAATGTTATATGAAGGAGCGATTAAATTTGCGAATCGAGCAATTATAGGTTTTGAAAAAAATGATATTGAATCAATTAACCTTAATTTAATCAAGACGCAAAAAATCATTACAGAACTAAGAGCATCTTTAGATCATAAGTATCCTGTTGCAAAAGATTTTGAACAAGTGTATGCGATTATTTATGATTTCTTATTAGACGCGAATATTAAAAAGAATCAAGAATCGCTTGAACATGCATTACGTTATATTCGTGAAATGCGCGATACTTGGAAGCAGGTCATGGAAATTACAAATAAAACGAAGAGATAAGGAAGTTATTCATGAATAGAGAAGTTGTACTAACGTATTTAGAGGCATTAATTCAGTCAACTGAGAAGAAAGGCGAAATCATAGAGAAGTTATTAGAGATTGCAAAAGAACAGGAAACAGCTGCTCTTGCGCCTAAGTTCGATTTAGATGAATTTACAAGCTTGATTAATCAAAAGGATCCTTGGATCCAGCAACTTACAACAATCGATAATGGATTTGGACAGACATTTGAACGAATCAAAGAGATTGTAATTCAAGAGAAAGATTCCTATAGAACGGAACTATTACAACTTCAAGACCTTATTAGTTCTATTACGACAAAAGCGGTAGAATTACAGGCATTAGAAAAACGCAATAAATCTCTAGTAGATCGACGTATTGCTGAAGGAAAACAGAAGATAAAGACAGCAACTGTAAGCAATAAGATTGCAAGCAGTTACTATCAGAATATGTCTAATCAACACTATAATGATTCATACTTTTTAGATAAACGAAAATAAAATGAAAAAAGCATCGCGTAAGCGGTGCTTTTTTTATTTAGGCTCTATGTCAAGTGTTGGGGTGCGAGGTGCGATGCACCCGCACCAACAC
>CAJMNR010000071.1 GCA_905214875.1 uncultured bacterium | reverse complement strand
AGTCGACTAACAGTGGGAATTCTTTTTCTTCGGTTATGAGTAAGGCAGGAGAAACTGGGGAGATTTCTAACGCCTCATTCCAATCGAATGGAAATGGGAAAAATAAATTTTCTATGGTTTCTTCTACAAAAAGTAATCAACCTTCCATTACAAAGAGTAACGATAGTCGCAATTCCAAAAATCTTTCTTCTGATAAATCATCAACGGCGTTAAAGGATGTAGTTGAAAAGATTATAAACGGAGCACAGATCGATGCGGTAGCTGTGAATGATGTTTATGGTGAAGAGTTAGCTGAGAAGCTTAAAGATACTTTAGGATTAACAGATGAAGAATTTGAAGAACTATTAAGTCAGATGGGCATTAATGTAATGCAGTTATTCAATCCTGAAACTTTACAGCAATTTGTTTTACAAAGTTTTGGTGCTGAAAATGTTACTGATGCACTTTTAAATGAAGAGTTAGCAAATGCGTTAATTGAGTCATCAAAAGTGTTAGACGAAGTTGTTACGAGCTTAGAGCATGAAATTGTTTCGATAGCAGAAAATCCAATGACGAATCAAACATTTGATGAAGCATTTTCTAGTGCTGTAGAACAGGACGCTGATGAGGTCGATATGACTTCAAAAGATGGGAAAGAGAATCTCAAGCAAAACATTGAAGTTGAAGTTCAAAAAGAAACTGCAGTAGAGAGTTCTAGAGAACCAAGAGAAAGTAGAGCAGGTGATCATGCAGGTACGAATGCACAGTCATCCGGTGAAACTTTCGTGGACTATTTTGCAAATAAGGTCGACCTTACGAATGTTGGGACAGAAAATATTTCAATTCCTGAATTTAAAGAAATCGTTACAGACTTGGTTGATAAAATCAAACTTACGATTAATCCAAGTAATACAAGTGTAGAACTTGTACTTAATCCGGAGTCATTAGGAAGCGTTCATGTTGTTGTTGCAACAAAGAATGGCGTCTTAACAGCGCAATTGAATGTTGAAAACCATATTGCAAAAGAAGCTTTAGAATCATCACTTCAGATGTTAAAAGAAAGTTTTGAGGGACAAGGTCTTAAAGTAGAAAAAGTGGAAGTTACCATTGGTAATTACACTTCAGAATATGCTGAGCAGGAAGGTCATGGCCAAGAACAGGCAAACCAGACTGCGAAGAAAAAGATAAGACTTGAGGACTACATGGATGAATCAAATGATTCTACAGTAGAAGAACAGAAGCCAATCATTAATAGTATGAATGGTACTGTTGAATATACGGCGTAATTATAAAAAGGAGAAACAGATATGGGCAGTGTTATAGATAATGTTGTTAACGGATCTGTAAATAAAACAGAATCATCACAATCAGCAACAACATCCGCTACCTCTAGCGGTGGAAGTCTTGGTAAAGATGCATTTTTACAATTACTTGTAACGCAGATGAAATACCAGGATCCACTTAATCCATCCAGTGATACGGAGTACATTTCACAACTTGCAACTTTCTCGCAATTAGAGGAGTTACAAAACTTAAATAATTCGTATTCACAGACTCAGGCTTATTCATTAGTTGGTAAGACTGTAGCCATTGCTTCAACAGATAGTACAGGTAACACAAGTTATGTTACAGGAACTGTTGATTATGTAACGATGAATGGTAGCAATGCGTATGTAGTAGTAAATGGAAATAAATATTCCTTAGATAGTGTGTTAGAAGTTTATGATAATAATTATATCTTATCTCTTGGAAAACCAGATGTTACAAAAGCTGATATTAATTTTGATCATGAAAATCCAACAGACGTTACCGTTGAAATTGACTTAGGTAAGACAAGTGTCGCTACAGCATTAGCTGTTATTATTAACAATGAGGCGATTGACCCAGAAAACTTATCCTTAAGCGGTAATAAATTGACAATTAAGGCAGATGCATTAAAAGACCTGAAAGAAGGTTCTTACGATGTAATCTTTAGCTTTAATGATTCTCTTAATACTGTTGTTAACAACAAAGTTACAATTAATGTTAAGGGTACTCCACAGACATCAGAAGAATCTGGTGATGCTGACTCCGAAAAGACTGAAGCGGATTCAGAGGAATAATAGTTTTTCATTACATGGATGTAGACGTTGCTTATGCAAAGGAAGGCAGATAGTATGAATATTTCTTCAAATAATTTTAGCTCCATTGAATTAGTGAGAGAACAATTACAGAAGAACAGTAGTCAACTAATAAAGCAAAATGACCAACTTGAAGGAGCATCTTTTCAAAGCATCCTAACACAACTAGATGCGTTAACAGGTAATTCTGAATTAAAGTTTTCAAAGCATGCCAATGAAAGGCTTGCTAGTAGACATATTGACTTAACAAAAGAACAGCTTGAAAAATTAGAAGAGGGCACTAACAAGGCAAAATCAAAAGGAATCAATGAATCCTTAGTCATTGTAGACGGTGTTTCATTTATCGTTAGCTGTAAAAACAATACGGTTATCACAGCCGTAAATGATGAAGAGGATCATGTATTCACCAATATTGATGGCGCGGTCATAATGTAATTCACGGCTGGACCTAAAAAAGGAAGCCGTAAACCTTTGATTGATTGATAAGGTTACATGTAAATTTGAAAGGTTAGGTGCATTAATTATGATGAGATCATTATATTCTGGTGTTTCGGGTTTAAAAGCTCACCAGACAAAAATGGACGTTATTGGTAACAATATTGCCAACGTTAATACAGTAGGTTTTAAATCAAGTTCTGTAAGATTTGCGGATACTTTATATCAAACAACTCAAGCAGCTTCTGGTGCGAACGCAACAACAGGTTCTGCTGGTACAAACGCAAAACAAATCGGTCTTGGTGTTACAGTTAGTTCTATTACTAAATCCATTTCTACTGCAGGTGGTACACAAACTACAGATGATGCATTAGATTTAGTAATCAATGGAGATAGTTTCTTCATCGTTAATAACGGTGGAACAAATTACTTCACAAAAGCAGGTGCATTTACAGTAGATTCTGCCGGATACTTAGTAACTTACTCTGGTAACTACGTAATGGGATGGCAACCAAGTGATACAGATCCAACTGCTATTGCACAAGATGCTGTATCAAAACTTCAAATCATGTCTCCTGATAAAGTTACAGCTGCTCCAGAAGCAACAACAGCTGCAACAATCAGCGGTAACATTGATATGAATGATAAGACAATCGCTAGTACAGGAAGAGTAACTCAATATTCTTTCTATGATCAAATGGGTAATAAGTACACAGCAAAATTCAGCTTTACACAAAGTGCTACTGACTCATCTACTTACACTGTTTCTGTAACAGACGTACTTGATGTAAATGGAGATTCTATTTTCTCTACTTGGAGTGATGCAGATAGCAAATATGTTGCATCTAATGCAAGTTTCAACTTCGGTACTTCAAATAATATCAAAGCTACAGCGGTAGATGAAAAAACTGGTAAGCCAACTTTAGCTACAAATGCTGCTACATTAAAGTTTAATTCTAGCACAGGTAAGTTTGAAAGTATTAATGGTTCCAAAGATCCAATTAACTTTGAACTTTCTGGTGGAAACTTCAGCCCAATCAAAATGGACTTCTCCACAATGACTATGTTTGCAAATGGCGGAACATCTGCTATCTCTGCAACAGCTGGAGATCCACAAGGAAATAATGCTGGTAAGACAAGTGGTGAAATGACAGGTCTTTCTATTGATAATTCTGGTAAGATCTATGGTTCTTACGATAACGGAAGTACAGTACTTCTTGGACAAATTGCAGTAACATCATTTGCTAACCCTGCAGGTCTTGAAGCAGTAGGTGACAATTTATTTGCTGAAACATTAAACTCAGGTACATTTGATGGTATTGGTAAAGATGCAACAGTAGGTGGCGGAAGCTTAACTAGTGGTGCTCTTGAAATGTCCAACGTAGATTTATCAGCAGAGTTTACAGAAATGATTACAACTCAAAGAGGGTTCCAAGCAAACTCAAGAATCATTACAACTTCAGATTCATTGCTTGAAGAATTAATCAACTTAAAACGTTAGTAATTAGCTTACAGGGATAAGTTAATGATTAACATAAATGGTGCCTAAAGCACCAATCGGGGAATGGGCGTCCATTTCCCCGAATACTAAAAATCTGTGTAATGCACAGGAACGATAAAACACTGGGTAGGTGAAAAATGTGGATTTAGCTTCAATTTTAGGTATTGTAGTAGGTATAGCGTTGATTGTTCTTGGTATCATATCTGGTGATCAAGGGGTAGCGGCATTAGGGAACTTCTTCGATCCGATGTCAATCATAATCACGTTCGGTGGTACCTTTACAGCGTTGCTTACAATGAGTGAATCAATTCCTGATTACATTCAGAGTATGAAGAGCATTACGCTTATTATGAAAACACCATCGATTGATATTCCTGAAACCATTAAACAGATTATTGGATTATCAAATACTGCAAGAAAAGAAGGGTTACTTGCACTTGAAGAAGCGGCAAGTTCCTTAGAGGATCCATTCTTAAAGAAGGGTATTCTTCTTATCGTAGATGGTACGGATCCTGAATTAGTAAGAAATATTCTGGAAACAGAATTGTCCTGTATCGAAGGACGTCACAAAAAGAGAATTGGGTTCTGGGAAAACTTCGCATCGATGGGTCCTGCATGGGGTATGATCGGTACATTAATCGGTCTTGTAAACATGTTAAAGAAACTCGATGATCCAAGTTCAATCGGACCAAGTATGGCTACAGCCTTAGTTACTACATTCTATGGTTCTCTTATTGCAAACTGGATTGCGACTCCAGTAGCGACAAAATTAAAAGTTAACTCTGAACAAGAAATCATGATGAAAGAAGTTATGGTGGAAGGGTTATTATCAATTCAAGCAGGTGAAAATCCTCGTGTAATTGAAGAAAAATTAAAATCTTTCTTAATTCCAAGTAAACGTGAATTAATTGCAACGGAGGATGGTGAGTAAAATGGCAAGAAAAAAGGAACAAGATGCTCCAAAAGGATCACCAGCGTGGATGGCCACGTTTAGTGATTTAATGAACTTATTGCTCTGTTTCTTCGTTTTACTATTCTCTATGTCAACTGTAGATGCTGAGAAATGGGAACAGGTTGTCAGTTCTATGACGAACAGCTTTAGTATTTTTGATAGCGGCTCTACAGGAATTCACGACGGGGAGCTTATCTCCAACGGCGTAAGTCAGCTTGAAAATATTGGAGAAGACTTTAATGATCAAGGAAATTCAGATGAAAGCAATGATCAATCAGAAACACCTTCTTCTGTAGACAGTGCCAAAGAAATCTTGCTTGAAGAGCAGAAAAAAGAAACTGAGGCAATGTATGAAAAGATTAGCGGCTTAATTGAAAAAAATAAAATTGATCAGTATGTTTCGGTAGGTATCGATGAGAACTATCAATATGTAAAAATTTCAATGTACGGTGCGGTCTTATTTGATTCAGGAAGAGCAGAAGTAAAGAGCGATTCCTATAAGGTCTTAAATAAAGTGGGACAAATCCTTAAAGTTTATGACAGTCAATTAATCAAGATTCAAGGTCATACGGATAATGTTCCGATGTCTAGCAAGGCAATTTATGATAACAACTTTCAGTTATCAACTGCCCGTGCAAATGCAGTGGCAGAGTACTTAATCGATGAATGTAATCTTAAGGGAAGAAACATCGAGCCATCTGGACGTAGCGAATATGAGCCAATTGCTGATAACTCTACTGCAGAAGGAAGAGCAAAGAACCGCCGTGTAGAATTCAAGATTTACAATGAATTAAGCAACGAAGGATAGGAGACAGGAAATGAAAAAAAATATTACATCAATTATTATCATGGCTTTAGTTGGATTGAATGTAGTGTTAACTGGAATCATCTTATTTGCAATGGTACCATCACTTAATAAAGTAAACACTTTAGTGACAAAAGTATCAAATGCTGTAGACCTAGATTTGGGTAATCTTCAAGAAGCTGGTTATGGCAATCTTGGAATTGATGACAAAGAAAACTACACACTTGAAAACAAATTTAGTGGTACTCTTAAAAAAGGGTCTGATGGAAAAGTTCGTTACGTAGCAATTGATTCTATTAGTTTTACACTTAATAAGAAAGCTGAATCTTACAAAGATGTTAGTGCTAATATTGCAACATATCAGACAAGCATCAATGATGTAGTATCCAAAGTATTCAATGAATACACAATGGATGAAGTAACTGAAAAACAAGATGAAATTAAACAAAAAGTTATTGACGGCGTAAGCCAATTATTCTCAAATGCAGATTGTTTTGTGAGCGTAAGCTTCTCAAATTTAAGATACCAATAACTTAATCTTTATTTTACGTGAATCATGTGGTAATATAAGTATATTACGAATTTTAGGGAAAAAACAAAAAAACTCACCTAGGGGGTGACATAAATGGGAGATGTCTTATCCCAAAGCGAGATTGACAATCTGCTTGCAGCACTATCTAGTGGTGAAATTGATGCAGATGAAATGAAAACCACAGAAGATAAGCAAGTTAAGAATTATGACTTTAGAAGACCTTCCAAATTCTCGAAAGAACATTTGCGTACGTTGGTAATAATCTTTGATCACTATGCGAGATTATTATCGACGAACTTACCTGCATATTTAAGAAAAAATGTATCAATAGAAGTTATGAACTCAGAGGCAGTAACGTATTCGGAATTCTCCAATGCGTTATCGAATCCGGTAATTTTAGGTATCGTTGATTTCGCTCCTTTAGAAGGTAACATTATTATTGAACTAGCGGAAAATATCGGGTATACAGTCGTAGATAGAATGTTAGGCGGCAATGGTGTGCCACTTGAGAAAACAAGGGATTTCTCAGAAATCGAACTCAGTATTCTAGAGCGAATTATGAATGTATGTACTAATTTGTTAAAAGAACCTTGGCAGAGTGTTTTACCACTAAATCCAAGATTAGAACGAATTGAGACAAATTCACAGTTTGCGCAGATTATATCACCGAATGAAATGACTTCAATCATCACGATGAATATTAAAATCGGAAATGTAGAAGGACTTATGAATGTATGTATACCATATTCATGTGTAGAAGAAATCATTGATAAGTTAAATACGAAGTTCTGGTATTCTAATATTCGAACACAAGATAAAGAAGCATATCACGATGTGATAGAAACAGCAATTTCTAGAGCAAGAATACCTATACGCGCAATTTTAGGAAAGAGTACAATTTCAGTAACTGATTTTGTGAACATACAAAAAGGAGATATCATCCGATTAAATACAAGAATCGATGATGAATTAGACGTGTATGTTGGTAATGTCAAGAAGTTTACTGCGTTACCGGGCTCATCAAATGAAAGCTATGCCGTAAGGGTAACATCAATTATCGAGGAGGAATAGCAAAATGGATGGTATGTTATCTCAAGAAGAAATTAATGCGCTGTTAAATAGTATATCTTCGGATGACGTAGATGCGGAGGCAGTAGAAGCTGCTGAGGCAGGGGAAACTATTAGTGAAGAAAACACAGTAGATACATTAACTACAGAAGAAAAAGATGCAATTGGCGAAATTTCTAATATTAGTTTAGGTACTTCGGCTACAACGCTGTCACAGCTTGTAAACCGTAAAGTATTAATCACAACTCCAAAAGTGGAGCAAACAACATGGGAACGTATCAAAGATCAATTTGATAAACCATGTGTATATATTCAAATTTCATATATTGACGGACTAGATGGAAATAACGTTTTAATCCTTAGAGAAAGAGATGTTATGATTATTGCTGACCTTATGATGGGCGGCGATGGAACAAACATTGATGGAGAAGTTACAGATTTACACTTAAGTGCTATTTCTGAAGCTATGAATCAGATGATGGGTAGTGCATCTACTTCATTATCAAGCATGATTGAACGTACAGTTGATATCAGTCCACCAGAAGCTCACAGAGTTTCTCTTGAAGAAAATATCGACTTAATGTACCCATTATGCAAAGAACCATTTGTAAAAGTAGCTTTTAAAATGGAAATTGAAAATCTTGTCGACAGCGAAATCATGCAGATCTATTCTACAGACTTCGCTCAAGATTTATATCATAAATTTACTCATCAGGAACTTGGAGCACACGCTGCACCAGCGCAAGAAGCTCCAGCACCAGCACCTGCACCAATGCAGGAACAAACTGCTCAGGCTCCACAAATGGGCCAACCAATGATGAATCAAATGGGAGCTAATCCTATGATGGGAGGAGCACCTATGATGAATCAGCAGATGATGGGTAACCCAATGATGCAGCCACAGCAAATGAATATGCAGGCAGCACCATTTATGGGACAGGAAGTTAATGTTGCACCAGCACAATTCCAACCATTTAATACTCAGATTAATCCGATGGGTCAACAAGAAAACATCGATTTAATCATGGATGTACCACTAGAAGTTACAGTTGAGCTTGGACGCACTAATAAATCAATCAAGGAAATTCTTGATTTTGCACCAGGTACGATTATTGAACTTAATAAATTAGCAGGCGAGCCTATTGACGTATTAGTAAATGGAAAACGTGTTGCTAAAGGTGAAGTAGTAGTAATCGAAGAAAGCTTCGGTATCCGAGTAACAGAAATTTTAAAATAGATAGGAGAAATTATTATGGCGAAAAACATACTTATTGTTGACGATGCAGCTTTTATGAGAATGATGATTAAAGATATTTTATCGAAAAATGGATATAACGTAGTAGGAGAGGCTGAAAACGGTCAAAAGGCTATTGATAAATATAATGAATTAAAGCCAGATTTAGTTTTAATGGATATTACAATGCCTGAATTAGATGGTATTCAAGCACTTAAAGCAATCAAAGCATCTGATCCTAATGCTTCAATTATCATGTGTTCTGCAATGGGACAACAAGCTATGGTTATCGAGTCTATCCAATCTGGAGCAAAAGATTTTATCGTAAAACCTTTCCAAGCGGATCGTGTTTTAGAAGCAGTTAAAAAGGCAATCGGCTAATAAATGGAGGCAACTTAAAGGTGGGGAACTTAGTAATTTTATCGACATCGGGCATACCGGGAATATGGGACTTATTAGTATTAGTATTAGTTTTTATAGCAATCATAGTTGCTTGTTATTACAGCACGAAGTTTGTTTCAAAAGCTGGACTAAATATACAAAAGGCAAAGAATATCAAGGTACTAGAAGTTTATCGTTTAAACCAAACAAGTCATTTGTACATTGTTAAAATGGGTGATAAAGTGATGTCACTTGGAGTTACTAAGGACCACATTGAGTTCCTAACCGATTTAAATGAAGAGAGTTTGGACTTTTCTCATGAAGAAAAGTCTCAGACGACTTTTAGGGAGTTACTGAAAATGTATAAGGACAAAAAGGAAGAGTAAGACAATTGATGAATGCAAAAAAATTAGTAAAGTGTAATACACTTAAGATAATTCTGTTTACTTTCGTCTTAGTATGTTCCATTACTGCGTTTGGCGGTACAACAGCTTATGCCAGTTCTACGAACAAGACGACTACAGCAACAAATCAGACTTCAGATACTGGAAAATCGAATAATGATTTTAATTTGAATATTACTTCTAATGCTGGAAGTGCAAGTCTATCGAGTACTTTACAGATCTTATTAGTATTAACAGTGATTAGTTTAGCACCATCAATTTTAATTATGGTTACTAGTTTTACTAGAATCATAATCGTTCTACATTTTACGAGAACGGCGCTTGGTACTAACTCAACACCTCCAAATCAAGTTGTAATTGGTTTGGCACTATTCTTAACATTTTTTATCATGGCTCCGACGTTTACAAAGATTAACACGGAAGCAATCCAGCCGTTACAAAATGGTGAGATTACACAAGAGGAGGCATTTGATAAGGGTCTTCAGCCACTTCGTAGTTTTATGTTTGAACAGACAAATCGTAAAGATATCAAGCTGTTTTTAAATATCGCAGACGTTGATGCGGATAACATCGAAGAGTTGGAAGATATTCCAACAACGACGTTAATTCCAGCATTCATAATTAGTGAGCTTAGAACGGCGTTTATTATTGGTTTCTTGATCTATATACCATTTATTATCATTGATATGGTTGTAGCTTCTACACTTATGTCAATGGGTATGATGATGTTACCACCTACGACAATTGCGATGCCGTTTAAGTTATTATTGTTTATTTTAGCAGACGGATGGAACTTGATTATTGGACAGGTCGTTCAGACCTTCTATTAGTATGGTAAGGAGTGTTAAGTATGACAGATACAACCGTTATGGAAATTGCTTATAAAGCAATTTGGATTATTATTAAGTCATCTGCGCCGTTGTTAATCGTTTCATTAATCGTCGGTTTGACAATTAGTATTTTTCAGACTGTCACATCGATTCAAGAGCAGACGCTTACGTTTGTTCCTAAATTAATTTCAATTTTTATTGTAATTATTTTATGTGGTCACTGGATCATTAATAATGTTGCAGAATTTTTTATTGACTTAATGACAAACTTGGACATGTACATCCATTAACA
>CAJMNR010000070.1 GCA_905214875.1 uncultured bacterium | reverse complement strand
CCTTTCCCCTGAGTGTGCATCCTTAGCGGAGCGGTTTTATGTACCCGATTAGGAAACTAATCGGGTACATAAAACACTTTTTCTTTCGTTCCGAAGAAATTCATACCTGCTGCAAAATGATCCTTACATAAAGGCTTTTTAAAAAAGACTTTGCTGTTCTCATTATTTATGTCAATGCAGCCTCTATCATTTAGTTCCTTTAATAAATCCAAAAACACGTTTTCATCTGCTGCTACCTTATGACTAATGCAATAGTCCTTTAACTCCTTCTTGGTACATTCCTCTTTTTGATACACTGCCCTAAGTACATAGTTCAACTGATTCTTTCTTGTCATACGGAATGCCTCCTCGCACTTTATGCTTATTTATATAATATGTGCTAGATGTTACTATCGTATGCTTCATTTTTTACAAATCCATGAAAATAGTATGTTTTATTTCGCAAAACTTCTATTAATCGAAAAAGCCTTGCACACTCCAATTCTAGGAGTATACAAGGCTTCTTAATTACTGCAGTTGAAGGGACTTGAACCCTCACGAGATTGCTCTCACATGGACCTGAACCATGCGCGTATGCCAATTCCGCCACAACTGCATTACATCAAATATTTTACCCAATATAATTGCCATTGTCAAGAAATTCATGAAAATTATGGTATAATACACAAATTTCAATTATGCCTCTAATAACCTCTCAAACTTCGGTACTGGAACAGGTTTGCTGAACAAATACCCTTGTGCCATATCGCAGTTTATCGACCTTAAAAATTCCGACTGGCTTTTTGTTTCTATGCCTTCTGACAGCACTTTCATATTCAGCTGTTTGGCCATACTAACAATGCTCGACACAATAATCTTATCCTCTCGATTCATTGCACCTGTTCTAAAGAACTCTTTATCTAACTTTAACACATCAGTATTCATATCCTTTAGAAGATTTAGAGAAGAATATCCTGCACCAAAATCATCAATCGAAACATAGAATCCATACTCACGCAATGTGTTCATTGTAGAAAGAGCAGCTTCTTTATCATCTAAGAATATGCTTTCGGTAAGTTCTAGTTCCAACCAGCTTGCCGGAATCTCATAAGCTTCTACTAATTGTTTCAATTTCATAATAAATTGATCATCATTTAAATGAATGCGAGAAACATTGACAGAAATCGGGATGATTCTTCTACCTTCCATCTTCCACCGATATAGCAACTTACACACTTCTTCATAAATGAAATAGTCTAGCTGTACAATGAAACCGTTTCGTTCAAAAATCGGAATAAATTCATTTGGCGCCATCACTTGTTCCTCTGATTTCTGCCAACGCACCAACGCCTCCGCTCCCGATATTTCTTCGGTAGCCAGATTGATCTTTGGCTGAAGATAAACGACAAACTCTCCATTTTCTAAGGCTGATTCCATACAATCTTCAATCTCGATTTCCTTATGGATTTTATTCTTAATTTCCTGGTCAAATAACTTGCAGTTTGTCTGCTGTCCATCTCCTATGCTCTTTCTTGCTAAGTTTGCATTATCAATGGCAACATTAATATCATCGCCAAAGCGAATAGGACAAATTCCAGCACATAACGTCACATTATTGACAACGCTTTTCTTCTTCATTTCCTTACGAAAATAATCATTATTTTGCTGGACTTGACGTTTTAACTCATTTTCCTTCGTAAAAGGTAGTAACGCAATAAAACGATCCGACTCTACTCGTCCAATGCAATTTAGTGTAGCATACTGTTCTTTTAGACTCTTTCCAAAATCGACAAGAATTTGGTCAGCTGCCTCTTCCCCAATCGACTCATTAATATATTTAAAATTTTTAAAATCTATGTATACAATTGCATATAGCCCTTCTTTATTTTTTTCCAATATTGCCTTTACGTCTTTTTTAAACTTATGAAGGGTTGGTAGCTTTGTAAGCATATCGAAATTCTTCATAAAATCAAGTTTTTGACGTATTTTCTCGAATACACGTAGCTTAATTAGATAGGCTCCTAATACGTTTACTGTTGTAATAAGATTACGTTTTTCCAAATAAGACAGTGCCCTAAAATGATATCGTTCAAAGGAGACAAAGCCCTTATTCTGTCCATCCTCAATGATTGCAGCAACAAGTATCTGCTCTTTATCCACGGCACCATAACCATGCAAAAATGCCCGCTCCAAATGAGTAGGAGATTCAATTTCTAATAGCGAAATAAGATCTTCCTCTTTATGCATTTCTAAAAACGACTTCACTACTGTGTAGTCGAAGTTTGACTCTGCTGCCGTAAACATCTCTTTCCTACTCCAGGAAAATGTATTTACGAGTTTTTGATTGTCGTGTATAAACTCATAGACATGAATGGAATCAAAGACCAAGCTATTTCCCGCCTGACAAAGCAATTCATCAATCGACTCATTGACGTCCTTCTTTTTGCAGATTGCCTCGAATGCATAATTACTAATTTTCATTGCATATGTATTTTTATTTATTCGTTCGTTCTTCTCTAGGATATTTATGTTTTCAATCATAACCTACCTCATTATAGCCGTTTTTCCTATTATATCACAACATTTTCCAATTAACAACAAACTTATATAAGTCACTTTGCAATATTTTGTAACATTAGTAACAATGCAGAAGAAATATCTAATGACTGTTCTTCCTTCTCATCTGTCATACCTGAAAGTGAATTATTGGAACGCTCATTTAATCCCAATATATAGTCCAGATAATGCTTTACACCTACCGAATACTTAAGCTTCTTATTTGCATCGACCTTTTCCATCAATGATAAAAGTGCACCTCGATTAATGACATATTGTGTCTTTTCTTTAGCATACTCTTCATTGATTAATTCTCCGGAATCTAGTCCTTTCAAGGAATTCGCCACTTCTTTTTGTAATTTTTCGTTTACCTTTTCAAATAAACTCGTATTTTTCTTATCCTCTCCGACATAGAAATCGAAAAGTGCAAATCCGCTTACATTTTGCCAGCCAAAGTCGATTGTAGACGTTGTCGACATATATTGCTCAATCCGTTCTAAAAAGCCTTCGTCTCCTGTTGCCAGATACAGTTCAACAGCGGCCCACAATCGTTCGTCGGCATCCGAAGTATCACTATATTCCCTACTTTTTATACCATTAGAATTAGAAAAGACTTGATTGTCTTTGTGCGCCTCCAGGTACTCCCACGCTAGCTTTGCAGCCTTAATACATTGATTCGATAGATTCTTATCTTCTTTGGCATATTTCATTGAGGCTTTTGCCATCACTGCCGCAAAATCGGCTGTGGCACAAGTAGAAACTCTTGAAATATAAGGGGTCTGCTCCGTTCCTTCCCCATTTATTGAAACTTTATGATAGACTCCTCCGGATGTCATATCCTGCATCTTAAGCAGCCATCGAACTTCTTCTTTGCATTGCTTTGCCACGTCTATAGTCTCTTCAGTTTTTCCATTTTTCACGATCAGCTTACTCTTCTTATAATAATCCTTTAGATTCCAGAGGTTTGCTAACGCGACTGTTGATGTTACGACATATCGGCTATTATCAGAATCAATATACCATCCGCCGGATACATTTTGTTTCTTTTGCGTTTCGATCACGATTCCTTTTACGTTTACTGAAGTCTTTTCCATAAATGGACGCGCTGCTAACCGTTCAAGCTCTTGATACACATGGTTGTTTATGTCGAAAATAGGTGAAGCCGCGTCGTCTCCACACATTATGTAATAGGTACCTTCTTTCTTTAAATCTGAAAAGTCCGCATAGTATATGGCTTCGTCATACATACTGCTCATTTGTGCAGTCTCTAAGTATCCCGAATACACTACTTTTCCTTCTTCACTTAAAACATCAAATTTACTTTGTCCGCTATAATTTCGCACAACCGCAATCTTTTCATCCTGTTTTCGATATCCTAGCCTATTTATATTGATATTTACGTTCGAGTCGGCTTCCTGATTTGCCCCAAGGTAATACTCCTCCGGCTGATTTCCATTGTCACTGTTTTTCGCTATAATGACGGTCTTTTCCGTGGAAGTAGTTGACTTTTCTCCTCCGGAACATCCCGCAGACAAAATGATTCCGGATAGTACTAAGAAAACCCCCATAATTTTCTTTCCATCTGTTCTCATTTTATTACAAGACCTCCTATACGTACTTTTGCCACTTATAATTTCATTATATTCCTTTATTCTATACATATCAACAAAAAGCAAAGACCGAAACAGGACTATTTTTTTAGTCTTGTTTCGGTCTTCTTTCTTATATCGTCGCTATATCGATTAAGGATAATGCTCCGTCTTTTACAGATTCTAAACTTGTTAATAATGCATTCGCCGTATCAAGTGATGTGAGGCAAGTTACTCCTGTTTCAATCGATACTCTTCGGATCAAGAAACCATCTCTTGATTTATCTCTTCCGTTTGTTGGTGTATCAATTACAAGGTCAATCTTATGCTCTAACAATAAATCCATAAGTGTTGGTGCTTCCTGGTCTAATTTATTTACTGGGAATGCTAACACTCCATTTTCATTTAATACTCTTGCTGTACTTCTTGTTGCAAAAATATCATAACCTAATGCTTTAAATCTTCGACCAACTTCTACTGCTTCTAATTTATCTGCATCTTTTACTGTCATGATCATCTTCTTATGTTTTGGAAGACAGATTCCTGCTCCAATAAAGGCTTTGTATAATGCTTCATGGAAGTCTTTACTGATTCCTAAACATTCACCAGTTGATTTCATTTCAGGTCCAAGGCTGATATCTGCTCCACGTAATTTTTCAAAGGAGAATACTGGCATCTTAACTGCGATATATTCGCTTTCAGGTGCTAAGCCTGGTTCATATCCCATATCTTTAATCTTTTCACCAAGGATTACACGGCTTGCAAGATCAACGATTGGAATGCTTGTTACCTTACTGATGTATGGAACTGTACGGCTGGAACGAGGATTTACTTCGATTACATACACTTCTTCTCCAAATACGATGAACTGAATGTTAATAAGTCCAATAACATGAAGGCTCTTAGCAAGCTTTCTTGTGTAGTCTTCGATGATTCGTTTACTCTTATCTGAGATTGTCTGTGCTGGATATACACTGATACTATCACCAGAGTGAATTCCTGCTCGTTCAATATGTTCCATGATTCCTGGGATTAAGATGTCTTCACCGTCACAAACTGCATCGACTTCACATTCTTTTCCCATTAAGTATTTATCTACTAAGATTGGATGTTCCTGTACTTGACGATTGATGATGTTCATGAATTCCACAACATCTTGATCGTTGATGGCAATCTGCATTCCCTGTCCACCAAGTACGTAGGATGGACGAACTAATACAGGATATCCTAATTCGTTTGCTGCTTTTAAAGCTTCTTCTGTTGTAAATACTGTCTTACCTTGTGGTCTTGGGATACAGCATTGTTCTAGGATTTCATCAAATAACTCTCTGTCTTCTGCAGCATCTACATTTTCAGCGCTTGTTCCTAGAATTTTAACCCCCATCTTTAAAAGGCTTTCTGTTAACTTGATTGCTGTCTGTCCACCAAACTGTACAACCGCTCCATCTGGTTTTTCAAGTCTTACAATGTTTTCAACATCTTCTGGTGTCAATGGTTCAAAGTAAAGCTTATCCGCGATATCGAAATCCGTACTTACTGTTTCAGGATTGTTATTTACAATAATTGTTTCATAACCTTTTCTCTTAAGAGCCCATGTTGCATGTACGGAACAGTAATCGAATTCGATTCCTTGTCCGATACGGATTGGTCCAGATCCTAAGACTAAGATTTTCTTCTTATCGCTTGATGGGTCTACTTCGCAGTAGTTTCCAAATGTTCCATAATAGTAAGGAGTGGAAGCTTCAAATTCAGCAGCACAAGTATCAACCATCTTGAATGCTTTCGTGATTCCCTCTTGATAACGAACTGCTTTAATCTCTTCTTCGGTCTTTCCTGTAAATGCAGCGATTACTTTATCTGGGAACTCAAGACGTTTTGCTTCTGCTAATAAGTCTGTCGTAAGCTCTTCTGATTTTAACTGTTGTTCCATTTCTACTAAGATTGCAATTTTATCAATAAACCACTCATCAATTTTTGTGATTGCATGGATTTCTTCATAGCTTACTCCTCTTCGGATTGCTTCTGCAATTACGAAGATTCTTCGGTCATCAACGACTTGTAATTTTTCGATTACTTCTTCTGTCGTTAATTCTTTATATTCATCTGTTGCCAAACTGTCGATATGCTGTTCTAGAGAACGTAATGCTTTCATTAATGCACCTTCGAAGTTTGTGGCAATACTCATGACTTCACCAGTTGCCTTCATCTGAGTTGTAAGCGTTCTCTTTGCCATGATGAACTTATCAAATGGTAATCTTGGAATCTTAACAACGCAGTAATCAAGTGTTGGTTCGAAGCTTGCATAAGTCTTTCCTGTGATTGCATTTTTGATTTCGTCTAATGTATATCCTAACGCAATTTTTGCTGCAACCTTAGCGATTGGATATCCTGTTGCTTTGGAAGCCAATGCGGAAGAACGGCTTACACGAGGATTTACTTCGATTACACAGTATTCAAAGGATTCTGGGTTTAATGCGTACTGTACGTTACATCCACCAGTGATGTTTAATTCACTGATAATGTTTAAGGCAGAGGTACGAAGCATCTGATGGTCTTTATCGGATAATGTCTGGCTTGGTGCTACTACGATACTATCACCTGTATGAACACCTACTGGATCTAAGTTTTCCATGTTACATACTGTGATGCAGTTTCCTGCTCCATCACGCATTACTTCGTATTCAATTTCTTTCCATCCTGCGATACATCTTTCGATCAGGCATTGTCCTACACGGCTGAGTCTTAGTCCGTTGGAGCAGATTTCTTCCAACTCTTCTTCGGAGTGTGCGATACCGCCGCCGCTTCCGCCTAATGTATATGCTGGACGAATTACGACTGGATAACCGATTTCATTTGCAAATGCAATAGCGTCTTCTACATGTTCAACTACTAAACTGGCTGCAACTGGCTCCCCAATCTTCTCCATTGTATTTTTAAATTCAAGACGATCTTCTGCTTTTTTGATTGTAAGAGAGGTTGTACCGATTAAGCGTACGTTGTTTTCTCTTAGGAATCCACATTCTTCAAGCTCCATTGCAATATTAAGTGCAGCCTGACCTCCTAATGTTGGGAGTACGCTATCTGGTTTTTCTTTTAAGATTAATTGTTCCACTACTTCTACTGTAAGTGGCTCAATATATACTTTATCTGCAATATCTTTATCTGTCATGATTGTTGCAGGATTAGAATTGATAAGTACTACTTCGATTCCTTCTTCTTTTAAGGAACGGCAAGCCTGTGTACCTGCATAGTCAAATTCTGCTGCTTGTCCGATTACGATTGGACCAGATCCGATTACTAATACTTTTTTAATGCTTTCAATCTTTGGCATTATTTGCACACCTCCATCATTTGAATAAATCTGTCGAATAAGAATTCACTGTCTTTTGGTCCTGCACATGCTTCTGGATGGAACTGTACAGTAAATACATTTTTATTTAAATAATGAAGACCTTCTACCGTCTTATCGTTAACATTGATAAAGCTTGTTTCTGCAATGGCAGGATCTAAGCTGTCTTCATCTACTACATAACCATGGTTTTGTGAGGAGATATAGACTCTTCCTGTCTCTAGGTCTTTCACTGGGTGATTAGCACCTCTGTGTCCGTATTTCATTTTATGTGTCTTTGCGCCGTTTGCTAATGCAAGTAACTGGTGTCCTAGACAGATTGCAAAGATTGGGATATCAGTGTCAAATAACTTCTTGATTTCTTTAATAATAGAAACACATTCCGCTGGATCTCCAGGGCCGTTACTTAACATGATACCATCTGGCGCATCATCTATTATTTCTTCGGCGTTTGTCAGGGCTGGATAAACAGTCACCTCACAACCACGTTTTAATAAGCATCTTACAATGTTGTTCTTTGAACCAAAGTCCATAAGAGCTACTTTAAAACCATTAACGTTGTCCTGGTCTGTTCCCAGATCCCCTGGCTTATATGTAGTTTTCATTTTTTGACTTACTTTTTCAACTACACCAGTTACGCTATATTCTTTTATTCTTGCTATTACCTCATTAAGATCAAAAGACTCATTCGTGGTAATCATACCGTTCATTGTACCTTTTTCTCTTAAAATCTTAGTTAATGCCCTTGTATCTACTCCCGCAATTCCAGGAATATCGTTGTCAATCAAAAATTTTTCTAATCCGTCTTCGCATCTAAAGTTGCTTGCTCGTCTTGCTACTTCTCTTACGATATAGCCGTCTGGCCATGCCTTTTTTGACTCCATATCTTCGTAGCAAACACCATAATTACCAATAAGCGGATAAGTCATTACTACCGCCTGCCCAGCATAACTTGGATCAGTAAGGACCTCCAAATAACCAGTCATGGAAGTATTAAATACGATCTCACTGATTACTTCGCGAGTCGATCCAATGCTTGTGCCTGTAAAAGTTGTTCCATCTTCTAGTATTAGAAAAGCTTTCATATTCACACCTATTCCTTTCTTTTTTCTTTTGATTTTCTATGTGGATTTAGAAAAATACGCAAAAAAAAAGAAGATTTCTTTTTTATTACTCTGCCTTAATCCTAAATTGTCATAAGTGTATCATAACGATTCTTATATGGCAAGTCTTTTTTTTCGACATTTTTGCATTTTCTTTTTCCCTATATTTTCCTATTAGCACACCACATAAAACTCATTCATAGACCTTATGAATCAAAAGAATTTATAAACGAAAGTACGCATACTATCCAATTTTTACGCTTGCATAGTATGCGTATCTATTCATTCTTAACCATTGGCTAACTCAGTTCTGCGATTCTGCTGACTGCAACAAAAATGGCACTGATTTTATACCAAGTCTTAAAATCCACAATACCAGTCTCTGCCATATCAAAGATTCTCTGAAATACGGAAACTGCCTCTGCCGTTAACTCTCCATATACTCCATCCTCTGCAACCTTTGGTATCATCGGATAAGCTCCTGAAATAACATTAAGCTGATTTTGAAGCTGGCGAACTTTTTCTCCTCTGGATCCAATTTCCAATGGAACTCCTGGCCATGAAGATGGAATTCCTGAAATTTCATCTGCAGTATTAATATACATGGACTGTCCATAGTAATTTCTAAGAATTTCAATTGCAGAATATCCTTGGTCACCAAGAGCCTTGGAACCCCACTGCGTCATCCAGTTAGGACAGCTTACCTGTCTTCCATCGCAATATTGTGTAAGTATTGGTTGTTTTACATTTGGAAACGATAAATAATTACTAAAGATTGTATCTACAATGTCGGAAATCGTATTGAAAATGTTTCGATCTGGGATAAATTTGTGATCATATGCCGTTGAAGAAGTAATCGTAAAGTTATATCCTTTATTTCGATACCATTCTGTGTAAACACGATTTAAGGTAAATGACTGAATTGCAAGTACATTGGCCTGTATCGTAGCCTCTGGCCATGTTGCATAAATTTCACTAGAAGCAACGTTCTTTATATAATCTTTGTACTTAACATAATAATTCTCTGCATTGGTGTCTTTTGGCTGCCCATCATGAACAACAATAAACTCTGGGATTACAACTTGAGATAATACGATTTCATTGCTATCTGTTGGTTTGATTTCAGCCTCTGCAATCTTTGGTGGATAATCTCCAAATAAAACGTTTGGTCCAATGGACAAATCTTCATTACCACTAGACTGTCCTTGCCTATCAGATCTTGGGATAAGCCTAGCTTCTTGGATTGCTATTACTTCTGGAAGTACCTGTACCCCTTGTATAAAGAAGCCCTCATATCCCGGACATTCAATCCTAACATCATACTGCGAATATGGCTGCTCTGGTGATGGTTCCAAACTATATTGAATATTAGGTGCACTTAATTGTACTGTTTCTATCTTTCCATTAACATCCGTTTTTAATTGTTCTAACACTGTTCCTGGTTGATTCGTGGCAGTAATTGTGACAGTTGCACCTGCAATAGGACTTGCTTGAAGAAGCGAAGTTACATTCACTTTTAAACCACCTAACGATTGCAGGCTTATATCCGCAGGGTAAATAATATTTCTCTTCATACTTACCTCATTTATTCCTTTTATATAATCTATGTGTTACTTCCTATTTCGTTACTATGAAACAAACTATTCCCGTTATTTTTGCCAGTCATGATGCCACTGATATAGCGTGCTTCTCTCATCTAGAGTCCCAAACTCATAGCCCGCATCCTGAATCCGTTTCATAATGGTATCTAGCGTATTGGCTGTCAGCTTATTCCCCTGTCCATCATGTAATAAGATGACAGGCTCGATGTAATTCTTAAATGTGGATGTATTCTTTAGAATCGAGCTTTTCGTTGGGTTTCCAACGCTGTCTTCTGCAGACACATTCCAATCTACATATTCAAGTCCCATCGACTTCAAATCGCGGATTACCTCATTACAATACCCTGAGATATAGCAGTTTGCACTACCATATGGGAAACGATAGAGGGTAGGCGTCACACCAGTTACCTCGATCAGCCGGTTATATGTTTTCTTAATATCATCAAGGCATGCTTTCTTATTCGCATACATCTTGCTTCTTTGATGAGTATAGGTATGTACACCGATTACATGCCCTTTTTCAACCATCTCTTTTACCATGTCCTCCATATTCGGAGTAATCTGTTCCCCGATCATGAAGAAGGTTGCTTTTGCATTATACTTATCTAATACTTCCAATACTTTTGGTGTATTTTTGCTTGGGCCGTCATCGAAAGTAAGAAATGCTTTTTTCGTTCTTTGTTTTTTCTGCTTTTCTTCACTTTCATTGATTACCTTGCTGTCTTCGTTTTCCTTGGTCACTTTCTGTCTCTCTAATTCTTTTTTCTTCTCCTCAATTGTATCCTTAGACGCCTGTCCTGTCCTTTCCTGGTACTCTCCATATGTTTCTGTGCTATTATAATTTAGTGCATTTCTATCCACGAAATAACAGATGACTAAACATACTGCAATAAATGTGCCTAACCCGATTATCTTCTTCAACTGTTCCACTCCTTACTGCATTTGTATAATCATATGCAAGGACATACAGTTTTTATAACGAAAAGTGGGACTGTTGTTGTTTGGATGAAATCCGAATTTCATCCATTCTCTGGTTATTGCGACAGTCGCCAAGGTCATGCAAGCATCACTTTGGCTCGTTGTTCGCGTAATCAAAAAGAAGTGCCCATTAACGGGCACTTCTCAGCTTGTCGACAAAGTCGACAAGCTTTGGATGAAATCAGGATTTCATCCAGTGCTGAAGGTGATGATT
>CAJMNR010000069.1 GCA_905214875.1 uncultured bacterium | reverse complement strand
CTATCAGATTCACCAGGACAGGTATTTTCAAAACAACAGCTTATGGACCAAGTATGGGGATATAATGAGTTTATTGATGAGAATACGATTGCAGTATATATAGGAAGAATCAGAGAGAAGCTGATGCGGGAGAAGTTTGATGTAATCAAGACGGTATGGGGAGTCGGTTATAAATGGGAAAGTTAACAGTGAAACGGAAGGTTTACTTATATATAGCAGGAATTGTAGTCACAGGGATATGCTTTGTGGCGTTGCTTTATGGTAGCTTACAAAAAAGAAGTGAGCTAAATGACCAGTATGGAACATGTTCGGTATTATTACATAATGCAGTATATCAGGCAAATGAAGGGAAGTTTGATGAACTGGAACCTTATTCGTATTGTGTAATCGATACGAGAGGAAAGGTTATTAAATCCAATGACCAACGATATCTGGTTGGAACGGATATTGGATTAAACTTAATTTCTGGTTCCTCCCTAGGAAAGACCAATGCGGACGAGTTTGTGTATTCCGTTCCGTATATAAGAGAAGAAAGGCAGGTAGGGACCATTTATGTATCGGTACCATTAGAAATGCTCAGACAAACGGATTACGGCGTTTATTTTGCCGTTTGGATACTCTTATTGGTACTTATTGTGCTTGTGTTCTTTCTTGCCAAAATGATAGCACAGGATATTCTTGTGCCAATTGATAAAATTCATACACTTACCGATCAAATTCGAGAAGGCGTATTAGATCAAAAATTAAACTATGATTATGACGGGGAAATCGGTACTCTTTGCCATGACTTTGAGGCGTTGCGGGAAGAACTATTATTTGCAAGAAATAAAGAGGCAAAGTTGAAGAAAAAGGAAAAGATGCTGCTTGCGTATATTTCTCATGATCTTCGGACACCGATTGCCATTATCTCATGCTATGTGGAAGGGATTCATGCAGGAATCGTTTCTGGAGAGCGCCAAAAAGAGTATACGACAATTATTTTAAATAAAATCAAGATGCTAAATAAGCTGATTGATGACATCTTGGAACATTCCAAGGCGCAGATGCATGAACTTAGCATTACGAAGAAGGAAGTCTATGCCAAGGAGTATTTTGGTGCGCTCATGGAAGAAATTAAATCCGATGTAGTAAAGAAAGGACTGTCATTTTCGTATAATGACATACCGAATATTATATTAAACATCGATGGGCAAAGAATGAAGCAGGCGATTCATAATCTGATTTCAAATTCTATGAAGTATACGAAGGAAGGCGGCATTCGTGTAGAGTTTGAATCAAATAGGAAAATGTTTTATATCACGGTGGAGGATACCGGGGTCGGAATTGACCCCATTGATCTGCCCGTGATCTTTGACGAATTCTATCGTAGTGAGAAAGCGCGTACGCTAAACGTTCCAGGCTCTGGTCTGGGACTTTCGATCGTCAAGTATATTGTGGGTGAGCATCAAGGAAAGATTGAGTGCGACAGTGTGAAGAATAAGTGGACCAAGATGCGAATTTGTCTTCCCATTTAATCAAATTTACCAGCCTTGTTGCTTTAAGAACTCATACACGGAGGCTTTTCGTACCTCTTCCTGTTCTTTGTCATAGCTTCCTAACTTTAATTCAGAAAGGATACGCCCGTCAGCCATATAAAGCAGTCGGCTTGCTCTAATGGCAGCCTTTAAATCATGGGTAACCATAACGATGGATTGGCCAGAACGGTTAAGGTCAGTCAAGCTGTCCAATACCTGTCTACCGGAGGAAGAGTTAAGCGCACCGGTTGGCTCATCACCGAATATGATTTTGGCATTGGAAATAAGTGCTCGACAGATGGCGATTCGCTGTTGTTGCCCGCCAGACAATTCGCTTGGATATTTATCCTTTTGGTCTGCCAGGCCAAATTCCTCTAACAGTTTAAGCGTGTGCTTGTTTACTTCTTCTTTTGGTGCGGTATTGTAACCAATATACGCGATATTTTCAAAGGCAGTCAGATCATTTAACAGGTTCATACTCTGAAAGACAAAGGAGATTTTGGATTTACGAAACATGGTAAGCTGTTTTTCGCTC
This sequence comes from uncultured bacterium, assembly GCA_905214875.1. Classification (GTDB taxonomy): domain Bacteria; phylum Bacillota; class Clostridia; order Lachnospirales; family Lachnospiraceae; genus KM106-2. Next base: position 9,344 of record CAJMNR010000069.1, on the reverse strand, counting down.
ATCGATGTAATGTCTTCACCGAGAAGGGTGACTAAGCCGCTTGTAGGACGGTCCATGGAACTGATGGAATAAAGGAGAGTGGATTTCCCGCATCCGCTACTTCCCATGATGACAGTGAAGTCTCCCTCATATATTTCTAAATCGATATTCTTTAGGACGTTGATACCATTTTTCCCTAAGATAAATGATTTGCATAAGTTTTCGGTCTTTATAATAATTGGTTTTGATTGATTTTCCATAACTTAATTCCCTCTTTCTATTATTCTTCCATAAGCTCTTTCGGCGATGTCTTACGGATTGGCAGGCTGAACAGGATGGCTAAGACTGTAATGGTTATGATGCTTGAACAAAGGAGTAGGATGGTCTCTAGCGGTTCTGTCTTGTAGGCATTTACCCCCAATACGGCTGAGAACAGACGCGTATTAAAGAGCTCATTTAATACAAATGCAAATGCGATTCCAATCGCGGAAAGCAGCGAGATTCTAATAACATTTCGTCGAATGATATATCCAGTAGTAAAGCCAAAAGACTTCATGATTCCGAAGTTCCTACGCTGCTCTGCATTGTTCATCAAAATGATATTAATGATATTTAGCAGTGTGAAGCTAAAGAAGATGACGATTATAATGATGGTAACAGGAATCATGATCTGCATAACGGAAACTTTGATATTGTCGACCATATCCTTCATCGTCGTAACATTTGCATCAGAAAAAGCTTGCTTTATGTCAGTTGTAAATGTGTCTAGGTCCATAGGATTCTTTAAGTTTACACCGACAAGAGTGTGATACTGTTCTTCTGAAAGAAATGTAAGGGCATCGTTGGTGAAACATATGGATGGTGCCATCATGGAGTCAAAGATTCCGGTAATCATAAATGTCCGCTCGGTACCTTCGATGATAAGGGTGATATGATCGCCAAGACGGTAAGAGGTATTGGTAAGGGTAAGTTTATCTATGGCGATTTCTTCTGGATTTTTCGGAGGACGTCCGTTGGTATAGGTAATATCAGTCTTTTCGTTATCATAAGTATCCAGACTCATGATGGTTGCATTGGTCAAGTCGATGGCGGTATCTTTAGACACTACTTTAAATGTCCCCATTAGACAGCCGGACACTTTGCTTTCTACATAAGTGCTAGAATCAATATAGTCAAGAAGCTTACGGCTTACGGCTTTTTGATCAAGACTTACGAAACAGTCACTTCCAGGCATACAGACCCAGCCAGGAGCATTTTTCTCCATACGGTCAAAACTAAGACACATGTTAAGTAGCAGTATGGCAATATAGAGTGTCAACGTGACTACGGTAACAATCAAGACGGATCGTCCTTTGTATTTGAAGATATCGTTAATTGCCATGGAGCATGAGCTATGTGCATTCTTAATAAGTGACTTTTTCAGTTTTGACTTGGTGGATTTCTTCCCAGCTAAAATTGCGTCTACCGGGGAGATTTTTCGGATTCGAAGCAATCCCAAAAAGACTGTAAACAGTAAAATACTAAAGGTTATACAAATGACGGCAACTACTAAAAAATAGGAGTGATTCGTTAACTTGTATTCGCCAACATATTTCATAATGATCTGTCCGATAAATGACGAAAGCGGTAGACCAAAGAAAGCGCCAACTGTTAAGGAGAATAATCCCACGATGGCATAGGGGATTTCGTAAAATCCCATGATTTTAAAGGTTGAAAATCCAACTGATTTGTAAATACCAATGGAATTTAATTCGTTGAGTATCGTATTTCTAATGAAGAATATGATAATTACAAGCGTCACAAGGAACATAAATACTGCACAGACAGAGCCTAGTTTGGATATGAGGTTTGTCATCAAAGTGGCCTTAGTCTTCATATCTGAAAGATTGTCATAGCTTAGCGAATAATAGGTGTTTGTATATTGATCTTTTACCCAGGACATTAGCTCGTTTGGATTGGTGTCAGAGTAAATGCTTAGCAGTTCTAATTCCTTTTCATTAGAAAACAGTGGAGCGTCTTCTTTTGAGATAAACATACAGGCGCCCGTTGTCATGGAAACTGGCTTTCGTGTGTCATTTACAAGGGTGGTAACCGTTAAGGAAGAGCCGTTGCTTGTAAATAGATCAGATACGTTGATGTCATGCTGTTCTGCGACGATATTTTGTACCCAGGCTTCTCCTTTTTTAGGAGCATTTGAAGTGATATCCCCTTTGACTTTGGTAAGCTTAAATGGGAGCGTACTATAATCATCGATTATGATGGCATAGAAAGGATTGATATAGTCCTTTACTAAAGTTTCCTTGTGGGTAACGGGTGTTTTCTCAATTGGAAAACAGCGATAGGACCGATAGCTTTTGATATCTGTTCGGTTTTCTAATTTTTCAGCCAGGTAATCCGTCGTACCTTTTGTAACATAGAGCATTAGGCAGGCATTATCCTTTTGGTCATACTGTTTGTCAATGTATTCGTCGACTTCGTTACTAAAGCTTAGACAGGCGGTGAGAATCATTGCTGCAAATCCAAGTATGATGCCGATGACTAAGAAGTGTATTTTCTTCTTTTTTAACTTTTTAATCCACATGCAGTTCATCCTTTCATGGAGTTTTTATTTTATAGTGTAAGTGTACGAAAGCTTTCTTACGTGGTAATGACTAAATTCTAAATAAATTCTTACTATGTATAACTACAATTTTACCATGTTTTCTTAGCACTAAAAAAGACCTATGTTTTTTTTGAAAAAAGATGATATAATAGGAAAATGTACGTTTTAAATGTACAACAAAAGATAGGGAGTGAATTTGTTTGACAGAATTTACAGAAAAAGAGGCACTATTTGATAAGTCATATGAATGCCCGATTTGTAGCGCTACCATTAAGGCAAAAACAGTGAAAACAGGGAAATGTAAGTTAATATCTACTGATGAGGATTTAAGACCCGTTTATCAGAATATCGATTCATTAAAATATGATGTAGTATTCTGCAAGGAATGTGGCTATGCAGCGTTAAAGAAATTTTTTGACCAACCTGTATTACCAGTGCAAAAACAGAAGGTTAAGGAGCAAATTGCGAATAAATTCAAAGGCGGCGGAAAAGAACATGAGACACTGTCTTATGTAGAGTCTATCCGCAGACATAAGTTTGCATTATTATGTTCCATGGTGAAAAATGATAAGCTTTCTGAACAGGCGTATACATGTCTAAAGATTGCTTGGTTATTCCGTGGAGAAGCAGAACAACTTCAAAAGGAAGAAGTTGACCATTCTGAAAAAATTGCAGAGTTAAATGAGCAGGAGGCTGTTTATATAGCAAAGGCTTATGCAGGATTTTCAGAGGCTTATATGAAAGAAGATTTCCCAATGTGCGGAATGGATGAGGTTACATTCTCATATCTTGTAGCCGATCTTGCATATAAGACAAACCACATAACAGAAGCAAATCGTTGGATTTCTCAAGTTATCACATCTCGTGTAGCACCACAACGTGTAAAAGAAAAAGCAAGAGACTTGCGTGAATTAATCGTTGCGGCTCAAGAAGAAGAGTAAGAGAAAGAAAGCGTATTACAATTACTTACTTATATAAATGTTTTATTAAAAAAGGGCGACTTAGATCGCCCTTTTTTTGACATGTGGTATGTATCTGGCATGGCGAAAAAAGAAGAAACTGGTCGTTTACAAAATACTAGTGACACCTTACCATATACAATAAAACAGAAGAGAGGAATCGCTTATGAATCGTACATATGAAGTAAATAAACAGGAAAAGACAGTAGGATCAGACAAAGTTAAGAATATGGTAATTGTAGCAGTATTAATTGCACTGACATTTGTATTCACCAACATTAATGTTCAGCTTCCATTTGGTGGAAAAGGTGGTCTCGTGCACCTTGGCAACATACCAGTTTTTATTGGAGCGATTATATATGGTAAGAAAACTGGCGCTATCGCAGGCGGAATCGGAATGGCGGCGTTTGATTTGTTTTCTGGCTGGACGCTGTGGGCACCATTTACACTAGTTACAGTTTCCCTAATGGGATATGTGACAGGAGCAATAGCAGAGAAAAGACCAAGTACAATTATGAACATCGTTGGTATGCTTGCTGCATTAGTAATAAAGATTGTCGGATACTATATTGCAGAAGCCGTTATATATGGAAACTGGATTACACCGGTATTATCAATTTTTGGAAATGTGTTGCAAGTGGGAACGGCAATCGTAGTTGTAGCAATTGTTGCACCACAGCTTAAAAAGGCAGCAAATAGTATTCGATAAGGAGAAATGTAATGTATAAAGTAATGACACCAGGTCCTACGATGGTAGCGGAACGTGTACGTAGGGCAAGAAGCTTAGAATGTACCAATCCGGATTTAGATGAGGAATTTGTAGAATTTTATAAAGAAACATGTGAGCTGATCAGTAGCCTCTTAGAGACAAAAAATGAGACACTGATTTTAGATGGAGAAGGTATCCTAGGACTTGAGGCAGCCTGTGCTTCGTTAACCGAACAAGGCGATAAAGTCTTAGTGTTAGATAACGGCATTTACGGAAAAGGATTTGCCGATTTCGTAAAGATGTATGGCGGAAAACCAGATATCCTTTCCTTTGATTATAAAAATGAAATCGATGTGGAGAAGTTAGAAGCATACTTAGAAAGAAATCATGACTATAAATATGCCACAGTGGTACATTGTGATACGCCAAGCGGCATGTTAAATGATATCAAGAAAATCTGTCCGTTGTTAAAACGTTACGGCATCTTAACAGTAGTGGACAGCGTCTCTGCCATGTTTGGAGAAGTCGTAAAGGTAGACGAATTTAAAATTGATTTACTTTGCGGAGGTTCGCAAAAAGCTGTTTCTGCACCTCCGGGACTAACCTTTGTCGTAATCAGTGACGATGCGAAGAAGGCTATGAAGGAACGAAAGACGAAAATCGCTTCCTTCTATGCAAACCTTACAGTATTTGACGGGTATTATGAAAAGAAATGGTTCCCATACACAATGCCAATTAGTGATATCTATGGATTGCGCGCAGCATTTGACTTAATCAAGGAAGACACTACACTGTATGCACGTCATGAAGTGATTGCAAATGCCACAAGAGAGGCAATTAGAAGGGCAGGCTTAAAGCTTCATCAGGAAAGTGGATTTTCCAATACGGTTACCGTGTTTGATATTCCTAAGGGTATTACGGCAGAACAGATTCTCATGACAATGAGACAAGAACATAACATCATGCTTGCAGGCTCATTTGATGAATTCTCAGGCAAGGTCATTCGTATCGGCCATATGGGAAACAATGCAAGAATCGATAACATGAGAGAAGTCATGCATGGACTAGATAAGGTATTTGAGAAATATAATATTACGCTGAACGAAAGTTTAGAAAAAAGCTTTGAGGAAATCATAAAGAATTCATAATGTTTCAAAGATTATTGATATTAAAAAAAAGAGGGTAGGATGCTACTATGAATAAGAGTAGTACCTACCTTTTTTTGATTTACGCGAACAGCGAGCCAAAGTGATGCCTGCATTACCTTGGCGACTGTCGCGATAAACCTAAGAAACTCGCAGAGCGGCTTTCTTAGGTTTATGTAAATTAAAAAAGGGGTTCTAAAAACGAAAAGCCAAGATGCACATTCATGCGGATGGAGTGTATCACTTTGTTTTGGCTGGAGAAGGGGAGTGCCATGAAAGCAGGAAGAAAGTTAGCAAGCCTGGCCTTATGTACGGTGATGACGGCAAGCCTTTTTGCGTGTAACAGCAAAGGGCAGGACGTTACGAAACCGAGTGGACAGGAGTATGAATACAACCATGAGCTAAATATACTGGATGATAAATATCGAAACTATTATGAAGTGTTTTTGTATTCATTTTGTGACAGCAATGGGGATGGAATCGGTGATATCAATGGACTGATTTCTAAACTTGATTATATTAACGATGGGAATGATGCCACAGATACGGATCTCGGATTTACAGGAATCTGGTTGATGCCGATCATGCCATCGCCTTCGTATCACAAATACAATGTGACCGACTATTATGCCATTGATAAGCAATACGGAACATTGGATGATATGAAGAGATTAATCGAGGAATGTCATAAACGCAACATAAAGCTGATTATCGATCTTGTCGTAAATCATACAGCCAAAGAACATCCGTGGTTTCAACAGGCAACAGATTATTTAAAGACATTAAAGAATACAAAAAATCCAGATGCTTCAAACTGTAAATATGTATCGTACTATAATTTTACAAGAGAGAAGAATAAGGCTGGATACGTAGCGCTTAGCGGAAGTGACTGGTATTATGAAGCAAACTTTGATGAAGGAATGCCAGACTTGAATCTAGACAATAAGGACGTCCGAAAAGAAATCGAGTCAATCATCGATTACTGGATGGAACTAGGAGTCGATGGATTTCGCTTAGATGGTGCGAAAGAATATTATTCCGGAAGCACGGATAAAAATACCAAAATGGTTGGATATATCAGTGACTATGTACATAAGAAAAAGGAAGATGCCTATGTGGTTGCCGAGGCATGGCAGGATTTCTACACGATGGTCAAATATTATCGCAGTGGCGTGGACAGCTTGTTTAACTTTGAGTTCTCCCAGATTGATGGCGATATTGCAAGTGATTTGTTAGAAGCAGACGGAAAACAGTTTGCAAAAGATATGATACGTGTCCAGAGCTCGATTCATGAAATCAATGATCAGGCAATTGACGCAGAATTTTTTACAAATCATGATACGGTCAGGGCAGCAAGTGCCTTAGGCTATAAGCCGGAGAAAATAAAGATGGCAGCAGGAATGACGCTTCTATGTAGTGGAACGATATTTACATACTATGGAGAAGAGATTGGAATGACAGGAAGCGGAGCTGATCCAAATAAGCGGGCACCGATGTATTGGAATGACAGTGGTGAGGGGATGGCAGTCGGTCCATCCGAACTGGAGCAGCAGACGAAACATTTCGAGTCAGTGGAAAAACAAATGGAAGATCCGGATTCTATTTACAATTATTATAAACGGGCCGTAAGGATTCGAAATGAAAATCCGGAAATCGCAAGAGGAAAAGTGGCACTTATAGAGAGTGTGACAGACCAGAATATCACAGCTATTACAAAGACTTATAACGGTAGCAAATTGATCTTATTATATAATCTTTCCAAAGAGACAAAACAAGTCATATTAAGCCAAGAAGAATATGGGTATGAAGGCATTCGCGGATATCTAACGGCCAATGGCGAAAAAGTGGACTTAGATGGCGAAAATATTACCTTACCGCCATACTCAATAGCCATTTTGAAGTAAAAAATGTTAGTAGGTAGAGATAGCATGCAAAAAATGCTGTCTCTATTTTCATTTTAGGTAAAAAGTGTGGAACTATTGCAACTCGGTTGCAATCAACGGGTCTTGGATATACTATATTAAATATGAAATTACACTGAAAATGAAGTAGGAGGAATCAAATTATGAAGTTTACAAAAATGCATGGTTGTGGAAATGATTACGTATACATTAACTGTTTAGAACAAACAATTGAAAACCCAGAGGAACTTGCAATCAAAGTAAGTGACAGACATTTCGGTGTAGGCTCTGATGGACTAATCTTAATCAAACCATCTAAAGTAGCAGATTTTACAATGGCAATGTATAATGCAGATGGTTCCGAAGGCATGATGTGTGGAAACGGCATCCGTTGCGTAGCAAAATTTGTTTACGACAAAGGATTAACAGATAAGACAAATATCGCAATCGAAACAAAGAGCGGTATCAAATATCTTGATTTGCACGTAGAAGATGGAAAGATGGTTTCTGCAACAGTAGACATGGGAGAAGTAAGAGTAGAAGAACCAGTCGTTGTAAAAGCTGTGAAAGGACATCCGATTACTTTAAATAAATTAGCAACTAATCCAGCAACAAACGCTGGGGAAGATGAAATTGAGCTTGTGAGTGTGAATGTAGGTAACCCACATGCAATTATGTTTATCGAAGATACAAAGACAGCACCAGTTGAAGCAGTTGGTAAAGTTATCGAAAAAGACAAAGCATTCCCTGAAGGCGTTAATGTTGAATTTATCCAATTGATTGACCGTGATACAATCAACATGAGAGTATGGGAACGTGGTTCTGGCGAAACTTTCGCTTGTGGTACCGGAGCATGTGCAAGTGCCGTAGCTGGTATTTCCAGAGGATACTTAAATGACGAAGTTACTGTACATCTTTTAGGCGGCGATTTAACAATCCGTTACGACAAGGATACAAAACATGTATTTATGACTGGACCTGCAACTATTGTGTTTGAAGGAGAATTATAATATAATTCATGATGTTAGAAAAGTGAAAACTTGAAGATACGAAAGGAAGTGACAGTCGTGTTATTAAATAAATTATTAGAACATGTAAAAATTGAAAGTGTCAAAGGCTCTATTGACAAGGAGATTACAAGCGTAATCAACGATTCTAGAAAAGCCTGTGAAAATGGATTATTTATCTGTATCAAAGGTGCAGTAGTAGACGGACATACCTTTGTAAATGATGTAGTAGAAAAAGGGGTAACTGCTCTTGTAGTGGAAGATGACGTTGATGTTAACGAAGACGTTACGGTAATCAAAGTAAAGAATGCCAGACTTGCTATGGCAAATATCAGTGCGGCTTATTTTGGTTACCCAGCTGAAAAGTTAACAACAATCGGTATTACAGGTACAAAAGGTAAGACTACGACGACTTATATGATTAAGTCAATCTTAGAGGGTGCTGGGTTTAAGACAGGCTTAATCGGTACAATTGAGACAATCATTGGTGATACTTGTATTCCAGCAGCCAATACGACTCCAGAATCTTATAAAGTACAAGAGTATTTTGCGAAAATGGTAGAAGCAGGCTGTACACATGTAGTTATGGAAGTTTCTTCTCAAGGACTTATGTTACACCGTGTTTCTGGTTTTACGTTTGATTATGGTATTTTTACAAACTTAGAACCTGATCATATCGGACCAAACGAACACAAGGATTTTGACGATTATTTACGTTGCAAGCAGTTATTATTCAAACAATGTAAACATGGTATCTTCAATGCAGATGATTCTCATGCGAAACAAATGATGGATGGCTGTACTTGTGATGTTTTAACTTATGGTATGAACAGTGATGCAGATATCAAGGCTGAAAATGTTTCTTTAGTAAATGAAAATGGTGTTATTGGTATTGCATTTGATGTTAAAGGTAAAGTGAACGATCATTTTGAAGTTGACATTCCTGGTAAATTCTCTGTTTACAATTCCTTAGCTGCTATTTCCACATTATCTTTCTTCGATGTTGATGATGCGATTATCAGTAAGGTGTTAAAGAACGTTC
>CAJMNR010000068.1 GCA_905214875.1 uncultured bacterium | reverse complement strand
ATACATAGAGAAGAAATTCCTGCTCTGAAAGCATTCTTTGCCGAATCAAATATCACAGTAAAAGTGCGCATCGGCGTTGAAACGTTTGACTATTTGTTCCGCGAGTCCTATTTGATGAAAGGAATCGAGTGTGATGATCCAAAAGAAATCGCATCCTATTTTGATGAAGTCTGTCTCTTACAAGGTATTCCCGGACAGTCCGTTGCTTCTATGACGGAAGACATCGAGACTGGTCTTGCCTATTTTGAGCGTGTCTTCGTTAATATCATGGTGGAAAATTCAAAAGCAATCAAACCGGATCCCCGTGTACGTGCCCTCTTCATGGAATCTGTTTACCCAGTATATAAAGACAATGTACGAGTAGACATCTTGCTAAATAACACAGATTTCGGTGTGGGAGGACTTCGTGATGAATAATGAACTATTACTTATCGGCAGCATCTTGCTTATTTACGGCGGAACATTGGTGTGGTTTTACCTTTTTGGCAAGACCGGATTGGTCTGCTTTAGCGTGATTGCAACGATTGCTGCTAACATTGAAGTACTCATTCTTGTAAATGCATTTGGTATGGAACAGACACTTGGTAATGTGCTCTTTGCCTCTACCTTCCTGATTACCGATATCTTAAGTGAACTATACGGAAAAAAAGATGCCAAGAAAGCCGTTAACATCGGAATCATGACATCGATTACATTTATATTGCTGTCTCAGTCTTGGCTGCTATTTACACCAAGTGGAAATGATTTTGCCATGCCACACATTAGCATAATTTTTTCCAACACACCAAGACTTATGTTTGCCAGCTTAGTCGTATATGCGATTTCACAAAAGTTCGATGTTTGGGCTTACCACAAATGGTGGGCTTATACGGAACGTATTACCGGAGACAAGAATCGTTTATTATGGATTCGTAACAATGGCTCTACGCTGATTTCTCAAGTGTTAAATACGTTGTTGTACAGCATCTTTGCCTTTTATGGAACATATGATACTGCCACTTTGATCAGTATCGCATGGTCAAGCTATATTATCTTTATCGCAACAAGCCTTGCTGATACTCCTGCTATTTACCTTGCACGATTTATCCATAAGAAGAAAGAATTAAAAGCAAGCTAACTTTATAGAACAAAGTGTGTGTTCCACACACTCTCGCGTCTTTTGCGTTTGTCAAGGAACGCACACTTTGCCCGCGCCGAACCTGGTCTTGGTAGCGACATCTTCCTTTCAGGTGAGTGCGCATCACACGCCCCGCTTTTTGGGGCATTTTTAATTGATAGGAAAGAGCTCGACAGAGAAATTTCCTATCAATTAAAAAACCTCCGGAATCTCTTAAGAGATTCCGGAGGTTTTCTTCTTTTTAAGAACATTTCTTTACTGTCAAGATGCAAAATGTCTCACTTTTTTTTAATTGCTATTTAAAATCAAAACTTGTGATTACAGTATTGTTTGAGCTAGAATAGCCATTTACTGTATAAGTACCAGGTGTTAATTGTACTTTGTATGTGCTAAGTGCACTAACGGATGCTGTATTTGCTGTTGTAGTTTCATCAGTAATTGCACCATCTTCTGTTGTAATTGTTACACCTGCTCCTGATCCTTCGATTGTAAGTTCGCAAGCTTGGTCTACGCTGAATGTAATAGTGTTTGCTTTTCTTACTTTTATGCTAGAAGCTAATACATCTCTTACATCAAAACTCATATTTGCATATGATGTTTTCTTTGCACTTAATGTGCTTTTGTTTAATTCATAAGTTCCCATTGCTACAGCAGTTTCAGATTGTGCTGGTTCAGTAGGTACTACTGTTGGTTCTACTGTTGGCTCAGTTGTTGGTGCAACTGTTGGCTCTACTGTTGGTTCTGCTGTTGGTTCAGTTGTTGGTGCAACTGTTGGCTCTACTGTTGGTTCAGTTGTTGGTTCTGCTGTTGGCTCAGTTGTTGGTGCAACTGTTGGTTCTACAACTTCACCTGTAGATGTAATGGAAAGTGTTTCAATATATGCGTCTTTTTCTGCATTTGAAGATTGGATTGTATAAGTTCCGGCTTCAAGTGTTACGCTACCTGTTCCATTTTCAACGTTTAATAAAGATTGACCATATTGGTTGTAAACAACAAGTGCAAATTTACCAGTGCCTTCTGGCTCTGTCATTGTAAGTTTACATTGTTCTGCTACCTTAAAAGTAATACCTTGGCTACGTAATTTAAGGCTTGTTCCTGTTGTGTTGTATTTACTTGCAGAATTGAATACTACGTTTTCCATAACAACTGGTGTGCTTGGAGTTAACATTTTAATTCCTGCTTCTACCATCTTGTTTCCAGCATAATCTGCTGCTGTTTTATCAGTAAAGCTGATGCTATATGGTAAAACTACTGCGTTTTCTGGCTCATTTTCAATGATGCTTGCTTCTTTTGCTGTATCTACGATTTGGTCATGAGGTTTCATAACACCACTAAATGCGATACAGTCAGCTTTTGCTTGTGCTGCACTTGTTAAGTAAGATACGTCAGAAACCTTATTCTCACTATCATAGTAGAAAATAGATTCATTTGTATCAAAGTTTGGATAAGTATTTGAACTTGCAACTTGATCTTCTCTGTTTTCAGCTACTACTGCTGTATTTGCATCTAAGCAGTTGTATACGATGTCACCTACGGATTTAATTACTGCTCCGGATTGTGTTAACATCGGATTTTTACAAGTTTCATAGTAGTTTGCTTCAGATAAGATGTAAGCATTTGCTCTTGCATCTACTGTCTTTGCTGTGTTCCCTTTGAAATAAGAGTTATAAATGTGGATGTTTGCCTGACGTGCAAGTGGACTTCTTGATCCACAGTTGTCATAGAAGTTATGGTGTAATGTCATATTAAACTGTAAGTTACTATCGCTTGCACCGATAAGGTTTGTCTTATGACAGTTGTTATAGTAGTTATAAGACATTGTATAGTATTTACCACGTTTAAAATCGCAGGAGCCATCTCCTTCTTTCTTATCACTTTCAGCTGGGTTTTCACAGTATCCTGGATAGAAGGAATTGTTATGTACCCACACACGTTCAATTGGTGTAGATAATGTTTTGGAATCAGACATAAATCCTTGGAATCCTACTGCATCTTCTGTGTAGTTTTTGAACGTTAAGTTTCTTACTTCATAGCTTTCACGGTTTTCGTATTTGTCTCCTACATAGAAAGAGAATCCCCAACCATTGATTGTTGCGTCTGTACCAATACCTTCTAACGTAACGTCTTTGGACATCTTGATGATTGCCATGTTACCGTTATCTCCAACTGTACCGCCATTTACTGTACTGTTGTAAGCTGTTAAGCCTTCTGGTACGTTAACTGTTCCGATGAAGCGGATGGCAAGAGCGTGTCCGTCTGCAACAATCTTCTGCATTAATTCCGTGTTTCCATTTAAGATATATCCAATACCTGTTGCATAACTTTCATACCCTGGTACTTGGATTGTATCTTTGTTTTCGTCTGTAACATATAAAACAATTGCATCTTCTTTTAATGTACCGTCATCGTTATAAGCACCAATGCCTCTTGTGTACTTATAGTGAGCGTAACCGGAACGGTCATGTTCTTTTACTTTGATGTCAGATGCGGTAAATGTGTTTCCCTCGGAAGTTGTTACCATCAAATCATACGTTCCTGCTGCTAATCCAGGAATATCAATTCGTGCAGTATCTTCATCTTCCTGACGAATTAAATCGGCATCCTTAGCAGTTAGCGTAGTGTAAGTGTCGTCTGTAGAAGCTTTGTAACTTACTGTTGCGCCTTCTGCATTCATTTCCTCCCATTCTGCATAAAGCGTTTCGTTCCATCCTCCAGCTACAGATAGCTTGTTAAGACTTTCTGCACTTACGAGTTTTGAGTTGCCGCTAAAATTCCCTTGTACGAGCAATGTCATACTTATAGCGGCTGCAACAACTTTTTTCCATTGTTTCATTTGTCCCTACTCCTTTTTTCCTATTATTCAGTTTTTAGTTTTGTCGACAATTATGTCTAACCGATAACCATTATAGACACGTTTCTACATAATTTCACTAGGACATTATGCCTATTTTAGTCCTAGTTTCCTAGGACTTTGGGAGCACTTTACAATCCCAAATACAAATCCAAACAATATTCTCCGTTATCTTCTTTCATTTGCTTTATTCTCCCATTGACAAATACGATTTTCTAATTCCTTTCGCTGAAACTGTGAACATTGTATGTTGATTGTGTGAACGCTATTCTCAACTACTCTTATTGTGTCGAAATACATCCCGATTGAAAAAATCATTATAAAATTATATTAAATTACAAAGGAGACTTATTATGACAATTTCATCAATCGATCCATATCAAAACACTATGAAAACAACTGCAACAAACACAGAAGCAGTTGCTACTACTCAATCAAGCGAAGATGCGTTCGCGATTACTGACGTTTATGAACGTTCTACTGATTCTGATTCCTCCACTGTAAAAAATGCAACATACAGTAATATCTTATCTACAGTAAAGGCTGCCAAGAGTGCCGCTGCGACTCCAGCTTCTAATGCTACAAGCAGTGCTGTAGCTTCTACAGCAACACCATCTGCAAGTGCATCCAATGATTCTGCCGTAATCGCTTCCTTGTCTTCTTCCTCTGAAGATAGCTCTGAAGAAGAAGAAACTACAGAACTTATTTACAATGCAGACGGATCTGTTTACGAAAAAACTACTACTACTGACGAAGATGGTAATGAAACAGTAACTATGACTAAAGTGTCTGATGCAGTAGAAAAAGAAGATCCTGCAAAAGATTCCACAAAAGAAGAAATAAAAATGTCTGCACAACTAGTTGCCTCAGAATAATTTAAGATAATTTGAAGTACAAAAAATAAGCCCCGGAATGGTTTACCATTCCAGGACTTTGTTTTTTTATTCCTATTTAGTTACATCCCGTTTGATTAGTGCTCCTGTTCCATGGCACGTATTAAGGAATCTTTAATCAGTTCAGAAAGAATGAAGAACTTATTGCTAAATTCCTTTGTCATTTGTCTTTCTTGGGCATTCATAAGGAGAATCATACCAAGAAGTTCATCGTCACGGTAAATAGGCGCTGCATAGACTGGATAGCCTTGCTTACATGCCATATTGACAAACGCTTTATTCTCCCTTAGCTGTTTTATCATGTCCGGATACTGTGACAATACTAATGACTTTCCAAGCTTATTGTAAAGTGGCTTGGAACAATCACTAAGCGTTGCATAGTCACCCATCTTAGGAATGGAGTAAATGGCAACCGAATTATTCTCTAACATTTCTTCAATTAGATTGACTGCTTCATAGAACACCTCACAGGATAACGTGGAATCTAACTTCTTAACGATGGAATATAGCTTTCCAAAACTGTCCTGATAACCGATGATTTGGTTGTTATAGCCTTCCTTGCTTTCTAGTACCTTCACATACTGTTCATTTAAGATTATGTATTTCTTCTCTAACAATTCTTTTTCTTCCTTGGCAAACTTAAGCTCATTGTCATGCTTGTCCTTGATACGACCTGTGATGGCTCCTAACAACAAGTAGGCGGCAAAGGGAAGCCAGTTCTGGACATTACAAAATACGATATCTAAATGCATACTTACAACGTTCTCATACACATAGTCACCACAAGATAACACTGCTGCAAGTAATCCAGCACTGAGTCCTCCTCGAAGTCCGACCGCTACGACAAATAGGAATCGGAAGTCCAAAAAGGAAATCATAATATTGTCCCTCGTCCACATGGAAAGAAGAACGGTAATTACAAACATAAGGCCTAGTTCTGCCACACTCTTTGCATAGGATCCATATAAAAAATGGATTAATTTCTCCCTTTTTCCTTCTTGCTTTTTTAATTGTTTCTTCCTTCTCTTGATTAATACTGGTAAATCTTCCGTAAGCTTATGTTTAGGAACAAAGGCATATTGTTTTTTTGCCGTTTCCTCTTTCATGCTTGTCGGAACATAAGAAACTTGCTTATCAAAGCTAACGATTGTTCCTGGGATTTGTTCTCTAAGCATCTGGCCAACCTGCTCTATGGTATAATCGTTATTTCCGGATAGCACAATCATCTGATACTGCTTTTCTTGCTTCTTATCAACAATTCGATTCAGTATCTCTCCTAAATCTTCCTCACAAAGAAAATCCGTCAACACGATTCTATCGCTTGGCAGGCTGACTTCTTGTTTCTCTATGGCATCTTTCACCCAATTACTTAACGTATTGTCGGTAAATTGCATGCTGTAAAGAAACGGCACCTTAAGCATGGTAACCTGATGTTCTCCTTCTCTTGCAAACTCCATACATAGGGATTCACAAGCATCATAAAGGATATTTAAGTTACTCTTGGATTCCTCGCTTTCTTTTGTCAATGCGTTCGATATGATATAGATAAATTTATGTACATTATGCTTTCGGCATAACTCCAGTGTCATTTCTAAATACTTCGTCTCATCAAAGATATTCTCTTCATTCTCCAGTGTCATGGATAGATAGATGACAGCATCGAAATCATATGTTGAATAGGTTCTCTCCAGTTCTTCCCACTTCTCTTCACTTCCAAAACAAATACAAGTATAGGCTTTTTTCTGATGGCGCAATATTCCATCCGATCGTGGGGATACATTTCCTGTAAGTAATAATTCCAAATCAAAAATCCTCTCTTCTTTAGCTACTCTTATTCTAGTTTATTATATCTTATTTGACATAATATTTGAAGTTATTATGGTCTATTTCATAAATTACTTAGGAATACATCTTAATGCTTGCAACTGCTTCCGCGATATTAAGGGAATGGTCACCGATTCGTTCAAAATCCGTGAGCATCTCCGAATACAGGATGCTCGTCTCCTGCTCACAAGTCTCGCTTTTGATTCGCTTTAACATTCGATTGCGGTATGACCTTGTCATATCATCGATTTGTTGTTCCATTTTCGATGCCATGGTAAGGCCAGCCATCGTTTCTTCCTCATCTTTTAGCAGACTTGTCAAAAGTTTCTCACAAATACTCTTCATTTGTTTAATTTCATCGGCTGCTTCCCCCGAAAATGTTAGGTTCTTTTCCCGAAGCCATTTGGAATACCCACATATATTCATTGCGTGGTCACTGATTCTCTCTACATTGCCCGTGATTTCAAAATACTTGCTAAAGATCTTGTTTCCTCGTTCGTTATTTTCATGGGTCATGACTGACGATATGTATCTGGAAATCTCTTTATTTAAGAAGTCGATTTCTTCTTCCCGTTTTTCCACCGTTGGAATCCAAGCCGGATCACGGTTTAAAAATGCGGTAAAGCTGTCGTTCACGTTTTGTGTCGCCATATCTAGCATTCGCTCAATTTCCTTATGGGTCTGCTCTAAGTTCATGGCCGTGACACCAAATTCCTTTGTATGCACCCCTATAGGCCTCTTAATAAAGACAAGATGTTCATTTACTTCTTCGGTCTGTTTTTCAGGAAGAATCCATTCCGCAAATTTTGCTAATAGATTGCCAAATGGTAGGATGAGTAGTGTCGTGACAACATTAAAGATTGTATGCATATTGGCAATCTGCGCTGCCGGCCGGCCTGGAGATAATGCCATAACAAAGCTGCTTATTGTTGTCGTCATACATAATGCAGTGAATACTATCGTGCCGATGATATTAAAGGTAAGATGAATCACTGTGGTTCGTTTTGCATTCCGGCTGGTCCCGATTGACGCAAGGAGCGCAGTAATGCAAGTACCGATATTCTGCCCAAATAATACATATACCGCATTATTAAATGATATGACCCCACTATTTGCTAACGCCTGTAATATTCCCACCGATGCCGAAGATGACTGAATGATTGCCGTAAACAAGGTTCCTGCTAAAATACCTAGAATCGGATTGCTAAAGTTAGTCAAAAGACTGATAAATTCCTTTGAATCACGAAGTGGCATCATGGACGTACTCATCATATCCATGCCGATAAATAAGATTCCCAGTCCTGCCAAAATACTTCCGATATGGTGTGCCTTTTCCTTCTTTAAGAAGACGACTAAGACCACTCCCACAAATGCAACTAACGGCGCAATCGCACCAACATCTAATGCAATTAACTGTCCTGTAATTGTCGTTCCTATATTGGCGCCTAAGATAATCCCGACTGCCTGACGAAGTGTCATCATGCCAGAATTCACAAATCCCACTACCATGACCGTCGTTGCCGAAGACGATTGGATTACTGCAGTAATGCCTGCCCCCACTAACACTCCTAAGAACCGATTTGCCGTTAATTTTTCTAGTATCTGCTTTAATCGGTTTCCTGCTGCCGCTTCCATGCCAACACTCATCATATGCATGCCATACAAAAAAAGTGCCAATCCACCAAGAAGACTGATTATTTGTAATTTCTCCATTATTTCATTTGTAGCAAATTGTCTGCTACATTCCCCTTTCTTATTTTAATTGTTTCGTTACACCCAAAACTCTATCTTCTATAAGTTTCTTTTCAGTTACCTATATTATAATTCTCTTCTCCTGCATCGAAAAGCCTTTATTAACTGTATTATAAAAAGGTTTAAAAACGCTAATCCTGTCACGATACCAAGCTCTTTTCCACTTAATTTTGTAATTGCAAAAATCCCTTGTAAGCCTGGAATTAGTAGAGCTGCCGCAAGCATGATCACTCCGCCGATAAATGCAGTAAGGATGAATTTATTATCAAAGAACTGTCGTTTGCCGATAACCGGATGTTCTGATTTACAGTTAAAGCCATGGACAAGCCTTCCTAGGCAAAGAGTTGCAAATGCCATTGTCTGTGCCGTCTTCTCCTGTCCGAACGACAGACCAAGTAAAAATGCGATACTTGTCATTACGCCGATGCACAGTCCTTCCACTCCTATGGTCAATAAGAATGACTTAGTAAGTATGGATTCCTCCCGTGGTCTTGGCCGTTCCTTTAAGACCTCTTCACTATGAGGTTCTAAGCCTAGTGCTATGGCTGGCAAGCTATCCGTTAGCAGATTAATAAATAACAGATGCACTGGTGCAAATGGCACAACAAGCCCAGCAATGGATGCAAACAATACAGTCAAGATTCCTGCCAGATTCCCTGACAATAAAAACTGAATTGAGTGCTTAATATTCCGATAAATATTTCTTCCATTGATCACTGCCTTGATAATCGTGGCAAAGTTATCGTCTGTCAGTACGATTGCCGCTGCATCTTTGGAAACTTCCGTTCCTGTAATTCCCATGGCTACTCCGATATCTGCCTGTTTCAGTGCAGGGGCATCATTAACACCGTCTCCAGTCATAGCAACAATATTGCCTCTTTCCTGCCATGCATTCACAATCCGTATCTTATGTTCCGGTGATACTCTTGCATATACAGAAATGTGTGGGACAAAGTCTTTTAGTTCTTCGTCTGTCATATCATCTAGCACGGCTCCTTCACACGCTTCTTCCATGGAGTTTAAGATTCCAATCCGTTTTGCTATGACTGCTGCCGTAATCTTATGGTCACCTGTGATCATAACCGGTTTGATGCCTGCCATGATACAGTCACTTACTGCCTGTTTCGATTCTTCTCTTGGCGGATCCATCATCGCGATAAGTCCTAAAAAGACCAGATTCTCTTCGTCCTCAAGGCTAAGTTCCCTATCCTCTTTAAATTCTTTGAACGCAACAGCTAATACTCGTAAGCCTTGCTCTGAAAACTCTTTATTTTTCCCTGTAATTCTTTCTTTTTCTTCTGCCGTTATCGCTATTCTTCCATCCGCACACTCTTTCTCTACGATGCGTTCAATCAAAACATCGACTGCACCCTTTACAACTAGCACATAGCTGCCATCAATCTCATGCAAGGTAGACATGCATTTTCGATCGCTGTCAAATGGTATTTCCTTGCATCTTTTATGACTGTTTCGTACTCCTAAAATGTCCGGATAATAGGGACGAGCAGCGTCAATCAAAGCAGTTTCCGTTGGGTCTCCTGTCATAGCATCTTTCGTCAGACTGGCATCATTACACAAGATGCCATATAAAAACAGTCGTTTTTCTAATCCCTTTTCTACATAAATCTGCTCTACTGTCATTTTATTCTGTGTCAGCGTTCCTGTCTTATCGGAGCAAATGATGGAGACGCTTCCTAAGCCTTCCACTGCCTGCAGTTTTCTAACGATGGCATTTTCTTTTGCAATCTTTTGCGTGCCAAATGACAATACAACCGTAACAATGGAGCTTAATGCTTCTGGTATTGCCGCAACTGCCAGTGCAACGGCAAATAAAAAGGCGTCGATTACTGTATTTCCACGAATAACACTTAGGCCAAATAACAGGATACAGAAGATAACAATGGTCACTGCCAACTTTCGCCCAAAGTCTTCAAGGCTTATTTGCAATGGTGTCTTTTTCTCTGAGGTATTCTTTAAAAGACTTGCTATTTTGCCCATTTCCGTCTGCATTCCAATTCCCGTCACAAGATATGTTGCACGGCCATATGTCACAAAGCTTCCAGAAAATACACGATTGGTCTGTTCTCCAATGGATGCCCCTTCCTTTGCCTGAGCTAACGATTTTTCCACAGGAAGACTCTCTCCTGTTAGCATGCTTTCGTCCACTTTTAGGCTTGCACATTGAAGAAGGGTGCCGTCTGCCGGAATATAGTCTCCTGCTTCGACGATGACTTCATCCTCTATTGTGACTTCTCTTGATGGGATTACGACTAGCTTTCCTTCCCGCATTACCTTTGCACTAGGTGCTGACATCTGCTTTAGTGCATCTAGCGATTGCCTTGCTTTTACTGTCTGATATGTTCCTAATGCGGCATTTAACAGCAGTACGCCGAGGATAACGGCTGCACTCTCCACATCTCCTAAAAATCCAGAAGCAATGGCCGCCACCAAAAGAATTGCCACAAGAAAATCCTTAAACTGTAAAAAGAATATGGCGATTGTGCTTTTCTTCCCGCTCTCATTTAATTCATTTGGTCCATATCGACTTCGATTTAACTCTGCCTGTCTTTCACTTAACATATAACTTTCCTTCCCCCTAAGTATGCATATTCTTTTTTTTGATACCACAACTCATTGTGCGTATCATATACACGATTCCTTGTGCGTATCAAAAAAGCTTCTGTTGCAATTCTATGCAACAGAAGCTTTACTATTTCCGTTTCTATATTTATTTAAGCCAAATCTTAACTTCTTTTTTATTGGAAGGAAAAAAACTCTTCCGCTAAGATTCCATATTGGTATGTATCGATCCAGATTGGGGCGCCATCTTTCGTCCGATGAAAGAAATTATCTTTTACAAAATGGGCTTCCCTTCTCATATGTAAGCGTTCTAATAACTGCCATGAATTGCTATTGATTGGATTACACATGGCAATGATTCGATGTGCCGAAAGCGTTTCAAATCCATATTGCATCATACGATTACAGCTTTCCGTAGCATATCCCTTTTTCCAGTAATCCGAATTGAAAACATAACCGATTTCCCATATCTTAAGTTCCTCTGGCTGTTGTTTCGCAAAATAAATATTGCCGATTACCTTATTTTCCTTCTTTAGCACTACTGCATAGAAGTTTTCGTCAGTTGCACGACGAATCGCTTCTGCCTTGCATGCTTCTTCATCCATCACATCATATGGTTCATGCTTTACTACCTCTTCTTTCGATAAATACTCATACAAATCCTTCCAGTCTTCTGGTTTAAACTTGCGAATGAATGTTCGTTTCGTTTCTAATTCCAAGTGTTTCATCCCCCTTTTTCTTTTCATTATACCACTTTTCTCTTACCTTTGTTGGCATAAGAACAAAGTGTGTGTTCCACACACTCTCGCGTCTTTTGCGTTTGTCAAGGAAC
>CAJMNR010000067.1 GCA_905214875.1 uncultured bacterium | reverse complement strand
TGGATGAAATCCTGATTTCATCCAAAGCTTGTCGACTTTGTCGACAAGCTAAAAGCACCCGTTACATTGGGTGCTTTTCATACTTTCCTAGGAAATAAACGAACCACGCTACTAATACAATTCCTTTTAAAATACTGCTGATACTAATGCTCCACCAGATTCCGTTAAGTCCGATTACGGTTGCTGACAATACCATTGCCATTGGAATTCTCGCTATCGTTAATGGGATTCCAACAATCGATGGTGGTATCGTTCTACCCATGCCGCCAAAGGCTCCTTGTGTTGTGATTTCCATACACATAAATAACTGGGAGTATCCTAATATTCTAAGGTAATCGATTCCCATTGGAAGTACGGCTTCTTCTGTAATGAAGATTCGAAAGATTGGTCCTGGAAGGAATACTAAAAGTATCGTACAGAAGATTCCCCATCCAATCACTACGAACATGGAGATTCGATATCCTTTTCTTATACGTTCATGATTTCCTGCCCCATAGTTCTGGGCAATAAATGAATTTACTGCTGCAGAAAATCCTTCTGCCGTCATCCACGTGATGGACTCAATCTGGCTTCCAACCTTTTGCACTGCCACAGCCTCATCCCCAAATCCTGCAATCAGTCTGGAAATGATCATAGAGATTGCAGTAAACATCATGCTTTGAATGGATACTGGCAAACCTATTTTTGTAATCTGTGCCATATCTTTTGTATTCGGCTTGCTTATTACCTTAATTGATGGAAAAAGCAATTGATCTTTCTTACATACAACAAGAAACATCACCGTAACCACTGCTTGTGCAACAACCGTTGCAATAGCTGCACCTGCTACGCCAAGTGCCGGAATTGGTCCACAACCAAAGATTAAAACTGGATCCAGTACAATATTAATTACCAAACCGACTGCAGTTGCTCGAAAGGAAATCCTGCTGTTTCCCATTGCAGTAAAGATTCCTGTTAATACCTGATTGATAAAGGAAAATAAAATTCCCACACTTACAATACGTAAATATACAACTCCGTCCTGAATTGTCTTGCTTCCATTCAATCCTAAAAATCGGATAAATGGATTTGCCATCAACATTATTACTACAGATAATAAGAATCCGTATATCAACGCAAGCTGGATTGCACTTGTCGCATATTCGCCTGCTTCTTTTTTATTTGCTGCACCTAATGATTGTCCAACTTTGATTTGGCCACCCATTTTTGATAAGGTGGACAGACCATTTGACAACCACATATACATGCCTGCTGCACCAACGGCAGCTACCGCCCCACTTCCAATTCTTCCAATCCAGATCATGTCGATCATATTGTATGCCATCTGAACTAGAGACGTTGCCATAATCGGAACAGCTAATTTAGTGAGATTTGGAAATATTGGTCCTTCCAATAAATTTACATTCTGCTTCATTTTTTATGTCCTTTTTATTAATTCTCGTCGTTGTATTATAGCAAGTTTTTTTATTTTCGCAAATGTAAATCTTTGGTCGTTGCTTGCGCAAAAAAGGTGTACGAGAAAGCTATTCGTAGCTTTCCACGATTTCTAGAATATCATTCTTCTTTTGTACTTCACGAACTGAAATCCTAAACATAATGAATCCAATCGCAATAATTACAGATAATGCTGAAATCCCCTGTGTTGCATTTCCTGCCTCATCCTTTGGTATGATCTTCGCATAATAAGATCTAGAAAGTGCCAGTAATAATCCTGTACTGTCTAAGCCGAGTGCCTTTCCATATACAGTTGCCATATCAATAATCGTAAAGACTCCATCTATATAAAAGAAATAGCTGATTAAGAAGAAAAATACCGGCCGGTTGCTTCTTAACTGTTTTGCTACTTCCATTACATTTTTTAAACTCTCCGTTTTTTTCTCTGATGTCTTTTTATAATGCTTCTGCTTATAGTTTCGTAACAGTGGTGACGTACATATAAGCCACCAGATTCCATTTATGATAAACGCAAGTAAAATCCCGATTTCAAAAGAAATCCCAAGTGCCTTATACCCTAACACAAATACTAAGCCAACTGCAAATGGAATACAGCTTCTCACTCCTCACTCTTATTTATGCCCTTACTATAAGGGAGGAATGTAAAATCTACTAGCATGATGAAATCAAATCTATGTAAAATCTTTTTTATGTATGACGATATTCTAATAAAAAAGGCTGTTGTCCCGGGAAACTTTCTCTTTCCTAAAGGACAACAGCCATTTTTAATTATAGTTTAATTTTCTGCGCTAGTTTTTCAACAGCTTCCAAGATTCGTTTTTCTCTTGTTTCTTCTTTCTTTGCACTTAAAATCCATTGTGCATACTTTCTCTTTGCAGAATAAGACAAGCTCTCGTAAAATGCCTGAGCTTCCTTGTTCATGGCTAACTTCTCTTGCATCTTCTCCGGAAGCTCTACGATTCTATCTTCCTCATCTTTTTCGACTTCGATTACAACCGTATCCCCGGCCTCTTTTCCGATTTTCTTTCGAATCTCTTTTGTCATTCCAATCATATAACAAGGTAGTCCCATCTTTACAATTGATCCACGATATTCGATACCATCAAATGTTGCCTTTACTTTTACACGCTTTGCACCAAACTCCTTTTCCACATCAAAAGGAATTTCTATATAGGTTGCGTCCTTATCGGGATGTTTTTGTATTACTGCCTCAAATCGTTTTGTCATTGGGTCCTCCTATTATTTACACTCTATTTATGCCGTTGGCATTTTTGCATCTTTTGGCATTGCAGCATTATAGTAACCTAGCTTATGGAAATTATACCATTCATTAATTTTTCCTTCTGATGCCATACCTAATGCCAACATTACCTCTCTTGCAAACTCTATAGACGCTGTGCCATTTGCCGTAACGATATTGTTGTCTCTTACTGCTTGATTGTAACAATAGTTTGCTTCCCCCGTATAGTTTCCTGCTCCCCACTGTTTAATATCATTTAAGTCATTGCTTGTATGCTTTACTGTATTAAGCACACCTGCCTTGGCAAGGAAAGCGGAAGCATCACAGATTCCACCTAGTATTTTTCCTTTCTTTACAGCGCTATGTACGATGTCTTCTACTTGCTCAGCCTCTTTTGTTCTCCAAGTCATTCCTCCAATTAAGATTAGTCCCTCATAATCCTCTGGTACTGAATGAATATCATAATCCGGAACAACTGTTACTCCTCCTATGGAACGAATGCTGTCTTCTCCATTATATCTCCTCCTTATTTTAAAAATCTCTCCATTTTAATATAGTTATTATTTTATGTCTACGATATCTTTTTTAAGATTCTTCGTTATGTACTCAATTGCCTCTTCAAAGCTAACACAATCTGCATATCTTTTTGGCCACATTTTATGATTATAGTAATCATAGGATGCCTTTGCATTTAAAAACTCATTGTCCACCGTACTATTACAGTATTCTGGAAAAATCATGTGAAATCCTCGTTCAAAACCGCTTTTTATCGTTGCATCAATGCAATACTCCGTCTGTAATCCAACGATCATGACATCGGTTTGTTCTTTCGTCTCTAGATAATCCATCAGACCGCTTTTTCCAAATGCACTATTTATATTCTTATCAAAAATTCTTTCTCCTGGCATTGGAGCAAATTCTGAAATAATTTCAAATCCTTTTTCCCCTTTTACCAGCTCCCTCCCATCTTCGTGACGGATATAAATGACCTCGACCTCGGATGCCCTTGCCGCCTTAATCAAATGACTTACTCGGTTAATAAATTCTTCATACTGATAAATGTCTTTTGTCACAACCATTTCTTGTGTGTCTACTACAAGTAATACCATCTGCTTTTCTCCTTTTTTCTAAATCATATTGCAAAAGGGAGCCTAAGCCCCCTATTACATCTTATCAATTATTGGTTTACGCACTCTTCTTCTGGATAAACCAATCCCCACTCTTTACGAATGTCTGTCATGATCTCCATAACGTCTTTTGTGTACTCTAAATAACCTAACGAGGTATTTCCCTTTACGGCACTCTCCATATCCTGCATCTCGTAGAATAGCGCATCTTCACTATTTCCTAACTCGATGACCTCTTTTTCTCCGGATTCTGTATACGTAATGACTGCTTTCCTTGCTCTTGGATATTCCATGATTTCGATATATCCCTTATCACAAGAAATCATTCCACGTTTTGGCTGTTTTGAATGAAGCGTGAGCGCAATCGTTGCCATCTCCTGCTTTTCATTCATCATTAAGATTCCTGCCTGCTCATCCACACCGGATGGCGCGAACTTCACTTGGCTTATAACCTTGCTTGGCTTTTCTGACATAAACCATCTGACAAAGGAAATGGCATAAACTCCAATATCTAGAAGTGCTCCTCCTGCAAGATTACGATTAAAGAAACGATTTTCCATATCATACTCTTTATAGCTTCCGAAATTCATCTGAATCATATTGACCTTTCCTAAGGCTCCTGATTCTACAATCTGTTTCAAGTGTTTATATAATGGCATGTGATAAAGCGTCATTGCTTCTGCTACGACAACATTTTTCTTAGCTGCCAATTGAAGGGCCCTATCTAATTCTTCACTATTTAATGTAATTGACTTCTCACATAAAATATGTTTTCCATGTTCAATTGCTTGAAGCATAAATTCAATATGCGTATTATGTGGCGTAGTGATATATATGATATCAACATTTTCATCCGAAAACATCTCGTGAAAGTCATCATATACCTTTCCTATGTTATATTCTTTAGCAAAGGAAACTGCCTTGCTGTGAGTACGGTTACCCACCGCATAAATAGTTCTGCCTGCTTTCTTTAATGCTGTGGCCATTTCATTTGCAACAACGCCAGTTCCTAATATGGCCCAATTGAGCTCTCTTACTTCTGTCATGTCATTCACCTCTAAAGTATCTTTTGTCTAAGGGGTTAGTTGTTTCTGTTATCAGAGTATCATGTTACTTAAATTTCTTCAACTTTTTCCTTTATACTGTTTTATATTCTTTTCGCTTTAATTCTACCATAACCAAGATTGCACATACTACTGCCGCAAGGAAATCGGCAATTGGTCCAGAATACATGATTCCATCAATTCCAACTACTTTTGGAAGGAGTAATAATAATGGTAATAAGAAAATGATCTGTCTCGTTAAGGACAAGAACATACCCAATGCTGGCTTTCCAATGGCCGTAAAGAAGTTTGATACAATCGGCTGTAAGAAATTCAGGAATGTGAAGAATAAAAAGATTTTAAAATACTTCGTTGCAAATTCATAGTATTCCTCGGAACCATTTCCAAAGATAGAGATAATCTGTCTTGGAGTGAACTGGAATAATGCAAATGCAACAAGCGCTATCACAAATCCATACGTAAGGGAAATCATAAGTGCTTTCTTTACACGTTTATAATGGCCTGCTCCATAGTTATAACTTACAATTGGCTGTAAGCCTTGGGAAATACCAATAACAAATGACATAAATACCATGTTTACTTTGGAGATGATTCCTGAACATGCAATTGGTATAGCTTCACCATAAATAGATAAGGATCCATAATATTTTAACGAACGGTTCATGACAATTTGAACGATCATCATTGCAATCTGATTACTGCATGGTGCTGCCCCAAGAGACGCAATTCTTCTAACATACTTGCTTTTTACTACTAAATGTTTCTTTTGAAGCGTCACCGTCTTACAATGGCTTAAGAACCAGATTACCATAAGTCCTGACATAACCTGTCCGATAATGGTTGCATATGCAGCACCTGCCATGCCCCAACCAAATCCGAATACAAATATCGCATCAAGGATTGTATTGATTACTGCACCTGTAAGGTTACAGATCATTGTGTGTTTTGGTCTTCCATCAGCACGAACTA
Source organism: uncultured bacterium (assembly GCA_905214875.1). Lineage (GTDB taxonomy): Bacteria > Bacillota > Clostridia > Lachnospirales > Lachnospiraceae > KM106-2. The sequence goes on along the minus strand of CAJMNR010000067.1, from coordinate 6,129 downwards.
AATGTCCGCCTCCTGTTGCAAGAATTAAAAATGGAAATCCGATGGATACAATTCTTGTATAAGTCTTAGCATATCCTAATACATTATCTGGTGATCCAAAGAAATGTAACATTGGTGTTAAAAATAATTGTGTAATAAGCAGTAATACTACACCACAGCTAAATAACATAACAAGGGCATTTCCCATATAGTAAATAGCTTTCTCTTTTTCCTCAGGTTCAATTTCCCCTCTACCCATGGAGATATTGAACGCAGATGCGCCACCGATTCCAAATAAAAGTGCAATGGCGACACAGGAAATTGACAATGGAAATGATATATTCGTAGCTGCATTTCCTAGTTCCCCGACCGCTCTTCCAATAAAGAATTGATCGACAATGTTATAAAGAGAGCTTACTAGCATTGCTATGATACTTGGTACAGCAAACTGCCTTAATAATGAACTGACTTTTTCTTCCGCTAATGGATTTTTTCCGCTTCTCTTACTCATATAACTTACTTAATCCTTTCTATTTGTTACTTTTGTTTTTTGAATATTTTCTATCATCTGCGATAATACTCCAATTACCTCGTCTTCTGGCAATTCACCGACTAAGCACTTATTCCATCCAACAATCGCCCTTTCAATTGGCTCTTTTGTGTGGTAACCTTTTTTCGTCAAATAGATTCGGTTACATCGTTTATCATTCTCATCCTTTTTCTTCTCAATGAATTCTTTTTCAAGAAGGGATTGTATGGTTCTTGTAATAAATGATTTATCGATATCAAGTGCCGCTGCAACATCTTCCTGTGTCCTTCCATCCTGTTTATGTAGCTCAATTAGGACTGGATATTCTGCACTTGTGATTCCATACTCTTTTAATGCTTGGGTCCAATAAATCTGACTCTTTCTATATAAAACAGCAATCAACCTTCCTGCACTTTCTTGCATATAAACACCTCCATGACCCATTTAGTTGACAACGCAACTATCAAATCCTACCACCAATTAGTTGACATGTCAACTAATTTTTCTTAATCAAAACTCATTCAAACTGTCTATTTTTCCCCACTAGCACCTAATATTTTTCACCTTTGTGAAGCAATCCCATCTCCTACAGAGCGACAGCCTTACTCTCTTGTCTGTTTTGCCAGATAAAATATCCAAAGCAAATGATAATGGATGAGATTGAAGCGATTGGTGGCGCAAATCCCAATTGATAAAGGGTAACACCTGCCATCTTACTGATAAAGATCGTAAGTGGAACACGGAAACCAAATGTAGCAATCATACTGTGAACAAGTGAAATTACAGATTTTCCTTTTCCACTGAAATATCCATTCATACAGAACACGAAGCTAACCAATGCGATATCGAACGAATAAGACATTAAATACTGTCCCGCAACCTTCACTACTTCTTGGTCTGTTGAAAAGATTGCAGTTAGTGTCTCCGGGAATACCTGGCAATATGCCACAGCCAAGACACCAAAACATAAAGAATAAAAAATACCAAATCGAAGCGTCTTCTTTGCTCTCTCAGGTTTTCCTGCACCTACATTTTGCGCAGTCATAGCCGATACTGCAGAACCAAATGCTGTCGGTGGAAGCATCGCAAACACGATGATTTTTTCTACAACACCAACTGCAGCTGATGCAACCAATCCCATTGTATTGATTACTGCAGAAATAATTAAGAACGAAACATTTACAAGAGCATCCTGTAAAGCAAGTGGGAATCCAACAATCAAAATATGCTTTACAGATTCTCTATGTAATCGGAAATGACTACGGTTAATTTCAAAGGGAAATCCTTTCTTAATCATATATAGCAATGCGCTAAAGAAACTAATCGCCTGTGCTGATATTGTTGCGATGGCTGCCCCTCTTGCACCAAGATGGAATCCACCTACTAACACAACATCGACAACGATATTTACAATGCATGCAACCAATACGAAATATACGGGTGTCTTGGAATCCCCTAGTCCACGGAAAATTCCGCCGACTGCATTATATCCTATAATAAATGGAATACCAGAAGCACAGATTAAAAGATATTGTCTTGTATAATTCACGGCTTCTGATGGCGTATGCAATAATTGGATTGCCGGATTCGTCGCAAATAACATAAGCGGTGTTAAGAGAACTGCAAAAATCACAAATAAAATTGCAAGTGAACCAATTGCCTTTGCCGTCCCCTCTTGATTCTTCTCTCCTACGGTCTTTCCAATAAGAACGGTTCCACCCATGGAAATTCCAAGTATGATACCGGTAATCGTCTGCATTACCTGGCTTCCGATAGCAACGGCCGAAACTGCCGAGGAGTCTGCAAACTGGCCTACAACAAATAAATCAGCAGCGCCATATAATGCCTGTAATAAGCTTGCAAATAAAAATGGCAATGCGAATTTCAATAAGGTAGTACTGATCTTACCTTCTACTAGATTATTCATTATTACTTTCCTCTCCTATATGTTTTTGTATTTTAGCGGAGTGTTTTTGTAGATGCAAGCGGCCATAGCACTTCCCATATACAAAAAAAAGCTGGATAAGTGAGCAGGGCGTACCTGCAATCTTATCCAGCATATCATTCTAAATCAATATACCCTCCGATTAACAGTTAAGATTATATAACAGCATAATTAAAAGGTCAATATCTATTACTACATAATTGTCCCAACTGAAAGACTGATGTCTTTATCATTTTCAACAATTGCTTTGATTGCTAATTCAAGCCCCTTTGAAATTGTCTCAAGAGACATGGCACAAGTACCTTGTGGTTTTTCAATTACCTGTTCAAGTGCATATGGCACATGAATGAATCCGCCACGAACATTGTTATACTTCTTGTTGATTAAATAAAGAACATGGTACATTACGTCATTACATACAAACGTCCCTGCTGTATAAGAAATGTGTGCAGGAATGTGATTGTCACGTAACTCTTTTACAACCGCCTTACAAGGAAGGTTTGTAAAGTATGCAGTTTCCCCATCTTCATGTAATGCAGTATCCATTGGTTGATTTCCTGCATTGTCTTTGATTCTTGCTTCCGCAAGATTGATTGCAACCTTTTCAATCGTAATGGAACTTCTTCCTCCAGCTTGTCCAACACAAATAACAACATCCGGATTATGTTCTTCCATCGCTTTTTCAACTGCTTCCCCACTCTTTGTATATACCGTAGGAATCTCTAATTTAATTATTTCAGCTCCTGCAACCGTACTTGGAAGCATTTTCACCGCTTCATAAGCTGGATTCACTTTTTCACCACCAAATGGATCAAATCCTGTAATTAAAACTTTCATTCTAGTTACCACCTTTCTCTAAACTGCTTCAACGTTTTTCTCATCCCAGATGATTTCGCCTTTTCTCATTATAAGCAATCCATCTATATATATATCAGGCTTATCAAACACAAGGTCAAAATGTCCTTTCGCCTCATGTTGTCCACCAAATGCAATATTTCGTCCAAATCCAATATGGAATGTTCCATATGCCGATTCATCTTCAATATAGCAATTACCATCGCAACGAGAGAACGTATTAAGACCAATTCCAAACTCTCCTGCCACGTACATACCTTCATCTTTAAATTCCGCTATGTAACTGGTTAACTTTTGGCCTGCTTCATTTTGCTCAATTTCACAAACCCTTCCATCCTTTAAATAAATTCTAACCGGTTCTTCCGGTGCTCCTAGATATCCTAGGGACGCATCAACGACACCGATTCCATATGTCATGTCTTCAACTACTGGAATAAAGATTTCAAAACTTGATGAAGAATATCCATTCCCTATCTTTGTAGATCCCGTAAAGAACTTCGCCTCTCTTCCTTCCATTGAGAACGTAAGATGAGTGCCTGTCGCAGTCATAACTAGAAGCTCTTTTCCATATGCTAGCTTTTCCAGTAACTGATCTGCCATTTTCTTGCTCTCATTAGGATCCATCAATAAGAAATCATACTCCAATAAAGATCTGCCATCATTAGTTGAAAGAGGAAGCGATAAAAAACGGCTTCCCCTTTCAATCGCTCTTTTTACAGCTTTTGTAGTAACTAATGAATGCGTCGTTGCACCAAGAATCACGTCAAATGAGTCAAAAGCAGTTTCATGATCATCAAAATAATGGCCTACTTGTCCTTGTTGTCTTTCAAATGACATAACTTCAACAACTGCGCCTGCTTCTTTCGCATATTGCTCGATAAATGCCACATCATTTATATACTCTTCGCTTGTAACGATAAATAGCCTTTCACCCTCTGCTACTTGTAACCACTGTTCTGCCACAATGCGTGCTCCTCGTTGTAACTTCTTATTCATAGTTTTTCCTCACTTTACCTTTAGCTAAAAATAAGCATGTATGCAATTTGAAAGATAATCATAAATACTGCAATAAATAACTGATTCTTAATTACCCCAAAGCGGTTCTTCATATCTAGCATGGCAACTGGAACGATATTGAAATTTGCTGCCATAGGTGTTAATAATGTTCCACAGAATCCAACTGTTAATACAAGCATACCTACAACTGTTGGATTTGCTCCTAATGCTAATACGAATGGTCCACCGATACCAACTGTCATTACTGTGATTGCTGCATATGCATTTCCCATAATCATAGTGAAGAATACCATACCTAAACAGTACACAATAATACCGACAGTTAAGTTTCCAGATGGAATGATTTTTTCCACGTAAGATGCGATTACTTCACCAACACCGGCTTTTGTAAAAACAGCACCTAGAGATGCTAAAAGCATCGGAAGAATACATAATGGTCCTACTGTTGATAATAAACGTTCCGTATCTTTTAAGAATACAGATGGTGTATTTTCCTTGGACATAAGCATTAATACGACTACGCCAATAATTACGCCAACGGCAACGCCAACGATTGCACCTAGCTCTGTTAATGTTGCAAATATAATTGCAGAAAGACCGATAGAAAGTGCTGGAATGAATACTTTCATACCGTTCTTCTCTAATAATCTTTGACTTTGTTCTGCTGTAGGCTTGTCAAGTTTACCAGCCTTAACCTTTTGTAAGATAGCTGGAATTACCATGACAAAGATTAATACGCCTGTGATTACAGGACCATTTTCCATACCATTGATAAATCTACCAAATCCGATAACAACACCTAAAACGATCCAAAAAATAGCCGTTGGAATTCAAGAGGAATTCTCTTTATCACGAACATTTTTGACGCCTGTATAAATAGCAAGAAGTCCCATGATCATATAAACAACTTCTAATAATTTTGTTCCTAATAAAATCTCGGAATCAGTAAAAAATGATACAAATGACATACTATAATCCTCCCTTTCCGTCTTTATAATACTTCTTCACTAACATCTTATCTTTGATGATGAAGTAAATCATACTTGCAACGATTGCAACTACTGCAGTTGGAACTGCGACTTTAGCTAAAGCTGCAAGGTCTACTTCATAACCAAGACCAGCCATCGTGCTTTGAATTAATAATCCGCCAGAACCACCAACAAATAACACCTGGCAGAAGAACCATGCGATATTTTCCATAGCAGAAGCCATACCTTTGATTTCTTCTTCGTGTTCTTCATTGATTTTATTGCCGCTTGCTTCTACTGCACCAGTTGCCATTGGCATGATGATTGGTTGAACAAAACCGGCAACCCCTCCAAAACTTACGTTGAATGCACCGAAAATACCACGCATTACACCGTATGCTGCGATTACTTTACCCGAAGATGGGTTCCTAATCTTTCCAATCAATTTTGCTGCTGCCTCTTTTAATCCGTTACGTTCTAATGTACCAGTAACAAACATAATTAAAATAAAGATTGCCATACTTCTATTGCTAACAAACGTTTCCCCTAGTGTTGTAAGAAGTTCCACTGGTGTTAGCCCCCCTGCTATTGCAGTTACAATTGCAGAAAGCATAATGATTAGGATTGAATCTAATTTTAGAGAAAATCCCAAAATAATAATTAAGATTCCTAATAACTTAATCATTACGATACCCCCTTTTATTTACTTTTTTACTTTAGTTTATCAAAGTATTCGACATTTTCCAAAATTTTTCAAAATTCGCCAAAGCCTTTAATGCATAAAAAGGGGCTGTAAAAAAAGTCCCCTAAAAGAAAAATCGCCCAGACCGTGAGGT
>CAJMNR010000066.1 GCA_905214875.1 uncultured bacterium | reverse complement strand
AAAAACTAGAAAAAGGTGCCAGATTTATTGGTATAGATCAAGATGAAGATGCAATTAAGGCAAGTTCCGAAAGACTGAAAGAGTTTGGAGATATTGTGACTATTGTAAGAAGCAATTATTGCAATATGAAACAAGTATTAAATGATTTAGGAATTGAAAAGGTTGACGGCATTGTGCTTGACCTTGGAGTTTCTTCTTATCAGTTAGATACGGCAGAAAGAGGATTTACTTACCGAGAAGATGCCCCTTTAGATATGAGAATGGATAACCGTAATGACATGACAGCAAGAGATATTGTAAATGACTACAGTGAGTACGATTTATATCGTATTATCAGGGATTACGGAGAAGATAAGTTCGCAAAAAATATTGCCAAGCATATTGTCCGTATGCGCGAAGAAAAGCCAATTGAGACGACATTTGAATTGATTGAGGCGATTAAGGCAGCAATACCAGCCAAAATTCGCATGAATACCGGACACCCAGCTAAAAAGACATTTCAAGCTATTAGAATAGAACTGAACAAGGAATTAGACGTACTTAAAAATACGTTAAGGGAAATGGTTGAGTTGCTAAATCCAGGAGGAAGAATATGCATTATCACCTTCCATTCGCTAGAAGACAGAATTGTTAAGACAATCTTTAGAGAATGCGAAAATCCTTGTGTATGTCCACCATCGTTTCCAGTCTGCGTTTGTGGAAAGAAATCATTAGGGAAAGTGATTTCTAGGAAACCGATTTTACCTTCAGAAGAAGAACTTGAAGAAAACTCTCGTTCAAAGAGCGCTAAACTTAGAGTATTTGAACGTGTATAACTGTTTTAACGATTACTGGGACTAGTTATGTTAGGGTTGTGAATTTTATTTTTAAATGAAAAGGGTGAGAAATATGAGTGCAGCAAAGAAATATCATAGAAGTTACTATGATGGAAATACAGTAAGAAAATTGGAAGTTGTTCCTGATTTTGATACTAGGAGAGAGGAACAACGTCAGGAATACGAACGAAGAAGAAAAAACGAGAGAAAAGCAAAACAAAGACGTTTACAGAGACATAGAGGGTTTGATAAAGTATCTGCTATCTTTTTCTCAGTAGCAGTAGTATTTACCGTATATACTGCAGTTGGGTATTTACAGGCACAACAGCAGATTCGTGCGTTAGATAAAAATATTACGTCGTTACAAAAAGAAATCATCTCAATTAAAGATGAAAACGGAGCAATTGCTGACTCTGCAAAAAGCGTAGATCTCGAATACGTAAAGAAAGTTGCCATGGAAAAACTAGGTATGGTACATCTGCAAGATGATCAGATTATTAACTATGATTCTGCAAAGAAAGATTATGTAAAACAATATGCAGATATTCCAGATGGAGAAACTAATTAAACTTTAGATGGCATAAACAAATAAGTGGGTGGATAAAGTGCGTAAGAGAGAAAATAACGAACCAAAAAAGAAAAGGTTTACCTCCAAAATGCAAGCAAGTTTGTTGCTTGTATTTTGTATTGTTATAATACTTTTTATCATATTAATAGGTAGATTGTTCTACCTGAATTCGACAGACGGTGAACGCTATAAGAAGTCTGTATTGTCACAACAATCGTATACGTATTCGTTAATACCGTATAAGCGCGGAGAAATTACAGATCGTAACGGAACTGTCTTAGCAAAGAGCGTTAAGATTTATAACCTTGTATTAGATCCTGTTACCATGCTTACAGAGAAAAATGGTGAACAGGTTTACGTAGAACCTACGATTAGAGCATTAAAAGAAGTATTTAATGTAGATGAAGAAGAGGTTAGAGCTAAAATAAATGAAAAATCAACATCAAGATATGTCGTATATCAAAAAGGTTGCTCTTATGAACAGAAAAAGCAGTTTGAAGAGTTAGAAGCGAAGAATGATTTTATTCTTGGTGTATGGTTTGAAGATGATTATGTAAGAACTTATCCATATAATACATTGGCAAGTAAAGTATTAGGCTTTACATTCAAAGGTAATGTCGGTAACTCAGGTATCGAAGGATACTACAATGATGAGTTAAATGGTACAAATGGTGCAACATATGGATACTATAATTCAGACAATAATGTAGAAGACACGGTAAAACAGCCAACCAATGGCCATAATGTCGTATCTACTTTAGATGTAAATATTCAAGAAATCGTACAAAAACATATCAATAAGTTTAACGAGAAAATTGGTAGTGAGAATACTTCAGTAATCGTAATGGACCCAAATAGTGGGGAAATCTTATCGATGGCAGAAAGTGTTCAGTACGATAATAATAATCCGACCGACTTAAGTCCTCTTTATACAGAGAAGGAAGTTGCTAAAATGTCGGATAAAGAATTGCTAAATGCGAGAAATGAACTTTGGCGAAATACAACAATCAGCGATGCGTTTGAACCAGGTTCTACAATTAAGGCAATCACAGTTGCCGCAGCCCTTGATGAAGGAGTTATTTCAAAAAATGATAAATTCACATGTAAGGGATTTGAAAAAATCGCAAATAGTGTAACGATTCGATGTGCGAAACGTTCGGGACATGGAACAATTACATTAGAAGAAGCATTGGCTTATTCTTGTAACTCTGCCTTAATGCAGATTTCAAGCAAGATGGGTGTTTCTTTATTTACAAAATATCAAACAGATTTTAGTTTAGGAAAACAAAGTGGTATTGACCTTCCTGGTGAAACAGTCGGTACTGTATATAATGAAGACAACATGGGACCTGTAGACCTTGCAACAAGTAGTTTTGGACAAAGTATGTCAGTCCCTATGATACAAGTTATTTCTGCATTCTCATCCGTAATCAATGGTGGATACTATTACACTCCTCACGTAGTAAAACAGATTCAGACAGAAGATGGCGACGTAGTGAGAAATGTAAAGAGCGAGTATACAAGACAGGTAATTTCAGAGGAAACTTCCAAGTTGGTTCGTAACTATATGAGAAAGACAGTAACAACTGGTACGGCAAAAGATGCTGAAATCGAAGGTTATGAAGTAGCAGGTAAAACTGGTACGGCAGAAAAAACTCCTCGTAATACAGGAAAGTATGTTGTTTCCTTTATGGGGTATGCACCTGCAAGTGATCCTAAAGTTGTAGTATATGTTGTAATCGATGAACCAAAAGGTGAAGAAAATGCAAGTAGAAGTGCATTAGCTTGTTCTCTTGCAAAAGACATCATGGAAGAAATCTTCCCATACCTTAACATTTATCCAACAACAGATACAAAGACAGAGAGTACAACAAAACCAGAAAGCACATCAAAGCCGGAGAGTACGTCAAAACCAACGGCTACTCCAAAAGCGACAGCAAAACCGAAAAAAGATAATGCCAACGACGATTACAATTCAGAAGATTACGATTATAGTGTACTTCCTGAATAATCAAAGTGTGAAAATTTGATAAACACTCATATCCTTATCCTATTTTTAATAGAATGAACCAAAAGAGGAATAAGGACGAAGTCGTGGAAAAGAATAAAAGCTTTAATAGAAGAAGTATATTTATTGTTATTATTATAATAATGGCCTTAATAGTCGGCCTTCTCTCTAGGTTGTCCTATTTAATGATTTTTAAATCGGAATATTATGGAGAGAAGGCGACTGAACTTCACGAAAGAGAACGTCCAATCAAGGCGGAGCGTGGAGTAATTTACGACTGTAATGGAGTTGAACTGGCAAGCAATAAGCCAGTATGTACAATTAGTGTAATACATAGCCAAATAACAGATCCTTCCAAAGTCATAGAAGTGCTCAGCAAAGAATTAGGGCTCACAGAGGAAAAGGTTCGAAAACGTGTCGAAAAGAATTCTAGTATTGAAAGAATTAAGACAAACGTTGATAAAACAGTGGCAGATAAAATTAGAGAATATGATTTAGACGGCGTTATGGTTGATGAAGACTATAAACGCTATTATCCATTTGAAAGCCTGGCAAGTAAGGTGCTTGGGTTCACAGGTAGTGATAACCAAGGAATTATAGGGCTTGAAGTTGCTTATGACAAATATCTTCAAGGGGTAGACGGTAATATCTTAACGTTAACGACTGCCCGAGGAGTGGAAATAGATGGAGCTGCAGAAGACAGATTAGAACCAATTGCAGGGAAAGATCTTGTGACTAGTCTGGATGTCAATATTCAAAAATATGCAGAGCAGATTGCTTCTAAAGTATATAAACAGAAGCAGGCAAAGAGTGTAAAGATTATTGTTATGAATCCGCAAAACGGAGAAATAATGGCTATGGTCAATTATCCGGAATTTAACTTAAATGATCCGTATACATTAAATTATGATATGGAAGAGTCAGTTTCGGAAGAACAAAAGACAGAGCTTCTAAATGAGATGTGGCGTAATGCCTGTATCAGCGATACGTATGAGCCAGGTAGTGCGTTTAAAATAGTAACAGCAACCGCTGCATTAGAGGAAAACGTAGTAAGACTTGATGACAAGTTTTTCTGCCCAGGTTATAAGAAGGTAGAAGACAGAACAATTCGCTGTCATAAGAAGGGTGGCCACGGTTCTCAGACATTTGTCGATGGAATCAAGAACTCCTGCAACCCTGTATTTATGACCCTTGGGGAACGCTTAGGAATTGATAATATGTATAAGTATTTCAATAACTTAGGGTTATTTAGCAAGTCGGGAGTCGATCTTCCGGGTGAAGCCAATTCCATCATGCATAAAAAAGAAAACGTAAAAGCCGTAGAACTTGCAACCATATCATTTGGCCAGGGATTCCAAATCACGCCAATGCAGCTTTTAACCAGTGTAAGTGCCGTAATCAATGGCGGAACAAAGATTACACCACATGTTGGAGTATCGGTTAACACAAAGGATGGAGATGTATTTGAAACACTCCAATATAAAACAACCGATCATGTGATTAAGGAAGAAACAAGCCAGACGATGAAAGATTTACTGGAAGCAGTAGTTGCAACCGGAACAGGAAAGAGAGCATATCTTCCTGGACTACGCATAGGTGGAAAGACAGCGACAAGTGAAAAACTACCACGTGGTAACGGAAAGTATATTGCGTCATTTGTTGGATTCGCACCTGCAAATGATCCAAAGGTCTTAGCAATTGCTATGATTGATGAACCACAAGGACTCTATTATGGCGGAACGATTGCAGCGCCAGTTGTATCTGAACTATTTGATAATGTATTGCCATATCTGGGAATAGAACCGGATTATACAGAAGACGAGAAAAAAGAAAATAATATCGGAAGTATCAAGATTCCAAACTTTATTGGCAAGAAGAAAGAAGAAGTAGAGAAACTTGCAAAAGAGGCAGGAATAGAATCAATTTATTATTCAACGGAAGGCAATGTTGTAACGGAGCAATACCCGTTGGAAGGCGAGGTTGTTGACAAAAATAGCGACTTGATTCTCTACTTGGAATAGTCTATAATAAAATGATTGGTTTCGTTGATTTTTATCAAGAAACATAAGATAATTTATGAGGTGAAAGAAAGTGAATTTTGAATTTTTGATTCCAGCAATCATATCTTTTGTATTAAGTGTGTGCTTATGTCCAGTCTTTATTCCTTTTTTAAAAAGATTAAAGTTCGGTCAGTACATTCGTGAAGAAGGACCACAGTCCCATCAGAAAAAATCAGGGACACCAACAATGGGTGGCTTAGTCATCCTTATAGCAGTTGTGCTTACATCCATCTTCTACATCAAAGACTATCCAGAAATCATTCCAATTTTATTTACAACAGTTGGATTTGGTTTAATCGGATTCTTAGATGATTATATTAAAGTAGTTATGAAACGTAACTTAGGATTAAGGGCATGGCAAAAGATGTTAGGACAGTTAATCGTAACTGGGATCTTTACATTTTATGTAATGAAATATTCAAATATCGGAACTGCTTTAATCATTCCATTTGGCGGCGGTAAGATGTTAGATCTTTCTTACTTGTTTGTACCATTCGTATTCTTCGTAATGATCGGTACGGTAAATGGTGTAAACTTTACAGATGGACTTGATGGCTTGGCATCCGGTGTAACAACATTAGTTGCAACATTCTTTACAGTTGTAGCTGTTGTATTAAAGGCAGGAATCTCACCAATTACATGTGCTGTAGCAGGAAGCTTACTTGGCTTTTTAGTATACAATGTATACCCAGCAAGAGTGTTCATGGGGGATACAGGTTCATTAGCGTTAGGTGGTTTTGTTGCATCTACAGCGATTGTATTAAGAATGCCTATTTTCATCTTAATCGTAGGTATCATTTACCTCGTTGAAGTCTTAAGCGTAATGATTCAAGTATCATACTTTAAGATTTCCGGTGGAAAGAGAATCTTTAAGATGGCACCAATCCATCATCACTTTGAGTTATGTGGATGGAGTGAAGTACGAGTAGTTGCAGTATTCTCTATTGTAACAACAATCATGTGCCTTATTGGATTTATGGGAATCAACTAGAATTAAAAAAGTTAAGGAAAGAACCCTGGGAGGATAATATGGAACTGAAAAATAAAAAAGTCTTAGTAGTAGGTTCTGGTATCAGTGGTATTGCTGCTACTAAAATATTAGGAACTAATAATGCAAGAATTACTTTATTGGATGGTAATACAAAATTAAATAAAGAGACGATTGAAAAACAAATTCCGAGTGACATCAAAGCTGAGGTCATCATTGGAGAAATTACGAAAGAAGAAATGGAAACTTTCGAAGCCGTAGTATTAAGCCCAGGGGTTCCAACTGATTTACCATTTATAAACGAATTAAGAGAGATGGGGAAACCTATCCTTGGTGAAATAGAGCTTGCTTACCTTTTTGAAAAAGGGCAAGTGGTAGCAATTACAGGAACAAACGGTAAGACTACGACAACTGCTCTTACTGGAGCTATTATGCGAGCATACAATGAACAAACATTTGTTGTAGGTAATATTGGGCTTCCATACACTAGCATGGTGTTAGAAACAACGAAAGAGAGCTTTACAGTGGCAGAAGTAAGTAGCTTTCAATTAGAAACTGTAGATACTTTTAAACCAAAGGTAAGTGCAATTTTAAATATAACACCAGATCATCTTAATAGACATCATACGATGGAAGCTTATATTCAGGCAAAATTCAATGTAACAAAGAATCAGACGAAGGAAGACACTTGTGTGCTTAATTATGAAGAAGAAGTGTTACGTGAATTTGGAAAGACACTTGAATGTAATGTTGTATACTTTAGTAGCGAAAGAGTGCTTGAAAATGGCATGTATGTAAAAGATGATGTAATCTATCATGCAGTAAATGGTGAAGCAGATGAAATCTGTAACATTCATGATTTAAAACTCTTAGGAAAGCATAACTATGAAAATGTTATGGCTGCAGTTGCCATGGCTATGGCAATGGGAGTTGACAAAGAAACGATTTATCGTGTGATTACTTCTTTTAAAGCGGTAGAACATAGAATAGAGTACGTGGAAGAAGTAAATGGCGTAAAATATTATAACGATTCAAAAGGAACGAATCCGGATGCAGCAATTAAAGCAATCCAGGCAATGAATACGAAGACAATCTTAATTGGTGGCGGCTATGATAAAGGTTCTTCGTATGATGAATGGATTCAAGCCTTTGACGGGAAAGTTAAGTATTTAATCTTACTTGGGCAGACAAAGGAATTAATTGCATCATGTGCTAAGAAAAATGGATTCCATGACATTATCTTTGTTGAAACATTAAAAGAAGCAGTAGAAAAGGCAGCAAGTCTTGCAAGTGAAGGTGAAAGCGTATTATTATCGCCTGCATGTGCAAGCTGGGGAATGTTCAAGAACTACGAAGAACGCGGAGATCGATTTAAACAATATGTATTTGAAATGATGAAGTAGTTGTCTGAGTTTTAAGAACTCATAATAGATAAGCTGGGAGTGAGACTTTTTGACAAGGAATGATAGAGATAGGGGCAAAAGAAATAAATTTCATAGTTATTACGACTACAGCTTATTATTTCTAACGCTTTTTTTAGCAGGCTTCGGTCTGATTATGATTTATAGTACTAGTGCTTACACTAGTGAAGTGAAGTACGGCGTATCTACAGTATTTCTAAAGAAACAGATTATTTCTGTTTCTTTAGGAGTTGTTGCCATGATTTTTTTATCAAAGATTGATTATCATATGTTTCTTAAGAAAATGCCGGTAATCAAGATAACACCTATAACGGCGTTATACATACTGTGTATAATATTACAGTTATACGTTTTATTTTTTGGTATTGAAGTAAATGGTGCAAAGAGATGGATTAGCTTAGGGCCATTAGGAACGTTCCAGCCTTCGGAACTTTCCAAGGTCGCGACCATATTGTTCACTGCGTATATTGTTCAGATGGCACCGCGTAAGCTGAACAAGTTTTTGGGATTTGTAAAAGTTGTAATATACTTATCACCATTAGTAGTATTCATTGTAGTAGAAAACTTAAGTACTGCAATTGTTATTGTAGGTATCATTGTGTGTATCTGCTTTGTTGCGACTAGAAAGAAATTATATTATGTAATTGTAGGAATTGTAGGAGCGATTGGAGTAGCAGCGTTTATCGCATTCGAATCTTTCCGTGCAACACGTTTTAAAGTATGGCTGAATGTAGAGACACATCCGATGGGATATCAGATCTTACAAGGGCTATATGCAATTGCATCAGGAGGAATCTTTGGTGTAGGTTTAGGAAAGAGCATGCAAAAGCTTGGATTTATTCCGGAATCTCACAATGATATGATTTTCTCTGTTATATGTGAAGAATTAGGACTCTTCGGAGCAGTCATGTTAATTTTAGTTTTCATCTTAGTAATTTGGAGACTGTTTATAATAGCAATTAGTGCACCAGATTTATTTGGTGGATTAATCTGCGTTGGTGTACTCGCTCATATTGCCATTCAGGTTATAATAAATGTAGCAGTTGTTACAAATTCAATTCCATCTACAGGTATCCCATTACCATTTATTAGTTATGGTGGTACTTCGGTGGCAATCCTTTTAGGAGAAATGGGAATTGCGTTAAGTGTTAGTAACCAGATAAAATATGAGAGATAAGGGGTAATGCACACAAATTATCGTCGGACATATACTATACTATATTCAAAGTGTCAGGGGTGTACCAAGTGGCTTTTATAGAAGTTATTGGTGGAAGGCATCTTCAAGGGGAAATCCCTATTCAAGGATCGAAGAATGCTGTATTACCTATTCTGGCAGCATCAATATTGCATAATGGAATCACAAGAATAAAAAACTGTCCAAAGATTATCGATGTTTATCATATGATAAAACTTTTGGAGAGTATTGGATGTATTGTAACTTGGGAACAAAGTGGACTTACGATCGATGCGACAGCAATTAATTATAATTCAGTCGATAAAAAGTATGTAAGCTCTATGAGATCTTCTATTATATTACTAGGAGCTCTTCTTGGTAGAAATAAAAGTGTTACAATATCATACCCAGGAGGTTGTGCAATTGGCGCAAGGCCTATTGATCTGCATTTGAAGGCGATAAAAGAGATGAATGTAGAAATCATTCATAATGATGACTTGATATTCTGCAGTACCGCTCATCTTGAAGGAGCGATGATTGAGTTTGAAAAACAGAGTGTTGGAGCAACTGAGAATGTAATACTAGCTGCAATTAAAGCAGACGGGGTTACGATCATAAAGAATGCGGCCATGGAACCTGAAATCGTAGAACTCTGTCACTTCCTAACTGAAATGGGTGCCAAAATATCTGGTGCCGGTAGTAAAACTATAATGATTGAAGGTGTCAAGGAATTAAGAGATATCGAATATACACTAGTATCTGATCGAATTGTTATGGGTACCTATCTTACTGCAGTTGCAGGAACAGGTGGTTCTGTGACATTGAGAGGTAACTGTTGCGTAGAGAATCTTTCCGTAATAAATACGCTTCGTAAAATGGGATGTCGTGTTGGTGTTGGTAAGGACTATGTTAACATATGTTCTTATCAAAGACCGAGATCCATACCAATAGTGGAAACAGAAGCTTATCCGGGATTCCCGACAGATATGCAGTCACAACTGATGTCAGTACTTACAATATGTTCAGGAACAAGTATGGTTGTAGAAAATATATTTGAGTCTCGTTTTAAAACAGTGGAAGAGTTAAAAAAGATGGGTGCCAACATTTATGTTAATGGAAGAGTGGCACATATTGAAGGAATGGATGCCCTGGAGGGAACAGACATAAGGGCATATGATTTGCGCGGAGGCGCAGCATTAGTAATAGCAGGTTTATTAGCCAACGGAACTAGCAAAATTAGTGGAATAGAGTATATTGAACGTGGATATGAAGACATATGTTTTGATCTTAAAAATTTGGGAGCAGACATACGAAAAGTAGAAGAGTAAACTCTTCTAAACTGGTCGCATGTATTATATATATCTATGAATGCTTTTGGGTGCTAGAAATGTTTTGAAAGAACAATAGGAGGGTATATGGGTGGAAAAGTACAAATGAAATTTTGGAACAATTTTTCTCCACTAAAGAAAATTTTACTTATATTTGGCATTTTAGCAGTGATGTTAATACTGTTCTATTTTTCTTTTTCATTAAAAAATATAGAAATTGACGAATGTGCTTACTATACAAAGGATGAGTTATTAGAATATATACAGACAGATGGATGGGATCATAATACTGTATTCTTTTGTTTGGATAACAAGTTTAACGAAGAACACGATATCCCGTTTATCCAGAAAATCTCTGTATCCTATGTAAATAGGAATTCGGTAAAAATACGTCTTTATGAGAAACCTATCGTTGGATGTATCGAGTATATGAATGAATATATTTATTTTGATAAAGACGGCAAAGTATTGGAAATATCATCAAACAGGCTTGAAGGAATTACACTTTTTGGTGGTGTGAATTTTTCTGAGATGCATATTTACGATACTCTTGCCGTTAAAGATAAAGAGATATTCAAAAAGATTATGGATCTTTCACAACTGATTGATAAGTATGAAGTGTCAATCGATAAAGTGATGTTTGATTCGAAACAGAATGTTATGATGTATTCAGATAAAGTAAGGATTGCCCTTGGAAATAGGACAAGTTATGAAGATCAGATTGCCGAACTTGTGAATATGTTGCCGAAACTAATCGGATTAAGTGGTGAACTTGATATGAGAGATTACCAACAGGGACAAGATTCAACAATATTCAAAGAAACAAAATAAATAATTAATTCAAAAAATTCTTTAAATATAGTAGGAATACTCTAATAATTTTAAAGAAAGGGTTGATTATTTTATAGAAAAACTATATTATATGTATATATAAGGTATTATCTGAGAATATAATCATATATGTTGTGTTAAATTAGATAAATTAGATTCGTTTATAGCATAGATGCCTTTCTAGAGGGGCAAGGCGATAGGGAATTTATTATGAGAAGGAGGAAGTACTTTGCTAGAAATTAGAAATAATGATTCAGATGCGTCTGCAAAAATACTTGTTGTCGGAGTTGGTGGCGCAGGTAATAACGCTGTTAATAGAATGATTGAAGAGAATATTATTGGTGTTGAGTTTGTATGCGTAAACACTGATAAGCAACATTTAAAAACTTGCAAAGCACCAACAGTTGTACAAATTGGTGAAAAATTAACAAAAGGTCTTGGTGCCGGTGCTCAACCTGAAATGGGTGAAAAAGCTGCTGAGGAAAGTAGAGAAGAATTAACTGAGATTATCAAAGGCTCTGACATGGTTTTTGTAACTTGTGGTATGGGCGGTGGAACTGGTACAGGAGCGGCTCCAGTCGTAGCTGAAATCAGTAAATCCCTTGGTATCTTAACTGTAGGTATTGTAACAAAACCTTTCAAATTCGAAGCAAGACAGAGAATGAATAATGCTCTTGGTGGTATTGAAAAGTTAAAAGAAAATGTTGATACATTAATTGTGATTCCTAACGATAGATTACTTGAAATTGTAGATCGTAGAACTACAATGCCAGATGCTCTTCGTAAAGCTGATGAAGTTTTACAACAGGGCGTACAAGGTATCACAGATTTAATTAACGTTCCTGGTTTAATCAATCTTGACTTTGCTGACGTTCAGACAGTAATGAAAGATAAGGGCGTAGCACATATTGGTATTGGTGTTGGTAAAGGCGATGAAAAATGTACTGACGCTGTAAAACAAGCAATTACAAGTCCATTACTTGAAACTACAATCGAGGGTGCATCCCACGTAATTATTAACGTTTCAGGTGATATCAGCTTAATTGAAGCTAATGAAGCAGCTACATTCGTTCAAGAATTAGCTGGTGAAAATTCTAATATCATCTTTGGTGCGATGTATGATGAAACACGCACAGATGAATGTACAATTACGGTAATAGCAACAGGATTAGAAAAGAGCGCAAGCCAGGCTCCTGTAAAACCTGCATCATTTTTAAATAATGCAGTGAAACCAAATTATCAGTATAAACCAAATGTAGCTCCAACTGCACCTGCACAAAATAACAATGTGTATCAAAGACCTGCAATGGGACAAGCTACAACAGCTGCGAGTCAAGTTGCTGCAACAACAGTTAACAGTACTCCAACGCATACACCAGCACATACTCCATCGGCTAGTCCTTTGAAGCATGTAGCTTCTAATGTAGAAGAAGATCATAACGGAATTAAGATTCCAGAATTTCTTCAAAAAAATAGACATAAATAATTCTTTGTAAGAAGAATTTCTTATAATGAAAAGACCACATTTCTATTCATGAGATGTGGTCTTTTTTTGTTTGCGTAAACAGCGCTCCACTGTAAGATAATTTGTTAGTTTCAACTTTTGCTTCATTTCTAATAGGTCAAGCAATTATGAATTAAAAAACTTGCGACTATCTTCGACGTAGAATGCGATACAGTTGTTTGAAATGTATTCCTATTTTGCGATAAATACTCTATAAATACTTTGAAATTCTGATAATACTTCTTGATTCTAATGAATACCCTTAAATTATATGTAATATTTAGGGGGGAAATTTTATGACGTAATTTCCAATATATGACAAAAATAATAAACACATCAGAGTATAATAACGA
>CAJMNR010000065.1 GCA_905214875.1 uncultured bacterium | reverse complement strand
GTCGCCAAGGTCATGCAAGCAGGACTTTGGCTCGTTGCCCGCGTAAATTAAAAAACCGGAGATAAAAATTATCTCCGGTTAAAAAAGTATTCCAATAATTCACATATCATGTGCCACATCGGTAACATAGGATACGCTCTTATTAAAATACATACTTACTTCTTTCATCCAGACTATACTGTTGGTTTTGGAATTCCATCATTCGATACGACAGTCACCAAATCGGCCTAATAAGGTTCGCGGACTATACCGCCAGTAGGGAATTGCACCCTGCCCCGAAGTTCGTATTCAATTTGCTAGTAAAAGGGTAGCACCAATTAGGTACGTTGTCAATGGTGTTTTCCCATTAATTTCATATATGCCCTTTTTGCAATCATGACAAAATATCTAAGTATGGAAAATATCATGGTATAAATGGAGATATCTTTAATAAAGGACTTTAAGATAAGAAGACCAATATATGTATAAAAGGTGAAATTTGTTATATGTTTTACTGTTTTTAGTGTACAATAAACATAATGATTGATGAACAATCGTATTCAATTACGAATTAGTTGTTTATTAAACCATTGGATAAATAAGAATTTATAGAGGTGGACTATGAAGAAATTATTATTAGTTATGGGAGATTTGGCAACAGGAAAATCTACTTTTGCAAATATTCTTTCCCAAAGATATAATACAAATGTCTTTTGTAAAGATTCAATTAAAGAAGTATTAGGGGATACCGTTGGTTTTTCTAATAGAGAAGAGAATTTAAAACTTTCAAAGGCTACAATGGAATTAATGATATTTATATTTTCAGAGTTTGGAAAGTTGAACAAAAATCTTATTTTAGAATCAAATTTTCATAAAGCAGAGTTAGAAAAATTGCATCAAATGGCTTTTGAAAATGATTATGAGATACTGACACTTGTTCTTCAAGGAGATATTAATATTTTACATAAAAGATATTTAAATCGCATTTATAACGAAAATAGACATCCAGTTCATTTAAGCACCACACTTGATGTTTTTGACGATTTTAGGGATTATACAGAGTCTGCAAGAAAAGAAAAAGTGCCAGGAGATGTAATAAATATAAATGCAGATGATTTTTTATATCAAACAGATGAAATTCTTTTATCAAGGATAGATGAATTTATGAGAGGATAACAAATTCCAATGTATAAAGCACCTATGGATTATGGCTGATTTTGCCTAACCCGATAGGTGCTTTTCTTCTACCGCAAACCGATAGATTTGTATTGCCTCTACTCCTTCATATCTTACAATCCTTGGCGGCTGCATATATTCTATCGTTTGAAAACCAGACTCAACAAGGTGCATCCTTTGCTTACTCATTGCATTTCGTAACAATGAAAGCCGACATTTTGGATAAATCAAAAAGATCTTGCTCTCTTTTGAGTGATTTACAAGCTCATATATGTCTCTGGCCAACACCGATAAGTCCACATTAAACGGCGGGTCGCATATGACCGTGCTAAATTTATTGGCAAACTTACGGTAATTTACTTTGGTCAGTCCTGCATATAAATCATATTTTATATATTTCACTCCGCTATTTGTTCTAAACCGATTGTCCTTCTCAAACAGAACGACCTGCTTTCCTAAGCTGTTTGCGCATACCGCCACCGAAGGTACTACAAGGCATGCGGTATAGCCTACGCACAATTTGGCTAGCTGTTTTGTCGTGTTCTCCGTAAAGAAATATTGCAAGTTTTCCTTCATATACTGCTCGAGGTTTCGTTTCTGGCAGTTAAGATTAATTCCGCCCTCTTTATAGGTAAATTTAAGCCACACATATTCATTAGGATTAGAGTTTTTGGCTATGTAATAGTGATAGTTCGGATAGTCAAATTGAAGCTTGCATTCCTCAAGTAGTTTCCAAATAGGAAGTATCCAGCAAATACGTGCCAACACGATCAGCCTTCCATCATTGTTTAGCTTCTTTGCCGCTTCTTTTATGGCTGCTTGAAATACTTCAAACTCATTACCAAGCATCATATAAAATCGATTATACTGCTTGTTGTTTGATTCCAAATGACTCTCCTGTTTAGAATATAGGATCACATCATAGCTTTTGTTGAGTTCCTGTTGCTTGGATAACGACTGCCCAATCAATATCGGTTTCGTTCGTTCATATTCTTCACAGATAGCCTCCCAAATGCGAATCTTTTCATTGATTACGGCATATTCTTGTTCGAGTAAGTGCTTACATACTACGGTAAGCCCTCTTGGCAGATACATATGTGAAATAATCACTGCTAGCTTTATAGGTTCTTCTGTTGCAAGAAGGACATTATCTTGTGTCGTAATACAGCACATACTAGTATGAAAGTTGTTCTATTTCCATGCATCTTTAAGTAAATTCCTGTTCATAAAATTTAGCGTTCCACTACGATGGATGCCCCTTTCGATTGGTCGCCATTCATCCATTGCCATTCTTCGGATAATTCAATCTTTCCGTTGTCTAAGACTTTGGGAACGCTATGGCATTTTCCTACCCTTAACTCGTTTTTTGTATTAAAATGCTGATAGTAAAAATCCAATTCTCCATTTTGTGCAACTGTACCGATGAGCGAGCCATTTCTTACTTCTCCACCGGAGTACTCCGCCCATAACGTTGTTTTATTTTGATGGTATGTAAATATCGTCTGTTCGTCCACTTCTCCGTTTTCCGTGTTGACCTTCGGTGTAAACAATCTTCCATCATAATTAATCGAGGTGTCCGTGGAATGCAGTTGTTTTTTCATTACCTCGTAGACCAAGATGGCATCATTTTTCACTTTTGTCTTCTCATGGCTTACTGTCTTATACCCACGGTGTTCATATAGTTGGCTGGCTGACAGGGAGGCATCCAGATACACCTCGTCATACTGCATCGATATGGCATCTTCCAGGCGATTCATAATATAGTTTCCATAACCTTTTCTTTGAAACTTAGGGGCTACAAATACTCTTGTAATGTGATTTTCTTTCAAGCTGCCGGTTCCTACAAGCACATCGTCCACCAATAACATGTTAACACAACCATTTTCAATGTCTTTAAGGATCTTTTCTTTGCTATGGTGTTCACAAAAGAAGTCTACTACTTCCTTGGGGTAATACTTCGGATAGATAGTTCTAATCGTATCTTGGACTAACTGATAAATGGATTCCTTATGTTTCGTTGTTGCTTTTATGTACTTCATAAGACTCCTCCTTTTGTCGATTTACGTTACTTTAGTTATACATGAAGCTTCTTTGAATATCAACAGTATTTTACAGTAACAAAAGTCCTAAACATAAACTCTTCTTCCTTTATGTTATGCTTTTTTCTTTTCCTCACTTTGCACCTCTCCCTTCTTTTGTTTTGCTAAATGATAGATTGGGATGAGGGGAATTAGAATTGGTGTCCGTTCCACGTACGCCTGATATTCTGCCTTTGCTCCATAGTTTTTATTCTGTCTTACCTCTAAACGCTTTGCTCCGCTAATCATGATTAAAACAATACATACATAGCCAAAGATTGCAACACCCCATTGCATAAAACCGTCAAATGCACCGCAACCTGATACAAATACACCGGTCCAGAATATGATTTCTCCAAAATAGTTTGGACAACGTACCATGGCGTAAAGTCCTTTGGTGGCTACCATACCTGGAACCTTCTTTTTCTGCTCGGACTTTTGCCAGTCTGCCACGCTCTCCAAAATCAATCCAATCACCATAATGACGGCTCCGACTACGGCCACGTTTCCTTGCTGCTCTTTCCCATTTGTCAGGCGGTAATAGACGGGTGTGACTTGTGCCACATACAAAAGAGCCACCGAAATCCAGATAGCGCATTTTACGAAAAATGGCATTGGCTTCTCAGTCTTTGACACGTTCTTTAGTGTCTTACGATAGGAGGCGCTTTTATATTCCCGGTATACTAAGAATCCGCTAAGCCTTGCTCCATAGCAAATCAATAGGATACATAAAAGTACGATAATCGGCGTTAGGTTTTTACGAAACATCACTAAGAAAAGAATGCCTTCCCCCGCAATTGCCCAGCCATATCCTACGGATAGAAAATAGACGTATTTATAAAAGCCAATTGCACTAAGCACTAAGGCTACGGCCAATAGAATCCACATGTCTGCTGGAAAAGCCAGACTCACTGCATCTGCTACACTCATTTTTCTTACTCCTCTCTATCGATTCTCTGATTGATACCGCGATTTGACGTATTCTTTGAAACTATGCGTACCATAGGTTGTATTGCCAACCATCTCATTGGACAACGTCCATTTAGAAAATTTGATAATTGCTTCTTTTCCGTTTTTCTTCCACTTATTTACCTGGGCAAGGACATCAAAGAGCCATGTTGGAGCGTGGGAGATCTTTACTGGCTTTCCTGCTGCCTCAAAAAACAGCTTTGCCATTTCTTCATAGGAATACGTTTCCTTGCCGCCTACATCGTAGGTCACATTGTTGTCGTTTAGATGCTGCAATATGAATGTAGCAAAATCAGAGGTGTCGATTACATTGGCATGCACCGGTTTCTTTCCTAACAGCGTTACTTTCCCTTTTTCAATCATTGGCATAAATACATTGGCGATGTCGTAAAAATAGCCGGTTGGCCGATGGATGACATAACAGATCTTACTCTTTTTAATCTCCTGCTCCATTAGGTATTTTGCATGAAGCATGGGAACATCTTCTCTTGCGTCTGCCTTTAATACGGATATGTACACAAATTTCTTTACTTTGGCACGAACTGCCTCATCTAGCAGATTCTTATTGCCCTTATAGTCAATGTCATAATTGGTCAAAGTAGCACTTGTCTTGGTAAGTCCCACGGTCGTTATGACTGCGTCCATTCCTTCACAGAGCCCAGCTAGTGATTCTTTCTTTGTAATATCAACCTTCTTTGCAACGAAGCGTTTTGCATCTAGTCCCTCTATGTCCCGAATTACCATATCGACTGCCGTCACATCATGCCCCATCTGTACTGCTGCTCGTAATAAGTCGCTTCCTAAGTTACCAAATGCTCCTGCAATTAGTAGTTTCATAGGATACACCCCTTTCCTTTACGATAACACTTTTCTAAAGATTCCTTCTAAGCGTTCAAATGCAATTAATGGATAAAAGCAGGCATAACAGGTCTGCCTTACGGACTGGATAAAATCAAATTCCCGATCAGCATCCGGTACTTCAAATTTTCATAAATATAACATCTACAATTCCTCTAAGAATTCCTGCAATTGATTTGCAAATTTACCAACATGGATTCCGTCCACGAATGAATGATGCACCTGCACAGAAAATGGCATTATTAACTTGTCTCCACGTGTTATGTATTTGCCCCAGTCAAATAAAGGTGTGGAGTTGTCTTTCTTCCCCGAATTGGTATGGGATATGTGCGTATAGTTAATCCATGGCATTGGCGAACACTGAAACACATCATTTCCTAGCGGGCCTGTAAAGTATTCCTTTTGTTCTTCTGCAGCCTTCGTTGCTACAGCCACGTACTCTTCTAAACTATCCTGCATCGGCACATTTACACGCAGCATACACCATGGAAATGGTAAATGAAGCGTTTTTCTCTTTTACTTTTTTCTGAAAGTTGGTGACATCTAATTCAAAAGTCACACAGAATGCCGGCTCCACACTGTTTCGAAAGATACTACAGTGCATGGCACGCTTCCATGTCGTTTCGTCTATTATTTGATATGTGTTTGACATACGATTCTTTCCTTTCTTTTTTTTCTTCCTATCTTACTTCGTTTGCTTGTTTTCGCCAATATGCAATTGTACTATTATTCAAAAGAGTATTTTTAAGGAGGTATTACATGAATCGTTCTGCAATTACTGCAAACAAAAATCAATTTTTCTCGACCTACCATATGCTGAAGAAAATCGTGGAGGTTTGTCCTGACGATGTCTGGGCTAAGTACTTTCATAAAATCCCCTTCTGGTATCAAGTATACCACTGCGCATTCTTTATTGACTACTGGTTTCGGGACGAGTATGAAACTTTCTTTTCTCCACTCACAAACGTTGGAAATGGAATTCTTCGTAGCCTTTCCCTCTCAGAATCTGACTGGTGGAGCTATAATGAATCATAACTGAACTTTAAAAAAACCTGATTCCAACATAGTTAGAATCAGGTATTTTTTATGCCCGTTTTTCTGCCATATAACGTTCAATCTCATCAGCGGTACGAATGATATCCTTAGATAACACTTCACATCCATCTTCCGTAATTAACAGATCATCTTCGATACGGATTCCGATTTTCCACTCATCAATATATAAGCCTGGTTCATTGGTAATGACTGCACCCGGACGAAGGAACTTGTTGGCGTCCACCGTTACATCGTGAACATCGATACCAAGGTGATGGGATACCCCATGCATATAGTATTTGCCGATTTCATCTGCATTCTTAATTAAGCCAAGCTTGATACAGCCTTCTGCCAACACTTGCTTACATACTTCATTTAGCTCTACTGTAGTCATACCAGGTTTTGCAACTTCGGCAACTTTTTGATTTGCCTTAAGTACTACGTCATATACGTCTCGCTGTTGTTTTGTAAACTTACCGTTTACAGGATATGTTCTTGTGATATCGGCACAATATCCTTGATATTTTGCTCCAAGATCAAGTAATACTAATGTTTGGTCTTCACAAGTTTCTCGATTCGTGTCATAGTGAAGCATCGTTCCGTTACTTCCACTTCCAGCTATTGTTGGGAAAGCAACTCCGTCTGCACCATGATACTTGATGGCATATTCAAAATCTGCCTGTACCTGATACTCTTTCATCCCTGGTTTTAAGTTGGATAATACATTTTGAAGGCCGAGGTTCGTGATTGCAATTGCCTTCTTGATTTCTTCCACTTCATCTTGATCCTTTTGCATTCTTAACTCTGCAATAAGTGGGAATGCATTGCGGATGCGAACACCAGGATATGCTTTTGCAAATGTATTTGCCTGTACGACATTATAATCTGGAAGGTCTTCCATTTGGTGACGATATGTATCGAAATAGATGGTATAAACATCTTCTCTTGTCATCATTCGATCAATGATTGCATTAAAATTATCAATAAATACTACTTTATCTACCTTAGAAGTCTCTTTTGCTTCTTCTACAGTTACTTTTCTTCCATACCAGCGTTCTTTCGTTGGATCAGCTTCTTCAATAAATAATGTTACTGTTTCTTTCTCAGCAGCCTTATCCATTAATAAGACCATACGGTCTCTTCTAAGTCCTGTCAAATAAAAGAAATTACGATTGGCTTCGAATGGTGCATACTCATCTGCACTCACATGTACTTCTATTCCTGAAAACAAAAGTAAAACCGAGTTGTCTTCCATTTTGTCAAATACTTGTTGTCTACGTCTTTTAAAATCCATATTGTGCCTCCTAATTATTATGTAAAATGTAATTTCCATTCAAGAAATAGTATAACGTCGCCGTCCATACGTCAAGTGATATCATAAAAATACTCTAAAGCAAAGGATTGCTATGATAAGCAATCCTTATTCTTTTATATTTCTTCCTCCTTAAAATAACTATAATTTGTTCCAGTTCATTACTAATTCAACTTCCCCAGTGTTTTCGTCTAACTGTTCCTCCGTTATGGTAAAGCCTTCTCTTTGATAAAATTCGATTGCTCTCTCATTCTTTTTGTATACATGTAATGATAACTGTTGTTTCCTTTGTTTTACATAATCTATAAGTTGTTTTCCAATTCCTTTGGACTGGTATTCATTACTTATAAAGATTCCAGCAATATACTGGTCCATTAAGCCAATAAAACCAACAATCACTCCATTTTCCTCATATACAAAGACTGTGGCAGTGGGCATCATTTCCCTTACCGCTTCAAAATTATCCTTCCAGTATTCTTCATCAATAAAGGAATGTGCTGTACAATTTTCCTCTAACCATATATTCATAACGTTATCTAGATCTTCACACTTTAACTCTCGAATCATATTCTAATACCCCTTACTACTGCTTTTTTTCCTACTGTACTTCTATACTATTTGCTGAAAATATAACTTTATATTCTTCACAAACGACTAGCATATCTTCTGAAAACTCTCCATGAATTTCCTTCAACTCTTCGGCAAACACCTCGGCATGCACTTTTCTCCAAAAGTCTTCCTCTCTTTTGTACGAAGACTTGCCTTTTTAATTGTTCGTCTTTGAGCTATTGTAAAGCTTGGTAAAATAGCCATCTTTTTTTAGTAGTTCGTTAAATGTTCCTTGCTCCACAATACGGCCTTTTTCAAAGACAATAATCCGATCAAACTCTTTTATAGAACTTAAACGATGGGCAATGGCAATGACCGTGTTATGTTTAAGCAGCTGCATCACTTCTTTCATCACCTTTTCTTTCGTGATGTTATCAAGTGCAGACGTTGCTTCGTCTAATAACACGATATGATTCGTTTGAAACCACAGCCTTGCCAGTGCAAGCCGCTGCCGTTCCCCACCAGATAACGTCATGCCTCGTTCTCCGATTCTCGTTTTGATTCCCTCTTCCATCTTGTCAACTGTATCCGAAAGCATTACCTTTTGCAATACTTTCTCTATCTTTTTCTCATCATGGAGCGCATCATAGACAAGATTTTCTTTGATTGTGCCATCAAAGATTGGGGCCTCTTGCGAAATATAGCTAATATTCTTATAAAGTTCATTTAACGCAATGCCTTTTAATTCATGACCATCGATTTTTATGCTTCCTGACTCATACTTTAACAGCCCAAGCAGTAATTCGACCAATGTCGTCTTTCCTGAACCACTGCTGCCGACCAAGGCAACCTTCTCTCCCGGTTTTATTGCTATATTAATATTCCTAAACACCTGTCGCTTATCATAGTAAAAGGTAAGGTCTGTAATGTCAATCTTACCTTGAATCGAAAGATTCGTTTCTCCAGCGTCTAATTGGCCATCCTCTTTCATGCTTAAGAATTGATCAAATCTTTGAAATGTTTCCTTATCCAGTTTATATTGGACATATAGGACATTAAAGATGGCTATTGGCGTATAGGCATTTTCAATCAGACTGATTAACGCAACTACTTCGCCAACCGTTACTGCCTGGTTCAACCATGCAAATAGTAGCACGCCCACATTTAGCAAGGCCACAATCAAGGCAAACGCGGTAAAAAATGCTTCATGAATCATATTCATCCTAACCTTGACTCCTATGATTTCCTCTTTTAGCTTCGATGATTTATTTATTTCTGTTGTAAAACGTCGACTTACCCGAAACACAACCATCTCCATAAATCCTCTAACCAAGTGGTGATTTAACTCCTCCTCATCACAAAGGATTTTTTCTTTCAACTTATATAACATTTTTAATAATGCATTAGTGACAAGAAATACGCCCACATAACCAATTGCTATAATATAAGCAATCCGTACATCAATCCTATAGATAAACCATATGCTGAATACAATGGTTGGGACAAGCTGCCGTATGACACATAGCCAAAAGTCAAAGATTATCTTTTTCCCTGCATCTGCACCGTTTTCAATTCGTTGGGTTAACGCTCCTGTTCCAAGATTTTGATACTCCAAATAATCAATCTTGCTGATTTTCTTTAATGCCGCCATCTTAAATCCAAGATAGATTCCATGCTCCAATTTCTTGGCTGGATATTCTTCCACATAATTGACTAGATAAAAGGTCATCAAGATGCCACCATACAAAAGGATCGTTGCTACGTTTAATGTATGGTCGGTAAACTTATCTACTACCTTTTGAAAAAAGATTGATTTGTAATTCGTTAGAAATGCTATGATAAGCCCTGTAGTTATGTATAAAGCAATTGCTTTGCTATTTTCTTTTAAAATCTCTTTTATTTGTTTCATCGCTGTACTCCTTTAATAATTTATTAGGATTATTAAGTACAGCCGATCCTGTTAACTTCAATCTTAACCTCAGTACAATCTGCTAACAGTCAAAATCGACTGTACTGAGTAGCTACCTCGTGCGTTTCCCATAATTGGTCCTCCTTTTTTAATCTGGTTTTTTGTATAATACACCTGTCAGGTGCTTGAAAACTAAATTTTAGAAATGAAATTTTAATAGTCTGCTACTACACGTATTACCACTGGCAAACTGTGTTTTGATAGAGTTGTGATTGTAATACCAGCATCCGCTGATTGCTGTCTTTCCTTGACTACGAACGACTTCCTTCATGGCACATAGCAGATTCTTTCCGATTCCCTGACGTCGGTATTCTTCGCGTACAAACATACCAACACTAATCATGTCTTTGCGTACAAAGCCCACCTCATAATCACCGAATCCGATAACTTCTTCGTCTTTATATCCGATATAAATCTGTCCCTTTTCAATTCCTCCCTGAATATCCTCAAAGAAGTCATCACTATAGCTTTTCACTAACTCATAATCATTTTTCGTTGCTACCCTAACTTTGATTCCTTCGGATTTCTGCTTTCCAAGGTCTTTTGTAATATAGGCCTGTATCTCCATATATTTAAATCCATCTAAGCAAAGGGAAAGCAACTGCTCATCACCAGTTGGGGCAAATGCAAATTGAACCGCTTCTAACTGTTTTGCCTGACGAAACGCTTCTTGTGCCAAATAAGTCTTTGTCTTATAAATGTGGAACGACGTAATCAATTGTTTTTCAAAGATGCTTAAGAATCCGATGACGGCATCACACTCTTTGATTAAATAATATGTAGATTTCCGAACATGATCTTCCCAAAAAGAATCTACCAAAATATCATTTTCGTTATAATACCGCTCCATCTGTTCCTTGATTTTATGATATTGGCATAGTTCAAATACTATCATGTTAATTCTCCTTTTCTGATTTCTTCACTTGTTTTTCATAACCTATTAGTCTAGTTTCAAACGATATTTTCTTCCTGTCGTATGAATGTTTCCGCCATTGCAGATATATGGAATGTCACATTCATAACGAAATCCCAGCTTTTCAATCACACGTTGTGACGCTTGATTTACAGTGGCATGCGTGGCAATAAATTCTCTTATTCCTGCCGTGTGAATCGTAAAGTCCATCGCTTTCTTCATTGCCTCAGTTATGTAGCCACTTCCCCAATATTTCTTTCCTAGATTATAGGAGATGTCCCAACAGTCTTCTTCCTCATTATAATAGGTCAGACATGTACCGATAATCGCATTGGTCTCTTTTTGAACAATGCACCATCGATACCATTGATCACTAGAAATCATAGACAACTCATAGTCTATAAATTCTTTCGTCTTCTCGATGTCATCATGACTAACCCACATCATGTATCTTGCCACATCCGGATCACTTTCCCAACATTCAAATACTTCTTTTTCATCCTCTTTTTTAAAGGGGCGAAGTAATAACCGCTCTGTTTCTAATATTGGTGTATCCATAATAAATACCTCCTATTTTTAATAGCCTGTCTTGTTCCCGTATCGTATTGTTTTGTAAACGGTCACTCCTACTTCTAAGAATACACAGCACCATATTACAGTCATTACGACGTTACTTATTCTCTCTGTTCCCCAATAGGTAAGCAGGTCACCCTTGCTTGTTGCTTTAAAATTATAAGTTTTCGTTACATCCTCCACAAAGGAAGGATTCCAAATTGGCTGAAACTTAAAAATGATAGTAAGCAAAATCAACTGAATGCTGCTGGTAAGCACATTAAAGATCAGTACCAAATTTCCATACCGCCCTACGATTAATTTCACTGCATTGTCAACAAATCCGCATAAAAAGGCAGCTGCAAATAATGGACCGATTATATTCCATTTGTCTGTCTGAAAAAAAGGAATCGAACGTACGAACTCTCCTTCTTCAAAGACATAGACTCCTAGTAATTTCGGTGTAAGTAAAAATATGATACCAAAAAATGCAGTAAGCACTAACCCGACGATGGAATCCGTTCTGCTGATACTCCCTTTTTTCTTTGGATCGTCTGGCAACTTACTCAGTTGATACTCTTTTTTCTTAGTCGTTTCATGACTATTATGTTTTTCATGACTGTTTATGTACTCTATTACGAAAAATACTATTGTGATGGTTGCAAATGTACCGGCCATACTGCCTACGGCCTCAAAGAGGCTTTCAAAAAACAGCTCCACCACGTTATGGCTTTCATAACCATTCGTAACTATGTATGCAAAAAATGCCGCTATTCCGACACAAGCTAGCGCAATCTTTAGTACGAGGCAATACGTATCAAAGTACTCGAGACGGCTAAAGAAGTCATCCTCATTTCGATATTTTCTTGCAAATTCTTTCGGATTTCCTAATTGAACCAGGATTTCTTGCATGGTTCCTTTTTCCGCTTCTAGCTTATCGTAAATCAGTTCTTCTAAATCCCTTGTAATTTCTTCTCGATCCTCTTTTGGTACTCTTCGTGTCACTTCGTAAACATATCGTCTCATTAATGTTTTATCGTCTTCTGACACAAAACCACCCCTCCTAAATTTTTGCCCATACAATTCTATCTTTATTCTATTGTAACATTATGGCATTTGCAACGATAAGTTTAGATATTTATTCCTTGCCTTCCTAAAACTACCATGGTATACTGATAACAATTGCATAAGACAGTTCGTTACTACCATCCTGTCTCTAATAAAAACTAGGAGTATACAGCTTTCCGATTGATAGGGACGTTGTATTCATAATGTATTTATTAGAGATGCTTAGGCATCTCTTTTTTTTATTGCTACAGATGTACACAAATGCCTTCGGTATGAACAACGAACTAAGCTAACGCACTAGAAAGGATAACATAAAAAATGAAGCATGAAACAGTGAATACCGAAACGAATTATGAACGTTATTCTGTTATTACAGAGAAAAGTCCTAGAGAAATGGTTATGTTACGTGGACGTGGTTGTGCCTGGAGGAGATGTCGTTTCTGTGATTATCATACAGACTTCTCAAAAGACGAAGACGCTAACTTTGCCCTTAATAAACGAGAATTGGAGAAAGTAACTGGTGCATACCATCACCTTGAGGTCATAAATTCCGGTAGCTTTATCGACCTTGATTCCAATACAATGTCTGAGATTCGACGCATTTGTGTAGAAAAAGACATTCCAATTGTACATTTCGAATGTCATTGGATACATAGAGAAGAAATTCCTGCTCTGAAAGCATTCTTTGCCGAATCAAATATCA
>CAJMNR010000064.1 GCA_905214875.1 uncultured bacterium | reverse complement strand
ATTCCCCACAATTTTCCACCAAAAACTTTTTGAGAAGTTTTCAACCGATTGTTACTGTTTATCCTTGTAAAGACTTCAAACAAATCCAGTGGTGAATTCCAGGATCAATTGATTGACGGCAAACCATTATATGAAATCGTAGGTAAGAAAGTAGATGAATGGGGCCAAGCATGTATGGGAGATGACTATAGCTACATAGGAGCAGTTGTTGGTGCAACTTATCCTGCAATAGGTAAAGTACTTCGCGACATTATGCCAAAGACATATATCTTAGTTCCTGGATATGGTGCTCAAGGTGGTAAAGGAGCGGATCTTGTACATTACTTTAATAAAGACGGTCTTGGTGCAATCGTTAACTCTTCTAGAGGAATCATTGCAGCATATAAACAAGAACAATACAAAGAGTTTGGTCCAGAGTGTTATGCAGATGCTTCCAGACAAGCGGTGATTAACATGAGAGAAGACCTTATGAATGCAATTGCTCGTAGATAAGAGAATAATGTATATTCATATGCAAGAAAAAGCCAGAGGTACGAACTTCGTACGTTTGGCTTTCTCTTAGTAAAGGCAGGCTTATAAATACCATTAAAAATTCATACTTGAATTGAGTCGAGATATGATATATAATGTTAAAAATTTGTGCAATAATGAACTATAAGGAGTAGGAGAAGTAATCATGTCGAAAGCAGTTAAGAAGAATGTAACGATAGAAAGAGCAGAACAGATCAGCAATGATATTTACAGCATGTATTTAGCAGATGCTGCTATTGCTAATCAGGCAAGACCTGGACAATTTGTTTCTTTATATAGTCAAGACGGAAGTCAGTTATTACCAAGACCAATTAGTATTTGTGAAATTGATCAGGTAAGAGGGACTATCCGTCTTGTTTATCGTGTAGTAGGAAAAGGAACAGAAGAATTCTCGAAGTTACAGGCCGGTGACACGATTCCAGTCATGGGGCCGTTAGGGAATGGATTTACAATGACAGACTGTAAAGCTATTCTAATCGGTGGAGGAATTGGTATCCCACCTATGCTAGAACTTGCAAAGCAGTTACATGCAAAAGGTGTAAAGGTGCAGGCCGTACTTGGTTACCGTGACGAGCTTTTCCTTAATGAAGAATTTTTAAATTACGCAGATGTCTACATATCAACTGAAGATGGAAGCGTTGGTACAAAAGGTAATGTAATAGATGCAATCAGAGAAAATAATCTGACAGCAGATATGATTTATGCTTGTGGCCCGACGCCGATGCTGAAAGGCGTAAAGAGTTACGCAATGGAGCATAACATTAAGGCTCAGATTTCCTTAGAAGAGAAGATGGCTTGTGGAATCGGTGCATGCCTTGCATGTGTCTGCAAATCAAAAGAAAAAGACCATCATTCCAATGTCAATAACAAGCGTATTTGCAAAGACGGTCCAGTCTTTTACTGCGAGGAGGTAGAGCTATAATGAATACATCGGTAAATATAGCAGGAGTTACATTAAAAAATCCAGTACTTACGGCATCAGGAACCTTTGGTTCTGGAGCAGAATATTCAGATTTTGTCGACCTAAATAAACTTGGAGGCGTTGTAACAAAAGGGGTTGCCAATATCCCTTGGCCAGGAAATCCTACACCAAGAATTGCAGAGACATCCTCAGGCATGTTAAATGCAATTGGTCTGCAAAATCCAGGAATCGACTTATTTGTAAAACGCGATATTCCATTTTTGCAACAATATGATACAAAAATCATTGTTAATGTTTGTGGAAAGAGCGTAGCTGATTACTGCGAAGTAGTAGAACGTCTTGGAGAAGAAAAGGTAGATTTACTGGAAATCAATATTTCTTGTCCAAATGTAAAAGAAGGCGGAATTGCATTTGGTCAGAATCCGAAGTTTGTGGAAGAGATTACCCATGAACTTAAGAAACGTGCAAAACAGCCAATCATTATGAAACTTAGTCCAAATGTAACCGACATTACAGAAATGGCTAGAGCTGCAGAGGCTGGTGGAGCAGACGGTCTTTCTTTGATCAATACTCTAACAGGAATGAAGATCGATGTTGACCGTAGAAAGTTTGCACTTGCTAATAAGACAGGAGGACTTTCTGGTCCAGCTATTAAGCCGGTTGCTGTTCGTATGGTATATCAGGTTGCGAATGCAGTTGACCTTCCTATTATCGGAATGGGAGGAATCACAACGGCATATGATGCGTTAGAGTTTATGATGGCAGGAGCAACTGCAATCAGCGTTGGTACTGCGAACTTTAACAATCCTTATGCCACAGAAGAGATTGCAAAAGGCATTGAGGATTACATGAGAAAGAATAAGATTGAAGACATCAATGAAATCATTGGATGTGTAAAGTAAAGAGAGAAGATAGAAAGGTTAGGTAGGAAAGATGGAACAATACAAGAAAGAGTTTATTGAATTTATGGTAGATTGCGGAGTATTAAAGTTCGGAGATTTTGTAACAAAGAGCGGAAGAAAGACACCATTTTTCGTTAATACAGGATTTTACCGTACAGGAGCCCAACTTCGTAAATTAGGAGAATACTACGCTAAGGCAATCAATGAAAAATATGGCCTTGATTTTGATATATTATTTGGACCTGCATACAAGGGGATTCCATTAAGCGTTGCAACAAGCATGGCAATTGATGAACACTATGGAAAAGAAATCAAATACTGCTCTAACCGTAAAGAAGTTAAGGATCATGGAGACACAGGAATCTTACTAGGAAGCCCTATTACTGATGGAGACAAGGTTGTAATCATTGAAGATGTAACAACTGCAGGAACATCAATCAATGAAACATTACCAATCATCAATGCGCAAGGTAATGTCGATGTTGTAGGACTTGTTGTAAGCGTTGATCGTTGTGAACGTGGCCAGGGAGAAAAGAGTGCGCTTTCTGAAATCGAAGAGAAATTCGGAATTAAGACGACTGCAATCGTTACAATGAAAGAAGTAGTTGAACATTTATATAATAAACCTTATAATGGAAAAGTGTTCATTGATGATAGCTTAAAAAAAGCAATTGATGCATATTATGACCAATATGGTGTAAAATAAAGTTCGGAGGTTGGTTGTATGGATGAAAAAGTTTATAAAACACTCAACTCTACAGGGAAATTAAATATTATTTTAGGAATCATTTCGATTGCATTTGCAGTCGGCACTGGTGTCGTATTTATTATAAATGGAGCCAGAGCTTTGAAAGCAAAATCAAGAGTAATGTTCTAGTGAATCTATAGCATAGTTGTTGATTCATGAACAATGAAAGGAGCGAAATCAGCAAAGCTGATATCGCTCCTTTCGTTTAAGAGAAACTCTCTTTTAGGAAGCACTTGAATCTTCAAGTTCTTCTTCTGTCTTTGGTTCTATTTTTATGTGAATCTTGTCAATACGGTTCTTGTCAACTTCAGCAACAGTGTAAGTAATATTACCATCGGTAACGGCTTCACCTGCAACTGGTAAATGGTCAAGTAGGAAGATTACGTGGCCACCAATGGAATCGTATTCATCTGCCTCAATCCCTAATTCAAGAATTTCATTGATTTCATCAAGTTTTGTGCTACCATCAACATCATATTCATTTTCCCCGACTGCTTTGATAGAATCTTCTTCATCTGCATCGTATTCGTCTCTGATTTCGCCAACGATTTCTTCGAGTAAATCTTCTAATGTGATAATGCCGACCATGGAGCCATATTCGTCGATTACGACAGACATGGAAATATGGTCTTGTTTCATTTCAGATAATAATTCTGACGTATGCTTGAACTCATAAGTGATATATGGTTCGCGCATCATATTGCTTATATTAAAGTCTTCCTTAGAACCTTGATAAAAGAAAATGTCTTTTAAGTTTATGATACCTACGACATTGTCGGTGGATTCTTCATAAACAGGTAAACGGGAATATTTATTTTCAGAGAATAATTCCACAAGTTCATCATAGCCTAGGTCGATGTTTGCAAAGCTTACATCAACACGTGGAACCATAACATCTTTTGCGATGGAGTCGCCAAAATCCACCACGTTGGTAATCATTTTGCGCTCTTCACTTTCGATGACACCTTCTTCATGACTTACCTCTACAATGGTACGAAGTTCATTTTCTGTAATTGACGAAGCCTTTTGGTTCGGATCAATACGGAAAAGTAACAAAAGACCAATAGAAATCTTATTTACGATAAAGATGACAGGCGTTAAAACCTGAGTTAAAAAGTAAATAATTTTTGCAAATCGTAATGAAAGTGCTTCTGAATGAATCGTTGCTAATGACTTAGGCGTAATTTCGCCAAAGATAAGAATTACAACGGTTAAAATACCAGTAGCAATACCAACTGCAAGACTTGCTTCCATATTAAGTCCACTTGAATGAGCAAGATTTGTTGCAAATGTAGTGGAAATAGAGGATGCTGTTAAGTTTACAATGTTATTGCCAATCAGGATTGCACTTAGCATCTTTGTTGGATCTTCTACCAACTTGCTAACAACAGCAGCTCGTTTGTTTCCTTCTTCCTCTAAAGAACGAATACGAAGCCTGTTCACAGTTGTCAGTGCTGTTTCTGCACTAGAGAAAAATCCTGATAAAAGTATTAGAAAAGCTAAAATAATTAATTGCGTGACGCCGCTCGGGTCCAAAATACCATCTCCTAATTTCAAATTAATTTCTTGTAATTGACATTAAAAATGCATTACATTTATGTACTACTATAGTCAGTGAATACATAATATCATATTTTACTCTATTAGGTTTGATTGTGTCAAGTTTTTTTAATGTATGGGACTTTTGTTACAATAGTATGCTCAAAATTATGAAAAGTATACTAAATAAAAAAAATCTCTTCGACCTGAAGGTTGAAGAGACTTTTTTTTATTCATAGGAAATTTATAATTAGTCTTCAGAAACGATGTGCATTACCTGACGTTTACGAGCTAACTCGTCATTTTCTAAGTAATCATCGTAAGTTCCGATTTTATCAATTAATCCGTTTGGAGTAATTTCGATGATACGGTTTGCAACAGTTTGTACGAACTGGTGATCTTGAGATTCAAATAATACAACACCAGGGAATTTGGATACACCGTTGTTAAGTGCTGTGATGGATTCCATATCTAAATGGGCAGTTGGCTCATCTAAGATTAATACGTTAGCACCCATGATCATCATCTTGGATAACATAACACGTACTTTTTCACCACCGGAAAGAACGTTAACTTTTTTAGAACCTTCTTCACCAGCAAATAACATTCTTCCCATGAAACCACGAACGTAAGTTACGTCTTTTTCAGGAGAGAAAGGCATTAACCAGTCAACGATTGTATCTTCGCAGTCAAAGTCTTTTGTATTATCTTTAGGGAAGTAACCATGAGTAGTTGTAACACCCCATTTATAAGAACCTTCATCTGGTTCCATTTCGCCAGAGATGATCTTGAAAAGTGTAGTAGTAGCTACTGTATCAGGACCAACGAAAGCGATTTTATCTTCACGATTTACGATGAAGGAAACGTTGTTAAGAACTTTAACACCGTCGATTGTTTTGGAAATACCTTCAACAGTAAGAACTTCGTTACCGATTTCACGGTTTGGTTGGAAGTTGATGTATGGGTATTTACGGCTAGATGGACGGATGTCATCAAGTTCGATTTTTTCAAGTGCTTTCTTTCTTGAAGTTGCTTGTTTAGATTTAGAAGCGTTTGCAGAGAAACGTTGGATAAAGTCTTGTAACTCTTTGATTTTTTCTTCTTTCTTCTTATTAGCATCTTTCATTTGTTTCATCATTAACTGGCTGGATTCATACCAGAAGTCATAGTTACCAGCGTATAACTGGATTTTAGCGTAATCGATATCTGCAGTATGAGTACATACTTTATTTAAGAAGTAACGGTCATGGGATACAACGATTACTGTATTTTCAAAGTTGATTAAGAATTCTTCTAACCAACGGATTGCATCCATATCTAAATGGTTTGTAGGTTCATCTAGAAGTAAGATGTCTGGGTTACCGAATAATGCTTGAGCAAGTAATACTTTGACTTTTTCTCCACCGTCAAGTTCGCTCATTAATTTGTAGTGGTGTTCAGTTTCAATACCTAAACCATTAAGTAATTGAGCAGCATCACTTTCTGCATTCCAACCATCCATTTCAGCGAATAAACCTTCAAGTTCAGAAGCACGGATACCGTCTTCTTCAGTGAAGTCTTCTTTTGCGTAGATTGCATCTTTTTCTTTCATGATGTCATAAAGTTGTTTGTTCCCCATAATAACAGTATTTAATACATCAAATTCATCGTATTTGAAGTGATCCTGTTGTAAGAAGGATAAACGTTGTCCTGGAGTGATGATGATATCACCTTTTGTAGGTTCGATTTGTCCGGATAAGATCTTTAAGAATGTGGATTTACCAGCACCATTTGCACCGATAAGACCATAACAGTTTCCTTCCGTGAACTTGATGTTAACATCTTCAAATAATGCACGTTTACCAAGTCTAAGAGTGACATTAGCAGCTTGAATCATATTTAAACAACCTCTCTATTCTAATTCTTTTATAATTTACGAAATCATACGTTATTGTCTGCATTTAGACAATAGTCATAACTATTTTACATTATCCCTAGAAATTTGCAAGCCTTTTCTCATGTTTCCTTTTGGGTGGGGTTTATTAAATAGGAAATTTATCTTGTTTACTCATTTTGTTTTGTATATAATATTCTGTAGGAAAAAATAAACTTTGACTTATATATATATGCTAGTAAGGAGCAACTTATGAATTTATTAACGATGCAGAATGTCACACACAGTTATACACAGAGAATGCTATTAAATAACGCTTCTCTCGGAATTAATGAAAATGACAAAATGGGTGTGATTGGTATAAATGGAACCGGTAAATCGACATTACTTAAAATCATCTCCGGCCTTGTAGAACCAGATGAAGGAAAAGTTGTAAAAGGTAATCAGATTCACATTGAATATTTACCACAGGTTCCTGAATTTGATGATAACAAAACACTTCTTGAAAATGTATGCGAAGGAAAAGACGTGCACGCCGATCAATGGACCGTTGAAAGTGATGCAAAGGCAATGCTTATGAAATTAAAAATCACCGATTTTACATGTAAGCCAAGCATCTTAAGTGGTGGACAGAGAAAACGTGCGGCATTGGTAAGAACACTGCTTACTCCAGCAGACATATTAGTATTAGATGAACCTACCAACCATTTAGATAACGAGATGGTAGAATGGTTAGAGGACTATTTACGTAAATATCGTGGTGCATTTGTAATGGTAACACATGATCGATATTTCTTAGATAAAGTAACAAATAAGATTGTTGAAATAGATAAAGGCAATATCTACACGTATGAAGCAAACTATTCTGGTTTCTTAGAGTTAAAGGCACAACGTGAAGAAATGGAACAAGCGACAGAACGTAAGAATAAAAGCTTATACCGTATGGAACTAGAATGGATCAAACGAGGCGCGAGAGCACGTTCTACAAAGCAAAAAGCAAGAATTGAACGATTTGAAGAATTAAAAGATAGAAAGCCGATTGAGACTGACGGTACAGTTGAGTTGTCTTCCATGGCATCTAGACTTGGACGTAAGACAATTGAGCTTCAAGGTATCAAAAAATCTTATGGTGAACGTACGTTAATCAAAGATTTCTCTTATATTTTCTTGAAAAATGATAGAATTGGTATTATTGGGCCGAATGGCTGCGGTAAATCAACCTTATTAAATATCATTACAGGAAAAATTCAGGCAGATGCCGGTACAATTGAAATCGGACAGACCGTAAAGATTGGATATTTCGCTCAAGAGAATCAGGCGCTTAATCCAAATCAAAAAGTAATCGATTGTGTAAAAGAAGTAGGCGAATATTTAGAAACTACAGAAGGAAAAATTACAGCATCTAAGATGTGTGAACGTTTCTTATTCGATTCTGCCATGCAGTATACAGAAATCGGTCGCTTAAGTGGTGGAGAAAAACGTAGATTATATCTTTTAAGGGTTCTTATGGAAGCACCAAACGTATTGATCCTAGATGAACCAACCAATGACTTGGATATTCAGACATTAACGATACTAGAAGAGTATTTGCAAACATTTGATGGAATCGTAATTACCGTATCCCATGATCGTTATTTCCTTGATAAAATCGTGACTAGAATTTTTGCATTCGAAGGAATGGGAAATGTAACACAATATGAAGGAAATTATTCAGATTATAAAGCAAACGCCAATGAGTTTGTGGAAGAGGGAAAACCTGTAGAAGAACAGCAAGAAAAGAAGGCACCTGCCGTAAAGGTAAAAACGTCGAAACTGAAGTTTACTTATAACGAGCAAAAGGAGTATAATGTGATTGACCAAGAGATTGCTGAAATTGAAGAAAAAATAAGCAATGTCGAAGAAGAAATTGGTAGATCGGCAACTAATTTTGTGAGATTAAATGAGTTAATGGATGAAAAGACTACGTTGGAAAAGAAATTAGAAGAAAAAATGGATCGTTGGGTTTATTTAAACGATTTAGCTGAAAAGATTAGCAATCAAACCAAATAGGAAATCAATCTGGAGGACTAATGGTGACAAATTTAAATCCCGAAATGTATCAAATTAGATATGGCAGGCCATTACCGCTTGGTATTACAAAAGAAAAGAATACAATTTATTTTTCTGTTGCGATAGAGGAAGACAATGGCTGCTATTTGAATATATATAGAAAAGGCGATATCAAGAAATTATTGTGTGTTGAACTTACGAAGGAGTATAAGACAGGCAATATCTATGCTGTAGCCATTGATAACTTACCAAATACAGAGCTAGAGTATATGTATGAGGTAATGGGGCATGAGTTTATTGATCCTCAGGCTCCAAAAATCTCAGGCAGAGAAAGCTTTGGAAAGTACATTCAGCCTAAGGATAAGAAACTGATTCGTGGAGAAATAGTTTTCCCTAAATTTGACTGGAAAGAGGATGTTTCTCCTCAAACAGAATATAAAGACCTTATTATATATCGATTACATCCTAGAGGATTTACAAAACACAGTTCGTCTCAAGTTAGACATAAAGGAACCTTTAAAGGTATTACAGAGAAGATTGCGTATTTAAAGGAACTTGGAATTAATGCAATCGAGCTGATGCCATGCTATGAATTCAACGAGATTGTAGAAACAAAGGCAACGCCGTTTGGATATAGTGGATATAAAGAGTTCTTAAG
The DNA here is from genome assembly GCA_905214875.1 of uncultured bacterium. Classification (GTDB taxonomy): domain Bacteria; phylum Bacillota; class Clostridia; order Lachnospirales; family Lachnospiraceae; genus KM106-2. The sequence continues at coordinate 4,332 of CAJMNR010000064.1, read as the reverse complement.
ACAGGAAAAGCTGGATCTTAAGCCAGATTATAAGGTGAACTACTGGGGCTATACGAGGGATGCCTGTTATTATGCGCCAAAGACATCCTATGCAGCCACAAAGAATCCAATCAATGAACTGAAGGAATTGATACGCACCTGTCATAAGGAGAATATCGAGGTCTATATGGAGTTTTTCTTCCATGACCAGATTAATCCGATGTTTGTATCCGAATGCTTGCGTTTCTGGGTAAGAGAGTATCATATCGATGGGTTCCGTTTTAATAGCGAGGCAGTTCCAGCAAAATATCTTGGAACAGATCCGTATCTTGGAAGAGTTAAATTAATGTGTACCAATTGGAATACATATGATTTATACAAGGAGAAATCGCCAAGATTTAAGAACCTTGCCGAGTATAATGACGGATTCCAAAATGACATTAGGCGTTTCCTAAAAGGAGACGAGGAAATGACAAGCAGGTTTTCTATGCAGTTTAAATGCAACCCTGCAAAGATTGCAAAAGTAAATTACATCACCAATACAAATGGATTTACCCTTGCAGATCTTTATTCGTATGACGTTAAGCATAACGAAAAGAATGAAGAAGACAACCACGATGGAACGGACTACAACTATAGCTGGAATTGTGGAAAAGAAGGAAAGACAAAAAGTAAGAAAGTATTAGAGTTAAGACACAAACAGATGCGTAACGCATTTACGACATTGCTGTTAAGTCAGGGAACTCCGTTAATCCTTGCCGGAGATGAGTTTGGAAATAGTCAGAATGGTAATAATAATGCTTATTGCCAGGATAATGAGTTATCCTATTTGAACTGGCATTTGCTAAAGAATAACGAAGGACTCTTTAAGTATGTAAAATGGCTGATTGCTTTAAGAAAGAAACATCCAATCCTTCATATGGGGGAAGAGTTCAAAGTCATGGACTATATTTCTTGCGGCTATCCAGATCTTTCATTCCATGGAACGAAGGCATGGTATCCAGATTACTCCAACTACAGCAGGGTACTTGGAATCATGCTTTGTGGAAAGTATGTAAAGGTTGACCGTATCAATAACGATAAATATTTCTATTTTGCATACAATATGCACTGGGAACCTCATAACTTTGATCTTCCAAATCTTCCAGAAGGCTCTGAGTGGAGCGTGTTAATTGACACAAGTGAAGAGTATGAGCAGATCGTTAATGAGGAAGTCATGTCAGAAAAAGTGAAAAAACAACTTGCGAATAAAAGGTTATTACTAAAACCTCGTTCTATTGTAGTGTTAGTGTCCACATCATAAAGGAGTTTACTAGATTAATGAAGTATTTAAAACTGAATAGTTTTGATTTAAAGATTATTGCAATGATCACTATGCTGATAGATCACATGGGACTTATCTTTTTCCCACAGTATGGGATATTTCGGTATATTGGAAGATTGGCATTTCCGATTTTTTGCTTTTTGCTTGTAGAAGGTTTTCATCATACGTCCAATGTGAAAAAATATTTGGGACGACTACTTTTATTTGCAGTGATATCTGAATATCCATTTGATCTTATGGTTTGTGCGCCTGGACAGTTTATGGAGGCACAGAATATATTCTTTACATTGTTTTTAGGGTTATCTGCGATTTCCATCATGCATTATTTTGATGAGAAATATCCGATGGATTACTTTTTAAAGACGCTTGTTAATGTGTTGGTAGCAATTACATTTAGCAGCATTGCAGTATTTTTGAGGACCGACTATGACGTGTTAGGTGTATTTTATATCGTTATATTTTATTTATACCGAGGAAAACATCTGTTTATCTTCTTGTGTATAGAAATTATTTCAATATATTTTTACAGTGGAATATATGAACATTGGTATATGAATAAACAGGCATTTGCAGGGTTGGCTGTAATACTTACAGCGTTATACAATGGAGAACGTGGACCAAAGGTAAAATATTTGTTCTATGTATTTTATCCGCTCCATATTCTTGCTCTTTTGGGCATTTATTACTTGCTCAATGGACATTTACCAATGTAGGAAATGTACCGATTAGAAAGGTAGGAAATTATGATTGCACTTGATATTCAAGATGTGAAGACATTTATGTCAAAGCTCTTAAAACATGAGATGTTTGACGAATTCTTAATGTCGGAAATGGATATTGCCACAGCGCAATCCATTCATATAGATGGAAAGATGAACAAAGACTGGTTTACGACCGAAGAGGAGGAAGCGCTTGAAGGGCGTACGATGGCAAAGTGGAAAGAAATCAAGCCAATCGCTTACGAGCTAATCAAGGGAAAGCGTACACCGCTTGCGTTTAAAATCACCTTTGAGCTAAACAGAGAACAGCTAGGGAAACTGATTGAGAATAGCAAAAGCAGTTTTTCGGTAAATGACGTGAATGGCTTATTCATCCATGTCAGATTTACGAAAAATGGTTTAAGTATCATTACAGGCAGCAGTATCAAAGTGTTTACGATGGATAAGTCGTTAGAACACTATTGGGATGATACTGTGAAATTAATGATGAAAAAGTATCAGATTGCATATACAGAGCAATAAATATAGGAGGAAGTGGATGCTACAAGGTGTTCACTTCCTTTTTAAATACATAGGAAAGTTCTCTGCGAGGCGTTTTTAAAATGCTAAAGAGAAAATATTTCCCATTGTCAGGCAGTTATTTTATAATGAAAATAGATAGATAAAATTTTATGGAGAGGGGACATAAAAATGAATAAGAAGATGTTTAAAAAATTGTCGGGATACTGCTCGGCGTATTGTTTATTGTACAAATTGGGTTTTATTTTGTGGGAGGCTTCATTCATGAGGTAACCGGTATTATATGGCTTGTGCTTGCCGTCTTACATAACATATTGAATCTAGGTTGGTATAAAGGACTTAGGAAAGGGAAGTATTCAAAAAAGAGAGTGCTTATGATAACAATCAATATCTTGCTTTTAGTTGATTTAATCGTCCTCTCCATCAGTAGCATTATGATTTCGAAGGAGCTGTTTCCTTTTGTGGGAGGTTCCTTTACAGCGGTAGCAAGAGAGGCTCACATCATAGCAGTCGTGATTGGATTTGCTCTGTTGGTAGCTCATGTAGGAATGCATGTATATTTGCATTATAAAGGAAGAAAACAAAAAGGACTTATCGCATTGATCATGGTTTTATTGGTGGGAGTAGTTGCTTTTGGAGCATTTGGACTTCCTTATTTAAAACGCCATCTTAAAGCAGTACATGTTAATTTAGAACAGGCGATACAGGGAGAAAAGGTTACATTAAATGCGAAAAAGATTCTGACCGTATACTTTACAAGGGTTGGAAATACAGACTTTGATTCAGACGTCAATGCAGTTTCTGGTGCATCACTTATGATTGACGATGCAAGTGAAGGCCAGGAGAGAGTGTTAGTGGGAAATGCCGAACTATTAGCCAAGATGATACAGGATGCAGTAGGAGGAGACATCTCGGCAATCCAAGTAGAAGAACGGTATCCTTCCGGTTATTTAGATACGGCGAAAGCAGCAGACAAGGAATTGAAAGAGAAGAAGAGTTCTAAGCTAACAAGCAAGGTGGAAAATATCGAACAGTACGATATGGTATTCCTTGTGTATCCGCTATGGTGGAATACGATTCCTATGCCAGTAGCCTCGTTCTTAGAAGAAAATGATTTGTCGAATGCCAAGCTTATTCCTGTTGCAACCCAAGGAAGCTCTGGATTTGGAACGAGTATTCAAGAGATCAAGGACAAGACGAAAGCCAACGTAGACGAGAATGAACTAAGCATTTATTGTGATGATGTGCCAAATGCGAGAGGTAAAATTACGAAATGGCTTAAGACATTAAGTGAATAAAACGATTTGTTAGCACTCATTTTAAATGAGTGCTAATTTTCTATTGACTTTTAAAAATTGAAGTATTATTATGTTGTTAGTGAAATAAAACGAATGAAATTAATGTAATAAAGGAGCGATTTAACATGACAAAAGAACAAGGAAGTCTTTCAATTAATTCCGATAATATTTTCCCAATTATTAAGAAGTGGCTATATTCAGACCATGATATCTTCATTCGTGAAGTAGTATCCAATGCATGTGATGCAATCACAAAGCTTAAGAAATTAGATATGATGGGTGAATTCAGCCTAGCAGATGATTATAAAGGCCGCATTGACGTAATTGTTAATCCAGAAGAGAAGACAATTACATTCTCCGATAATGGTATCGGTATGACAGAAGCGGAAGTAAAAGAATATATCAACCAAATTGCATTCTCTGGTGCAGAAGCATTTTTAAATCAATATAAAGACAAGACAAACGAAGATCAAATCATTGGTCATTTCGGTTT
>CAJMNR010000063.1 GCA_905214875.1 uncultured bacterium | reverse complement strand
CTTTCCCCCAAGCAAGTCTCTGTAGAAAGCATATGATTTCATTTGTCTACAGTCTGAAAGCACCCAATGTAACGGGTGCTTTTTTGGGGTTAGTGACACAAAGTGAAAGATTTTTGTCAGAAAATAGTTATATAGGGTATAATAGAGCTATTGAGTATGAAGACCTAGAATACAAAGGAGATTAGTAAAAATGGATAAGACGAAGAAATTATATGATTTAGATGCCTATCAGACAGAGTTTGATGCAACGGTACTTTCCTGTGAGAAAAAAGAAAATGGATATGAGGTCATCCTAGATCAGACACTCTTTTTCCCAGAAGAAGGAGGACAGACCCCTGATCGAGGAACGATAGATACAGTAAATGTGTTAGATGTTCAAATTAAAGAGGATATTGTAATTCATACGGTTGACGGAGAACTTACAGAAGGAAAGAACGTTCATGGAACGATTGACTTTGAGCACCGTTTTGATAATATGCAGCAGCACTCCGGAGAGCATATTTTCTCTGGATTAGTACATGCGAAGTTTGGATATGACAATGTAGGATTCCATTTAAATGACGAGCTTGTAACAATGGACTTTAATGGAATGATTACGAAAGAAGAAGCAGAAGAGATTGAATACAAAGCAAATGAAGCGATTATTAAAAATCTTCCAATCGAAGTATCCTACCCATCCAAAGAAGAATTAAAGACACTTGACTACCGCAGCAAAATTGAAATCGATGGACAAGTAAGAATCATTACGATTCCAGGAGTAGATGTATGCGCATGTTGTGCACCACATGTTAAGAGAACCGGTGAAATCGGCATGCTTAAAGTCGTAGCGATGCAAAATTACAAAGGTGGAATCAGAATCACAATCCTATGCGGGTTCCGTGCACTAAAAGATGCAAGAAAGAAGACAGATGTGATTGCTTCCTTATCCACTTCCTTATCCGCAAACTTAGATACTGTGCTTGCAGCAGTGGATAAGCTTAGAGCATCTAATCAGACATTAAAGAACGAAGTGATTGAAGCAAAGAGAGAGTATATGGAAGCAAAAATAGAAGGCATTCCAGCAGACCAAGAAGATGTATTCTTATTTGAGTCCAATCTAGATGCACAAGTTATGCGTAATGCAGTAAATGGCTTGGTAACAAGACATGAAGGAAACTGCGGAATCTTTACAGGCAATGATAAAGACGGCTACCGTTTCATTATCGGAAGCGAAAAGAAAGATGCAAGAGTCGCTTTAAATGCCATGAAAGAAAAGTTTGAAGTAAGAGGCGGCGGAAGTGCAGCAATGGTGCAAGGTTCTGTTACTGCAACAAAAGAACAAATCTTAGCTTTACTATAGCCCACAAGCTAACAGGAAACTTTCAAAAATGTAAGTTTCCTGTTAGCGAAGGAAATGGTTCGTAATAATTACAGATGTTATAGTTATCTCAACAAAAAGGACATAAACAAGTTCAAAAGGAGGTAACTATGACAAACCATTTAAATGCTATTTTATTAGGATGTGGATGCTTCCCATTCTTTGCGATACTAATGACACTTCCAATCTTTGCAATCACGATCATCAAATATAAAACGGTAAATCCCGTACGTATCGGATTAAATTATTTTGGATTATTATATTTCTTGTGCCTTATAGCGGTTGTATTTTTCCCACTGCCAACAATGGAACAGGCACAGCAGTTAAGCGGACATGAGTTTCAAAGTATTCCATTCCATTTTATATGTGACATTATCAAAGACAATACACTTGATATAACGAGACCAGCCACTTATTTAAAAGGACTCTATAACACAGCAGTTCTTCAGATCATCTGTAATATTTTAATGACCGTACCATTTGGCATGCTGCTTCGTTATTATTTCGGCGTAAGTGGAAAAAAGATTGTCATTATTACATGCCTTCTTAGTTTGGTAATAGAGATTGCACAGCTTACTGGATTATTTGGAATATACAAAGGATCTTATCGTTTATGTGATGTAGACGATTTGATGGCAAATACATTAGGCGGTTATGTAGGATATCGCTTAGTACATGCAGTAGAAGCATTTGTTCCATCAATTCATCAATTTGATTTGAAGCGTTTTCACAAAGGACATAAGCTTACTGTGGAATAGGAAAATATTGACTTGAACTTCTGATAGGTATAGTATTAGAAACGCAGAACCATGTGTAAGAGAGTATATATTAGAAGAATCAGGGGGGAAAGCTATGAATAAGTCAACAAAAGTAATCGTACAGACAGGGATTTTATTAGCCATCTGTATCGTCAGTCAGTTTATGAAGAATCTGTCTGTGTACATAACGGGTCCAATCGTAAATATGACAATCATTATGGCAGTTTTGGTAATCGGTTTGGGAAGCGGAGTCATCTTAGCTGTGATTTCACCAATAACTGCCTTTTTTATTGCACCATCGCCAATCACTATGGGAATACCAACAATCATGCCATGTATCATGGTAGGAAACACATTATTGGCAGTGGGAATCTGGCTGTTTAAAGATAAACTGCTTATGAATAAGGTAAAAGAAACATACAGGGTGATCATTGGAATGGTAATAGGCGCTGTTGCAAAGGCCGCATTTATGGGAGTAAGCATCGTCCTAATCCTTTTACCAATGTATAAAGGAAATATTAAAGTGCCAGAACAAAAATTAAATATACTGCTTAATACGGCGAAGATTACATTTTCTATTACCCAGCTGATTACCGCTTTGATTGGATGCGCCCTTTGTTATGTCATATGGTTAAGAATTAAAAACGCAATAGAGCAGTAGGGTTTACATATAACGAAACAAAGTTTCAGAAGGGCAATTTGGCGACGCAGATTGCTTGGAATTGCAGTTTTAAGAAATACTTAAGAATTATAGAAGTATTATAGTAAGAATTATACGGTATGATTTAAAGGTACTTGAGAAAATGAGAGGGGTCATAAAATGGATTTGAATAGCTTGTTTGAATATTTTGCTCATTATGGAGCAGTCTTTATTTTTGTGATTGTATTCTTAGAATATATGAATATGCCCGGACTTGGTGCCGCAATTGTTATGCCAGCGGTAGGTATATGGTGTTCACAGAGTGGAATTAATTTAATCTTTGCAATTCTTATTTCAGCGTGCGCAGGGGTAGTCGCAAGCTGGATCTTGTACTTTATAGGTGCGTTTTTCGGAGAGGTATTTATGAATAAATATCTTCCTAAGCATCCGAAGCAAAAAGAATTTATTGAAAAGAAAGTGGAGTATATACGCGAGAAGGGCCATGTCGGCGTATTTATCTCAAGATTTGTTCCAGCGGTGCGAACGCTGATCCCGATTCCAGCAGGATTAGTGCGCTTGGACTTTATAAGATTTACAGCATTTTCTTTCGTTGCCATTACAATATATAACGGAGCCTTGATTTCTGCCGGATATTTTATGGGAGACCAGGTATTCAAACTGTTAGCTTAATTGCACGTATAAAAGGGAAAAGATTGTGCAATAATGAAGGTATTCGAAAAAAATATTGTATTTATGAAGATTTAGTCTTCCACAAATCGAGAATTCACGTTATAATATGTTTATTAATATGTAAATGCAATGATGGGAATTAGTAATACAAGAGTATTTCTTTTCAGAGAGTATCCGTTTGGTGCGAGGATATAAGAACCTTATATGAATACATCCCGGAGCAGCAGCCTGAACTTTAGTAGGGTTCGCCGAGTTATGCCCGATACAGCATAGAGTGTGATGAGATACATTATACTTGATGAGGAGATTCCTGCGAAGGAATCTTGATTCAGAGGTGGTACCGCTATTTATGCCCTCTGCAGTTTACTGCAGGGGGCTTTTTTTAGTGTTAGGAAATTTCTCTGTCGAGCTCTTTCCTAACAATTAAAAATGTCCCAAAAAGCGGGGAGTGTGGAACACACACTTTGTTCTGCGAACAATGAGTCAAACTAAGGTTGAAAATTATTAGGAGGAATTTTGAAATGCAAATTTATGACGAGTTAGTGGCAAGAGGTTTGATTGCCCAAGTAACAGATGAAGCAGAAATTAAAGAATTAATTAATACAGGAAAAGCAAAGTTTTATATCGGATTTGACCCAACAGCAGATTCTTTACATGTAGGACACTTTATGGCACTTTGCCTTATGAAACGTTTACAAATGGCAGGTAATACACCAGTTGTTTTACTTGGTGGTGGAACAGGTTACATCGGCGATCCTTCTGGTAAGACAGACATGCGTCAAATGCTTACACCAGAAACAATCCAACATAACTGTGAATGTTTCAAGAAACAGATGGAACGTTTCATCGATTTTGGTGAAGATAAAGCAATTATCGTAAACAATGCTGACTGGTTATTAGACCTTAACTATGTTGATTTATTAAGAGAAGTAGGTTCTTGTTTCTCTGTAAATAACATGTTACGTGCAGAATGTTACAAACAAAGAATGGAAAAAGGTTTAACATTCTTAGAATTCAACTACATGATCATGCAATCCTACGATTTCTATCACTTATTCAAAGAATACGGATGTAACATGCAGTTTGGTGGAGACGATCAATGGTCTAACATGTTAGGTGGTACAAACTTAATCCGTCGTAAATTAGGAGAAGATGCTTATGCTATGACAATTACGTTACTTCTTAACTCTGAAGGTAAGAAGATGGGTAAAACAGTTGGTGGTGCAGTATGGTTAGATCCTGAAAAGACATCTCCATTCGAATTCTACCAATACTGGAGAAACGTTGCAGATGCTGACGTATTAAAATGTATCCGTATGCTTACATTCTTACCACTTGAAGAAATTGATAAGATGGATAGCTGGGAAGGTGCTGAACTTAATAAGGCAAAAGAAATCCTTGCTTACGAACTTACTTCATTAGTTCATGGTAAAGAAGAAGCTGAAAAAGCTCAAACAGCAGCAAAAGCATTATTTGCAGGCGGCGGAGATGACTCAAATATGCCTTCTACAGAATTAACAGATGCTGATTTAGAAGATGGAAAGATTGCAATCATGGACTTATTAGTTCGTTGTGAATTAACTGTTTCTAAGAGCGAAGCAAGACGAGTAATCCAACAAGGTGGTTTATCCATCGATGGAGAAAAAGTAACAGCAATCGATCACGTTGTTACAAAAGGAGAATTAACTGAAGGAATCAAGATTAAAAAAGGTAAAAAAGTATTCCATAAAGTTGTAATGAAATAATTAGTTAGAATAACAGACTCCCATAGTAATATATATAAATTACTGTGGGGGTTTTTCTTAATACTAGTAAGAAAGGAGTAATTACATATGGAACATGAAGTGGATAAGAAAAGTGAACGTGAGAAGAAAAAACAGCGAATTCGTGAACTGAATGAGCCCCCTCATCTGACGGTTTTAGAGGAGGTCGGTAATGCTGTTACACATGGTGTTGGCGCAGTACTTGCTCTTGCAGGATTCATCCTATTACTTGTCAAATCTGATACAGGATTGAAAATCATGGCCTCTTGCTTTTATGGAATCAGCTTATTCTTTCTTATGCTGATGAGCTGCTTATATCACGCATTTAAGAGTGGATCGGTTGTGAAACGATTATGGAGAAGATTTGATTATTCATCCATCTATCTTTTGATCGGTGGAACCTTTGCACCATTGTATCTTGTATATTGGGGAAATTCCACTGGAATCTTCTTTTTCTGTGTACAATGGGCACTGATTGTATTAGGAATCACAATTATTGGTGTATTTGGGCCGGGCAGGGCAAAATGGATTCATTTTACTTTATATTTTGTAATCGGATGGAGCGGCATCATGTTCTTTCCGGATTGGTTTAGAAATGATATTCCGTTATTAGTGATGATCTTGCTTGGCGGAGTCATTTATACTGTGGGAATGATACCGTTTGCAAAGGATAAAAAGTATGACCATTTTATCTGGCACTTTTTTGTTTTAGGAGGAGCAATCCTTCATTGGTTTGGCATTTATCTCTTTGTGTATTAGAACTGGTGCGGGCTTGTATAAAGCAAGTATTTTTGTTATAGTTGCAAAAGAGACTATTGAAAGCAAAGAGAGGTTTAGATATGGAAAACCAACAACAAGAACAACAACCACACAAACGTCGTGTAAGATATAAAGGAACCCATCCAAGAAGCTACAAAGAAAAGTATAAAGAATTAAATCCAGAAAAATATGCCGATACGATTGAACGTGTTATTCAAAAAGGAAGTACTCCTGCCGGAATGCATATTTCCATTATGGTAAATGAAATTATTGATTTCTTACAAATCAAACCAGGACAAAAGGGATTAGATGCAACGCTTGGATATGGCGGACATACATCTCATATGTTAAAGTGCTTAAATGGTGAGGGACATATGTATGCCCTTGATGTAGATTCCATTGAAATCGTTAAGACAAAGAAACGTTTAGAGAATATGGGCTATGGACCAGAAATTCTTACAATCATTCAAGAGAACTTTGGGAATATCGCAGCTGTTGCAAAAGAACATGGACCATTTGACTTTATGATGGCCGACCTTGGCGTATCGTCCATGCAGATCGATAATCCAGAACGAGGATTCTCTTATAAATTCGAAGGACCACTTGATTTACGTCTTGATCCTAACAAAGGAGTATCGGCAGCAGAACGCTTAAAAGAAGTAACAAGAGACGAGCTAGAAGGCATGTTAGTAGAGAATTCCGACGAACCATATGCAGCCGAAATCTCAAGAGCAATGATGCATGCAATTCGAAAAGGAAAAGGAATTAATACGACTTCTGATTTACGTAAAATCATTGAAAAGACGCTGGAATTCTTACCAGAAAGCGAAAGAAAAGAAGCAGTGAAAAAATCCTGCCAGAGAACATTCCAAGCACTTCGTATCGATGTAAACAGCGAATTCGAAGTATTAGAATCCTTCTTAGAAAGCCTTCCTGACGTATTAGCACCAGGCGGACGCGTGGCAATTCTTACCTTCCATTCAGGAGAAGACAGACTTGTTAAGAGATCCTTTAAGGAATTGAAAAAAGCAGGAATCTATAGTGAAGTTTCGAAAGAGGTAATTCGACCATCTGCAGAAGAATGCAGAAAAAATGGCCGTGCAAAATGTACGAAGATGAGATGGGCAATCCGCGCAGAAGATTAGGGAAAATGAAAAAGGTCGGATATAATAAAGCATAGAGTACAATAATTGACAAGGAAAGAACGAGATGACATTAGAATTAGAAAAGCATTACGGAAAATTTTGTGAGGATAAAAGACTGACAAGAAGACACGGACAAGTGGAATATATTACGTCGATGAAGTACATCCATAAGTACTTAGAGACTATGAAAGATGCAAAAATCTTAGATGTCGGAGCAGGAACAGGAAGATATTCCATTCCATTAGCCAATGAAGGCTATGATGTGACTGCCATCGAACTTGTAAAATATAATCTAGGCATTTTAAAATCTAAAGGGAGCAATGTAAAGGCGAAACAAGGAACTGCATTGGACTTATCTCGATTTGAAGAAGATACGTTTGATCTGACTTTGGTATTTGGGCCGATGTATCATCTATATACATTTGAAGATAAGCTAAAAGCATTAAAAGAAGCAAGACGTGTCACAAAAAAAGGCGGCGTAATCCTTGTTGCGTACCTTATGAACGAATACAGCGTAATTACCCACGGATTTAAGAAGAATAATATTGTAAAATGCCTAGAAGAAGGTAAGCTTACTGAAGATTTTCATACAATCTCCAAACCAGAGGATTTATATGAGTATGTAAGGCTTGAAGATATCAATAAGCTAAATGAGGCGGCTGAGATTGAGCGAATCCAGATCATTGCAGCAGATGGACCGGCAGACTATATGCGCCGTGAACTAAATGCAATGGATCAGGAAACATTTGATCTATTCGTGCAATATCATTTGTCAACATGTGAACGACCAGAATTACTTGGAGCAAGTGCTCATACATTAGATATCCTACGAAATTAATATGAAATCGGGCAGCTAAAGAATTAGCTGTCCATTTTTAACATTAAAATGATGAAAAGGAGGGAGAAAAGCATGGATCCAACATGGAACCCTTGGCATGGCTGCAAAAAATACAGCGAAGGCTGCGAGAATTGTTATATGTATTATTTAGATGCCAGGTATGAAAAGGACGGCAGTCAAATCTATAAAGTAAAGAGTTCATTTAATCTTCCACTTAAGAAGACAAGAGACGGACAATATAAGGTAAAAAGCGGAGAGCAGCTTTTGGTATGCATGACTTCTGACTTTTTCATAGAAGAGGCCGATGAATGGAGAGACGATATATGGCAGATGATCCGATTACGACCAGACGTTACATTCTGGCTCCAGACAAAGCGAATTCACAATGTAAAGGAAAGACTTCCTTGGGATTGGGGCGAAGGATGGAAGAATGTGAGGTTCTGTGTTACGGCAGAGAATCAGAAACGAGTAGAAGAGAGAATTCCAATTCTTTTAGAATTACCATTTCAATATAAGGCTGTCATGTGCGCACCAATTCTTTCAGCAATAGACCTCAAGCCATATCTAAAGACAGGTCAGATCAAGCATGTGTTGGCGGATGGCGAAAACTATGAAGGAACACGTCCTTGCCATTATGAATGGATTAAATCTCTCTATGAACAATGTAAACAGCATGAGGTGAGATTTCAGTGGATTGGTACGGGAAATGTATTTGTAAAAGAGAATAAGACGTATCATATATGCAAGGCATATCAGCAGATTCAAGCGAAGCTGTCCGGATTGCAGTATCCACCAGAGGATACGAGCCACCTAAGAATTCAAAAGCGATGTGCGACTTGTGCGAGAAGGAATTCTTGCAATGGGTGTAAAAATTGTGGGAAGTGTTAAAAAGCATTAAGGTAAAAAAACATTAAATTACTATATCATTTAGGTAAATACATTGACATGATTTTTAGAAATAGCTATACTTTTATAAAAGACAATAAAGAGGAAAAGAGAGGGTAAATGAAAGATAAGGAGAATAGTTGGAAAACACTTAGTAAAGAGCAGAAGCTAATATATTTCAAGGACTATTATTTGGTTAAGACAATATGTATCCTAGTAGCGGTTGCACTGATTGTATATGTATGTTTTAACCTGCTACATAAAAAAGAGACGAGCCTTTATGTGGCTTGTATTGATGAGGCTTTGCAAGAAAAAGAAGTAAAGAAATTAGAACAGCAATTAGAAGAGGCCCTTGGAAATGACGGGAACCATACTTCGGTAATGATTGATGATTCTTTTTATACTTCAGAGGATGGAATACATAAACTAGAGGTTTTATTAAGCAGCAAACAGATTGATTTAATCATAGCAGACGAAGAGACCTTTAAACAATTAGCAGCATACGGATTTATGCAGGACCTAAGTCAGGTAATGGATAAAACTACATTAGAGGAAAATAAGGAAAAACTCATATATACAGCAGGGTATAAGGATAATGATGAAATATCCTTTGAAGATAAGGAAACAGGACAAGGAGAGGTTCTTCCTTATGGACTTAGAATTGAAAAAAATGCAGAATATAGCGAGTTAGCAGGTAGTTTAGAGCATCCAGTCATCGGTTGTGCCGGTAATACCCAAAGACAGGAAAATGCAAAAAAGATACTAAGTTTAATAATGTAAGACAGCAAAATATAAATGAGAGCCAAGGTGAATAGATATGAGTAGAACAGTCAAGATGGAAGATATAGCAACCAAGGTGGGGGTTAGTATCGTAACGGTGTCTAAGGCATTATCAGGACAAAAGGGTGTAAGTGAGGAAGTAAGACAAAAGATTTTAGATTTGGCAACGGAAATGGGATACGAAAAAAAGACAAAGACAAAAGTAACAGAAATCAAAGAAAGTTATGTCCTTGGAATTGTAGTTGCTGAAAAATATTTAACGGAAAACCAGTCGTTTTATTGGAAGTTATATCAGCATATTGTACAGCGAGCAAAAAAGAAAAAGAGTTTTGTGATTTTGGAAGTAGTTAATGCAGAAGATGAACTGGCATGCAAGATGCCGCAAATCGTACAGGAGGAAAAAATTGATGGCTTAATCATCATGGGAACATTTAAGAAAAAATACGATAATTTCTTAACCGGCAATCTGAGCCTTCCTTTTGTGGAATTGGATACCTCCAATATGGACCGCAGTTTTGAATCTGTCGTATCCGATAATTTATATGGCGGATATCAGATGACCAATTATCTCTTCTCGTTAGGACATAAAAAGATTGGATTTGTTGGTACAAGACTTGTAACTGCAAGTATTGATGAACGTTTTCTAGGGTATTTAAAATCACTTATGGAACATGGTGTCGAATGGAAAGAGGAATGGGTGATAGACGATCGAGATCGAGAATCCAGCCAGCTAGACCGTCAAGAAAAATTTATCCTTCCGAAGGACATGCCGACTGCATTTTTTTGCAACTGCGATCTAGCTGCTAGTTATATGATAACAAAGCTTAATGAAGCAGGATATTCAGTGCCTGGTGATATATCAGTCGTAGGGTTTGATGATTTTATTATAGACCAGTTTATGACCATTGGAATTACCACGTATGCAATTAATATGGATGAGATGGCCAAACATGCTATTCATATACTGCTTCATAAAATTAAAAATCAGAACTATTCCACCGGAAGAGTCGTTGTTGGTGGAAAACTTATTGAACGGGAGAGTGCGAAGAAGATTGGGACTCCAATACCGTTTGTTTAAAGCTATGTGGAGTCAGTCCAGTACTCTTCTTAAACAAATTAATAAAGTGGGTTGTATTCTTATAGCCAATCATGCTGCTTATTTCATGGATATTATAATCTGTGGTAAGCAGCATTTCTTTTGCTATCTCGATTCTTTTCTGTTTGAGATAACGTAGAGGTGGTGCGCCATATGTTTTTGAAAATTCTCGACAGAGGCGGTACTTATTCACTTTTAACGTATCTTCAAAATCATCCAGAGAAAATACTTCCTGATAATTATGATCTAAGTAATTTTTAAGTTCAACTAAATAAGTAGGAGTGGAAGTAACGAAAGAAGTATCAGAAGTCGGTATGTATTCTTTGTAGAGTTCACAGAGGAGGTCGGTTAATGCCTTGTGCATGATAAGTGCGTCATTTGCTGAGTAGTGAGTAGAAATCCCTGAAAGCTTGGAGAAATACTGCTGAAGAGAGGAATGATCAGAGATTGTAAATTGAGTAATGAAATGTGGGGTTAATGAGTTAAACGCATCCAAGTCGCTTCCGGCAATAAAAAATAATTTGAATTTCCAGGGGAGTACGGATGTTTGCAAGGTGAATGGCTCTTTGCAATTTAATACAATTCCCGTTTGGGTGCCAATGGTGCCGGTAAAATGTCTGGAGGAAAGCTGACAGCTTCCCGAAAGCGTGTATAGAATTAGATTACAGTTTAAGGAAGAGAAGGAGAATGAAAATGGATAATCGCAAAGAGTAGTTCCTCCCCCAAGTAACTTAAGAAATGTCGGTGGAACAGAAGTTTCGCATTCATATAAATTAGGAATTAAAATGCTAGGTTCTGCTTCAAAATTAATCTTTTTACCCTGTAATACAGATTTATTTAACTGGGCTTTAAAGTTCATGAATATACCTCCTTATGTACAATATACACAAAAAACATAGTTAAAAATAGTCAAAGTATATGAAAGTAACAAGTGGAATCAATAATGATAGATTAATAGCAAGAACGTTTGATGATTAATTTACTTATTAGATTATAATGTAATTAAGCTAATTAATCAATTAATTTTTAAGGAGGAGTTAATGTGAAGAGCAAAAAATTAATGGGGACAATTTTAGCAGTTGCAATGACTGCATCACTTGTTGGCTGTGGTGGTAAGAGTGAGAAGGTAGAAAACGAACCAAAGGAAGCCAGCCAGAAAACACTTAACTATGCAGATATTAAAGTTGGGGAAGACTTCAAGGATATTAAGACTACCATTCATTTTTACAATTGTAGAACTGATATGGCTCAGGCTGATTACCCAGGAAAGAAATGGGACGAATACGTTGCAGACTTTAACAAGCTGTATCCTGATATCAAGGTAGAAATCGAAGCTGATACAGATTATGCAAACAATGCTTTAATCCGTCTGCAAGGTGGAGACTGGGGCGATATCATGTATATCCCAGCAATTGATAAAAAAGAATTAAGTACATATTTCTTGTCATATGGTGACACAGAGACAATGAAGAAAGAAGTTAAATATGCTAATGCATGGGAATACAAAGGCCAAGATTACGGTGTTGCTTGTATGGGAAATGCATTAGGATTGGTTTACAACAAAGCAGTATTCAAAAAAGCAGGTATTGATACACTTCCAAAGACACCAGAAGAATTCATGAAAGACCTTCAATTAATTAAAGATAAAACAGATGCAATTCCATTATATACAAACTATGCAGCAAAATGGACAATGGGTGCATGGGATGCCTATATTGGTGGAACTGCAACCGGTGATTCGAAGTTTATGAATCAGACATTACTTCATTCAGCAGCACCATTTGCAGATCCTGGAGATGGCACTCATGCATATAACGTATATAAGATTTTATATGATGCAGTAGCCAATGGATTAACAGAAGAGGATTATTCCACAACAGACTGGGAAGGCAGCAAGGGAATGTTGAATAGTGGTAAGATTGGATGTATGGCACTTGGATCATGGGCATATTCACAAATGAAATCTGCTGGTGACCATCCAGACGATGTAGGTTATATGCCATTCCCAATCACAGTAAACGGAAAACAATATACAGCATCTGCAGGTGATTACAACTATGCAATCAATGTAAAATCATCTTCTGATAATCAAAAAGCTTCTATGCTATTTGTAAAATGGTTAACTGAGGAATCCGGATGGGCAACTAATGAAGGTGCAATGTGTGTAGATAAAGAAAACACTGAGTTACCTGAAACGTATGCTGAATTTAGCAATGTTGAATTTATCGAAGATGATCCTTCTGTAGAAGGCGAAGAGGATGTATTAAATACGTTAAATGCTGACTCAGAGTTAATGGTTAACAATGGTGGTAATGATAAAGTTCTTACAATTGTTGAGCATGCATCTAAGAAAGATAAGACTTTTGATGAAATCATGAATGATTGGAATAAAAAATGGTCAGATGCACAAAAAGAAGATGGTATCGAGCAGAAATAATGAGCCAAATGTTTCTATAGTTCAATGAACCGATCAGGCAGGTAGAGTCAAATCTGCCTGCCTGATTTATGTGAATAGTTAATTAAAATGGGGGGACAATGCATGGCACAAGTAAGGGTAGCAAAAAAGAAAACATTTGGTCAGTGGCTAAAAAGCAGAAAAGGGCAGCGTGCAGTCATAATTCTGGCATTTACAGTGATACCTCTGGTTTTGCTTTTGACATTTACCTATCTTCCTTTTTGCGAAATGATAAAATACAGTTTTTATAAAATGAAATACATAGGCGAGAGGGTGTTCGTTGGATTGGATAACTATAAGGCACTCTTCGCTAGAGATGATATCGTCGGAGCGTTAAAGCTAAGTTTATACTATATGGCGGGCTCTGTTTTTCAAATTGTTTTAGCATTATATCTTGCAACGATTTTAAGCTTTAAAGTAAAAGCTGGTAATTTCTTTAAAGGGGCAATGTTCTTCCCTTATTTAATCAATGGTATTGCAATCGGTTTTATCTTTAAATTTTTCTTCACCAGAGGATATGTATTCGATACGGTATTACAATGGTGTGGATTCCAATTGGATAATTTGCCTTATTGGTTAAAAGATCAATCCATTAACAACTGGTCTTTGGTAGGCAGTTCCGTATGGAGATACTTTGGCCAGAATATGATCTTATTTATCGGCGCTATGATGTCGGTAGATTCTACGTTATATGAAGCAGCAGAAATTGATGGTGCAAATAAATTTCACCAATTTAAATATATTATCTTGCCAAGCATTAAGACAATCGTAACATTGAATGTCATTCTTTCCATTACTGGATCCTTAAGTGCATTTGAAGCACCATTCGTTATTACAAACGGTGCAAATGGAACAGGAACGTATTTCGTTGTAATGAATACGATTGCCCATACAAATCAAAAAGTAGGTCTGGCATCTGCTATGGCAATCTTCTTATTAGGTATTATCATTATCTGTACCATTTTACAGAAGTTATTCTTTAAATTTATCTTCCGTAAATCAGACGACGAATATGGAAGTAAGGATGCAAAGTTAAGACCTGTAAGAAAGAGAATGTTCTTTAATCGGAAAGGAAGTGCAGCAGTATGAAGAAAAATGCTTTGAAAAAAAGAAGAAAAAGATATAGTGCCTCTACGATTGTGTGGACAGTCGTAAAATATTTCTCCTTATTATTCTTCTCTTTTTGTGCGCTGATTCCAGTAGTATCCTGTGTAATTACAGCATTTAAGACGGAAGAGGAGTATCAAAGCACAAGCGTTATGACCTTGCCTTCTAGCTGGCTGAATTTTGATAACTTCGTAGATGCGTTTAACCAAGCAAATATGGGAGTAGCTTTCCGTAATTCTATTATCATTTTAGTATTTGTTTTGTTAGGATCAGTAATTATCGGTACACAGCTAGCCTATGTTCTTAGCCGCTTTAAGTTCCCAGGCAATGCATTGATTCGAAACATGTTTACATTTGCAGCGTTGTTACCAGGTATTGCAATGCAGGTTGCAGTATATGAAATTATGACAAAACTTAATTTTGTAAATACATTATACGGATACATCATTATGAGTATGGGTACCGACGTTATTTCCAT
>CAJMNR010000062.1 GCA_905214875.1 uncultured bacterium | reverse complement strand
CTATTATCTCAAATGTATAGGATAAAATCTATGTACCCACTATGGAGCGTTTACTATTTGAGTACGCTACTTTATGAAAAAAATAAGCATAAATACGTCAAAGAGGTCCTAGCCACGATTCCGTAACTAGGACCTCTTTGTTAAGGCTTTTTTTTTACAGCCCCTTTCATTCATATATTACTACCAAATATAAAATTATCCAATATAAGCAACGTCTATTAAATAAATCACTATGGAACGCATATAAGATTAACAACATTCCTCTTAAACGACTTAATACTGAACCTAAATAAAAAATACTGAACTCTAAATAAAAAACTTAAACTTGTCAAATATAAAATTTAATCTTAAAACAATAAAATTATAACTATGAAATCAATAAATACAAAATATTAATTATAAACATAAAAATAACTATAATAAAGTAACCCTACAATAATAATGTCTAAAACAAATATTTACTTTTCCTATATATGTAGTATATGCATTATAATAACAAAATAAACATCTAATGTCAATTTTTTTATAATTTTATGGAACTAACCATGCACTATCTGGTTTAGCTATTAACCTTGCATTATTATATGCCATCTCTAACGTTAAACATGTATGTCCTAAATATTGTGTACCTGATTCATCTTTACTTACAACTAACGCTAAATCCGGAATATCTGGATTAATTAAGCACAAAGGAATAAGTAATTGAATCTTTCCTTTATAATATTGTGGCACTGCTGTTTTATAATTTGCATCAACCTGTTGCTTAGCCTTCTTAATTGCACCATCAAATATGATTTTTAAGCTAGGACTATTTCTAATCACCTCAGGAATACGATTGAAATTATCTGCATCATCAAAAATATGTTGATATTGAGGAATAATTTCAAGATTAGTATTAAATACTAATTGTCCTGGATCCTCAAAATAATTTGCCCTAACAGGAAAATTTGATATTCCCATACTCGCTAACTGATACTGTGTATAAAAGCTTTCAAGAAACCATTCTTGCTTATTAGAATTCCTATTCTTTGTAAAATATGCATATATCGGCTCATAATATTGTGTATAAAGTCCTGTATTAAAAAGAGAAACATTATCCTTTGTCGCAATTTTATTTTCCTCGCTTATTTTGGAAAATGTATGAGATATATAGTTTTTTAAAATACAGTTGTCATTTCCTCCATTAAAGCTCCAACGCTCTGGACTCATTTTTGATAAATATTCAAGCTTTTTATCAAAATCTTTACAAAACGCGTATTCGAATAAATTCATTCTACACTACTCCTTATTATTTTTATCTAAGTAAATTATATACGATATTAATTAACAACACTAGCTATTTTATCTAGATATACAATTTATCACTTGACGTTTACTGATTAGAGCATATCCTATTATATCTCTTGGGAAATTAATATAAGTACCGTTCTCGCATCATATATAATTTCCTTCAAAATTAAATTATGTAAATAATTTCTCTAATTCTGTAAAATCTATTTTCTCTCTCCCCTTAGGCAGTCCCCCTGCATATAGTTCATTATTAAAATATCTGTTTCTGTAATTATAATTAGGATGTAATCTTTCCTCTATTTCTGTTACACATCTAATAGACTTACTAAATGTCTTATCATTTATAACAAAATAAAGTGATTCTGGTTTAATATCTGCTTGATCCATAATTAGTGTGTTATGAGTTGTAATTATAAGCTGCCCTTTCAGATTCTTTGCTACTGCATTTATCAATCGTGTCACCAGTAGATCATGTATCCCGATACCAAACTCATCGATAATTACACACGCTCCTGATATCGCCATCATTAAATATGGTACTAGTTCCAATATCTCTTGTGTTCCACTAGATTCATATTGAAAATCTATATCATATTTATAGTTTTCTATCTGCTTATTAAAAAATAAGGTATAATTTATCTTTCCATTCTTTTCTAACCTTCGATAATATGCCTTATTTACATCATCAAATAGTGATGTAAAAAAATTATTTATAACGCCCTCTATTTCATCAAGGCTATCCTCATAAGTCTTATCAACTTCCCCACCTTCTAAATTCCGCAATATCGGATTATCTACTGGAAGTGAAATTGTTTCATAACTATTTCCATTTCGGATTCTATAGCTTATATTATCAAACTCCAAAATAACATTCATTAAATTGGTGCTTATATTCGAATTTATATATGCTCCTGACTTTTCCTCTATTTGATATTTTAGAATTGACAAGAAAGAATGCTTTCCCCAATACATTTGTATTTGTTTTCTCATTTCTTCTAAAAACTCCAGTGATTCAAATATATTGGTATTGATATTTACTTTTCCATCTTCTATATCAAAATAGCATCCTCTATTTTTATGTAGCTTATATTCTAATCGTTCTTTAACAATATCACTATTATCAAACTCCATAAGATAACTGCCTACTGCCCCGTTAATAGAAAATCCATATTCCAGAGTCATCAACTCTTCTGATCCGATCATTTTACATTCACTAATAATCTTTTCAATTGTATTATTAGCAAACTTATCCTTGATTAACTCAAGAACCAATTCTGGCTTAATACGTAAATTCTCTGATACAGAATCTCTGTTCTCTAATAATTCTTTTAACATGTCCGTAAGCTTCATTGTACTGAGTGTTTTTTCTAATGTAAGAAATGCATGTGCAATTGAAGACTTTCCACTTCCATTTGCACCATAAATAATAGCTAAATTCTTAACTTCATTTTTTTTACCTTGTAAATCAATAGTCACATCCCTAAATGATTTAAAGTTTTTTAATTTTAAATATGTAAACATAATTTTCCACTTTCTCTTTTTTTATAAAAATATCACATTTTCTACCCAAAGTCAATATTGTTAAAGTCATTTTTGCTTCATTCTGTAATATGTTGTTACACTTTTGCCGTTTTTTATTGACTTCCATGATTTACCATGGTATTATATTACCTGCATCAGTTACATGCCATCTACATAATATCAAATCCAATAACTAAAGAAACCAGCAGTTCATCCGAACTACTGGCTCCACGATATACCTTATCTTCAACAAATAAAGTGTATCATAGACGAATTTTTGTTTCAACCTGAACATTCATTCGCTTCTTTAGTTATTACAACAAAATAATAATTAAGGAGGATAATTAATGAAAGAAATTATCGTATTAAGTGCAGTAAACTATGAGGAACCTGAAAACTCAAATTATGGAGACTGTATTCTCCTAAATGCAGAATCACAACTATATATATATGATTGTGGTTCTACACGCCATGCCGAAGAGGTTATTAAGTATATGGATGAAAAAGGATTTGAAAAAGCAACTCTTATTTTATCTCATAACGATTCTGACCACTTTAATGGCATTCCAACACTACTTGAACATGACAAGATATCATCCATTCGCACTGTTTTGCTTCTTAAATACGTTGATGATATCCTTGACCGAATCGATGACCGTCGCAGAACCAGAGAATCCGTAAAAAAAGAGATTCTTGAAACCTATTATAATATTGCAAAACTCTCTGGATGTAATCTAGAGGATATTTTCGAATGCGACAATCATTTATGCGATGGTCTAACAATTGTAGGACCAGATTATGACTATATGATTGATACTGTTGCTAAACGACTTGATGGTCGTGAAGGAAATACTGTTGATGGCGAAACTGCTGTTAACGCAACTAGCATCCAAGTATCAGCTGAAATAGCAAATCACAATCTCCTACTCTGTGGCGATTGCTCTTTTGCAGCCATTGAAGATAAGGTTCGTGATTATAACGTTGTACAACTTCCACACCATGGAAAATCAAAACAAGCCGACTCCATCTTTGAAAAAAAGAGCGACCAAATTGACTGTATCTACGTTGTCTCTGATAATACTGGCAACTCAAATGGTGGGTCTGACAATTTGAACACCAAAGGACATCGTGTATGTAATACCAAAAACTCCTCAAATATCATTTTGAACACTACCTTCTTTATCACTTCATCTCCAAAGACAGGAAGGAGTTTTGGAATATAATGCAATATTTGATTTCTAAGGAACTTCATAATGAATTTATAGCACGTAAAGATTACATCTATGATACGTTGAAACTTTGGACTATACATCGTAATTTTAATGATGAATTCGAAATACTGGAAAGTATCCCCTTTCAGGAAATTGACATTCTTTTTATCGTTGCACATAACAATATGGTTAAAGACTATTTAACCAAACATCTTAATAAGATAACACAAAAAACAATTGTTGCCATCACCTGTGATGGCAACATAAACTTCTCATCAATAAAGACTCCTGGAAAATCCTTATACATTGCACATCAATCCAAAGACAATACTGCTGAAATTCTTAACGGTAAACAATATGGATTTTCTTTCGATCTAACTGAATCTGAAATTATGTTTTATAACAATAGAGAAAAATCTGATTTAAACAAGCGTTTAAACGATTCTTTCACAAAATTACATTAGATAAGGCGGTGTTTATATGATTAAAGATATTTTCGGTACCTATAACATGCGATGCAGAATAAATGTTGGACTTATTTTCTTATCTCCAATATTGGTTCACATCTATTTGTTACTTCCAGAATTCAATTCATTGGCTAGCACTTTTATTATTACGCTAATTATATATGCTTTATCTAGTCTTATAGTCATTTTTTCAAGACAATATGGTAGTAAGGCTTTAATGAAATGCTATCCAGACATGTTACCAGCCCAACAATTTCTCATGCCAAACGATACACATATAGATACATACACAAAAGATCGATACTATGATTTTTTCAGAAGACACATTCCCAACTTTTCTGTTTCTGAAGATATTAATGATATGAAACTTCAAGTACAAACTGCCATTACATGGCTAATCTCCCAAACCAAAGACACCTCTAAATATTCTCTAATAAATGAAGAGAATATGAACCTAGGATTCTCCTACAACTTATTAGGCCTTAAACCTTTTGCAATTTGGCTATGTATCATATTAGTTTCTACTGATTTTTGCGTTATGGGTGTATGCTATTACTTTAATTTCCATCAAAACACAACTAACATGATTTATTCCATACTCTTTACACTACTTTGTTTAATTATGTGGTGTTCTATGATTACTGAAAAATTAGTTATAAGTTCTGCACAAAAATATGCAAGAGCTCTCTTATCCGCTTGTGATTCTCCTTTTTTGAATTAATATTCTCTACTGATTCAGAATATTCAATTCTAAATTAATTATTTACTCTCAAAACAGCTTCTTTCTAACAGAAGCTGTTTTTTTATACTCAACTAAAATATCTTAAGCTTCTCTAGTAACATATCACATTTTATTTTTGAATACTGCATTACTACTGCATTCCCCTTCATAAATATATGATGATCAGTATCTAACAAATTCTCTCCAGAAACAGTCATAACCACCCGTCAAATGCACTTGTCAACTCAAAGTAGGCACTATAAACCACCATTTAACCAAAGCCCTGTTCAATTCTATATTGAACGGGGCTTTTATATCCAAGGGCATACGCTGGCCTACTATTATTAAAATACTCTACATACTTTTCTAATAGGTTTGGAAGATTATCGCAATTCTTATAATCAAAGTCTGCTTTTAGCTCTGCCTTAATCCATCCATTTAATGACTCTATTACCGCATTATCTGTAGGTGTTCCTACTCGTGACATTGAACGAACTATGTTATAATTCTTGTGAACCTCTGCAAAAGCCCTTGATGAATACACCGCCCCTTGATCCGAATGAAAAACTATGGGTTCTGTCTTTCCTTTTATTCGTTGCAGTAAATCATTTAAACAAGCATAATACGGCCCTCTATCTCCTTCTACATTTGTCACATGATGCGATATTATCTCATTATTAAATATATCTAAGATGTATGTCCATTCCCAACGCTTTCCTCTATACATAAGACATGTCATATCTGACGTCACAAGCTCTAATGGCTTTTGTGCCTCCCGTTTTCCTTTTACAATGTTCGGATATTCCTTATTCTCATTTCCCCTATTTCTGTATTTATAGTGCTTTAATGTAGACTTAACTCCCATACTCTTACATACTTTATGTACTAAATTATCCGATATAATCCACCCTGTATTAATTCGAATCATTGCAGCTAATCTGTGATATCCATATGATGGATGCCTTTTATGTTCTTCCTCTATTTCCTCTTTTAGTATAATTCTATCTGTCTCATACCGATTCCTCTTTCCTTTTCGTTTCCTCCACTTATAATATCCAGACCTATTTACATCCATTAATTCACATAGAAAGCTTATCGGATAATCTTTTGATAACTGATCTACTATTTCATATTCACATCTTTTATAGTAACGAACTCCTTTTTTAAACCAACTCCCTTCACCTGATATCCTTTTTTTAGTCGTTCAATTGTAATCTGCTGTTGTGCAATAATTAATTTCATTCTTTCTACTTCTGTTAAATGCTTGCTTGTTGTTAATGCTGCATATGGATTCCCTTTATGATTATATTTATGTTCTAAGCCTGCTTCACCTTCATCAAGATACTTATGTATCCAACGATTAAGTAGACCATGATCCATATTCTCTTCTCGTGCAAGTCTTTTTATGCCTATTCCTTCATCAAAATACCTATTTACAATTCTTAATTTTTCCTCTACACTCCATTTTCTCGGTTTCATTCCTTTTGGTCTTCCCATAACCTCATCCCCCTTATATTGCTTTTATTATATCAAATCAATACGGTGGTTTGTTGCTTGTCTACTTTTATATTACCAGTTCAACAGAGCAGGTGGTTTTTTTATTGTTCAAAGTTCCGTTTCTCTGTTGAGAAACTACACAATGAACAACAGGCTTAAAGCCTAACAAAAAAAAGAGTCCAGCTAAATGCTGAACTCTATATAGTGCAGTCGACGGGACTTGAACCCGTACCCAGTTAACCCAGACTAGATCCTTAGTCTAGCGCGTATGCCAATTCCGCCACGACTGCTTATTTAGTTTTCGCTAGTTCCTAGCGACATTTGTTATTCTAACACACGATTTGACAAAAAGC
The DNA here is from genome assembly GCA_905214875.1 of uncultured bacterium. Classification (GTDB taxonomy): domain Bacteria; phylum Bacillota; class Clostridia; order Lachnospirales; family Lachnospiraceae; genus KM106-2. Next base: position 8,498 of record CAJMNR010000062.1, on the reverse strand, counting down.
AATACCTTTTTTCGTAAATTTTTTAAATTTTTTATTCAATTGGTATATTTCACTTAGATTAGGATAAGAATATTAATGTTCCGATGACCCTCGTTGGAGCAACTGCACGGCTATTGCAAGAGATCGTAAACCCTGTTAAGGGAGGTACGCCTAATGGACATCAACATAATCACTGTACTTATGCCAATATCACTGCAGACGTCGCTTAAAGAGGAATGCACAATGATAGCGTATTGCTCCTAAGCAGTGCTATCATTGGCCATTCGTTTTAAAGCACAATGCATTTTGCAAAGTAAGAAGGGAATTAATGGAGCGGATGGAATATTTTTATGATAAGTAGTACTTAGCCGTAAAAAATGGAACGTAACTAACACCGATTCGTATAATCATTGTTGTTACGTTCCATTTTTTATCACTCTATTTACTCTCCACATAAAACATAATGCACTTTTTCTCTTCCCCTACAGCCAATAAAGTGCTCCTTTGTATCGTTCTATCATGGGACTCCTCTTAGTTGTTACAATACACCGAATACCAATCTGTTTTGTCAATGCACGCATATACTTCAGTACTGCATATAAATCTCCATCGTATAAGTTTCCTTCCATGTTATCAATTAACACGATCTGGGCCCTTTTTTGCTTTGTGATAAATAGCCGCACTAAAATTTTCTGTTTCCATGTCAAATTACACATTGGCTCCTCATAATAGTCTGATAATTCATGCTCTTGTATGTAATTCTTTATATCATTTACGAACTGATTTCCATACACACTATTTGCAATACCATAGAATACTAAATACTCCTCAATACTTAGATTCGATTGCAAAAACCCACTATCTATATTATCAACGTACTCTTCCTTTAAACACATATTTGTAAATGCCTGCAAGTTATCAATATTACTACTTGTTAAAACCACAAGGTTCTTATTCGGCTCTAAGGTGTTTAATACCATAGTAACACGCCCTTTATCATTTACAATTATTTAGTAAAAAGATCTTTGACTTTCTTAACGTCAACATTTTTCATATCTTCTGGTTTTTCTGGATCGTAAAAATATAACATACATCCATCATTTCCCCAATTTGCTACTACTGCTGCACTTTCAGCTACAGCTGCTTTTGTTTTTTTAAGCATCTTTTCTCTTAAATTACTCATTTTCATCTTCTCCTTTTCTTCTTGTAATTGGCAATAAAGCAATACTTTGAATCATAATTGCCATAGAGGCTATGAGCATATACGGATGAATGTCTGCTGCCATTACTACGCCCATGCCGATTAGGAATCCGTCTGCTATCAAAATGCCTATACTAATTTTTTTATGTCTTTTCTTCTTCTTCTCATCCATTTTCTTCGTACTGGTAGAATACAGACACCCAACCCAAAATGAAAAGACATAACAAAGAATCAGCACTGCAATCAATACCCTGTCATTTACCAACAGTCTGCTAACAAATATACTTCCCAACGAACAAATTGTAAAAGTCAGAAAACATCTCATATGAGTACTTGCATGTGCCCCACCCGATAATAGCCGGTAAGGGATAAAAAACAGACAATATACGAACATTTCTGTTTCAATATGTAGTAGAACTGCAATCAGTATCGTTAATACTAAGTTTCCGATGGTGGAAATCATTAATTCCATTCCGTATCGTATGACGCCATAATACTCGGGCTGATCCATATCTCGAAACAATCGTTCTGTCAGTTTGTTTGCTAATACTTCATAACTCATTCGTCAATCTCCGTCCTCTCTAGTTTTCCATTATACCCAACACGCTTCGGAATACAACGGATATTTCGTAAGTGGTACAAAATCCGACGAATCTTGCATCTTAATGCTTCTATTTTATTATATAGTACATTATTTGACATCAAATTCATCTTTACTATATAATATATTAATATATTTCAACACTGAGGTGAAACTTCTATGCTATTTAGTTTACTGGGTGCAATCCTGGATTCTTTTTTGCTCAATCTACTTTTACATAATCATTTAGAATTCAATCCTAAATATAAGTCGCCCTACATAACGGCATATAGTTCCTTTTTCATCCTACTTGCAAGATGCTTTCTTTGTAGGAATATAAGAGGTTCGTATATCGACTATGGTTCTAAAATACTATCTTTCCTACTGATATTTATGGTCGTCCTCTTCGTTTATGCTGACCCACTAAAGAAAAAAATCGTATATTTTTTATTATTTTATACTATTATGGCAGTCTCCGAACTGGCTGTTCTATTTCTGATGCTACTCTTATCTAATGGAAAACCATTTAGTGAAATCACACAATCGAAAATTATGTTACAGACAGGTACCATTTTTACAAAATCCCTTGCCTTTTGTATCATAGAAGAAATACATATTCGCTTAAAAAAATTCCAAGGGATCAGTATTCCTTATAAAAAAGAGCTCGCTTTTATTATGCTATATAACCTAAGTATGTTCTTTGTGCTTTTATATCTGCTTACTACAAACACTGATTATATGTATAAAGACTCCACACTTTTACTAGGGGTAGCCAGTAGTGTATTGTTTATTTCACTTGTTGCATCCATATTAATCATCCAGATTACCAAACGGTCCAGGCAAGAAATAGAGTATAAGCTCAGACTGCAGCAAATGGAGATGCAAATTGATCTGAATGAAGATATGGCAAGGATTCTAAATCAACTTCGCTCCTTCAGACACGATATGAACAACCATTTCAGCTTAATGTTGGGGTTGCTAAAAGATGGGGACTACGCTAGTCTCAATGATTATCTTTCCGACATCATAAATGACACAAGCGATGTGAATAATTACATGCTTCTTGATAATAAGGCATTAACCATAGTACTTAATAACAAGTATACAAAAGCAGTAATGAATAATGTCGAATTTAAATCCCAAATTGAAGTTCAGACACTGCCTCTTCCTGATATGGAAATCTGTACACTGCTTGGAAATATATTAGATAACGCAATTGAGGCAGCTTCACAAGTTGATGATAATCCTTACCTCTATCTTCAGATCAGTAAGCGAAAAAATCACTTCCTGATTGAATGTGATAATCCATATAAAGTAAGGCCAATCGAAAAAAACAACCATTTTGTAACAACGAAAGTTAACAAAGAGTTTCATGGAATGGGGTTAGAAAATATAAAAAACATTGTTCGAAAATATGATGGTGAATTGGAAATCTCATATGATACGATTTTTCATATCCGTATCTATCTTAGTGATTCCACAATCCAATAAAAGGAGGATTTCTTATGCATCTAAACATTGGGGTCTGTGATGATGAAGAATTACAAGTAAAAGTAAATACATCTTATATCAACGACGTAGCAGCTGCAAATTCCCTTGACACTACGATTCACGGCTTCACTACGCTTTCTTCGCTTTTTGACTTTCTTGAAAAACACAAGATAGATATTCTATTTATGGATATTGATATGGGGGGGAAGTCAGGAATCAAAGCCGCAACTGAAATGTTTACGAAGTATCCAGATTTGCTTGTGATCTTTATCACCGGACATCGTGAATTTGCTTATGAAGCATTCGATATGGATGCCTTAGGGTATCTGTTAAAGCCAATCGTACCTGCCAAGTTAGAACACACATTGCTTAAGGCAATCGAACAGCTTAAGACGCGTCGTGAAAAAGCTGAAACAAAATATTTGATTTTTTACGATGATAAGAATAAGGTACGGGTTTCGGTTTCAGAGATTCTTTTTATCGAACGAATTCGTTCTCATGTACAAATTACTACGGCAAAAACACAATATCGTGTCTATGATTCCATAAAGAAGTTTGCCGAACGTCTGGAAGATGACTTTGTCCAAATCAATCAAAGTGAATTGATTAATAAAGATGAGATAGAAAATATCAAAGGCTATACCCTCTACACGAAACACTGTGGGGAAAAGGTAATTAGCCGCAAATATCGAAAAGAAGTACTCGATGCTTTCTTTCATATCTAACATAAGAAAGAGACTGTCACACCAATAACTAAGGTGTAACAGCCTCTTTTATTTATTCTCCAAATACTGCTTTATAATCAGCTTGGAACTTTTCAATTCCTTGCTCTGTTAATGGATGTTTTGTCATTTGTTCAAATAATTTATAAGGTACCGTAGCAATGTCTGCACCTGCTAATGCACATTCCGTAACATGAATTGGATTACGAACGCTTGCTGCGATGATTTGAGTCTCAATTCCGTGAATTTCAAAAATTTCAGCTACCTGACGGATTAAGTCGATACCAGGTGTTGAAATATCATCTAAACGGCCTAAGAAAGGAGATACGTAAGTTGCACCAGCTCTTGCTGCTAATAATGCTTGGTTTGCAGTAAATACTAATGTAACATTTGTTTTAATACCTTCATTATTTAATACTTTTACTGCTTTTAATCCTTCTACAGTCATTGGAATCTTAACTACCATATTAGGATGAATCTTAGCAATCTCTCTACCTTCTTTTATCATACCTTCTGCATCAACTGTAGTAGCCTTAACCTCTCCACTGATTGGTCCGTCTACGATTGATGTAATTTCCTTAATAACTTCTTCAAAATCTCTTCCCTCTTTTGCAATAAGAGAAGGATTTGTTGTAACCCCACAGATAACGCCCATGTCGTTAGCTTTTTTGATATCTTCTACATTGGCTGTATCTACAAAAAATCTCATTTTTACTACCTCCTATGTAATAATTGTTATTATATGGTATATTATAACTCGATTTATTCATTTAATAAACTAAATTTTATACATTTGGGAATTTCTGTAGATTTGCACAAAAAAAAGAGTTTGATATACAAACTCTTTAGGATAAAAAAATAACTCCCCGAGTTGGGCTCGAACCAACAACCCCACGGTTAACAGCCGTGTGCTCTACCATTGAGCTATCGAGGAATACAATAGATATTATACACACAAAAAGAAGGTTCGTCAATACCTTTTTTCATGTTTTTTTCATAAAAGACTCTTTTTTCTTATTTCCCCCTAAAAAGCGTATTTTTAGCCTAGTTCTACAATCCATCTATGGATTTCTTCTGCTCTTTGCTTCCATGTATGATATTGTTTTGTCTTCTTATACCCATTTTCTATTACCTGTTTTGTATGCTCAGGATTCGAAAGGATCTTTTCCACAATTTCAGGAAGTTTCTCCAATTGATCAAGCTGGTAGTAATACAGTTCCTGATCATCTTCAAACTGCTCTTTTAAATACTTACTAGGATCAGTCAAAACAATAGCCTGATTCATCATCGTATTAAAGACGCGGTCATGCGCACCATCTTTAAACCAAGGCATTATATTTAACGATATCTTCGCATTTGCAATATACTCGAGACAATCTGCTGAATTACACTCTTTTCTCATAATGAGATTTTGTGGTTGTTCACATTCAAGCTTCTCCCAGCCTGCACCCACTACATGAACTTTATACCCGTGATTTACTAATTGCTTTACAACCTCTCCTCTGAAATACATTCTTACGTATAGGTCAATAAAGATCATTGCTGACATAGAATCTTTGATGTTCTCATCCGTCTTATCATCTTCTAATTCCTCTAATAAATGACGCTCCATGCATTCATCAATTGATGTCCATGGGTGTTCTAGTAAATCATTGATAATCGCATAGTAAAACTTCGTGTATTCTTCATTTATCCTTGTAATATGCTTTTCAAACGTACTTGGTGGAGTGTAGTTTCCCGTAAATACAATATCCATCTTACGTTCTTCATATGGTACTGGTATAAAATATTCATCCTCATGGTAAGTCGTCCCTGCAAGTGGTAAGAATCCAGTATGCTCAAGTGCTGGGAAAAATCGATTCACATATTGTAGATGCTCCTTGTCAATGCATAATTGAAGGCTTCGTCTTGGCATTTTATCCAGAATCGGATGATAATAAAATGGATGGTCTACCATGATATTAATGCATAACACATCATAGTTATCCCATACTAGCTGCCCATTTTTCTCCTGAAATAACTCATAATCATCTAGGCCTATAAAGTTAAATGTAACTAACGCAGTACGTCCCTTGCTAATGAATTTCTTTAGATAACGCATGCTATTTTCCGGCTCCAGAAAATCATACATAAAGATCTTGTATCCCAATTCTTCAAATACTGGTTTCATTTGCTCTGAAAAATAGCCCAACGTTTCTATATTCCCCTTAAATAACACTAATTTATCTATCATAGTCTTGTTCATCCTTTTGTTTGTAGTGTCTTAAGTATACACCATTTGTCGAATTTCAGCTACCATTGTCCCAATTAATCAACTTTTATAATATGTATTCCTTTTCGTTTCTAATATGGTAAAAGGACTGCCTCCCCTAGCAGTCCTTTTTCTATATTATAACTTTTTAAAGTTGTTTGCTTCGTTACTTAGCTGTTCTGCAATCTTTGCATTTGCATCTGTTTGCTCAGAAATCCTTACCATGCTTTCAACAAGTTCTCCTGAATTATTTGCAACATTGCTGATTCCTGTAGCACTTTCCTCTACGGATGATGCAATTGCCTCAAAGGATTCTGTCATTCTTGAAATTGTTTGCTGTAATCCGTTAATCTTTTCGGAAACTTCCTTCATTGTACCATCTACCTGACTTGCAGTCTCACTGTAACTGTCTCCTGCTTCAACGAAGCTGTCATAATCTTTAATAACAGAAGTATTTACATATTCTAAAATAGTGCTAGCTCCTTCAGCTAACGCTACTACTGAATCATTTACAAGCGTGCTGATTTCTTGGATGTTATTTGCTGTACTACGGCTGCTGTCCGCTAAAACACGAATTTCTTCCGCTACTACTGCAAACCCTTTTCCTGCTTCACCAGCTCTTGCTGCCTCAATGGATGCATTTAATGCTAATAAGTTTGTCTGGTTGGAAATACTTAAGATTTCAGCTGTCAACTCATTAATACGATTTACTTTCTTGCTTTCATTGATTGCTTCTTGTAATGTCTGATTTATTTCATGAATCATTTCTTCTGATTCGGCCTTTTGTCCATTTGCTTTTTGAGCTAATGCAATGGCCTGATCTTTCATTGCACTAATAATCTGTGACATTTCTTGTGTTGCCTGTTGCATCTTTTCAGTATCACTTCCAACTTCCGCTGCATTACCAGTTAATCCAGTTACCGTTGCTGCCACTTCTTCCATGCTGGCTGATAATTCTTCCATTGTAGCCGCAATGTTTGTTGTATTTTCATTTGCTTCTTCGATGCCTTCTGTCACATTTTGAACTGCAACATCCAGATTTACAGAATATCCAGAAATCTGTTTTAATATACTCTGTAATGTTCCAATAAACACATTAATTGCATTTGCAAGGTCACCAACTTCATCATTGTTGATTACCTCTAAGCGTTGTGTTAAATCCCCTTCGTTTCTCTGAATTTCTGCGATAATACTATTAATTTGAGATGATGTTTTTCTCAATGGATTAATAATTAAGTTCTGCATAACCCAAACTAATCCAACTATTACAACTATACCTACTATGGCAATTGCAGTTAGGCTAACTCTTGCACTTGAGTATGCCGCTTTTTCTTCTTTTACAGCAAGCTCTGAACCTACAATATTGGTATCAGCCATTCTACTTAATGCATCATCAATTTTTTCATCAATCGCTCTTATTTCTTTACTCACAATATGACTAATTTCTTTCTTAGATTCTTCTGTGTTTTTTTCTAAAAGCGCCTCAACACGTTTATCTAGCTGCTTGAATTCTTCATAACTTTCTTTAAAGTCATTCAATGCATCCGTTTCTTCTCCCTCATCAAGTGACTTCTGCATATCTATGATTGCATTTTCGATATTCTTTTCTGCTTCTTCAATTTCCTGGTGCATCGCTTTAATATCTTCTTGGTCATCTACTACTGTCTGAGCAACTAATAAAAATGCACTTTCCTTATAATTATCACTTAACTCACTGATCGTTAATATACTCTGTAAATAATTTTCACTAATTATTTCTGCTGATTCTTGAATACTTTTTGCGCTACTTAAACCGAATATGCTATTCCCTATAATTAATACAGCTATAATTGCTAAAGTAGCATATAATTTCATTCTTATGCTCTTCATTTTTTCCTTTTCCCCTAATTATTTTCTTTTGTTTTTCAGTATCAATTATATCCCTTTTTTCTTTATTTTTCAATCTTCTCACTTGATTTCCAATTATTTACTAATATAATTTATTGGAATTTTAGTTCCTATTTTCTAACAACTAGAAGATACATGCTTTAAGATACATGCTTTGCGAGTTTCTCTGATTATCTCAGCAGTCGACAAGACAATGCAAGCATCAGTTTGGCTCGTAGTTTGTATAAAAAAAAGGAATCACTAGAGATAGCGATTCCTTTTTTATGCCTTCCACGAAGGGCTTATACCTTAAAAACTACACATTCTAACGGTGTCTTGGTTACAAGACATTAGACATTCTTTTTTGATTAAGCCCTCGACCTATTAGTATCGATCAGCTGCACGTGT
>CAJMNR010000061.1 GCA_905214875.1 uncultured bacterium | reverse complement strand
CCTTGGCGACTGCCGCGATAACGAGAGAAACTCGCAGAGCGTGTTTCTTCTCGTTATCGTGACAGTCGCCAAGGGGGCTTCTTCTGATTACTCTTTAGTCTCTATCTTCATTATGCAGACAATTATCGATTGCAATTACTAATGTTGTAAAAAATGCAGGATCGGAATAACTGCTAATGTCTAGCTGGTACGAGTCTCCCCAAGAAAGGTATGCCTTCTGTACCGTTCCAACAAGTGTATTGCCATTATAGATTGAAAAATCATGTGAAAAGAAGTCTCCCTCTATCGTAAACTGCCCATACTGACTGTTGATATCAAGTTGAGAACGCAAAAATCGAATTCTCTGTTGAATCTGGGCACATAGAATATTTCCATTATAAATTTCGTAAATAGCTCCGAAAAACGACATCTTACGCTTTATAAAAAATAATTCCTTTCCCTTCATATCAAAGATATGTATTTTATCTAAAAAAGCAAAGACTTGGCTTTCTACATGATAAACAGGATTTCCCCATTCGTCGCACACATCATACTTATCCCCAATTGAAAATACTCTTTGTTTTATGTATAGTTTCATTTTCCATTCTCCATCTTATTCTATCAAGGTCTCTTCTGTGTGAATACACAGCCTGGCTTTCAGCTTTGAAAAAGCGGCATACCCATTATTACTGACTATGCCGCTTTTTTATTTATTCTTCAGACTTTTCTTCTGAATTTTCAGTTGTTTCTTCTGTCATTTCGTCGTTTACGGTTTCTTCCTCAGGTTCACATACAGGTTGATGATTTAATTTCATACCACATTTACTGCAGAATAAATCTTCCTGGCTATGAGTTGCTCCGCATGAAGGACAAACGCTGATATTCTTTAATGTATGAAGCTCATTGTAAAGTTCTTTCAACTTTGCATTTGCTTCTCCAATCGTTTCGAATTCCATTTGATAATCGTCGCTTCCTGCTTCTGCATGATCCTTATAATATTGCTCGCCAATGCGTTCATATGCTTTGCTGATTACTTTCTTTTGATCATTAATGGCAGCCTTTACGCTATTCACATCCACTAAGTCTTTTGCTTTTTTTGCAATATCCTTACTTGTCTGCGTTAATGTAACACTAATCTTATCAATTGTATCCATGATATCCATATTCCAAAACCTCCTTAAAAATATTAATTATTAATCAATCGGCGAAATTTCAGCCAATAACGATTCATAAAATAATGATATGCGTAATCATAAATGAATAACACTGCTTGACCTGCAACTAATAAAATCACAAACAGCACTGTACCCATCTCTCTAGCAATCACTAATTTTGGTGCAAAAATAAGTAACGGAATATACATTACATTGAAAATGCTGACTTTAAAAATAGTCATAACGACTTGATTCTTCTTAGAATATGTCGATTTCAAAATAACTTTCCAAACAAATTCTGCTGCCACAAGGTAAAAACAAATTCCAGTATATGTTAAAACATATAATTTATTAGGGGCCAATAAGAAGCACAAGATTACGCTGCCAATCATATAACCGGCTCCTGCTCCTAAGCCAAATTCCCCCAATGCAATTCCAGTAAAAAATGATGCTACTGCTAATAAAAATAAAGTATTTGTTTCAATAATCCCGCTTAGAATAACTAACACTACAGCAAGAGCCATTGAAAGACCCAAAAAAGCTATTTTTTTTGCATTTACATGCATGAGCACAAATCGCCTCCCATACATTCGCAACACGTATCTGCCATCCATAAATCACAGCATAAGTTGCCTGAACCGCAAGTTTCGCCTCCACCATACGTAGAATTTGGTCTTCCATAACCATATCCCGTTGTCTGGTATCTATTATTGCCATATTGAAGCTGATCTAAAAAGTTTGCATATTCTTGATTTCCTGGGTCCATATTATGAGCCATTCTCGCATGCTCTAATGCTTGAATGTTATTACCAATCCCAGTACTGGCAACTGCGCTGTAATAGTACCATTGTGCGGAACGATTGCTTGTTCTAGATAATTCATTCAATGCTTCACGGAATCTTCGCTGAGCTAACAGATTATACACGCCCTGTAATTCTCCTGAAGGACCAGAAGATGAATATCCACTTGACTGATATCCGCCAAATCCACCAGTTGTTCTAGAGTAACCATTCTCACGCTCTTTCATAATCTGGTTATAGGCTTCTTGTACCTCTTTGAATTTTTCCTCAGCCAAGCTTGCTAATGGATTGTTCACATAAGAATCCGGATGATACTTTCTGCTTAATTCTCTATATGCTTTCTTCACTTCGTCATCAGTGGCATTCACACTGACCCCTAACACTTTATATGGATCTGTCATAAATCTTTTCCTTTCGATATTCCCTCAAACTTGTACATTTTTCAATGCCTTATTTGTCTTCATTCGCTTTTTCTATTTTTGCTTTACGTAATTTATCATATTTGCACCATACACCTGCATAAAGAATATTACGTAATATATCAACTTCATAAATAAGAGGAAGTTTCTCAAATGCTCTTGTACAATCCGCCATCATAAGATTTAAGATTTGTCTCATATCCTCTTCATAATTCGCTTTTTTTGACCTCTCAACTAATGGATTGTAACTGTTGTTCTTGATGTCTTTCTCCAAATCCTCATAGGCATCAATAATATAAATGAATTTTCCAAGATAGAATCCAACCTGGCGTAATACTTCCGCCCATTCATCTTCTTTATATACAAAAAATTCACCCATCAGATTTCCAAAACATCTTGCCACTTCATCAAGATTTGTTTCATTTCTCTTCTCGCAGACTTTGAGTTCCTCTAAGGAATCAACGATAACCTTAATCTGTCGGTCATACTTGGCCGCTATCTTCTTATATCGTTTTTCTACAAGCTTTGCACCGGTAATTCCTGCGATGCTTCTCTCATCTTCCCAGTCATCAAGTAAATGATGATACGTAAGTGCAATATTCATATCGGCTGCATACTGGGTAATCTCATTCATCAGCATGTCATGCTTCTTCACTGGATGGACGATGCATCGATTTTTCTCATGTTCCGGCTTTGTTTCATATAACGATGTCAATAATATAATAAGAAATGTCATATCATACGTAAGAGTCATCTGCCCGAATCTTCCATACTCTTCTTTCAGCGTCTTACATAACCCACAGTAATACGCTTTATAGCGATAATAATCTTTCATCTTAAGTTCGGGTTTATTAATTGTTACATATCCAAACATTAGTCCTCCTAGTAGTCTTTCTTATTATATCATCATTCCAATTAAAGAACATTAATATTATATTATAAAATTGTGTTTATTTAAAGAAGTTTACGTTCTCTTTACAAACTCTTGACCACATCTCGGGCAAGTAATCGCAATTTTTCCTTTTCCCCTTGGAACACGGATCATCTGACCACACTTCCCACATTGAAAAATCTTATGATCTTTGTCTGTCTTTGGCTTTCTTCTTGTAGTATTGGAATACGATTGATATGGATTATTCTGATAACCATTTCTCCCACTTCTTTTGCTTCCAATTCTCTTTGTTATAGGAGCTACCATCTGTAAGAATTTTTGGTTTTCTTCATAACGTTTTGATATGTTTCTTGAAAACATTCGATAAAATATTAGAATAAGCGATGCATAGGACAAAAATAAAGTCGGTAAAAATCCTGTTGCTGATGTCACTAAACTGAATATTAAATATACAACTAAAAGTGTTGTATTCAATTGGTCTGTACCATATCTTCCTACCATCCATTGGCGAAATCGATCTAATAGTCTCATATAATCCACCTTTCTGCTTCCTGCTTCGTTTGTAAGATATTATTAGTAATCATAGTGTTGATGTGTATTTTTGTCAATGAAGGTTCTTGTAAATTTCTAAAAATTTTAGAATTTAATGATTTTTTGTTATATAGAGCCTATTTTAATTCATAGAAGTTTCGACTTTTCTTTGGTGTAAACCAAAAATAAGCCGACTCACATGTTTTCTTCATCTAAGTCGGCTTATCTCCCTATATTATTGTTTGACATCTCTTGTACTCCTAGTTACTTTCATCCCTCTTGGTTAAAATTGTCGACCTCTGCATAGGGAATGGCTCTGGCTCTGTTATTATAAAATAACATGTCGCTGGCCTGTCTTGAATTTGCATATTCGACATCTCGCTTCATCTTATTCTCTAAGACTTCTTTAAACCCCACTTCCTTCTTTCCGCCTTTTTTAATTTCCATGATGTCTTTCCTTATGTACTTCTCTACGTTTCTGATCGGTCTGATTGGTTGCACGGCTAACACTCTTTCTACTTTCGTTGTTGCTGTACTCACTCCTCCCTAAAACGGCGATCATTCTTGACAGTCGTCTATTTCTGTGCAAGAGATTAACTTCCTCTTACACAGTATATCGACTTCTTTTATATAATCTTTATAGTGTTTGCACTAAAATTTATTACGTTATTTATACCATTCATCCGGACCAAGAATATTAGCCAAGGTATACTTTGCAACATCCTCTTCGTTGAGGATATGAGACCATGGGACTCTTTGGTCAAGGACTGCCGGTTTTTGTTCATGGGTATAAGAATCATACTCACCGTAAAATGCAACCCTTCTCGCAAGTTCCTTATTCCAATCGTGCCATCCTTCTTTGTGAATATGCTCACCGATTTCACAATGGATCAGAACTGTCTTTGCATAATCACGCCAAGGACGTCCTAGATATACCGTTTCTTTCTTTGCATCGCTCGTAAATCTGCAGTTCATAAATACGTAACCGAATTCTTGCCCTTCGTACGTACTTGCTGCCGTTACATAGCCATTTTCTTCTTTTCCTAAGTCATTGGAATAAAGCTCGCAATTTTCAAATACTGCTGTCGCAGAACCGAAGATGAAATCAATATCACCTTGGATATAGCAATTCTTATAATACTGTTTACCAACGACACGCTCTTTTCCTTCCATTGGACCGCCAAATGTACTGCCTTCTATTGGTTTATGTGGTAAAGGTCCTGTGAATAAGGTATCTTGGTTTGCTATAAGCCTAACATCTTCTACTTTTACTCTGCTACCTTCTACATATAATGCAACTGCTTGTCCGACTTTTTCGCCTAGGCCAGCACTATTCTTAATTGTAAGGTTCTTGATTGTCACATCGTTTGCTCCTACAAACACAGTATAAGTATTGAACGTACGGATAAACGAACCATCTGGAAAAGTCATCTTTGCATAATCACCAAATGTGATCTGCGTGTTCTCTTTGTCTTCACCAACTAACGTAATGAATGGTTGTGTAATCATTAGCTTCTCTTCATAAATACCATTCTTGATAAAGATTGTTGTTGGAACCTCATTATCAGCAGGTATGCTAGCTAATGCTTCGTTTATAGTGTGGTAGTCGCTTGACAGGCTTGTACCAACTGTAATTTCTCTATGTAATTCCTTTGTATTCATACCTTTAGCCTCCTATTTTTGTCATCTTTATTATAGCACATATTTCTAATTTGACGAGAAGTTTTCATCTTCTTGTTTCTAGCTTTCTTATGCTTTTCCAATGTAAAGTATCAGCAAATTAATGTATTTTTTTCTAATTCGACATAATAATTGCATTTTCAGCTTTTTTCGTGTACACTAGTGACATTAGTAGTGTATATTTATACGATTACTAGCATAAAAACTTAGTCTATGACTATTTGCATAGATTGAAGATATATAACATAAGAAAGGAATTACAATTTCATGCAAGCAACAATTTGGACTTTACTCCCACCAACAATTGCGATCATTCTTGCGTTAGCTACAAAAGAAGTATATGTATCGTTACTTATTGGTATTCTGTCAGGCGCTTTGCTTTTTGTAGGTGGTAATCCAATTACTGCAGTAGACACTACTTTTAGTGTAATGGGTACAAAAATGAGCGGTAATGCTGACATTCTTATTTTCCTTGTATTACTTGGAATCTTAGTTGCTTTAATTAGCAAATCTGGTGCCAGCCTAGCGTATGGTAACTGGGCTACTAGCAAAATTAAAACAAAACGTGGTGCCTTACTTGCTACTACTGCACTTGGTTCACTTATTTTCGTAGATGATTATTTCAACTGTTTAACGGTCGGCACAGTAATGCGACCTGTTACAGATAAGCATAAAATTACAAGAGCAAAACTTGCGTATATCATTGACTCAACAGCAGCTCCTGTTTGTATTATTGCACCGATTTCCAGTTGGGCTGCTGCCGTGTCCACTTCCCTTCCGGAAAATATGCAAAAAGATGGATTCTCTATCTTTATGAAGACAATTCCATTTAACTTTTATGCAATCTTTACATTAGTATTCATGTTCTTCATCATCCTTACAGGATTAGATTTATTCAAAATGAAGAAAGTAGAATCAGAAGGATTAGATACTAGCTCACAAGCCAATGGCGAAGAGTTCGAAATCGTAGGAAAAGGACACGTTCTTGACTTGATTCTTCCTATTTTATTCCTTATTATTTCTGCCGTAGGGTTTATGCTTTACACTGGTAAATTCTTTAACGGTACTGGAGTCTCAATCAAGGATGCATTTGCAGACTGTACAGCTGGAAGAAGCTTAGTACTTGCTTCCTTCTTTACATTGTTATTTACATTCTTTCTATATATACCACGTAAAATCATCAACTTTAACCAGTTCTGTGATAGTATCGTGGAAGGATTTAAAGCAATGACTCCTTCAATTACTATTTTATGTTTAGCTTGGACTCTTTCTGGTATCTGCTCTGAAAAATACCTTAACTTACAAGGGTTCGTTGCTTCCCATATGAATCCGGACAATATTGCAGGCCTTGCAATGTTCTTACCTGCCTTATTCTTCGTTATTTCATTAGGTTTAGCATTCTCCACAGGTACATCTTGGGGAACATTTGCAATCCTTATTCCGATTGCGGCTTCTGTTTTCCCAGGACATGACATGCTTGTTATCAGTATTGCAGCCATCCTTGCTGGGGCAGTTTGCGGAGACCACATCTCTCCAATCTCAGATACGACGATCCTTGCCAGTGCCGGTGCACAGTGCCATCACATAGACCATGTAAGCACTCAACTTCCTTATGCATTAAGCGTAGCTGTTTGCTGTATCATCGGTTTCCTTGTTGCTGGTGTGTTCCAAAACGGTTATTACGGATTACTAGCGGGAAGTATTGCATTAGCAGTTATGCTTGTTTTTTACTATATCAAGGCAAATAAACCAGCAGAAGAATAATTTTTATTCCTATACGAAAAGCCCTCGTTTCTTTGCGAGGGCTTTTCGTATTTCTTGTTTTCTCTCCTATTTTCTGAATATGGGTAATTAAGTCATTATGTACAAACACTTCTTTTACACTATCTTTTAGCTTTAAGATTTCATCCCGGTAATATCGGATGGTAATAAATCTGGTGTAAACTGCACTCTTGAAAATCTAGCATCAATGGATGCAGCAAGGCTCTTTGCTAACATCGTCTTTCCGGTTCCTGGCATATCTTCTAGCAGTACATGTCCTTCTGCTAAAATGGCAGTCAACACCAAATCAATAATCTCACTTTTTCCTACAATCACTCTTTCTATATTCTCTTTAATTTGTTCTTAATCATGTAGGCCAAACATGAGTGATTTATAATTCCAGCTTGCATGTCCGATCTTATACTTGCCAAATACCTCCTCGATATCTTGAAACCACCTTTTTTTACTTAACTCATCTGCATAACAAATCACACCATACTCGCCACAGTATAATGGTACTTTTTGTTCTTTCGCATAGTTTACTGCCTGTTCAAATAATGCTTCAAAGAACTCTTTCCCAAACTCATTTATATTTCGTTCCTTTAGTAGCTGTTGAATGGAGCCTGCTAGGTTTGTCTTTACCTCATCAAAGGATTCTGGATACTTAACTTTGATTCCTTTTGGAATGCAGTCTACCCATTCGGCTTCTTGATGGGTGAAGATAAATGGTTCATAGCAATGAAATGTATAAACCACGTTTTCCCGCCTTGCAATCTTTAATAGTGGCACCGTACTTATACTGTTATAGCATACGCCTCCCACAAGGATATAGGTATCTTTTGTGATTACTCGAATCCTTTCAATGGCCTTTTCTGCGATCCTATTCCATTGGTCTGCCACATCATAAGGCACAATTTCATTTAAAAGTTCAAAAGCAATGATTTTCTCATTTTTATAGCGCCTTGCGTTTTCTTCCCAGATATTCAAAAAAAACTCAGTTAGGGAAGGATCTTTAAAAAAGTTATAAGCAGATTTTGGTTCATCGAATGTATATCCTTTCGTCTTATGTAAATCGAGAATCATGTACAACCCTTCCTCTTTGCACCAGCTGATACAGCGGTCAATATAGGAAAATCCATCTTTCTTCCATTCTCCATGATCTGTAACAACAACCTCATAATCTACTGGCAGTCTTACATGATCATATCCATGTTCTTTAATCCAATGAAGATCCTTTTTCGTAAGAAACGTATCATAATGTTGTTTTGTATGCTCACATTGAGAAAGCCATCCCCCTAGGTTGATTCCATTTTGATAGGTTTTAAATTCGTTCATATTACCTACCTCCTTTTTTCTTTATCATACGCAGATTCTTGATTTTGATATATAACATTCATTGTTTTTTTATCATTGTTATGTCATATTTTAATCCCAAAAGAAGGGAGTGTTGTTCCATAGATGATTTCGTCTATGGAACAGCACCCCTTCTTTTCTCTTACTATCTACATAATCTTTTTTCTGTTACAATACCATATATTACAGCGCCCCCGAAAACAAATATCAAAATAGGCCACCTCCATATACCTGACAGCTTAAGGAAATAGCATATAGAAACCCATAAAGTTACCGCTCCAAGTGCTACAAGCTTAATCAACTGACTTCTATATGCTTCTTCTTTTTTCTCTTCTCGAATACTTTCCCTATACTCCTTATTCATCAAATGATCAGGTGCCACAAAATAGACAATGGTTCCAGAAAACTGCGTTAAACTTATTATAAACCATCCGATACATTCAACCATATGTTTTCTCCCCCGCTTTTGTTATATTTTACAAATAATCATAATTCTTTTGTGATTTTTTGTAAATAGTTTTCATTTTATTTAGCTCCAATTACCTATTGTCTTGTATGGTTGTTTTTCCTTCCTAATTATGTCATACTTTTTACTAAGAAGAGGGGTGAATTTATGGATTCCAAACGTGAACTTAACAGCCTTATGTTTTTACAACAGGAAAATGGAACTTATCACAAGGCATACGAGGAGGAACTGAAATTCTATGAACTTGTAAAGAATGGAGATATTGAAGCTATCAAGTCCTATTCTGTCTTATATGTAACGGATGATTTAAAAGACTACGGAAAGCTTTCGGATAATCCGCTTCACAACCTGACCTACCACTTTGTGATTTTGGCTGCCATGCTTACAAGATTCTGCATCGAGGGCGGGATGCCTTACGAGATGGCTTACAACTTAAGCGATTTGTACATACGAAAAGTGGACAAGTTATCGTCCATAAAAGAGATTCAAACACTCCACCAAGAAATGATTTTAGATTATACGAAGTGCATGCATGATTTGAAAAAGCAAAATAGCTACCCTAAATCTGTGGTCCTTTGTATCGACTATATTCTTGCCCACCTGCACGAAAAGATAACCGTAAAAAAGCTTGCATCGATCACGAAGAAAGATGCAAGCTACTTGTCCAAACTATTTAAAAAGGAGACTGGTTGTTCCATTTCCTCCTATATTATAAATGAAAAAATCGAGGCCGCAAAGAAGCAGCTAAAGTATACGGACATTTCCTATGCCCAGATTGCTTCTGACTTCTCCTTTGCTTCCCAAAGCCATTTTACAAAGCTGTTCCATGAACGTACGGGACTTACCCCAAGCGCCTACCGCAACAAATATTTCCGTTCTAACTTCAGCTTATAGTATTTCCGGCTTCATGACTTGTCTTTTTTTATAAATGAAATAATAAGGTACTTCGAAAGCAAGCATACATACCCATCCGACAAAGCAGCTAAGTGCAATACCGAACACGCCAAGCTTTGGTACAAGGATATAGGCCATCACAACTCTTCCGATCATCTGAATGAGCGTGGAATAGAAGTTGATATTTAACTTGCCAAGTCCTCTGAAATACCCTTGAATTCCATTTGTAAGCGCAGGCATCACATAGAAAAATGCCATCGTCTGCAAATAATTCGTTCCCATGGATACGATGCTGTCTGAAGAGTCCTTTACGAATAAATACATGACTTTATCTGCTACAAAATAAATGATCGTGCCGATGAAGACCCAATAAACAAGTTCAAGCAGTAGTCCTTTATGGAGCGTTTCTTTAATCCTGTCTTTTTTCTTTGCTCCGTTATTCTGAGCAATACATGTGGTCATTGCATTTCCAATACTTTGCTCTGGCTGGAATACGTAGTCATCCACTCTCGATACTGCGTTAAACGTAGCAATTGCATCTACATCCAACGTATTTACACAGCCTTGCACTAATACTTTTCCGACATTTAATGCAATCTTTTGCATTGCCGTATTCACTCCATAGCTTACTGTATCTTTTACCATGCTTTTCTCAATACGGAATTCTTTTCTTGTAAGCCTAAGAATTG
The DNA here is from genome assembly GCA_905214875.1 of uncultured bacterium. Classification (GTDB taxonomy): domain Bacteria; phylum Bacillota; class Clostridia; order Lachnospirales; family Lachnospiraceae; genus KM106-2. The sequence continues at coordinate 5,543 of CAJMNR010000061.1, read as the reverse complement.
GAACATACTTTCTTACATAAAGCACGCAAAGGATGCCCGACGTCATTTCACTGATTACTGTCGCATACGCCACTCCTTCGACACCCATTTTTCCGTAAATGACAAATACGATATCTAAGCAGACATTCATTACACAGGAAATGATAATGAAATAAATCGGTGTCTTGGCATCTCCCACGCTTCGTAACATTGACGCATATATATTATATAAAAAGGTAAATACAAGTCCTGCAAATATAATTCTTAAATACGTTGTCGACATATCCAGAATGCTGTCCGGCACTTGGATTAACATTAACAATGGCTTACTAAATGCCATACACAAAATAGAGACGCAAAAGATAAATAAGAATCCAATGATAATGGATGTGGAAATCTCTTTTTTAAACTTCTCGTGCTCTTTCGCACCAAAGTATGTACTCATAAGCACCTGTATTCCTGTACAAGCTCCTACGATAAAGAATACGATGATATTCATTAATGGATTTGAAGTTCCTACTGCCGCCTGTGCTTCATTTCCAATATATCTTCCTACAATAATCGAGTCTACTGCATTATATGTAAGCTGAAACATATTGCCTAATATTAAAGGAATTGCAAACCGCACTAAATGTCGATTTATGTTCCCCTGTGTCATATCTATTTTCATTGGTTTCTTCCGTCCTTTCTGTCGTATTATAACGAATTTAACAGGTTTATTCAACTTATTATTTACTTTGATTTTACTTTCTCTTATGTTATATTAATAGATAAAACCCATTTTTTTACATTTAGAAAGAAGGAACATACATAATGAATCAATTTAGACAATATACTTCATCTTTTTACCTTCCTCTTCTATTTCTATATTTGGAACTTGTCTTCCATCTATATATGAAGATGAACCTGGTATACCTGCCCATCTATCTGCTTTTCGGCCTATCGATTGGTTTTTTGCTAAGCTTTTTTTGCAATTTACTTCCACCTAAAATCAATCGTATTGTCACGAAGACGTTAGGTATCCTTGCTGCACTCATTTATTGTATCGAGATGGAATGCAAAATGATTCTGCAGACGTATTACCAACTACTTAGTTCGGCAAAAACCGCAGCTAGCAATAATTTACTGGATTACAAGGACGCAATCATTTCCGGAATCGTAAACCATATCTTTGGATTGGTTTTATTTCTTCTTCCTGCAATTTTATTTGCTATTCTCGGACATCGACTCGTTTCCTTTACATGCAGAAAATTTCCTGACGCTTTTGTTCCACTCGGATTAGCTGTTGCCTTACATATTGCTGCCTTGGGAAGTTTATATCTTCCTTGGAACGAAGATACCGAATTTCTTCCTAAAAGCTTATACATCACAGATAATAATACGGAAGACCAAGTGGAAAAGCTTGGTGTCCTTACAATGCTTCGACTCGACGTAAAACATGCTTTATTTGGCGTCAACAGTGACATTGATGTGAATGAGGATTTTTCCAGCGTAAGTCAAGCGCTTAACCAAACCATTGCCACGACTTCCGCTCCATCCAAAACACCAGAAAATAAAGCAACTCCACATGCAACAGCATCTGTAACTACTACACCAACAACTACTCCTTCTATCGATACCTCTCCAAACGTGCTTGATATCGATTTAAAGGACCTGGCGAAAAATGCTGATAGCGATGATCTGACATGGCTGTATAATTATTTTGATTCGGTTTCTCCTACGAATAAGAACGAGTACACTGGAATGTTTAAGGGATATAATGTAATTTTCCTTACTGCCGAAGGTTTTTCCGGTTACATGATTGATAAAGAACTGACTCCTACGTTGTACAAGCTCTCTCATGAAGGCTTTGTATTTAATAACTTCTACACGCCTCTTCATTTTACAAGTACCTCTGGCGGAGAATTTCAAAACCTTGTTGGCCTGTATCCAAAGGGCGGTTTTCCAATTAGTATGACGTATACTGGCGAGAACAAGACTTGGCTGCCATTTACCCTTGCCAACCAGCTAAATACGCTTGGATACTCTTCTATGGGGTATCATTGTAATGTCAATATGTATGGCCGTGCGCTTTCTCACCCGAACCTTGGATATGACTGGTACCAAAGTGGTAGTGGCATCACTATGGAAAAAAATGATAGTGGTAATTCCTTATGGCCTCAATCAGACAAATACTTATTTGAGCAGACGATTGATCAATATATGACAAAAGATACACCATTTAATGTTTACTATATGACAATCAGCGGCCATCTTCCTTATAGTTTCAGCGGTGACAATATGGCTGCCAAAAACAAGGACCGTGTAAAAGACTTAAACTATTCTGAAAAGACTAAAGCATATATTGCTGCAAACTTAGAGTTAGAGGATGGCCTTACCTATCTTCTAAGTACTCTCAAAAAAGCTGGAAAGCTTGATAATACGCTAATCTGTATGTGTGCCGACCACATTCCTTATAGTGATGTTGACATATTAGAAGAACTTAGCGGAAAGAGTCTTGGTGGAAAAGATCTGGAGATGCTTAATGAAAGTGACATCGACTTTGATGCCTATAAGAATTCCTTAATCCTTTGGTCCGGCAGCATGACAGATCCTGTAACAGTAGACAAGCCTTGCTCCCAGGTGGATATCCTCCCTACCCTTTCTAACCTTCTCGGATTAGACTATGATTCCAGACTATTGGCAGGAAGTGATATTCTTTCCGATTCAGCACCGCTTGTTCACTTCTCATCTAACTGTTGGCTTACTGACAAAGGCTTCTACAATCGTTTTACAGGTGTCTTCAAAAAGGCTGACGGCATCGATATGAGCGAAGACGAACAAAGCAAATACGTAAGTGCAATGAAGAAACTATGTAATTATAAACTGAAAGCATCTGAATTGATACTAACGACAGACTTTTATAATACGATTCCTGGGCTTAAAAGAAAATAAATTATACACAATTTCACTATATTATTCCATATTATTACATTTAGTCCTTTTATCACATTGACTGCGTATCATAACATGGTACACTAGTATTATGATGCTTTGTCTCATTGTTCGATAAAAATATAGTGAAAGAAGGAATTACATATGTTAGATCTAGAAACTGGCACATTTTCCTGGGGAGACGGATACGAACTCCGTTATGGAATGACACAAAAAGAATTTTTAGAATCTCGTCTGTTTCAAAATGAAGTACGTGAAGAAGAACGAAACGAGCTTTACTGTGGCTTTTATAATCTGAAGAAGCAAACCATCGACGGATTTCAAGTCTTTGTTGTCCCATTCTTCGATGGTCATAAACCAGATGATCTTTTAGAAGAAATATCTATCACTCTTTATGATGCCTGTTTATGGCAAGATTGGCCCTTAGAATTTTGGGATGAAAATACAGCGAAAGTTCTAAGACAGACTGGAGAATTTTTAGCACTACAACTGGGCACAGATGTTCCTGGTGGACGTGAATGCTGGTACGAAGAAGGCTGGGGTAACATAGGTCTTTCCTATAACCTACGAGATTTTCCGGATATCCAGATTAAGCTTCATTATTACCTATATTCTATCTATATGGAGCGTGGGGATTTTGATGGCTTTGATGAAGAAATCGAAAAAGAAGAGGAAATCGAATGGAAAGAACTAGAAGCCGAGATTAAAGAGCGACAGAAACAAAAAGCTAAGGAAAAAGAGGAGTTAGAAAAACAACAGAAAGAACTAGCTAGACAACAACAATTAAAAGAAGAACAAGAAGAGAGCGAGGAACTCAAACAATTAAAAATTACAGATCCGGTACTATATAAAGGAATTAAAAAGAGGCAAAAAGAAGATGAACTCTTTTTCAAACGCATCGAAGAACTAAAGAACTCTCTTTAGGATAGGAGGCGAAATTGGATATGGACTCTCCGAGCAAACAAGCCAAGCTGTGGCAAGGCTCTGATTTATTTCCTGGAATCGATGACTATCATAATGAACTTATTGGAAGTTCCAATAGTTCCTTGAAATTAGGCACTATTCTAGTCAAACAAGAATCTTCCGTTTCCGGATACTTTTCTACTTTAGAAGAATACATCAAACTTTTAGACGATGGAAAAGTATCTGCGACACAATTAAGTGAAGGGTTGCAGGTAGCTCCTTGGTATGATAAGGAAAATCTTCGATATATCTATCGGAATCAAGTTTCTTTTCATCTCGTCACCCAACCAATCGAAGCTGCTGTTGGAGATCAAACATTGGCCAATCCTCAATATGGATGTGGACGTCTTAAGCAGATTTATCTTCCTCAATTCGATGGACGCCACCGAGAAAATAATCGCAAATTGGGTTTGATAGAATTAAATGAATCTAATTTGGACCACTATAAAATACCAAAGAGAATCCAAACAATTATTAAAGACTCCCAATTAACTAATTCTGAAATCACTAGAGCACAATATGAGCAAATAAACATATTAAATAATGCTCACTTATTAAAAAGGAACCTATTTTGTTACCAAAAGGAAAGACATGATTTGCTTACTTTGATGAAACAAAATACTCCCCCTAAGGTTCAAGCACTTTGCAGTCAACAGCTTGATCTACTTACTAAGTATATCTCTAGTTATAAGAAATCCATTAAACAATTTGAAAAAGAATATGGTCGTTTATTAAGTTCTACGTATGATAAACCTAACAATTATTTAAACAAGAAAAATAAGGCCCTAATGGCAAATCAACCATTTACTTCTGTTGATTCTTCTCTAGAATCAACCATTGATAATTTACAAAAAAACATAATACATAAAGTGATTAATTCTGAAAAAACACTTAGTCGAAATACGAATCCCAAGAACATACATAAGAATACTCCAAGCATACAAAAAAAACAGATTGAAGAACTCCAGCGAGCATGCGACATCTATCACTTTTGTAATGTAACCAATGCGCTACAAAAAGAGACAGAAAAAGTAGAACGCAATGTTAATGCAATCAAGCAGCTTGAAACGGAATATTCCAACGATAAACTCTTTTTACAACAAGTAAACAAGCAGTTTGATAACTTATCTCTCATAAAGCAGCAACATAAAGCCTTAACTAAAAAAATAAATAAATACGAAACGAATACGCTTATGAAAGGCATCTCAAACCAAGAATACCAAAACCTTCTGTTAGAAAGAGCGCTTTTAGAAAATAAATACAAGGACTCTATAAACTTTCTAAAATCAAATGGAATAAATAGTTTTAGTGACTATCAACATCGCTTAAAAGTTTGTCGTATGAAAGCAGACTCCTTAGCAGAACTAAAGGACTCTTTGGGTATAACTCTTGATTCAAACTCTACGAAGACATTAATGGCTATGAAACATCGACAAAACCATTTCTTTAAACAGTTAAGTCTTCCAAAAGAAAGTAAACGTGTCCTTGACAAATTAGGCCTTACACGCTAAGTATTGCAAATATAACGAGAAGAAACACGCTCTGCGAGTTTCTCTCGTTATCACGGCAGTCGCCAAGGTCATGCATGCAGGACTTTGGCTCGTTGCCCGCGTAAAGAACAAAGTGTGTGTTCCACACACTTCAACTCCCCTGCCCCTCAATCTTGA
>CAJMNR010000060.1 GCA_905214875.1 uncultured bacterium | reverse complement strand
CAACAAGGATGCATTGGTACTTCCCAGCATCAGTATTTCCTTTGAATTCATCAATAGATAAACAGGTTGGTGACTTTAGCAACGGATGCAATGGACTTTACTCTACGAAACTTTATTTCTTATAAGACTTTTATATATATTTCAAGATATGAGAAATGCAGCAATAAATACAAAAAAAATGGTAAAAATAGCAAAATTATTACACTAATATGTAAAAATATGATAATATATTTTATATGAATGGGAAAAATAACTGTCCAAACTTGAACTATGATACGGTGACTGTTACGGCATATTTGGAAGCAAAGTCGGAATCTGACAACAATAGCAAACAGCTTACAGCGACAGTGTCACTGGGGCAGATGACTCAATTGAAGTTGTTCGATCAGAGAATATTTATCTTTCGGGGGGGAAGTAAAGTGAAAAGAAACAAATTATTATCAGTTATGTTTGCCATGTTATTGCTGATATGTAGTGGTTGTAGCCATGATAAGAAGCTGGATATAAATAAACCTTCTAATTTAAATTATTTTGGTGGAATTGGCGACTTAAAAGTAAATGAATTTGGAACATTATATGATGACAGCGGTGTTTATTTAAAACCGTCAAGTGGTAATCTGTTATATCGAATAGATGAGAATGAAGAGGTATCTGTTGCATGTGGTGATGTTGCATGTACGCATAATGATTCCAATTGTAACGCATATTGTCCTAATAGAAGTACATATTTTATCTTCAACAAAGAATTATATATGACACATAATGAAGAAATATTATCAGCAGATGCAACGTCTGAAACGTTGGGGAAAATATATCGTATCGATGGAGCGGAGAAAAAGGAAGTCTTTACGAATAAAATTCCCGATGATATAGATGAGGAATTAAAGCAGGTGGATTCGAATGAGATTGATGAAGTCGATACGTATAATAGTGACTATATATTGCTAATGGGGAATCAACATAATTATGTATTAAATCAAAAGTTTGAAATCGTTTATAGTTTTGTGGACCTTGGAAAAGTATGTAAGGCTTTTATTTCTGGAGACAGCCTGTATTATATAAATAGTTTATTCGAACTTGTCGAAACTGATTTAAAAACAGGGAAACAAAGTATTCTTATTGAGCATAAGGATACAAAAATATCTGATTTTGCAATCGACATATCAAATCAAACACTATATTATACGAATTTTGACTATAAAATTTATAAAAGAGGTTTGTATGATATAAAAAATCAGGGGGTATATCTGTATACAGATAGCTTTTTAATCGATTTATATGGAGACAAGCTATATACGGGCGGAAAGATCTATGATATAAAAACAAAACAAAAAAATGAGTGCGATGCATATCTAAGAAACTCTGATGCGTATGCAGTTACTACAGATAAGCAGTACATGATTGTAACCGAAGACGAAGGTGAAGATACGGAAAAAACGTTTCTATACATATTGAAGGATGGAAAGATTAATCAGACAAAAGAAATAAATATAAAATAATTTAGGAGTATGTTGGATGGAGATAAAAAAGATTATAAAGTATCCTTTCATGTTCGTTATAACTATTTTGGCTGTAATTAGCATTTTGATAATGCAACTTTCTTACTTACTTAATGGAGCAAGACCATATAAGGATGCTGTAAGTGAAGTTTTAACTCAGTATTCTGGGAAGATTTCTGAGTCAGAGCAAAAGAACTTAGTAGAGAAAAATAAGCGATTGGTTGAATATATGTTTCAGTATAATGTAGATAATATTTTGCCTGATGGATATAGCGAGGAAAGCTTAAAGGTTGAATATAATCAAAGTTGCGCAATTACACAGCAGCTTGAATATTACGATAAAATTAAGGATGAACGAAAACAAATTGAAGAGAATGTAGCACGTGTACGAAAGCTGGCGGAAAAGGGAGGAGCAGTAAGCGGCTATGATCAAGCTTTATGTAATCAGATTGAAACAGATTATGGTAAGCAAATTGAATTTGAGGTATATGACAATCAAGGGGTTACATTTTTGTTTGATATGCTAAAAATACATGCATGGGATTTCTTATGTGTCTTATTATTGGTTGTTTTGTTTTGCGGAATTTTTTCCCGTGAGCATGAAAGAAAGCTATTTAGCGCTATTTATAGTAGTAAAAATGGAAGAGCAAGGCTTTATTTTAAAAAGTTGCTAACTGCAACGGAGATTACGTTCGTCTACTCTGTAATTGATATTGCAATAACGATTGGTATCGTCTGTGTAGAATATGGAGTAAAAGGATTGAGTCAACCGATTCAATCCATATCACAATTTGGATATTATCCGTATTCATGGTCAATCCTGGGTGGGTTAGTATTTATATGTAGTATGAAAGTACTTGTACTTGAAGTTATTACAATACTCATATGCGCCATTTCTACATGTTTTAAGAAGAGCGTAGTTTCAGCACTAGTAAGTGGAATCGTGCTATTCGGAGTAATGGGATTCTATTGTTATTGTAACCATATTGTAAATTACGGCGGAAATATAACGGAATTTGCATCGAGAGCAATTGAAAAAATGAAGACGGTATTGTTTGTACCACTCTTGGAAGGCAGTACTTATTTTGGAATGTATGACGATGTCAATATACTTGGACATCCATTAAATCGAATGTGGCTGAATCTTATAGTAACAGTATTAGCGGGAGCAGTGTTGTTTGGACTTGGACTTTGGTCCTATTGTAAGAGACAAAGAGATTAGGAGGAGACTATGGTAGAGTTTGTTGAAGTTGAGAAGAACTATGGGAAAAAACAAGTACTGAAACAGATCAATATTAAGTTGGAACATTCCATTTATGGTTTATTAGGTCCTAATGGAGCAGGTAAAAGTACATTGATGCGAATTATGGTAGATTTATCAAAAGCAACTAAAGGTAAGGTGCTATATGACGGAAAAGAGATTCACACGTTAAATGAAAAGTATCGTGAGCAATTAGGGTATTTACCACAGGATACAGGATTTTATGGATATATGACGGGAGAAGAAATTCTACGTTATTTTGCTTCATTAAAAGGAATAAAGAAAGAAATGCAAAAGGAGTGTATCAGAGTAGCATTAGAACGTGTGAATTTGGTGGACGAAGGTAGTAAAAAGGTTTCCAAATACTCAGGTGGAATGAGAAGACGATTAGCGATTGCGGTCGCATTAATGAATGATCCTAATGTGATTGTTTTAGACGAACCAACGGTAGGGCTTGATCCTAAGGAACGTGTACAGTTTCGTGAACTTTTAAAAAGTATGAGTAAAGATCGAACGATTATACTTTCGACCCACATCGTTTCCGATGTAGATGCGTTAGCAGATCAAATTATTATGTTGAAAGAAGGAAGAGTGATTTGTAACGGAAAGACAGAGGAGATTATTAATAAGGAGAAAGAGATAGACAAAGAAGTACAGACGCTAGAGGATGTATATATGAAGTACTTTAAAGAGGTGTGATATGTGGAAGCTAGAAATTAAGAAGATGGCCATTCGCCCATATTTTATGATAGCCTTTTGTATTGCTTTACTATTGTTTGTCATTTATCTGTTACATGAGCCTGGAAAATCAGAATATGATCTGAATAAGGAGATTTACAAAGAGTATCTTGTGAATTTGGAGGGTAAAGCTAATGCAGAGAAGGCAGAGTTTATACATAACGAGTTAGAGAAAGTGAATGCTGTAATCGAGCAAGAGGATGAGAAGGAGGAGCAGTACTTATCAGATGAAATCAGTGCCGAGAACTATAAAGTATATCTTAAAGAGCTAAAAATTGCAGAAGGAAAAGTAAAGACATTAATATTTCTTGACCAAAAGGCAAGTTCGTTTGATTTGATGGAAGAGTCAAATGTGGGATACTTTTATGAGCTTGATGTGCAAAGATATCTTCATCAGACAATATGGAATCCGTTTTTATTAGCAGTGGTAGTGATTTTTTGTTTCTCGGTTTGTTTGGAAGATAGAATTATTGGAATTGAAAGTATGATACAAACAAGTAAGTATGGACGCTGGAAATTGATACGAACCCGTATGGCAGTTGCAGCGATTATAGCGTTAGTTGTAGCGCTCATTATGGGAGTCTTAGAATGGAAAATCATATTAAGGACTTTGCCAAACGATGTCTGGAACTTACGTGTAAGCAGTCTAGTAGGATACGAAACATACGCAATCAATTGTTCGGTTGGCATGTGCTTAGTAATAAAGGCAGCATTAAAGTGCATCGTTTCCGTGATAACAGCAGTTGTTATATCCTGTTTACAAGTTAGAATAAAAAGGTAAAAGGATGGATTACGCATAAGTGTTTGTGTAAATTTTAGCTCTTAATTATTTTCCTTAATTCCAAAACATAATCCCCTTAAATCGCGCATAGACTTTACTAGTGAATATAGAAAGGGGTATTCTAATGGATAATTTTGATGTATATAAAGATATACAAGCTCGTACCAATGGGGAAATCTACATTGGAGTCGTTGGCCCTGTAAGAACTGGAAAATCTACATTCATCAAACGCTTCATGGACTTACTAGTAATACCAAATATTGAAGACGCACATAGTAAGGAAAGAGCTATTGATGAGTTGCCACAAAGCGCAGCAGGAAAGACGATTATGACAACCGAGCCAAAATTTATCCCAAAGGAAGCTGCTGAAATTAATATATCCGATGACGCAAAAGTTAGTATTCGTCTAATTGATTGTGTTGGTTATATGGTAGATGGTGCGAGTGGACATATAGAGAATGAGCAAGAACGTCTGGTAAAAACGCCATGGTTTGATCATGAAATCCCATTTACGCAAGCAGCAGAACTTGGCACGAAGAAGGTTATAAATGACCATTCTACAATCGGTATTATTGTAACAACAGACGGAAGCTTTGGAGATCTTGAAAGAGCCAATTTTGTAGCACCTGAAGAGAAGACGATAGCAGAACTTAAACGACTTGGCAAACCATTTGTCGTTGTATTAAACACAAGTAAGCCATATTCAGATGAAACTATTGCGTTAGCAGATGAGATATCGACAAGGAACAAGGTTCCTGTAATGCCATTAAACTGTGCACAACTGAAAAGAGATGACATTACAAAGATTATGGAAACGGTATTGTCAGAGTTTCCGATTGCCCAGCTTAATTTCTATACTCCAAAATGGGTAGAAATGTTACCAAATACACATTGGTTAAAAGTAGATTTAATCGAAGCTGTTAAGTCGATCCTTAAGAGAATGTCTCTGATTCGCGATATTAATGCAGGCAATTTGACTACGGAAAGCAACTTTGTTAAACAATTTAAGATTGATCAGATTGAGCTTGAGAATGGAACAGTTAAAATTGCAGTAGAATTCGACGACAAATACTATTATCAGATTCTTAGTGATTTAATTGGAGTTCCTATTTCCGACGAATATCAATTGATTGGGACATTGAAGAAACTTGCTGGTATGAAGACGCAGTATGAGAAAATCGGAAATGCCTATGAGGAAGTAATTAATCGTGGATACGGTGTGGTAACCCCTAGCATCGAAGAAATCTCGGTTGAAGATCCTGAAATCATTCGTCATAGCGGTAAATATGGTGTTAAGATCAAAGCACAGGCTCCATCTATCCATATGATCAAAGCAACGATCGAAACAGAGATTGCCCCAATCGTAGGAAGTGAAGACCAAGCAGAAGATTTGATTTCCTATATTGTAGATAATTCTAAGAATAATCCACAAGGCATTTGGGAGACCAATATCTTTGGAAAGAGTATCAAACAGCTCGTGGAAGACGGTATAACGACGAAAGTAAATAAGCTCACTGACGAATCCCAGCTGAAATTACAAGACACAATGCAAAAGATCGTTAACGACAGTAACGGTGGCATTATTTGTATTATCATATAAAGGAAACGTTAGTACATAATGTATATAATAGTAGTGTTTTGGATAGAATTATCTAGGACACTACTATTGTAGTGTTAAAAACTCTTAAAATATTTCCTAAGCTCCAGATACCACAAAATGATTTTGGTAAGGAGGTCATTTATGAAACGGAAAGAAGTAAAGTTTGCGGCACTAGTCGTAGCCGGCCTTGCAACATCGCTAACTATTCCATCGTTTAATGGGACAGGCAATGCGAGCAAGGGTTCTTCTACGAAAGAAGCAATTGCAGGTATTTCACTATCTATAGATAATTATTACAAAGAAACATTTACTGAGATTACCTCTTCGATTAATATGACAGACGCATTTCTTGCTTCAAGGCAAAAGTCATCTGAGCAAATTAAGGAAGAGGTTAATTCTTCGGTGTATAAAAATATTGGAATTGCCCGCGTGGCAAACTATTTAAATATCAGAAAAGAAGCAAATGAATCTGCAAGCATTATCGGTATTCTACCAAAAAATGGTGGGTGCTATATTTACAGCGTCTCAAGTGACGGCTGGGCTAAGATTAAATCTGGTAATATTACGGGTTATGTGTCAACGGAGTATTTAGTAACAGGAGAAGAGGCTACTACACTTGCAAAACAGGTAGGAAGCCGGATTGCTACCGTTAATACGACAACGGTACGTATGCGTGAGAAAAAGTCAACGGACAGCGCTACTTTGACCTTGATTCCAGAAGGTGAAGAATTAGAGGTCTTAGATGATTCCGATGACGAGTGGTTATATGTTAGAGTTGATCGAGATAAGGGATATATTTGGAGAGAATATGTAGATGTAAAATATCAGCTTGCCAAGGCAACAGATTCAGACGATGAAAGTATTGCAGTGGCAGCATCTGGTGGAAGTGTGACATCTACGTCCAGTCTTCGTTCGAAGATGGTAAGTTATGCAAAGAAATTTATTGGTGGAAAGTATGTATATGGTGGGACAAGTCTGACAAAGGGCATTGACTGTTCAGCATTTATGATGCGTATTTATGAACATTTTGGATATAACATTACAAGGACTTCAAGGTCTCAGGCAGCAGAAGGAACTGCAATCAAGCTTTCGAAGGTGAAACCAGGCGATCTTGTGTTCTATGACAGTAAAGGTGTTATCACACATGTTGGTATGTATATCGGCAATGGCAAGATCATTCACGCATCCAATCCAAAGTCGGGCATCAAGATCAGTAACATGTACTATAAGAAGCCAATTAAAGCAGTAAGGTTTATTGAAGATTAATGAATATTATAAAGGAAGAGAGCATGCTATATGCTCTCTTTTTTTCTGGATATTTAGTTCATATCTCCCACAATTGCTGAATATAATTATTATTAGCGTTAATAGAATGGCTTTATTAGGCTGTTTGCTATTTACCCTTGTTATAAAATTAATATATTAATTGGATTCAGTAGAAAAATAAGACGATATAGGGAGGGGTTCTGTGGCTGAGAGTAGCTACACGATATTAGAAGCAACCGAAAAGACAGGGTTAAAATCACATACGTTACGATATTGGGAAGAACAATTGGCACTTAAGATACATCGCAATAATTTGGGACAACGTATTTATACGGATGGGGATATTGAATTGTTTTTAAAGATAAAGAATTTAAAAGATCAAGGATATACATTATGTGCGATAAAAAGGCTATTAGAGGCGAATACGGACACAATCAAGGAGCGGGGACATTTTGAGTTAACAGCCGAAATTACGGATGAAGATAAGAAGCAAGAGCTCATGGATCCCAATGGAGTGGACGATGAGATTGAGGAATTACTGAATATATATACAGAGATGGTGAAAGTATATCATATCCCGCCAAATACAATCAAAGACTCGTTATTGCAATTAATCGAGGAGACTAGATTTAATCCTAGTACGGTAAAAGATGAAATTGCCTGTACGGATTTAGGGGACAAGCTTTCTGAGATTAAAAATGAACGAGACAATGTAATCTATATGATCAATGCGAAGATGGATGATTGTATCTCACTGCAAAGGGAAATGGTAGAGTTGATGAAAGAGAATCAATCTTTAAAAGGCGAGCATACGAAAAAGTTATTTTTTAGAAAGCATAAATAAGAATTTCTAGCAGTTACATATGCATCTATTGGATCGCTGTTATGACGAGCGTTCCTAATAGGTGCTTTTTTAATTTACTTCAATTTATGATCGCGCTTGCCGCGGAAGGCTTTACATAGGAAAACTTAAGCTTGGCGTAGAGAAATAATTCGAATAATGGTGGAGAAACAAATCATATTATGAACAAAATTGACACTTTAAGAATATAATAGTATGAAATCATTGTTTGATGAGAACGGAATGTAAGGTTAGTGAGTTAGATGATGGTTAATTTTGAAGAGATTAAGCAGAAAATTGATTACGGGATGTATCCTAGCTTAGGTTCTGGTTCTGGACGGATTGTATTTGACCTAATGAATGGTTACGTAGTAAAGGTTGGGAAAAACCGAAAAGGGATTGTACAAAATGAAGCAGAGTATAAAATTTCCCGACAGTATCAGACAAACATTATTGCTAATATAATGGCTGTGTCCTATGACTTTCGGTATCTGATCATGGAAAAAGCGGAAAAAGTACCAAGTATGTTCGATGTTATGTCCTATTTCAATGCAAGAAGTATGAATGAAGTGTTAGAAAGATATGAAATCAAAGTGTTAATAAATAGATTTGACTTAGTAGCTAGGGATTTAGAGCGAAAAAGTAGTTGGGGAATTGTGCAAGGAAGGCCGGTCATTATTGATTATGGGTTTACAAAACATATTCGGTCAAAATACTATGGGTTTTTTAGGTAAATAAGGTTATATATAAGTATCATATTGGCTGGCGGTTCGTTAATTGAGCTTTTGTTCTAATTGGAATGGAAGCTCTTCTTATGTGAAATAACATTGGAAAAATAACTGAATATTTGGTAAAATATAGTTAAGTACGGATAGGGGGTCTACAAATTGATAGAAATCAAAAACTATGAAAAAAGTTATGATCAGAACATACAATCACTTGTAAGACGACAGTACGAAGAAGAGCAAGTATGGTGCAAAGGCGAACTGCCACAGTTTCTAGAAGAAGAGTGGTATGACTGCTTTTCTTACATAAAGAAAAAGAATATCGGTAAACTGGCACTTGAAGATGGAACACTCGTTGGATTCCTACTTTTTGACCAGCCATATGAAGACTCCCTTGGAAAGGTAAAAGGAGTATTTTCTCCATTTGGATGTAATGCATTTTTAGGGAGTAATCCATCAAAGACTGCTTCGCTCTTGTTTCAAGAGACAGCAAAGGAACTTATTAAAGATGGTGTCTGTGGATATGCAATCAGTTATTATGCTCATGAGAAGGATGCGGCTCAGTCCCTGATATTAAATGGATTCGGAATTCGCTGTAGTGATGCCATTTTGAACCTTGCTACCTATAAAACAGAAATACCAACAAATACAGAGTTTTTGTGCACAGAATTAACGGGAAAGGAGCGAAGAAAGATTCATGAGCTTAGATGTCAATTAGAACGGCATCTGGCAGATGCGCCTGTCTTTCTTTATACCGACATTGCGTATTTTAATAAATGGTATGAGGATGAGAACAAACGTGTCTTTGTCATTAAAGATCAGGAAGAGCTAATCGGCTTCATGGCTATTAGCGACGATGCAGAGACTTATATGACAAGGCATCCCAAAATGGTAAGCATATGTGGAATGTATGTGAAAAAGGAGTATCGGGAAAAGAAAGTAGCGAAAAGGTTACTAGATTATGTCGTAGCAATTTGCAAAGAAGAAGGATTTGAGTATTTAGGCGTGGATTGTGAGACGTTAAATCCGACTGCATTACGTTTCTGGGGAAAATACTTTACGAACTACACCTATAGTTATCACAGAAGAATTGATGAGCGCTGCATTGGATATTTGGACTTTTTAGAGAAAGAATGGGGATAAGAATGAAATGTGTCTTTTGTGATATTTGCAATCAAAAGAAGGAAGCATATGTCATCAATGAGTCAGAGACAGTTGTTGCTTTTTTGGACAGCAGTCCTTTGAATGAAGGTCATGTGCTAATTGTACCAAAGGAACATTATGTGGATCTTGATGAGATTCCGGATGAACTCATGGAGCAACTAATTTATCTCGCAAAACAAGTAGTTGTCTGTATCAAGGAAAAGTATCATCCTGATGGTTATAGCATTATGCAAAATGGAGGAGCATGTAATGACGTTGGCCATTTTCATTTGCATGTATTTCCTAGATATCGAAACGATGGATTTGGTTGGTTAGAGACAAATACGAAAGCGGTTGCAACTAAGCAAACGGCAGAGCAGTTAAAAGTATTATTACATAAGCGAATGGAAGAAGTAACGTTACAGACGGTCTTTTGTAATGAGATGGATTCCTTTCTTCCATTTGAAAAAATGGAGCAATCAGAAACGTATAAGGCTGTTATGACCATGAAAAAGAATTGTGATCTTTGTTGGTTGATAAAACGACTTGAGGTATTACGTTGGGAAGTGGTTCAACATCAACCGAATCAGATGCTCTTTTGTAGAAATAGCCTTGAAGAGTTGCAAGAAAGCACAAAATTATACTTATCCATTCAACTGGAAGAAGGATAACTTATAAGAGCCTGTCTTTTGAGTAGGAAAGGCAGGCTTTTTAGCTGATAGTTTTTAGCTGATAGAAAGAAGGAAATCGTAGAATGAGTATTATAAGTACAAGCTTATCGGAGGTAAAGGTGTTGGAATATCCAAGGAAGAATGATGTCCGTGGATATTCGTATGCGATTTATGATAAAAAAGACCTTGAGAAATCAGGAATTGATTTTCCATACAACGAAGAACGAGTGTATTATTCGGCTAAGGCAGGAACTCTTTATGGCATCCATTTCCAGAATGCGCCAATGGCACAGGCAAAACTGCTTTATTGCTTGAGATTTTATGCAATATGTGGTAGTATAAATTTAACACTTTGATAACTATCGAAATGAGTAGGTGAATTATGACGACAAAACAATTAGCAAGGATACATAAAGCATTATCGAATGAAAATAGGTTAGAGATTTTTCTAAGCATTCTGCAATATGAACAGAAAGATTTTGAAGCAGACTGTGACTGTGTAATCAATCAGATTATGAGCAAGCTTTGCATTGGCGCACCCACAATTTCTCATCATTTAAAGGAATTAGCTGATGCAGGTCTGATTACGACGACGAAGCAGGGAAAGTATCTGATTGCCAAAGCAAATAAAGACGTACTTGAACAGCTTAGACATGAATTTGATATGGGGAAAGAGTAAAAAGGAGCATTTTTATTGTCTGACAATTCGATAGTTGTCAAAATGTTTAAATGAAGAGGAGGAAGGCATATGATATTTTATTTTAGTGGTACAGGAAATTCTAAGTATGCGGCGGATACGATAGCAGCGACAACAAACGACAAAGTAGTGTTTATGTCATTAGCAACATTGAGGGAGAAACAAATATATGAGTTAACTAACGACGAACGAATCGGATTTGTTTTTCCAGTTTATTGGTATGGAGTGCCAAAGATTGTGGAACACTTTCTAAATACCATTTCATTTAAAAACTATAACGGGCAATATGCGTATGCGGTAATCACGTATGGCGGCTCATCCGGGAATACGATGAAATACTTAGAACAGGTTCTAAAGCATAAGAACATAACGCTTCAAGCTGAGTATGGTGTTAAAATGGTTGATAACTATATCCTGTATTATGACCTTGCCTCCGAAGATGTGATACGAGAGCGAATTACGAATGCGAAACAGCAAATTGCAACGATTGCAGCCAACATAGCAAACCGAAAAGAGGAAAAATCGTTTAAGCGTGGGGCGATGGCACTAGGAAGTGGACTTTCACAGGCTATTTACAAAAGAGTCAACCTTTCGAAGAAGTTTTGCACTACCAATGACTGTACGAAATGTGGTAAGTGTGTAAGAGAATGTCCGCTTGAAGCAATTGAGATGGCGCCGGAAGGAGTTACTTGGACCGGAGATTGTACGGGATGTTTAAAATGCATTCATTCCTGTCCTAAGCAAGCAATTCAATATGGAAATGGAACAAAGAAACGCAGACGATATTCCTTTGACAAGGAAGCAAAAAAACTGTAACAAGGTTGAAACGGCCATGGATTTACTTTATAATAAAACAATTAGGAAGACTAGTTAGATAAAGGAGCGATAAGTTCATGGAATATTTATATATATTTATAGTACTTGTGATATTGCTTCTGATCAAAGGCTTTTACGATCAGAAACGGCATAATGAGCAAGTACGACTTAAGTTAAGAAAAGCTTGGGGAAAATACCCTGAGACGGAATATAGTGAAGAAAAGAGAGCTTCCATCAAAGAATATTATTTGTCCAAGATTGATCCTAAGGCCAATATCGATGATATCACTTGGAACGATTTAGATATGGATCGCATCTATGAGCTTATTAATAACACGGCAAGCAGCATAGGTGAAGAATACTTATATGACATGTTACGTAATCTTAGTTTTGATAAAGAAGAGCTTAAAGAGCGAGGAAGAGTCATTGATTATTTTGCAACGCATCCAAAAGAACGTGAGGACATGCAGTATGCCATGAGCGTCTTTGGAAAGCTTGATAAGATTTCGTTATTTGAATATATTAACCGTACCGATGATATCGAGGTTAAAAACCCTTGGATGCATTATGTGTATATCTTAATGTTCTTTGGGGCACTTGGACTTGTATTTGTAAATCCAGGAATAGGAGCGATTTGTACGTTTGCTGTTCTTGCAAATAATATCATTCGTTACAACATTGCGAAAGCTAATATTTTTGCGTACTTTAACGTATTTAGCTATATCATCCGTATGGTGGAAGGTGTTGAACTTGTTAGCAAGGTAGAGATGAAAGAACTTGAAAACTATACAGAAGAATTAAAGCGCAGAGCGAAAGAGTTTGAACGCTTTGGAAGAGGAGCTTCCATCGTGCTTGGCGGAAACGGTGCGGTTTCTGGATTCTTTGATATTATCATTGACTATGTGCGAATGATTTTTCATATTGATCTTATCAAGTTTAACGGTATGCTGTCAGAACTTAGAAAACATAAAGAAGCATTAAACCGTATGTATGAATTGATTGGATTTTTAGATTCCTGTATCGCAGTTGCTTCGTTTAGAGAATATGTTGGTACGTATTGCGAACCAGACCTTGTTGCAACGAATAAGCCATTTATTGAAGCAAAGAACTTATACCATCCGTTGATTGAAGATCCGGTTAAGAATTCCATTCATCAATATCAGCCAGTATTGATTACTGGATCTAATGCATCAGGAAAATCCACATTTTTACGTACGGTAGCCATTAATGCTTTGTTATCCCAGACAATTTATACGTCTTTAGCAGATTCTTATCGTGCAAGTTACTATCAGATTTATTCTTCGATGGCACTTACGGACAACCTTCTTGGAAAAGAAAGTTACTATATGGCGGAAATCAAGTCACTTAAGAGGATTTTAGATGCCATGGACAGTGGTGCTCCAATCCTTTGTTTTGTGGATGAAGTGCTACGCGGAACGAATACGGTGGAACGAATCAGTGCTTCCGCAGAAATCCTTAAAAACATTGCAAGACACAATGTACTTTGTATGGCAGCTACCCATGATATCGAGCTTACGACGATCTTAGAAGACTACTATACAAACTACCATTTCCAAGAGGAAGTAAAAGATAATGACGTATTATTTGATTACAAATTGTACAAAGGAAAAGCAAAATCGAAAAATGCCATTAAGCTCCTAAGCATTATTGGTTACGAACGTAGTATTATAGATGCGGCGAATAAACGTGCCAATACATTCTTAGAAACTGGAGAATGGACAAAATAAATCATTGAATGACAATATTATCTAGGTTATAATAGAAAAAGCTGTTTTGGGAAAGCTGTTTCCTAAGACAGCTTCTTATAGTGTAAATAGAGTCATCTTTTTATAGAAAATGACGTTACGATAGAGAAAGGATCTTTTTTATGCAAACCGAAAAATTAACTCCAATGATGCAGCAATATGTGGAAACGAAAAATGAGTATAAAGACTGCATCCTATTTTACAGGCTCGGTGATTTTTATGAAATGTTTTTTGAAGATGCAATCACTTGCTCCAGAGAACTTGAAATTACCCTTACAGGAAAAAACTGTGGACTTGAAGAACGTGCCCCAATGTGCGGGATTCCATTCCATGCAGTAGAAGGCTACCTAAGTAAATTAATTAGTAAAGGTTACAAAGTTGCAATTTGTGAGCAGGTCGAAGATCCTAAGCAGGCAAAAGGACTTGTAAAACGTGAAGTAATCCGAATCGTAACTCCGGGTACGAACTTAAATACACAGACACTCGATGAGACGAAGAATAATTATCTTATGTGTGTCATTTACACAAGCAATGCATATGGCGTATCCATCATTGATGTTACGACAGGCGATTTCTATGTAACAGAAGTTGACTCTTCTAGAAAATTATTAGATGAGATTAATAAATTCACTCCATCGGAAATCATCTGCAACGAATCGTTCTATATGTCCAATGTGGATATGGAAGATTTGAGAGAACGTCTTCATATCTCTATTTCAGCAATCGAAAGCTGGTATTATGACGAAGAGTTATGCGATCGAATCTTAAAGAAACATTTTGAAGTAGGAACATTAGACGGATTAGGCCTTAAGGATTATTCCATTGGGACAATTGCAGCTGGAACTGTGTTACAATATCTATATGAAACGCAAAAGACAAGTCTTGACCATATCCGTAAGTTGACTCCATATCAGACAAATAAATTTATGTTAATCGACAGCTCTACAAGAAGAAACTTAGAGCTTGTGGAAACATTACGTGAAAAACAAAAACGTGGTTCTCTTCTCTGGGTACTTGATAAGACAAAGACAGCCATGGGGGCAAGACTTCTTCGTAATTATGTAGAACAGCCATTAATTGATGCGGAATCCATTAACGATCGTTTAGATGCGATTGAAGAAATCAATGATAACTATATTACGAGAGAAGAAATCCGTGAATACTTAAATCCAATTTACGATTTAGAACGTCTGATCAGTAAGGTTGTTTATAAATCTGCTAACCCTAGAGATTTGTTGGCATTTTATAACTCCATGTCCATGCTTCCTTATATCAAGACGTTATTAGAATCCTTTGAAACAAAGCTGTTACAACAGTTTTATACACAACTTGATGGCTTAGAAGATTTAGCAGACCTAATCAGCCGAAGCATTAACGAAGAACCTCCAATTTCCATTCGTGAAGGAAATATCATTAAGGATGGTTATAATGAAGAGGTTGATAAGCTTCGTAAAGCGAAGACAGAAGGTAAGACATGGCTTGCTGAGTTAGAAGAAAAAGAACGTAACGAGACAGGCATTAAAAACCTTAAGATCAAATATAACAAAGTATTTGGTTATTATTTAGAAGTAACCAATTCCTATAAAGAGTTAGTGCCAGACACTTGGACAAGAAAACAGACATTAGCCAATGCAGAACGTTATATCACACCGGAATTAAAAGAGTTAGAAGATATGATTCTAGGTGCGGAAGATAAATTAACAGCATTAGAATACGACTTATTCTGTGAAGTAAGAGACCATATTGCTTCTCAAATTGGAAGAATCCAGTCTTCGGCAAAAGCAATCGCCAATGTGGATGTCTTTACTTCCTTAGCGACAGTAGCGCAAAATCAGAACTTTGTTCGTCCAACAATCAATAACAAAGGTGTCATCGATATTAAAGACGGAAGACATCCAGTAGTTGAAAAGATGATGAACAATGACTTATTTGTTGCAAATGACACGTTCCTTGATAACAAGAGTAACCGTGTCTCCATTATCACAGGTCCTAACATGGCTGGTAAGTCTACGTATATGAGACAGACCGCATTGATCGTGCTAATGGCGCAAATCGGTTCGTTTGTACCAGCAAAGAGTGCGGATATTGGCATTGTTGACAGAATCTTTACAAGAGTAGGGGCTTCCGATGACCTCGCAAGCGGGCAATCCACATTCATGGTAGAAATGACAGAAGTTGCGAATATCTTACGTAATGCCACAAAGAACAGCTTGCTAATCCTTGATGAAATCGGCCGTGGTACAAGTACGTTTGACGGACTTAGTATTGCATGGGCGGTGGTAGAGCACATTAGCAATACGAAACTGTTAGGTGCTAAGACGCTATTTGCCACACATTATCATGAGCTTACGGAATTAGAAGGAGCCATTGACGGGGTAAATAACTATTGTATCGCAGTAAAAGAACAAGGAGAAGACATTATCTTCTTACGTAAGATTGTAAAAGGCGGCGCAGATAAGAGTTACGGTATCCAGGTAGCGAAACTTGCGGGTGTTCCGGATAACGTATTAAAACGTGCCAGAGAGATCGTAAATGAATTAAGCGATCATGACATTGCTTCTAAGACGCAATCCATCTTAGAAGG
>CAJMNR010000059.1 GCA_905214875.1 uncultured bacterium | reverse complement strand
GCTTGTAGAAGAAGGGCTTGCGGGCGCCGAGCTTGTAGCCGTGGCGGATGGCGCATAAGTCCTTTGTCTTAAGAATCTCCGCAAGAGATGCTAATAAATTGATGTTTGTAAGGTCCATTGCAGTATTCTCTAGACTATATTTATAATCATAAACAGATTTATAATTGCTTCCCGTATAGTTTTTACGATAAGAATTAATACAATCTCGTAATGCCAGAATATCTTTGTCCGTTAAATCTTGCTGTGTTTCGTTTTCAGACAATAAATCGTATGCGCTCCCTGTTTGATCTATTGAATATACAGTAGAATTTTTCCCTATTTTCTTACCTTCAGGTACGTAATAATTTAAATATCCGCTTTTATCTGTCTTGTATACTTTCTCTTCTCGAATGATTAAACCTTGATATGTATTATCATCGGCTATCTGACTTTCTCGAACTTCATATACAGATAATTGCTCCCCTGAGAAATATTTTACCAATTCAATCACTAAGTAAACAAACATGATCACAAAAATGATTACTCCCAAATTAATATTAATTGGGCGTCTGAACTTTACTACCTTCTTTTCATTTGCCAAGGTAAGTAACCTCCTGATAAAATCTTTTGTTCTAGAAACATTATACTGTCAATTACTACATATGTCAAAGAAGAATATTGAACTTTAACTTATTAATTTAATTGAATAAATATTTCAATTTTGGAAATAATAAGCATTGTAAGAAAAGGAGGTAATTGAATGAAAGCCTTAGATTATATTGTATTAATTTTAGTAATAATTGGCGCTGTGAACTGGGGTCTTGTTGGATTCTTTGAATTCGACCTAGTTCGTGTAATTTTTGGTAATATGTCAATTGTATCTCGTGTTATATATGCAGTAATTGGTATTTGTGGTCTTTATGCAATTAGTTACTGTGGTCGAATTGGTAATAATGACTAGCGAGACAGTACACGCGCTTCTCGTTGTCGCGTAAATCAAAAAAGGACATTACTTAAACAAAGGTAATGTCCTTTTTTGTTCTTATTATTACATTTAATCCTAAAATTCCACTCTTACGGTATATGATACTACATCTTTATAATGCAATTATTACAGAGTCAACGAAGTTTTCAGGAATACTTTTCTTAGAGGAAGAGATACACACAACGATATCTACTTTAAAATGATTTGATATATCAAGGAGTTTTGTTAAGACAGATTCAATATTATCTTCAGATATGTACGCTAATTTAAGAAAGCTATCAACATAGATTTTTTCAAGATCATGATTCCCAGAGATAATCCCGCAAATAAAACCAATAAATTCATCTGCGTTTTTAATAAAATAGTCCTTTGAATTTATAAGTCTTATTTTATTGCTTAATTCGTACATATGGCGATTGCTTTTATCAATATAAACAAGAGCACCATTAATCTGTTGTACATCTTCATTTGCTTTGGCAATCAATAACTTTGTCTTACCCTTACCTTTCTCACCTGCAACAATTTGAATCATACTAACTCCTCCTTTATAACATTGAAATATGTTTAAAGTTACAAAAATTCCTTTCAAAAAGAAAGGATTTCTATAAAAAGTATATAATAAAAATAACTAAAACACAATGGTTTTAGTTATTTTTTCCATTGCCTAAATCACTTGATTTTAGACAATAAATAATTCATTTGTTTATATAAATCGACTTTCCCATTTGCATTAAGGACAAGTGAGATATATTCCTTGTTAGATTCATCGGTACTATATAAGATTAAACAGTTTCCAGCAAGATCTGTTGTACCAGTCTTTCCGCCGATTACGGTAATATGATCTGGTGCTTCTGTCAGCCCGCTTAGATACTGATTGGTATTCGCAAAGTATTTTAATACCTGTCTGCCGTCTTTTGTTGAATACTCAGCTTTATAGGATGCTTCATTGATAATTGTCTTAAATTGATCATATTCAAATAAAGCATTAAAAATAAGATATAAGTCATAAGCTGTTGTATAATGTTCCTTCTCATCTAAACCATGAGAATTTACAAAATGAGTATTCGTCGCACCTAGTGTTTTTAATTCCTGATTTACTTTTTCACAAAAAGTTGTTTCATTTTCAAATAAATGATCTGCGATTGCTGTTGCTGCATCGTTTCCTGAATACACTAACATACAGTTTAACAACGTATTAAGGGAAACTTTATCTCCTTCACTAAAACCACATAACTTAGCACCAGGCTCTGTAATGTGGGAAGCATCATAACTAATTGTAACTATATCATCTAGATTGCCGTATCGAAATACCATCAAAGCAGTTGCTAGCTTTGTCAGGCTGGCCGGATATAGTCTTTCAAACACATTATTCGCATAGAGCACTTCCTTCGTAGATCTATCTACTAAGATAGATGCACTTGAAGTCATCGTGCTGTCTTTGGAATCCTGTTTGTTCTCATCAACTACTGCTAACTTGTTTGAAAATAAATCTTCTTGTGTATCTTCAGTCAAACTAACCGTCTTGGTTTCGTTTGACTGATAGCTAATAATGTCAGGGTCAGCCGATGAACATCCAGAGATGAATACTGTTAAACTAAGTAAGATACATAGAATTTTTTTGTTCATAGAAGCCCCTTTTCACATTTGTTATTTAAAAATTTCTCTCCAATCTAAATCACCGCGATCAAGAGCTTTGATCAATAACTCTGCAGTCGCTAAATTGGTTGCTAGAGGAATGTTATGTGTATCACATAATTGGACAACACTGTTAACGTCTGGTTCATGAGATTTTGGAGATAATGGGTCTCTTAAGAAGATTACCATATCTATTTGATTGTGTTCAATTTGAGCGCCTAGTTGTTGTTGTCCACCCAAATGACCAGCTAAATACTTATGAACAGAAAGGTTTGTGACTTCTTCAATTAAACGTCCTGTAGTCCCTGTAGCATATAAGTCATTTTTGCTTAAAATTGCTCTATAAGCAATACAGAAATTTTGCATTAATTTCTTCTTCGCATCGTGCGCAACTAAACCAATATTCATTGTATTACCCCCTAACGTTAATTTTTTTGTTTTATACCAACCTTTTAGTCCTGCTAAAACTAAAAGGTATCATTGGTATCTTGTACTTTGCCCATAGTAAAAGCATACGTATGCATTAAAATACGTAAACAATCTATGGCTTTTTCAAAGTTTGTTCTGGCCGCTGTTTCTACCAAAAGAATGTTGTTTTCGGGTAAAAACGCTGTATTCCTTTGGCTTTTATGTTCATTAGCCGTGTAAACAAACAGCCAGAACAAAATGTTTTACTTGCAAAACGCTTCACAAGTATTACTATTTAATTTTAAATTGATGTTGGAATCAGAATGACACATAAGTATAGAGAAATGGAACGAATAAACGCCAGATTGACACCTACTCTTTCTTATTTTTTACCAGCTTTGATATCCTTGATTGGAATATTGGCGAACAGTGCTGGCACCGTACCATTATTACCTTCGGATTCCGTCTGCGTAATCTTAATGTCTAGGCCGGTAGTGTCTATTTCAATATATTTTGAAATCACCTGGATAATATCATTTTTAATCTGTTCCATGATTTCTGGCGAGCAATTGGCGCGATCAGAAACTAAAACTAATTTCAGTCTGTCTTTCGCAACGTTACCAGATGCTTTCTTTTTAAAGAAATCTGCTAAACTCATACTTAATTACCCTCCTTAGTTCTTCTTTAATAGATTTGCTAATCTGCTCATAAGACCAGACTTCACATTTAAATCTAGTAAAGGAACTTCTTCCCCTACAATTCTTCTACAAATATTCATATAAGCTTTTCCTGCTAATGCATCAGTACCAACTAATGGTTCACCTTGATTTGTAGAAACGACGATGTTTTCATCATCAGGCACTACGCCGATTAAGTCAATTGCAAGGATTTCTACAACGTCATCCGCTGACATCATATCTCCTCGTTTTACCATATCGGTACGTAAGCGGTTAACAATCAAATGCGTATTCTTAATATCATGAGAATCAAGTAATCCGATAATACGGTCAGCATCCCTAACAGCTGAAACCTCTGGTGTTGTAACAACTAATGCGCTATCAGCTCCAGCAATTGCATTTAAAAATCCTTGCTCAATACCTGCAGGGCAATCCATTAAGATATAATCAAAATCTTCTCTTAATTCATCTGCTAATTTTTTCATTTGCTCAGGAGATACTGCATTCTTATCTCTTGTCTGAGCGGATGGTAAAAGAAATAAGTTTGGATAACGTTTGTCCTTGATTAACGCTTGTTTAATACGACAGTTACCTTCAACTACATCTACTAAATTATAGACTATTCTATTTTCAAGACCCATTACGACATCCAAGTTTCTTAACCCGATATCTGTATCGATTAAAACTACTTTTTTATTAAGCTTTGCTAAGCCTGTTCCAACGTTAGCTGTAGTCGTTGTTTTACCAACGCCACCCTTACCAGAAGTTACAACTATTACTTCACCCATTTTGCATCCTCCAAACAATTAAATATAGTGTTAATATAAATTAATATCATTAATTACATCTTTCGTCAATGGCTCGATGTAAATATTACCTTCATCAATAAAAGCGATTTTTGGCTCTTTTACTGAATCTTTCTTAGGTTTATCTGGTGATCTACCAATTATATCGGCGATTCTGATCTGCATTGGCTGCATATCTAATGCAACTACAAATGCATTCTCATTTCCAGCAGCACCTGCGAATACATTTCCCTTTAAGCTTCCTAAAATAACAACATTCCCTTTAGAAACGATCTTCGCTCCCGGATTGACATCCCCAATAATAATTATACTAGTTTCAACTTCAAGTGCTTGTCCTGATCGTAAATTACCTTTATAAAACTGGCCTGTACTTGAGCTTAATGCTAAAAGTTTATCGTTTAGAGATTGTTTAAATCTTTCTTCTGCTTTCTCATCGTTAGAAACGATACATAGCACTTCCAAATCTGAATTTTCAGAAATGATAATTAATATTTCTCTTTCTTCTTCTGTAGATAGCTCTCTACCTTCGAAAGAAATAGCCACTTTTGCATTTCCTAAAAACTTTCTTGACTCACTAAACTTCTCAGCAATTAGTGGCTTTAATTCTTCAAATGTGAGTTTATCATCAAGAACGACAATAATTCCTGACTTTGTTCCTTTAATTATGACTGAATGGTTCATTCTTACCTCCTATATGAGATAATCTACTTTTGTAGAATATTATAAACATACGCAACCCGTAAGGATTTCTCCTTAATGGGTGCGAAATGTGTTATTTATTAGTCATGTGACATTCCAGTATTTCCAGATACTTTGACATCTTTTTCTTTCAGCTCTTTTTTCTTAGTATCATCAGCAAAATAGTACTTATAGATTTCAGATGCTAATTTAGCTGCATTAACAGATGTGTATCCATTTGGAATAACAACAGACATTGTTACCTCTGGGTTCTCACTTGGCGCATAAGAGACAAACAATGCATGGTCAGGACGATTTTTGTTCTCCTGTGCCGTACCTGTCTTACCAGATACCTTAACATCTAAATCTTTATAATATGACTTGTAACTACTAGAAGCACTATTCACTACGCGGTACATACCTTCATGTATAGCATTCCAAGTTGAATTTTTTATCTCAATTTGGTTGTCGACAACAGGATCTGTGTCTTTGATAATTGACATATTATAAACTGTTCCACTGTTTGCAAGTCCTGTAACATATTTAGCTAAGTTAATAGGATTAAAGTTGTTCGTACCTTGACCGATTGCAGATTGAATTCCTTGTGTATCTGACATTGTATTTTTAGATTCATTTGGTAATTCAACACCAGACTCTTTTCCAAATCCAAATTGTGCTGCATAGCTGTTTAACTTCTTAAGTGCAACAGAATTCACAAATCTTCCACCGGATTGTCCAAGCTGATATGCTACATTGTAGTAGTATACGTTACACGATACTTCAATTGCCTTAATTACATTAAGGTTACCATGGCCTGACTTCTTCCAACATTTTGGAGCAGGAGAAATCTTATCAAAGGAACCTGGGTCATTTACCACTTGATTTACACTATAAATGCCTTCTTCTAAGGATGCAATCGAGGAAATCATCTTATAAGTAGAACCTGGTGCTGTCTTCTGCTGGATTGCACGGTTTAATAATGGATAAGAATCTGTTTGTGTCAAATAGCTATAATAATCGGAATCGATCTTATTGGCTAACTTATTATTATCATATCCTGGATAACTTACCATAGCTTGTACTTTACCTGTATTCGGATCTGTAATTACGACTGAACCAGAACAAGGATCAAGCGCTAATTGTCCAGGCGTTATCTCTAAGTTTTCAATTTTAGCACGCATAAACGAATATGCTGATTTCGTTCCATTCTGAAGTGCTGAATAATCTTTCTGATTATATTTTATCACATTTTGATCAAATAATAAAAGACAAATTTGTCTTGGCTGGATTTTTCCATCATACACTAAAACCTTGTAAACCATCTTACTAAATTCCGTATCATCGGATAATTCTTCAATGATATAATCTAGTAATTTGTTATAGATTTCTTCCGAGTCATAGAACTCATCTGCCTTACTAAATACAGTACGATCTACCCAGTTATCCTGGCTTAATGCATGTTTTAGAAATTCTCCAAGACTAATCTTATTATCAACATAATCTTGATATTTTGAATCACCAATGTTATTAAAATTAGAACTTAACAATACATTATTCTTTACTAACATCTTATAGATATAGTCAATGTATTCTTTTTCCGTTTCACTTAAACTGGAATACTTCATATCTTTTGAATAGGATAATACGGATTTTAAGTTCTTAAATACTTTTTTACGTTCAGATAAGAACGTATCATTAACAGCCTTCTCAATGTCAGTTGCATCATCTGCAGTAAAATGGGAGATATCAATTACCCCATTATCAAGCAGTGCGAAATATACCGCATTGATCGGTATTAGAATATCGTCACTTCCGTTAACCGTAACTTTTGTCTTATTGCTTGGAGTAATCTTTGTTAGCAAGATAGATGCTAATTCTTTTTCTACCATGCTATATGCAACATTTTGAAGTTCTGCATCGATAGACAAATGAACATCTTTTCCTGCAGTAGCTGCTTTACTCTGTTCAACGGAAACAACTCGATTACTTTGGCTAACTTGGACTTTTTCAGCTCCATTCTTACCATGAAGCGTGGACTCATATTGATATTCTATACCAGTCTTACCAACCTGGTCATCTTTTGAATAGCCATCTGCCTTTCCACTCTCGTCCAATTCTTTATAAGCATCTTCGCTTATTTTTCCTGTATATCCAAGGATTTGCGCCATGGAATATGCATATTCACTGGCGTATTCTCTTGTTGTCGTAGATTCTATATCTAAACCAGAAATATCACCAGAATATTCTTTGATTGCCGCTACAGTATTATCATTAACATTTGTAGCAATCTCTAACGGATTATATTTCGTATAATTATTAAGATACATTGCATAACGCACAGACATAATCTTATACGCATCCTTTTTAGAATAACTAGAATCGATATTAAATGTTATGCTGTTCTTAGCTTTAGAGTTTCTTAAGTGTTCAAATACTTCTTCAGCAGTTGTTGCCTTTTCTTCTTCAGTAAGCTCGTCTAATGATTTATGTGCATAAACATCTCTCTTAAAGCGTAATATTTCATTTTCAGAACCGTCAAAAGAAATATTTCCTTTGTCATCGATTTTTAAATTAAAATCAATATTTAATTTGTCGCCATTGTTTTCAATCAGCTGAATGATTTGATGAATCTTTGCATTTAATGTCTCGCTATCGGTATAATCACCAGTATCTAGAAATGTAACATTATAAGATAATACGTTATACGCTAATAATCTTCCTTTTGCATCATAGATATTACCTCTTGTCGCTTCAACTACTCGCTCTTTCGTCGTTGTCTTCGTAAACGACTGCTCATATTCCTGCCCTTGCACAATCTGAAGCTGGAATAAACGAACGACAAGTGCACCAACTAGTACTAAGTAAACTACCGTAACCGGCATCATTCTAGATTTACAAATGCTTTTCAGCTTGTCCATAAACATATCTAACATTTATGACTCCTTCCTAGCACTTTTTTCTATCTTAGTAACCATATAGTGAATTAATTTATACAGGAATATCGACACCAAAATGGTATATACAGCCTCTGGCAAAATAATTCGTTTGAAATAATACAGAAAATCTGTACGATTTCGTAATAAGAAGTTAATAATATAGAACAACATATTGAACACAATGTCTCCTAAGCCTACCAGCACAATTGGTAGTGCGTAATCTTCCTCTATATAAATCTTATTACAAAATCCTACAAAATACCCAACTAAAATAAAAAGGAACGCATATAAACCTAAAATCTCGCTATACTGGCAGTCCAACAGGAGTCCGCACAAGAATCCGTAGGCCATGCCTTCTTTCGGGCCTCGTATATAACTAATCGATACTACAACGATTAGCAATAGATTTGGTCCGATATTTGCCAATTGCAAATACTGAAACACTGTGCTTTGCAGTAAAAAACAAGCAAGTACTGTTAGGATAAAACAAATATTTCGTTTCATATGCACACCACTCCTTACTCTTTCTTTGAATCTGGAGTTGAAGTACTAGATGGTGCGTCAGTGCTCTTTGCATCATTTTTAGTGTTTTCAGCATTTGGATCTTTATCTGTTAATTGTTCTTTTAACTCAGTTATTACCAATACGGTATCTAGCTTTGTAAAATCAACTGCAGGGCGGATAGAACCAGTCTTTGTTACTTTATCTTCACCTGTCTTAATAGATTCTACATAACCAACTAAAATACCTGGAAGGAATCGCTCACTAATCTTTGATGTGACTACTTCATAACCTGTTTCCACATTTGCATCTTTTTTTATAATACTAAGATCCATTAATCCAGAGTCTATCAATTGAAGATTACCTGTTACGTTACATGTATCTCCAGTCTTTAAAAACATACCGCTTACATTGCTGTTATCGTCTGTAATCAGTCTTACTGTGGAATAGTTATATCCGACTTCTGTGATAATGCCGACAAGACCTTCGCCTGCGATAACATTCATGTTAACGGCTAATCCGTCTTTCGTTCCTTTATCAATCTTCATCGTGCTATACCAGTTTCCAGAGCGTTCAATTACTTCTGCAGCAACTTTTGGATAGTCTGAATATTTTTGATCTAATTTATATAAATCGCGTAATGTATTCAATTCATAATGATCTTGTTGTAATACTTTGTTTGTCGAAGTGACATCATTTAATTCTTTCTTTAATGCCTCATTTTCATCTCTTAGTTCTTCAATAGAAGTAAGAAGTTCCGTTTTCGAGTGAATATAGCCTCCGACTTGATTGATTCCTTTTTGCATTGGTGTCATAACGCTACCGACCAAGGTTTTCACCGGCGCAACGCTGTCCTTGAATTTATACGTTGTAATTGCAAGGACTATGCACACAAAGGACAAAATTGCTAATGTATACCTGGGCGGAATGCTCAATTTAAACTTCTGTTTCATAAGAACCTCCCTTAGTTTTTTTAAGCAATTTTTATCTTAATCTACGATTCATTGAATTAGCGCTTGAACTCATAATTGTAGTAAGTGTCTTTAAGTTGGAATCCTCGATGATTGCTCCTAATCCGTTGATTACGGCATCTGCTGGATTGTCACATACATTTACTTGAAGTTCTGTTTCTCTGCTAATTAATTCATCTAAGTTCTTGATACTTGCAGAACCACCTGTTAAATAGATTCCGCTGTCGATAATGTCTGAAGAAATTTCTGGTGGAGTTCTTTCTAGAATCATCTTGATTGCATCGATGATTGTGTTGATATATTCCATGATTGCTTCATGAACCATGATTGCACTGATTTCCATCTTAGTTGGAAGTCCAGTTACCACGTCTCTACCAAATACGCTAATGCTTTCTTCTTTGGATTCAAATGCATTTGCTAATTCTTTCTTAATTACTTCTGCAGTCTTGTCACCAATTAATAAGCCATATTTTTTCTTAACATATAACTTGATGGATTCATCTAACTTGCTTCCACCGACTGGGATTAATTTGCTGATTACAATACCGCCAAGTGACATAATGGAGATTTCTGTTGTATCCGCACCGATATCAACTGTCATCACACCATTTGCACATGTAATATCAAGTCCTGCCCCTAATGCTGCAGCAATTGGTTTTTCTACAATTCCTACGCCTTTTACTTTCGCATGGGAATTCATGATTAAATCATAAAATGCTTTCTTTTCTACTTCTGTAATGTCTGTAGGTACTGCAACTAAAATATATCCAGCACGTAGACTTCCTTTTAAAACTCTTTTTAAAGAACAGTCAATCAATGTTTCCATGTTTGCAATATCTGCAATCACACCATTCTTTACAGGATAAGTCACCTGAATAGACTTCGGTGCTTTTTCAAGCATTTCATATGCTTCGTCACCAAATGCGATTACTTTTTTCTTATTTTCAATCGCAATGACATTCTTTTCATCAAATACAATATCGCTACCTTTTTTATATATTTTTAAGGTACTTGTACCTAAATCTATTCCTAATAGTTTGTTAGTCATTTATGTTCTCCCTTCTAGTTTTACAGTAGTCCTATCTCCTTTAAACTTATATATTTATTATCTCCAATAATAATATGGTCCATAAGTTTAATTCCGATTAATGTACCCGCTTCTTTGATACGGTTTGTCGTTTTCACGTCTTCCGCACTTGGAGTTGGATCTCCACTTGGATGATTGTGAAGTAGTATAATATTAACGGCTCCAGCGGATAAGGCTTTGATAAAGACTTCCCTTGGTGCCAAGATAGATGCATTCACTGTGCCTGTCGATATGATCTCTTCTTTTATAATCTTGCTTTTTGAATCGATCATAACAAGCATAATTTGCTCCGTAGTTAAATGACGCATATCCTCCATATAATAACTAGCTACAGTTTCTGGTGATAAGAGGCGAACGCCATCTTTTCTCTTTGCTTTTGTCATTCGTCTTGTGATTTCCGCAATACATAAAACTTGAATTGCTTTCACAGTGCCGATTCCACTTACTTTCGTTAACTCGTTTAGGCTCAGGTGATTTAATACTAGAAGTCCAGGATATTCATTCGAATAAGACAGAATCTGATGCGCTACCTCGATAACGTTCTTTGTCTTTGTTCCCGAACGTAAAATCACTGCCAAAAGTTCCGCATCTGACAAGCTTGCTACTCCATATGACAAGAATTTCTCATACGGTTGTTCGCAAGTTGGTAAGTTTTTCATGGAAATTGGATGATTCATAAAACTACACTCCCCTTAAAGTCCTCTCTTCATAACTTGCCCCAAATGAGATTCCTTATAAAGGTTTCTATCAAGAAATTATATTACATTTTCTTGTTTTTCAATCTTCCACGCTACATTTTAACATATCTATTTTTGTTTGTACACCTCAATTCCAACAAAAAGTCGTTAAACTTGTCAGGAATGTAACGAAGAAAAAAAGCCCTACAAGCATATTGATACCATTACAATACCGTTTGTAGGACTTAGTAAAACTTAATTAGTCTTCGTAATATTTAATTAATCCTTGTGTTCCAAGATCCCCAAGATCTTTTTTCTCAAGTTCCTTATAGATTGCAAGTACATGATCAAGAATCGCAAGTGTCGTATCATGGTCTTTTGCTTCTTCTGATGCAATTGACATATCTTTAATAAAGTGTTTGATAAAGAATCCAGGTGCAAAATCATCCTTTAACACTCTTGGCACTACATTGGTCATCTGGAAGCTTCCGGCTGCACCTGTAGAAATTGCTCCTAGTAACGTTTCCGGCGAAAGTCCGACTTTCTTTGCATACACCAAAGACTCTGTCACCCCGGCAATCGTTCCTGCAATCGCAATCTGGTTTGCCATCTTCGCATGTTGACCCATGCCGGCTTTTCCCATATATACGATTGTTTTTCCCATTGCTTCAAATACGCTATGACAGTCATTAAAGTGAGCTTCTTCTCCACCCACAAGAATTGCAAGCGTTCCAGCTTTTGCTCCGGTATCTCCGCCAGTAACAGGAGCATCCAGTGCCTTTACGCCTTTTTCTTTTGCCATGTCATATATCTTTTCAGCCAATTTAGGACTCGTTGTTGTCATATCGATTACATACGTTCCTGCGTCAACATTAGCTAAGATTCCATCTTCTTTAAAATACACGTCTTCTACGTCTTTCGGATAGCCAACGATGGTAATCACCACATCTTGTCCTTTAGAACATTCAGCGATTGAGTCACACCAGAGGGCCCCTTCTTCTAACACATCAAGAACTTTTTCTTTCGTTCTTGCGTAGATAGATACTTCATATCCATGTTTCATTAAGTTACGCACCATGGATTTTCCCATAATGCCAACACCGATAAATCCAATTCTTTTCATGCCTTTCCTCCTATGTCTATTACTGCTTATAATGTAATAAGGTCATCATTTAACATCATTTGCGCTGACATTAAGATACCGAGTTTTGCATGATACCAAGTAAGTCCGCCTTGGAAGTATACCGCGTATGGTGGTTTAATTGGAGCATCCGCGCTAAGCTCGATAGAAGAACCTTGAACGAAAGCACCTGCTGCCATAATTACGTCTGAATCATATCCTGGCATTGCCCATGGTTCTGGTGTTACGAAACTGTCAACTGGAGCTGCTGCTTGGATTCCTTTACAGAAGGCTACGATTCCTTCTTTTGTTCCTAATGTAACCGCTTGGATAATATCATATCTTGGTTCTGTTGCATTTGGAATACAAGAAAATCCTAATTTTTCATAAATGTTTGCAGCAAAGATTGCGCCTTTTAATGCGCCTGCCACTACAGTTGGAGCTAAGAAAAGACCTTGATATAACTGTTGGTTGATTCCAAGTGTTGCGCCTACTTCTTTTCCAAGGCCAGGTGCTGTTAAACGGTATGCACATTGTTCTACCAATTCTTCTTTACCAACGATATAACCGCCGATTGGTGCTAAACCGCCGCCTGGGTTCTTAATTAATGATCCAACGCAAAGGTCTGCGCCTACGTCTGTTGGTTCGATTGTTTCTACAAATTCACCATAGCAGTTGTCTACCATACAGATGATGGATGGCTTGATTCCTTTGATGAATTTGATTAATTCGCCGATACGTTCTACAGATAACGTTGGTCTTGTTTGGTATCCTTTAGAACGTTGGATTGTCACCATCTTTGTACGTTCATTGATTGCCGCTTTGATTCCTTCATAATCGAAGCCGCCATCTTCTAATAAATCTACTTGATTATATGTGATGCCGTATTCTGCTAAAGATCCTTTGCTTTCACGGATTCCGATTACGCCTTCTAATGTGTCATATGGTTTACCAACTGGCGATAATAACTCATCACCTGGGCGTAAGTTTGCACTAAGAGCAATCGTAAGAGCATGTGTTCCACAAGTTAACACTGGTCTTACTAATGCGCTTTCTGCGTGGAAGATAGACGCATATACGTCTTCTAATGTGTCACGGCCTAAATCGTTATAGCCATATCCTGTCGTTGCTGCAAAATGAACATCGCTTACTCGGTGTTCCTGCATTGCTTTGATTACTTTATGTTGGTTAATTTCAGCCACTTGATCAATCACTGCAAATCTTTCTTTTAAAGAATCTTCAATCGTATCGGCAAATGCTAATAGTTTATCGTCAATTCCAAAGCTTTTATAGGTATTAAATAATTCTGTTTTCATATGAGTATCCTTCCGTTCCTAAATAATCTTTTTTTCTTTTAGTACTGATTCTATAAACGCAAGTTGTTCTGCGGTCGTTTGTAATTCACGCTTATCAACCATAATTACTTCTTTTTCTCTTCTAAACCAAGTTAACTGACGTTTCGCAAAATGTCTCGTATCTCGTTTTAGAATATAGATTGCTTCGTCTAATGTGATTTCACCATCTAAATACATTAAGATTTCTTTATATCCTAGCCCTTGCATGCTTACAAGGTCTCTTGTGTAGCCTTCTTCTTTTAAGCGTTTCACTTCTTCTAGCAAGCCGTCATTTACCATAATGTCAATTCGTTTGTTGATTCTGTCATAAAGAACTTCGCGGTCATTGTTAAGTACAAAGTAAGCACTGTTATATGCGCTTTCTTTCTTGCTTTCCTCTTCGTTATGCTCGCTCATCTTCTTTCCTGTCTGATGGTAAAACTCAAGCGCGCGGATGACACGTTTAAAATTATTTTTATGGATGGCCTCGGCACTCTTTTCATCCACTTCGCGTAACATGTCATGTAAGAAATCGACTCCCTTCTCTTTTACAAGGGCTTCTAACTGCTCACGATACTCCGTGGAAGCTTCATTTTCGTCAAAATTGATGTCGTTTAACAACGCCTGGATATAAAATCCCGTGCCGCCTACGACGATTGGAATCTTGCCTTTTGCATAGATTTCAGCAATTGCCTCTTTTGCCATCTTTTGAAATAACACGACATTAAAATCTTCGCCCGGATCAAGGACATCGATCAAATAATGTTTGACACCGTCCATCTCTTCCTTCGTGATCTTTGCCGTACCGATATCCATTTTCGTATACACCTGCATGGAATCGGCAGAGATGATTTCTCCATTTATTTTCTTTGCAAGGCTGATGGACAATTCTGTCTTACCAACAGCGGTCGGTCCAGTCAGCACTACTAATGGTTGTTTGTTCATATATCCTCCAAAACAAACGGTATCAATTACGATACAATACGTTTGAATTTCTTTTCAATCTCATATTTGCTCATTGAGATAATGATTGGGCGTCCATGTGGACAGAAATATGGGTTTTCAAGCCCCATCAGATCATCTAACAATACTTTGAATTCATTGTAGTTGATCTTCTGATTTCCTTTGATTGCTGCCTTACATGACATGGAAGCTACTTTTTCTAATACAATCGTAGGCTTCGTAATGCTGTCTTCATCAATTAAGGCATCAAGCATCTCGATAAATAAGGATTGCTCATTTAGTCCATAAATATTTGCAGGAACTGCCTTGATTGCGTATTCCCTTCCGCCAAAGAAATCAATCTCAAATCCTAAGTCATTAAAGATTTCCATGTTAAGCTTTAAGCAGTCTTCCTCTCTTGCATTCAGCGTCATGACAATTGGAGGAAGTAACCCTTGGGAAAGAGTCTCTCTTGAGTCATAGTCATGTAAAAGCTTCTCGTAGAGCACTTTCTCATGAGCCGCATGCTGGTCGACCATCAATAACTTTCCGTCAAATTCGATCATCCAATATGTTTCAAATAACTGCCCGATAATACGGTAGTTTGGCTTCTTTGCTTCTTCTTTTTCTTCTTCAAACAGTTTTACCTGCTCTAAGCGTTCTGCAGGAATCACTTCGTTCTGGCTCGCTAATACGCCTGCCTCTTCTTTTGAAATCTCTTTGATTTCAAGGGAAGTCGATACTTTTGGACGAATGCTTTCTGGTGCATATCGCTCTGCACTTACTTCTTCACGTAGCGTTCTTGGTGGCGCCGTTACCGTTTCCGCCGTCTTAAGTTCTTCCTTTAACTGCTCATCTTCGATTTCCTCAATCTTAAGAGGAGACTTATTAAGCGGAGTCGCGTGCTTTAGATTAAAACTACTTGTAATTGGAGTCACGCTCTTAGGCTTCTCTTGTCTAGGCTCAAATAAAAAGCTTTCTTTAATCTTTTCTTCCGGAAGAAAGCCTTTCGTCTCTTCATGTACGACTTCAAGTGCTTTATTGGAAGCCTCGATACGATTTTTCTCAAATGGTTCCGGTCCTTTATTATGCTGATCGTGCATATGGGCAGGACCTGGCAATTCCTTCTTTTTCGGTCCAAGCGTTACATCCGTGATTAGCTCACGCTGTCTTAAGGCATTACTAAGCAGTTCATAGACAAACTTATACGCCTCTTCTCCATTTCTAAGACGAAGTTCCATCTTTGTCGGATGGACGTTGACATCGATAAACATTGGGTCGATGTCAAAATGAAGGCTTGTAAATGGATATTTATGATGCATTACATATGGCTTATACGCTTCTTCAATGGCTTTCGTAAGAATCGGGCTCTTAATATATCTTCCGTTGATATAGTAATTCTCATGGTTACGATTTCCTCTAAGAATCGTTGGCTTTCCAATAAAGCCTTTGACGCCGATATGCTCCGAATTGCCTTCCACTTCGATTAGGTTTGCTGCAACATCTCTACCATAAATCTGATAAATAATGTCCTTAAGCTTATTATTACCAGATGTTGTAAGCTTTAACTGGTTATTATTTAAAAACTTAAAGCTGATATTTGGATGAGAAATGGCTAGTCGTTCAATTAAGTCACTGATATAACCAGCTTCTGTCGTTGGAGACTTTAAGAACTTTCGTCTTGCTGGCGTATTATAAAAGAGGTTGCGGATTACAAATGTCGTTCCTTCCGGACAGCCAATTTCCTCAAACCCTTTTTCTTCTCCGCCATCAATCAAATATCTGCTCCCTAATACATCCGCGGAATTCTTCGTTACTAATTCAACAAGGGCAACTGCACTGATACTAGATAGCGCCTCACCGCGGAAACCTAAGCTTGATACGCTAAGTAAGTCTTCTACAGACTTGATCTTACTCGTAGCATGACGAAGAAAGGCCGTCTGGATATCATCTTTACGAATTCCAGACCCATTGTCTGTGATTCGTATAAATCCAATCCCGCCTTCCTTGATCTCTACCGTAATTGCATTGGCACCTGCATCAATGGAGTTTTCCACTAATTCTTTTACAACTGCAGCGGGGCGTTCTACCACTTCGCCCGCTGCAATCTTATTTATAGTCTGCTGGTCTAATACCGTAATTGTACTCATTATTTATCATTCCTTACTTTTAACTGAAGCTCATATAATACGTTTAGTGCTTCAATTGGAGTCATTCTGGATAAATCAATTTTGTCGATTTCATTAGCAATTGCTTCGTATTTGGATTCTTCCTTCGTTTCTGGAATCGTACCTGCGAAGTCAAATAAGGACATCTGGCCGCACTCTTCCACATTCCCTTCTAAGATGGATTGCGTCTTAGAAGCAATGTCATGATCGCTTAATTCATTTA
>CAJMNR010000058.1 GCA_905214875.1 uncultured bacterium | reverse complement strand
CCCCCGACCCACGGCTTAGAAGGCCGTTGCTCTATCCAGCTGAGCTACGAACACATACCTTGCAACATTATGTTACAACTGTAACATTGCGTTACAAAAGCGGGTGATGGGAATCGAACCCACGTATCTAGCTTGGAAGGCTAGTGTTCTACCATTGAACTACACCCGCATGTTTTTTTAATTGCTCAACACGAGATTTAGTTTACCCTATTTTAATTCTTTTGTCAATAACATTTTGCAACTTTTTTCTTTGTATTTTCTTCCATTTTTCAATTTATAGTTTCAATTGACATCTATTGTATTACAACGATATACTATTCTTACCCAACAAGAGAAATTTTCTCTTGTACAATAATGGAGGTTACAAATGAAAAACTTACAAAAGAATAGCATACTATTTATGCTAACACTCTTCTGCAGCTTCTTTCTTTTCACTGAAAAAGTTTCTGCTGCAGATTATTACTATCAAGATTGGGGATATTCTCTTCAAGATGATGGTACTGCTGAACTTACCGATTACTATGGAAGTGACGTAAACATTACAATTCCAACAACGGTAAATTCTATTACTGTTTCTACACTTGGATATGACTTATTTTATTACAATAATTCCATTGAATCAGTAAACGTTCCAGCTTCAGTAACTAAAGTTGACAGCTATGCATTATATGGTGGCGACAATCTAAAAACAGTTACATTTCATAATAAGGACGTTGAGATTTCTTACTCCGCCTTTTCTAGTTACTATACTGGAGTAATTAGATGTTACAAATATTCAACAGCTTACTATTATGCGATTCAAAAAGGATTTACTGTTTCTTTATTAGATCCTTATATTTCGTATAGCAAGCAATCTGTCGTACTTAACTGCAATCAGCAGCTAGCACTACCAGCTACAAAACATAACTTCACTGCTGGAACAATTACGTATAACTCCAGCAACCCCAATGTTGCAACAATAAATGCTTCCGGTACTATTACAGGTAAAACTCCTGGTACTGCTAAAATTACTGCATCCGTAACAGTAAATGGCCAAGTACTTCAAGCAACTTGTAACGTTACGGTATCCACCCCAACGATTTCTTTAAATCAATCAAAGGCTACTGTTAAGCTTAAGAAGACAGCTACATTATCTGTAGTTAGAAAGAATTTCACTGGTGGCACTGTTAGCTTTACAAGTAGTAATAAACAAATAGCCACAGTTAACAATAGTGGTGTAGTAACTGGTGTCGCACCTGGTACTGCTAAAATTACTGCAACTATAACCGTAAATGGAATCAAGCTTCAGGCAACTTGTAACGTTACCGTACCTAAACCTTCGATTTCTTTAAATAAATCAAAGGCTACCTTAAAGATCAAAAAGACTTTAAACCTCTCTGTAACTAGAAAAAACTTTACTGGTGGTACTGTTACATACAAAAGCAGCAAGACAAATGTTGCTACTGTATCCAAAAATGGTGTTGTAACAGGGAAGAATCCAGGTACTACAAAAATCACAGCAACAGTAAAAGTACACGGACTTACTTTGACTTCTACTTGTAACGTTACCGTATCAAAACCTACTTTAAACTATACTTCCTATTGTCTATGGGTAAAAGAAGGCGTTACTTTAAAACCTCAAAACAGCAGTGGTAAAGTGACTTGGAAGTCTTCTAACACGAAAGTTGCTACCGTAGACTCCAAAGGTCGAGTAGTTGGTAAAAAGAAAGGAAATGCAACTATTACTTGTAAAGTAAACGGTGTTACCCTTACTTCAAAAATCAAAGTAGTCAACCCAAGCCTTAGCCACTCAAGTATGACATTAACAAAGCACTTTTCTGATACGATCTATATTTATGGTCATAGCCA
Organism: uncultured bacterium; assembly: GCA_905214875.1. GTDB lineage: Bacteria > Bacillota > Clostridia > Lachnospirales > Lachnospiraceae > KM106-2. Next base: position 15,421 of record CAJMNR010000058.1, on the reverse strand, counting down.
AAAGGGAACTTTCAAATCTTCCAACACTAAAGTTGCTACCGTAAACTCAAAGGGTAAGGTTACTGCAAAAGGAAATGGTAAGGCAACTATTACAGTTGTTACAGATGGTGTCACTCTAAAATGTAAGGTTACTGTTGTAAGCAACTCCGTTACATTAGATGGAACTACTAGCTTAGATGATGTCAGCATGGGTAAGTTTACAGTTACTGGTCAAAAGCTTTATTTTGACGGAAAGAAATTAAAACTTAATGCGACTGTACTAAACCGTACTTACTACAAATTCTCAAAATTAAACTATTTGACAGTTGAAGTATATTCCAACGGAAATAGAGTAATTAATAAGACTTTCTATAATCAAAAACTCAATTTAAAATCTTATAGTAAGAAAAAGTTAACACTTACACTTGCAGATAGCAATCTATATAAGACATTAGATTTAAGAAACTGCTATATTAGAACTTACTATTCGTATAACTATTATGGAAATTACGAAGTAGATTAAACCATGCTAAAAAGGCTGTGCCAAAACGATGACGTTCTGGCACAGCCTTTTTATTTATTATCTATTTTGAAATTTTGCAAGTTGCATTACCAAAACAGTTAGTCCCTAAAGATTTCACTTGTTTTGCGCAAGTTACAGTTTTTAAATTACTACATCCTGAAAATGCATTGCTTCCAACAGAATTGATGCAGCTTGGAAGTTTCACGCTTTTTAATTTGTTGCAGTTCTTAAATGCACCAGCTGCAACTTTTGTTACTTTATATGTTTTACCATTACATTTTACTGTAGATGGAACTGTACAAGAACTTACTTTCTTACCAGCGCTTGATAAGCCTGTTACTGTACATGTATTTTTACCGGTTGTCTTAAAACAGAAATTACCCGATGTGAATTTTTTACAAGTAGTGTTCTGAGTTGATGTAACTGTAGTACTGCAGCTTTTGGATGCAGCTGAAACATCTGCTGCCGGTAAAGACATTGATCCTACTGATAATAACATTGCACCTGCTAATACTGCTTTTTTAAAGTTTCTCATAATTACTCTCCTCTTTTAACTATATTCGTCAAACAAATGTTAACGTTTTGTTGTTTTAATTTAATACAATTGTAACATTTAATTAACATTTTTGAAATATAATATTTTTGGAAGAGTAGTTAATACTTATAAATTCTGGTTAAGATTCCAAGATGCATGCAATCTCTTTTCTTATTTCAAAAAACCTATCTTCTAGAAATGTTTGCTCATTCCTGTCATTTCCTAAATCCACATTTACTTCTCCAAGTATATGTGTTGGCTTATCCGATAGGACATAGATGCGATCGGATAAGAATATTGCTTCTTCCACATCATGGGTGATGAGTAGGATGGATGAGTTAATTTTTCTTGTTACATTCAATAACCACATCTGCATCTTTTTACGGGTCATGGAATCCAATGCACCAAACGGCTCGTCTAAAAGCATGATTTCGTTTGAAGTCAGATAAGTCTTTAAAAAGTTTGCGCGTTGTTTCATGCCACCAGATAACATAGAAGGGTACTTGTCGCCATAGCCGCTAAGCCCAAATGTTTCAAGATATCCTTCCACTTCTTTTCTGGCCTCTCTTTTCTTGCTTCCTCGAAATACTAAAGGAAGTGCAATGTTATCTACAACCTTCTTCCAAGGAACCATCGTATCCTTTTGATACATATAGCTGACTTTTCCATGGACGTTTACTTCGCCCTCTTCTGGCTTAATCAGATTGGTAATCAAATTAAAAATAGTGCTCTTACCGCTTCCACTTGGTCCAAGGAGTGCCACGACTTCCCCCTCTTTTACATGAATGCTGATATCCTTAAGTACATTGACCTCACCAAACGATTTCTTTACATGCAAAAGTTCTATTTTATTCTGGTAAATACTCATTCGTATATGCCTCACTTGCTGGTAAGTCTTGTTCAATCAACTGATTGTCTTTCATAAACTTTGTATAGTTATCCCAAACAGAAGCTTTCATTTCACCCCATCTGCTTGCCTCTGCCTGATACTGGCCTGCAAGGTATTTCTGACTCTCTACTGCAAGGGTCTTATCGATTCCAGAAACGGCAGTTACAAGTACTTCTGCTGCCTCTTCCGGCTGATTGATACAGTACTCATATCCTTTTGTCGTTGCCTGCATAAACGCTTTTACCATGTCGCTATCTTCAGATAATACCTTTGTTGAAGATGCAATGATTGGAGTGTAATAGTCTAGGTTTTCATTCAGTTCACGTAATGGGATAAAGTCAACTTCTTCGCCTCGAAGCTTTGCTTCTATATTTGTCCATCCTTCAAATGTCCATTCAAAATCAATATTATTCTTCGTCGCCATAAAGAAATCTTCATCACCTACAACTACAGATTGAAGCTTGGAATAGTCTGCGCCATTTTCTTTCATAACAGTTTCAAGGATTGCACTTTCACTCGGTCCGCCATATCCACCGTATACTTTTCCTTCGAAATCTTTTACCGTCTTGATTCCTTTGGATGCAGGTGCAGTAAATCCTGACGTATTATGCTGGATAATTGCTGCAATCGCTTTGACTGGAAGCTTTGTATCCGCTGTAAGTGCATAGGTCAAATCTTCTTGATAACTAACTGCGAACTGTCCTTTTCCTGCTGCTAAAAGCTGAAGCGAAGAACCTTCTGCCGGCTCAACGATTTCTACATCAAGTCCTGCTTCTTTATAGTAGCCTTTTTCTTTCGCAACATATAATCCTGTATGATTTGTATTGGCCGTCCAGTCTAAAATGACCGTTACCTTCTTTAATCCTTCCTCGCTCGCATTTTCTTTCTTTCCACAAGCAGATAATAACATACTTGTTGCAAGCACTGTAATAAGCATACTTTTACATCTTCTTAATTTCATTTCTATTCTCCTTTTTTATATTTCCATGGTGTTACGATTCTCTCAATTCCACCAATCACTGCAAATAAAATCATGCTCATTAGTATGATAAGCACGATTGCCGCAAACATCTTGTCAATGGCATATACGCTCTTTGCGCGTGTCATATAGACACCAAGGCCCTGATTTCCTCCAAGCCATTCTCCAATGATTGCGCCCATAATGCTGTAAGTGGCAGCAATCCTAAGACCTGAAAAAAAGTTTAATAATCCAAATGGCAATTTCAAATGAAGAAATCGTTTAAACTTCGTTGCTCCCATTAACTGAAAATGGTTCAATAGGTCTTTGTCCACTGCTTCCATTCCATCAATCAAGCTGATTACAATTGGGAAGAAACAGACTAGGACTACAACGATGACCTTTGGTAATATTCCAAATCCGAACCAGATTAAGAACAATGGCGCAATGGCAATCGTAGGTATTGTCTGGGATATGACTAATACCGGATAAACTGCCCTTTTTATTAATGGTGCAAAATCTATAATAACGGCTAGCGCAAGTGCCAGTATTGTTGCGAACAGTAGTCCCACTGCTCCTTCATATAACGTAACTAACATATTAGGAAACAACACGGACATTTCACTGATAAGCGCCTTAATCACATCGCTTGGCGCTGGAAGGATATATGGCTGAATCCCGCCGATTCGTACAACTCCTTCCCATATTCCAAGTAGCATCATAAGAAATACGGTTGGAATCATTTTTTCAATCCATCGATTCATTTTTAGTCTCCTTTTTGCATTTGTATAGGTTTTCTTCCTTTAACGAGAAGAAACACGCCCCGCTTTTTGGGACATTTTTAATTGTTAGGAAAGAGCTCGACAGAGAAATTTCCTAACAATAAAAAAAAGCATAGCATTTCCTGAAATGAAAATACTATGCTACTATCAACATAACTATCTCCCTACGTTGGCATGATCCAAATCAGGTATGTGGGTCGAAACTCTTGTTTCCTCTCAGGTAGTATCTACCTCCCCAGATATACTTGTATGTTACCTAGTATTCATTAAATTGTCAAATTAATTCCACCGTCGTCCAATAATTGGTAAAAATTATTGCAAATAATTTCTTTTAAATGTTCTATTGGAATATTTCTTACAGTTGCTACTTTTTCTAACAAATTAACGATTTCCCTTGGATAACCGTAGGTTCCATTTACCCATTCTAATGAAGTCGGGCCATCCGTCTCAACAAGAAGACGATCTAAAGGAATTCGTAAGAGTATCTCTTTTGCAAGCTCTGAATATCCAAGATCTACTCCCACTGTAAAATAACATCCTAGTTTCCTATATTTTTCAAAGGTTTCTAACGAACCACTATACCAATGGATGATTACTTTATTATAATCATACGATTGCAATAGCTCAAAGATTTCTTCTTCGGCACCTTTTGTATGCAAAGTAATTATTTTTCCCCTCTTAATGCTCTCTTTTAATAAAAACAAAAAGACTTCCTTCTGCCGATCGTAATTCTCCATATCTTCACACCATACCGTATCTAGTCCGATTTCACCTATTAGCGGGCTCTCCTCAATGAATGGAAGCAACTCGTCTAGCTCGTCCTTCCATGCCCCTGCTTTCCATGGATGAATGCCAAATGTGGGGATGACATAGTTACATATCTTTGCGTACTCTTTGGCCTTTTTATAGCTTTCTATATCCATGCTGTTTGCAATCGTAAGAATCTCATAGTCTTTAATTTCCTGTAGCGCTGTTTTTATATCCTCATTAAAAAAGTCCAAATGCGTATGACTGTCTATATACAAAGCCCATTCTTCCTTTCTCGTACTATTTTTCTATGAATCATCTTATCTGACCACCACTTCTATGTAAATCTTTTTTTCCTAAATAGTTGTTTTTTTATTCGAAAGTGCTATAATTTTCCATATAGAGTCATAGCTCAGCTGGGATGAGCGTTCGCCTCACACGCGAGAGGTCATGGGTTCGAGCCCCATTGGCTCTATTTCTTTCCTAACCATTAAGAAAGAGGCATCTTCGCAACTTTTTAGCTAAGACGCCTCTTTTTTATTCTCTAATCAATATCTGCTTTCCAAAGTCCGTGTAAATTACAGTAAGCATACGCCGCAAGTGCTTGATCTCCTTTGGCAAGTTCAAAATGAACGATTGGTTCACTATCATGTGGAAGGAACTTATATTGTCCGCCTTGTCTCGTCTCTAATATTACAGTCGTAATGGAATGCTCTTCTGTCATTGGGTGTGCAACACTTCCAACATTTACAGTAACCGTATTCCCATGAATCGTGACCACTGGAAGATGTTTTTCACTAGCTGCTTCTACTGAGTTTGGACTTATCTCCTGCGCATCTTTTAAAGAAGTCTCAGAAGTAAAACATTTCGTAACGGGAATTACCAAGCTCTCCTCATTACATTTAAAGAATTTCATCATACATAAAACCACCTTTCTCGTACCTTAATAATCTTACGCCGAATTAGGTGATTCTATGTATTGATTGTAAGAAAGTTATTTGCTTACTCCGATAATCTTTTCAAAAAGTCTGTCGTATAAGAAGCTGCCATCATCAGTTGTTCTGCATTTGATATGGTTGCCTCATTATCTCCTTTTTGAAGTCCATAGCTTCCAAAGTAGCTATGATTTCCGCCTTGAATTTCTTTAAGCTTGGCATCCAAAGGTAACTTTGCTCCTTTGACTTTATCAAGCTTTGCAACACCATCAAGGCTTCCATAGATGCTGATGATTTTCTTGCTACTGCCTTCTAACTCATCTGACTCCGGATATGCCGCATACAATACGACGCCCGCAATATCCTCATGAGAATTAGCATATCTGCATGCCATTACCCCTCCAAGAGAATGTCCGCCGATTGCCCATGTCTTAATAAACGGATACGCCTTTTGAACGCCTTCTGCCTTATTTGGAGAAAGGATTGCCAAATTAGCGGTCATTGGTACAATTACAACAAGATACCCTTGTTCTGCTATCTTTTCACAAAGCGGCGCATATGCTTCCGGCTCTACCAAGCCACCAGGATAAAAGATAAATCCTTTGTCTGGCTGCCTATCCGTTGGCAAAAATTCAATATAGGTATCCTTCGTTACCGTTACCTTCTGTGTTCCTGACAGGACTGCCTTTGCCTCTTCGTTGGGCTTATATGTCTTATTAACCCAGATGATTGCACCTGCTGCCACCAATATTACAAGTGCGGCTGCAATACCGCCAATCCATCTTAATGCTCTGTGCTTTCTTTTCTTCAAAACTGCTATAATCCTTTCTTTATTGAATCAAATAAATTACTACGACTCCAATCATAATCTGTATAATCACAAAACGAAATACCGTCTGTGTATTGGACCAGTTACTTACCTTTCTTGCCTGGTCATGAAGCGGAGTCCTTACATTGGTAAGCACCCGAATCTTTAAGAATCGAAGCAAGGATACTTTCACTAGTCCAAGTCCTCCATCCAAGATTAATACGAATGCTACCGGGATATAGAGAAATGGACTCATTGTCTTTAGTATGGCTATGCTGATAAATAATCCCATAGCCCTAGATCCTGCGTCTCCCATAATCATCTTGCTCGGCGTTGCATTATACCAAAGATATGCAAGGATGCAAATGACGAATAATAGGATTAAGTAAGAAAAATGTTTGTCCAACCCTTTGATTTGGTCAACGATATAGATTGTGATCAAAGATACAATCGTAAGTGAGCCAGAAAGGCCGTCAACTCCATCCGAGCAGTTTGTAACATTGATTGATACCCAGATTAACACAACGGCTAATACTATAAATAATGCTGGTGGAATAACAACTGCCTTATGTACAACTGCAATTGTGATTTCATTGCCATTAAAGTTTAAGAATGTTATTGCTGTCATGATTGCTATGATTAAATCTAGAATTCCCTTTTTATATTCTCCCCATGGTGCTTTTGCGCAGTCGTCTAAGAATCCAGTCAACATTGCTGCTACCACTAATATTAGATAGATAATCATCTCTGTCCCAAGCTTACCAAATACCAAGGCTGCTACCGTAAATACGAGGATGAAGATAAATCCTGCTCCCCTTGGTTTTCCTTTGGAAAGCTTACCGTTATAAGCAAAATCCCTCCCTAAATCATGTGGAAGCTTGTCCGCAAAGCGGTACAACAAAAAGCACGTGGTTAGAAATGCAAGCATCAATCCAATCAATGCAACAATTCCTGTCTCAACTCCTTGAAAATACTCTTGAATCATTTGTACTACCTTCTTTTCTTCGATTTCTATTAAACCACTATAATTATATTGCGATGTGTTTCATCTTACAACCTTGTTTTTCTACTTTACACACGTTCTCGCAGAGAAGTTTCCTCGGATCTAATATTTCTAGGATTAAAAAAGGTATGAACAAGAACTCTCATTCATACCTCATTTTCTTAACTTTCTATTTCAAATGGCCAATCCAAAATGCCACCGAATTCGTATACGTTTGTATATCCCATTTCAACAAGAATTTCACTTGCTGTCTTAGAACGAACACCGCTTCTACAATATACTAGAATTGGCTGGTCATAATCATCAATCTCTGTCTCTGCTACATATTCTAATTCTGGCAAAGGCATACTGATTGCTCCTTCGATATGTCCATCTTCATATTCCTGTACTGTTCTAACATCTACAATAACACAGTCCACTTGTTCATCCATAATTTCTTTCGCCTCGTTTGGCGTAATTTGCTGAAATGTATTGCTCATAATCTCATCCTTCTTGTTGTCATTTTTCATATACGTTTTACGCGCATATACATAGTATCGTCAAACGAAGGCTTTGTAAACCGACTAATTATGGAAACAAAATTAGTCGGTTACAGTCCCCCTTCATAACACTTCTCTTCCTCGTCAATTGCAAATGAGCTAATCGTCACCCCTGAAACTGCCTGCCTTACTTGGTCAAATTACTTTTATAAAGGCAAAAGGCTGCTAGACGCTTTTTTCAAAATGTCTAACAGCCTTTTATTTACGCGGGCAGTCGCCAAAGTCCTGCTTATATGACCTTGGCGACTGCCGCGATAACGAGAGAAACTCGCAGAGCATATTTTTTCTCATTATTTTCTCACGCTCGTCTTTAATTCTCTAACAGCCCTTTTTGGGAATCGTCGTCATCATACACACTTCGATCAAGCAGTCCTTCCGTTGCAGAAACACAAGTCGCAACTACAAGATCCCCTGTAATATTAGTTGCTGTATGAATTTGATCTAAGATTCTAAAGATTCCTGTTACTAATCCGATTACTTCGATAGGAAGTCCCATCGTAGTAATCATCGTCGTTCCAATTACAAGTCCAACCTGAGGTGCGGCAGCAACACCGATGGATAACAAGGTTGCTTGAACCACTAGCATAACAAGCTGTCCTATTGTAAGATCCACACCAGCAATCTGTGCACCAAATACTACGATGATACCAAAGAAGATTCCCGTACCATCCATATTGGCAGTTGCACCGAATGGCAGTACGAAACTTGCAACTTCTTCTGAGATTCCCATACGCTTCGTCGCATTTTTCATAGAAATCGGTAACGCAGCCATTGACGCACATGTACTAAATCCAATTAGCCAAGATTCAAACGCCACGCGGAAGAATTTGATTGGATTTACCTTTCCAATAAAAACTAGTAAAGGAACATACACGAGTAACACCTGGCATGCTGCTGCAAGATAATCTGTAAAAATAAACTTGGCGATTGTTCCAAGCATCGCCACACCATTTGCTGCCATGGCATTTGTCATAAGGCCAAATACGGCAATCGGTGTATAAAGGATTACAATATCCACGATTTTAAAGATGACATCTGAACCAACTTTAAATACTCTGTGCACCTTTTGTCCCTTTTCACCAAGAAGAATTAATGCTATTCCTAAAAAGATAGAAAACACAATAATCTGAAGCATATTTCCGGAAGTGAATGCCTCAAAGATGTTCGTTGGAATCATATCAAGGATTGTGTCATAAAATCCTTTTGTTTCTGCAAGAGTAACAGAATTTGTGACACCTGCAATACTCACTCCAACTCCTGGCTTAATTAAATAGGCAAGTCCAACGCCAATTGTGATTGCAATAGAACTTGTTAACGTAAACACCACTAACGATTTAATACCAATCGATCGAAGACGTCTCAAATCTTTTAGTTCTGCAATCGCAGATACAATGGAGAAGAATACAAGTGGTACTACTACCATCTTAATTAAACGGATGAATAAATCTCCTAAAAACTTGCAGAACTCACAAATTGCTGTAATCCAGCCAACCGTTGTCCCACCAAGAGCACTAAGCACGATTCCAAATAGAATACCGACTGCAAGGCTGATAAATACTTTTTGCCACATTTTTAATTTCTTTAAGGCTTTCATAATTTTGCTTCCCTTCTGTACTGTTTATTTAAGGGACATTGCATTTCTCTGCTGTTATGTCCATACATTTCTTTACACAATATACCATGTGAGAACACTTTTTTCAACTTTTTTTTACTTTTTCGCTCGATTTATTGTAAAACATACGCTTTTTAATTCCATTCTTTATATAACCATCAAGTAAAGTGGCGACAACGACATCTTCCTCTCCAGAACAAAAGAGCAGTACATTCCAACTATTCCATAGTTAAAATGTCTGCTCTCTTTTCCTATCTAAAACACTTTTAGTTTAATGCTTTGATGATACTTTCATAGACAAACTGTTTACCCATCTCAATTGACAAATCGTCTTGCTGCTTTTGTTGCTTTGTTAACAACAAAAGAGAAAACGAAATCACTTGTGCACATAACGTCATTCTGCGTTTCATAATATTAGTCTCTTTAATCAAGCCTTCCTTAGCTGCCGATTCCATAATAGAATCTTCAATTTTCTCTAACTGCTGGCAATTAACAATGTCCTGAATTTTAAGGAATTCCTGATAGAATCGGTCCGCCACATCATAGGCTCCCATACCAATCTTAAATAACTGGCAAAAAGAACGGTTTTCACAAAAATGTTGTTCCATATAATCAAGGACTCCCTTGATCTTACCTTCAAACGTCTTCTCATTTTCTGTAATTTCCACAACTTCTTCTACTCTTGTAAGTGTGTCATACATTAACGCCTTCGTAATTATTTCTTCCTTACTAGAGAAGTATTCATATGCGGTTCCCTTACCAATTCCAGCGCGCTTTGTAATATCGATTACCTTAATCGTATTCAGATTGACGTTGTCATTGACCAAATCAATTACAGCCTGATACATCAATGCGACTTTCTGGGGAGGATTACTTAGAAGTGTTTTCTCTTCCTCTTTCATTATAATTCCTCCTCAACCATACTCTTGTTTCTATTAAATGCATCATAGATACAAGGTACGACGATTAATGTTAAGATTGTACCATAGATTAAACCACCGATTGTTACGATTGCCATTGGCTGCATCATTTCAGAACCACTACCAAGTCCAAGTGCCATCGTTGACATTGCAAGGATTGTAGTCAATGCTGTCATTAAGATTGGACGTAATCTTATCTTACCTGCTTCCACAATTGCCTCTTTTTTATCCATTCCTTCACGACGAAGTTGATTGATGTAATCAACCATAACGATACCATTGTTAACGATAATACCAGCAAGCATTACGAAACCGATCATAGCAATAACACTTACTTCATTTCCAGTGAAGAATAATGCGAATAGACCACCTGTAAATGCAAGTGGAATCGTAAACATAATGATAAATGGTGAAAGGAGAGATTGGAACTGTGCTACCATGATCAGGTAGATAAATACAACTGCAAGAACAAGCATCAATACTAACTGTTCCATTGCATCACTGATTGTCTCATCTTCTCCGGTCATTTGCACGCTATAGCCCTCTGGCATGTCTACGTCTTTTAACTTCTTCTGAATGTCATCACTTACAAGACTGACATTATATCCGTCTGCAATTCCTGCTGTGACGCTGATTGTACGAATCTGTCCGTCACGTTGAATGCTATTTAATGACTTACCAGTTGTAAACTTGGCAATTTTACTTAACGGAATGTCTTTCTTATTGCCTTCTTTGTCCGTATGCGTAAATGTTAATTTCTTAATGTCATCGATTGTTACATCTTTTTGCTCTCCACTCTGTACATATACTTCATAATCTTTAATGTCTGTGGAAATCGTCGTAGTAGATGTTGCAGATGCCATTTCCTTACTTACAAGCTGGAATACCTGCGCTACTGTCATATTGTATTTTGCAGCTTTTTCCTTATCTACTGTGATTGTAAATGATGCTGTCGTGTCATCAAGACCATCCTCTACTTTCTCAGTACCTTCTGTGTTCTTTACGACTTCTGCAACTTTTGTTGCAAGGTCTTGTAACTTATCAAGATCATTTCCTTTTATTTCAACGCTGATACCGCTTCCCATAAAGGAAGTCATGCTTGAAGCAGAAGAACTAGTCGTTACTTCACACTTCATATCTTTCGTTAATTCTTTTACCTGGTCATTGATTTTCTTGTTATCAACTTTAGCATTTTCATCTAATACAAGATACATGGATACTGTGTCGCTAGATCCGCCTCCCATAGAAGAAAGCATGCCACCGCCGCCTGCCATGGCACCGATATCTTTAATTCCTTCAATTGAAGAAAGCTTTTCCATGACTTTATCAGTCTCAGATGTTAATTCCTCAAACGTTAACGTTTCTCCCTCTTTCGGTCCAATCGTAACGCTAATCTGGTCTGTACTCATTTCCATATCCATAAATGAAAAACCTTTTGAGAATGCAGCCTTTACACTAATAACAAGAAGAACGATTGCTGCAATAAATACAACTGGTTTTAATTTAATACACATTTTAAGAACTAGTTCATATCCATCTTGAACTCGTTCAAAGAAATTATGCTTAATTTCCTTTGTACTCTTAAGAAGGCCGGCTGCCATCATCGGTACAAATGTAAGTGCCACCAATAAGCTGGCTGCCAATGTAAATGCGATTGTTAATGCGATATCCACAAATAATTGGCGTGTAATACCTTCCGTAAATACGATTGGTGCAAATACACAAACTGTTGTTAACGTAGATGCTATAATGGCACCTGTAACCTGACTAGCACCTTGTACTGCTGCCTTACGGATGGAAAGACCTTCGTTTCGTAATCTATAGATATTCTCGATTACTACGATGGAGTTATCCACCAACATACCAATTCCCAGTGCAAGACCGGAAAGTGAAATGATATTTAATGAGATATTTGAAAAATACATTAATACAATTGCAAAGATTACACTTAATGGAATCGAACATGCAATGATTAAAGTAGGCTTAATATCTTTTAAGAATAAAAGTAATACGATAATGGCAAGGATTGCACCAAAAATCATGTTTTCCAATACGGACTGCACGATAAGATCGATATATACGCCTTGGTTCATCATAATACTCATATTTAAGTCACTGTTTTGACTTTCTAATGATTCAAATTTATCTTTTAGACGGTCAGTAACGTCGCCTGTGGAATAGCCTGTCTGTTTTTCAAAGGATAACATAATGGCTGGATTTCCATTTACCTTGGAATAAGAATCCCCGGAATCATCTACTGTCTTAATATCCGCAACGTCGGATACCTTAATTGGATCAATTCCATCCATATCAAGATCAAGTAACACAAGATCTTTTAATTCCTCTTTGGAAGTTACCTTACCTCCAACACGTACAAGGTATTTGTCATCTCCTGTACCTGCATAGCCTGCTGGCATAGAGAAGTTTTGTGCAACTAATAAATTATTTAAGTTATCAAGTGTTAATACAGTATCAAGATCTGCAGAGCTCTTTGCTGACTCTTTTGCAGTCTCTAATTGTGTTTTTCCATCTTCGATCTTTCCAGAAGCCTCTGCAAGCTTCGAAGAAGATTCGCTCATCTCAAGAATGCTCTTAATCTGAGTCTCATTTAATGTTTTCAGTGCATTATCAAGTGTTGTCTTTCCTTCTTTGATTTGCTTTTGTGCAGACTCCACTGTCTTAATACCCTTATTGATGTCTGTTAAGCTTTTTGTAAGACCAGTAATTGCTGCTGGGATGTCCTTATACGTTGACATTGTGATACCAGCATCTTTAAATGTTTCTGCCTGCTTAACTAAGCTGCTATTGATTTCATCAAGCTTTGACTGAAGAGACTTCACCGTAGCTGCTACGTCTTCCTCGGAAGTAAGCTCATAGCCAAGCTGGTCTTTCAGTGGGGAAAGTACATTTAATACGGCTGCATCTCCCACCTGCTTCTGCATTTCTTCTGTCGCTGCTGGATTTTGTGTTACTAATGTTGCCACAGCACCTTTTCGAACTGCAGGAAGACTTTCCTGTAACTTCGTAAGCTGTGTAATTGCTTCTTCTAACTTTACAGCACCGTCATATGCGCTCTGTAAAGACTCGATTGCTGAGGACATAGATGTTTTACTTGCTTTTAAATCCTCTAGTTTTTGCGCAAGCTCTGTTTCTTGTTTGGAAAGTTCAATCTTTTGATTAATAATTTCATTTGTAGAGGAACCTACTTGATCTGTCAGCTGCTCTTTTCCAGACTCAAGCTTTGTCTGACCATCTTTTACTTCATCAGATGAATTCGTTAATTCCTCTTCTTTATCTGTAAACTGTGCATCAATCTTCTCTTGAATCTTCTTATTTAACGCATCAATTTTCTTTTGATTCATTGTCACTTGAAGATCTTCTGTCAATGTTCCTGTTGTCGATACCGTTGCTACACCTTCGATACTCTCAAGAGATGGTACAAGGGTATTCTCCACATAATCAGAGATTTCCGCCTGGGACTTGTCTTTCATATCTGCAGATGCAACCATGACTGGCATCATATCCGGATCAAGCTGCATGATTACTGGCGCACCTACAGCATCCTTCCAATTGCCTTTTAACTGATCTAACTTCTGCTGCATTTCGATTAATACAGAATCCATATTGGCACTTTGTTCATATTCTAATATTACAACGGAATAGTTATCGTATGATGACGAATTGACACTTTTTATATTGGATGTTGTCGCCATCGAGCCTTCTATCGGCGCCGTTACCTCTTTTTCTACTTCTTCAGGACTTGCTCCAGCATATGTAGTCATTACAATTGCGTATGGCATATCCATATCTGGCAGTAAATCCGTCGTCATCCTAGTTAATGATACAAAACCAAGGACGATTACCAGTACTACCCCAACGAGTACGGTATACGGCTTTTTTACACTAAACTTTGATATCACTCTTGTTCCCTCCTATAGTTGTTTCCTTTTCCTCTGTCGACTGACCCGTCGGTCGGTTCAATTTAGTATAACTGTATTTCGACTCTTGTTCAAGAAAAATAAAGTAAATCAAATATTAAGTTTTAATAAATAATTATTTTCGCAAAAACAATAAAAGACTTATGTATGTTTTCCGGGCTAGATTCAAACCATGTTATTATGACCGAATGCCTCCTTGCAAAAATATAAGGATAAAACTATTAATAACAGGAAGGAGAACACCTCATGTATGGAATCATTGATATTGGCTCAAATACCATGCGATTATCCTGCTATCGTGTTGTAGAAAAAACTCTACTCCCTACTTTTCACAAAAAATATATGGCCGGTCTGGCTGGCTATGTAACAGAAGAACATTTCCTATCAGAAGAAGGAATCCAAGTAATCATCAATGCCCTTAAAGACTTTAGAAATATCGTAATGTGCGTTGGCCTTGATAAATGCTATGTAATTGCTACTGCTTCTCTTCGTAATGTTGAAAATACGGAAGATATCCTTAAGACCATTTCCGAAGAAACAGGATTTGAAGTCGTCGTATTATCTGGAAAGCAAGAAGCTCTCTATGACTTTAAAGGCGCCACCTACAATACGACTCAAGATTCCGGTATGGTCGTAGACATCGGTGGTGGAAGCACCGAATTAGTCTGCTTTAATGACCAAAAAGCTGAACATGCGATTTCCATCCCGCTCGGATCTCTTTCTATGTTCTCCAAACATGTAAATGACTTATTTCCAACCGTGGAAGAGCAAGCTCACATCCGCTCCCATGTCCATGAAGAATTAGAAAAGCTCAATATTAAGGAACAAAAACATGTCCTTGGAGTCGGTGGCACCATTCGTGCCTGCATGAAACTCTATAATGACTACTATAAGCTAGATAGCACCAACACAGAAATGGAGTGCGCTAAAATCAATCAAATGCTTTTGGATATGCTAGATAATCCTAAAAAAGCAATGAAAAAGATTTTAAAAATCGTTCCTGACCGAATCCATACGATTCTTCCAGGCTTACTTGTACTTGATGAAATCAATAGCTATTATAAATGTAACCAAGTACAGCTATCTGCGTGGGGGGTAAGGGAAGGATATATGATTGAGAAGGTGCTCTAACCTTTTTATCGCTATTTTTTAATTTCAAAATGTACCTATTTATTGATTATTGTAATTATGTATAAACAAAAAAGGGGCTGTAAAAAAAGTCCCCTAAAAGAAAAATCGCCCAGACCGTGAGG
>CAJMNR010000057.1 GCA_905214875.1 uncultured bacterium | reverse complement strand
TTCATTATAGCAAAATTTATACCAAGGTGTTACAACTTAATTATACCAGCACAGATCTACATAATTTATCGGATCATTCGCACAATATGCATACAGATGCCATGTTCCAGCATCATTCTTTTCTCCACGATACGTATCTTGAGTAATAAATCTACCAATTTCAGAATCATAGTATCTAGCATTCATATAATATAAACCAGTACTATTATCATATACTGCTCCTGTATACGTAATCTCATTGTGTACATTATTCTTTACACTATAGACAGTTGCTGTACCAAAATTATCATATGTGTATCCAATACTGCTGTCTCCATCTTCATCAAGAATATTAGTTGTACTTCCTTGGATATCTTTATTGTATAGATAATACTCTACATTTCCAGAATGGTATCTCGTAGAGCCAATAATATTATTATCTACACCATAATAATTAAATGTTTTAAGATTACCACTTTCATTTGTTGTATATGCTACCATTCCGTCTTGATAGTAATATCTTGTAACATCAACTTTTGTTGTAGCACCAACTTCCACATCTCTTTTATAGATACGTTGTCCGGAACCATTATATCTATTTTCTTGTGTATAAGAAGTTCCATCAGCCTTCTTTCCTGATACATTAATCAGGCGATTCTCAACATCATATTCATAACTTACATTCTCTTTAGTAATAGTATCTTCTTTTGAAATCTGATTACCATTTTGATCATAAACATACTTAATCTTTGATGTTTCTTTCTTTGTAACATTGTTAATTGTAGTAGATGATAATAATTGGTTTAAGTCATTGTACTCATACTCCGTCGTACAATTTATCTTATTATCAATCATCTTAATTCTATTTCCGACTACATCATACTTATAGAATGTACTTGTAGACTTTCCTTCTTTATTACTAGAAATAGTTTCTACTAATTGTCCTAATCCATTGTATACGTATTGTTTATTCTCATATACATCTACTTTTGAATAACCATACTGTACATTTTTTCTTACAATATTAGAATTCTTATCATACGAATAACTATAAGTTTCTACTTGTTTTCCATTCGCATTCGTGTATACCATGCCTGATACTCTACCAAATGAATCATACGTATAGCTCTTTGTGATATAATTTACTGCTTCATTAAGTATATCGGTACATTCTTTGACTTCTAGAAGTGTTACAAGTTCAATATACCATTACACTCCATCATAAACATTGCATAATTGATTTACTCGTTCTATCACGTAACTATAATTTTCTTTATAATTTTGAAATTTTAAGTAGTAGCTATTTTTGCGAAGCAATTTATTATAAAAGAATTTCGTCTTATCCTGCCTAATTATATTCTCTTTTCCTATCTCTAAGTAGAAACTAAATGTGCTTGGAATAAATGTAGGATGACGCGAAGATTCACTCTCTAGATTTTCTAAATGTCCAATTGCAAGGTTTCTATCTCCTTGATTTTCACAAATCATCGCTGTATACAAATATTGTTTTAATAAGCTGTACTTTTCGTCACCAACCCATGTATCACTAAACTCATTCATATTTCGTAGTAAATACTTTTTTTCTACTGCTTCTTCTATGTTCTTGCTTATTGGAAACTCGGAATTAACACATTTAATCATATACATATGTTTTATGGTTTCAAT
Organism: uncultured bacterium; assembly: GCA_905214875.1. Lineage (GTDB taxonomy): Bacteria > Bacillota > Clostridia > Lachnospirales > Lachnospiraceae > KM106-2. The sequence continues at coordinate 15,722 of CAJMNR010000057.1, read as the reverse complement.
GATTTGAGCCTCATCCCAGTCATTTTGCTGCATAACAATATTATCTAACTCGGTATAAGCCCAGTGATTCTTACTATGGTATAGGATTGCTTGATTTGCCAAATATAAAGCAATCGCACCACCTCTAATATCCTTTCGCATCACTAATAAACCACGATACAAGGATTCTTTTACATATGCAAAAGATATACATACAATACAATTGCAGAGCATACTAAACATAAGCAGATATTGTTTCTGATATAAAAACAAAATTCCCCATAAAACTGATCCAATAATTTGACTATAGAAGGCATATAAATACGCATTTGAGCATATTCCAACAACTTCTTTTGTATCATAGTTCTCCTTTGTCTTAGTAATTATTTTTTCAGGATACAAATATTTAAACAAATCAAGAAAATTTAGGTGAATACCGAATTTCTTTTCTGAAGGAATTATTACAATCGGATACAAGAATATTGGAGACATACCATATCCTTTTATATAATAATATAAACTACTCACAACATGACCCAAAGATAAAATACTACTAAAGATAGCAAAATATCCAATTCCATGTAGTAGTAGTCTTCCTGTAATATGTAGGAACAAAAAAGCGAATCCAACTTCTTCAAACTTCTCCAAATACTCCATTTCTTTTATCACTGTACTGCATAAGTAAGTAATAAATGAAAAATAAAGCAGCGCACGGGTTCTTTTCATAAAAACATCCTTCCATCTATTTATTTTCCATAATAATACATAATTATATATTAATATACCAAAAAAATTCAATCTTTATCTTGCTAAAAGCGTAGTACTGCTCTGAATACTTTCTCCGCTTTTTGGGACGTTTTTAATTGTTAGGAAAGAGCTCGACAGAGAAATTTCCTAACAATTAAAAAAAGCCGATTTCAAATCCGAATCGGCTTTTTTCTTCTAATTTTGATAATTAAAATCCTGTTCGTTCTTATAAGGGAACAAGATCGGTTCACCATTTGTACAATCTGCATTTTTCAAACTAACTGCATTTACCCTGCTGTTTTCACGAGTCCGATAATAATAGATTCCATTTTCTAAGTCCATGCAGGTAGAATACAGCGTATTATCTTCTCGTCCATCTTCTGTTCTCACTCCGCCTTTCACCATTTTAACATACTCTAGCATGTTAAATACATGGCTAATGGCATTCGCTCCTTCTACTTTTGGAGTATGTGTGCAAATGTAGGCGATTCGAACAAATCTGGAAACGGAAGCAAAATCTCCTGGAATTCCAAGTGTTCCGCTGCCGATTCCCAATGCTTTTAATTCTTTCTCCCCCCATACAACATTTTGATGATGCTCTGGAGCAAGATAAAGATACTCGTTTAGATTTGTCAAATGCCAATCGAAGGTTGGATCATTTGTCATCACTCCTACTGGATTATCATATACCTTTAAGCCTGCTTTTGTCTTCTCAACCACAATAGAGGCTCCGCTTTTGTCGGAAATCATCCAGTGTAGCAGCGCTACCGGTGTATCTTTATTTAACGGTGCATCAATTAGTTCAATACCTTTGATTGCTTCTTTTGCCTCCTCTACCGTTGAAAAATTCGATAACACCCATTGAATGAAATCATAAGGAGCCAGATTGATTTTTCCTTCCACACTTTTCGGTTCAAAATAGGCATACCTTGCAAAATTGAGGCCGGCACAGGCTAGCCCCTTTATTGACATTGCCTCCGCATATACCACATGATTATCAATACATGTTCCCATTCCAATGATTGGAACTTTGTTGGTAACCATATTCCCTGACACTTTGTCTTCATACTGATAGCCTTCTGGCATAATTATGACTTGCTGGTTAAACTCATAGGCCAAATCCATATTTCGTCCAAAAAGGACATTATTATCTGCTGCTTTAAAACATAGTCCTGTACACATAATTTTAGTCTCCTTTAGTTGTATACATATATCATTCGCATTTGCAGAATTAATATTCCTTTCATCATTTGACTCTACCAAACCAACCACCTATAATAATGAAAAAAGGAGGTTTTTCCCATGAAACGTTTTCCATACGAATGCATTAAGATCCGAGACTATGTTTATCATATCGCGGATATAAAAGGTGATTATTGCACATTAATCATTGGCGAGAAACTAGCGATACTTGTTGACACGGGATTTGGAATGAGCGATTTAAGAGAGTATGTGGAAAGCATAATTAAGACAGACTATATCGTTATCAACACACATGGGCACCCTGACCATATTCTAGGGGATTACCGTTTTGACAGCGTATACATATCCGAACCTGACATTGCAATTATACCGTATTATTCAGGGGATGAGACGTTACATATTACACTTGGACATGAATTAAAACATCTAAATCTATCAGAGGAAGAGATTGCTTACTACCTTCAGCCAAAACCAATTACATGTAAGCCCCTTGCCATTGGCACAGTATTCGATCTTGGCGGGCTCCATGTAGAAGTTGTCGATCTAAAAGGCCATACCTCTGGTTCCATTGGACTTCTAATCCAAGAAGACAGACTCCTTGTTGCCGGAGATGCGTTAAACCAATACCTTTGGCTCTTCTTCGAGGAATCCACCTCAGTAGCTGAATATATCAAGACATTGGAACGTGTTGCCTTGATGCCATTTGACACATTTCTTTCCAGCCACTTTGGACAGGAAATTCCCAAAGAGATGTATCAGGTACATCTTGCAAATGCGAAGAACCTGAAAGTGGAGGGAAGCACAAAAGAACTTATCTTAGGGTTCGAAACGTACTGTTCTACCTATGAAACGGAACTTGGAACCTCGAATATCTTCTTTTCAAAAGAGAAGCTGACACGCCCTTAGATTGATTGCTCCACCTGTTGCGTTGTCATTATTTGATGCAGAAATACCTGAATTTTTTCTTCATTTTCCTTTTTAGGGTGGGCAAGTGGTTCAATTAGATCAAGGGTTGCTATGATATTGGTCGTTCCGATTTCCTTTTCTAATTTTGAGATACACTTTCCTGCTCCTCCTAAGGAACTTGTCATCACTGCAAGCTTTGAATTTCTTAAGTCATGTTCCTTAAAGAAGGAACGAATTGGTGGCACAAAGGTTCCCGCCCAAATTGGAGTTCCAAGAATAATCAAGTCGTAATCAGATACCTCAAAATGAAATGGCTTTAACTTTGGCTCGTCTCCAAAGACTGCACTTTTTCCGCCCCAGATAAACTTTGTCACTCTACCTGTCTTGTATGCCTTCTCTGGTTCTAATTTATAAAGGTCCGCCTTCAGCTTACTTGCAAGCTCTTTTGCTGCGTACTCGGTATTACCTTCTAATGAATAATATACGATTGCTGTTTTCATTTTTTATTCTCCCTCTCTTCTAATACCTGTTTTGCTTCCTCACACCACTTAAGATATGTTTCATAGACCATGACGCCAAATTTCGCAGTCAACATATAATATAGATGCGTCTCATCCTGGTCCTTTATTTTATCTAGCACTTCCACCGACTGTTTTAAGAATGGCATTCCTTCTTTTGTCTTTTTCTCAAACTCCATCAAATGGCCAATTGTCACCTCGGGGCCGACTTCATTTCCGAAAAATAGTTTTAACAGCGTTTCAAAGCGCAGCTCATCTCTCGTTACCGGAACGTTAAGCCATTTTCTTAACTCTTCTCGTCCTTCTTCGGTAATCGTATAGACTAACTTCTCCCGTCCGCTCTCCTTACATTCTTGCCTTGTGACCTTATTCTCTTTTGCAAGCTTATTAAGTATTGGGTAGATGCTACCGAAGCTTGCACCCCAGAAGAAGCTGAGCGTTCCATCCATTCTTTTTTTTATCTCATAGCCGGTAAGTGATTCATGACTTAATAGGCCTAGAATTACAAAGTCTAACTTTCTTTCATTTGCCATGTTCTTATCTCCTTTTAAACTTATAGGTTATGGCGTGTTTCGGACATGCATCTACACATTTGCCGCATAAGATACAGTCGGTACATGGTAAGTTTCCGCCTTTTACTGACTCCTCTACTTGTAGGCTCATTGGGCAATTTTTCGTACACTGTTTACAGCCCACACAAGCATCTTTGTCCGCCTCAAGGTACAGTCCTGGTAAATGCAATAACTTTCTTACCTTAATGCCGATTACCATAAAGGGCGCCATCCAACAGAAATAATGGCAGAATGCTCTTCGTCCACCAAGCAGATTCGTGATCACAATTAAAAATAACACCATATAGTAAATGATATAGCAGCCAATTTCAGAAACAGAGATTCCACGGTTCGTCATAAAAGCCGGCTCAACTTTTTTCACGCCTCCGCTTGTTACGAAAAGAAGTAACAATATAATAATCCAAATAATCCATATTGCGTATTTTATGTACTTTCGCCAGCCAATCTTTGCAGGCTTTCCATTTACTTTCTCAAGTGCCTCCTGCAGTGCCCCTGCCGGACAGACGTATGCACAAAATGCCCTTCCAAAAAAGATTGCAGCAAGCGCTAACGTTATAAAGAGCAAAAAGCTTCCCGTTATGATGCCTTCCATTGCCCCCATTATAATCACATAGGGAGAGAAATAATAAAAGGTAATGGGAAATAGTAAGAATGAAATTAGTAAAACAAGACTTCTTATATTTTGCCGTTTCATTATGTACGTGACCTCCTATATATCAATTTGATATATTAAAGATATATCACTTTGATATATACGTCAAATGAATTCGTGTTACATTTTTCGAGTTATTTTGCAAGCGCCACTTTATGAACTAGCTTTCTCTTCACAATAAAGAAACACATTACATGTACGGAAAGGGTAATGATCCATGTGATTGGATAAGAAACATAAACCATTGAGATCGTATGGAATTCTGGAATTCTAAATATCGTTGCCAGCCATAACAGACGAAGTCCGCATGCTCCAACTAAGGATACGATCATCGGCAATACAGAATAGCCGATTCCTCTCAAAGATCCGACCATGACATCCATCATGCCGCAAAACGCATAGGTACGGCTGATAATACGAAGGCGCTGCATTCCAGCTTCAATCACATCGGCGTTGGAAGAATAAATTCCTAGCAATTGATGTCCAAATAAGAGAACGGCATTTCCAAGAACTACTCCAACGATGATGACCAAGAACTGCCCGGTAATGGCAATACGATTGATTCGCTTCCAGTTCCCAGCTCCATAATTCTGGCTTGTAAAGGAGATGGTTGCCTGATAAAACGCATTCATTGCAAAGTAAACAAATCCTTCTAAGTTGGAGGCCGCCGAATTACCTGCTACAACTATGGCTCCAAACGAGTTAATGGACGATTGAATGACCACGTTAGATAAGGAGAAAATGATTCCCTGTACCCCTGCCGGAAGACCGATTTTTAATATCCCTTTCAACTTGTCTCCATGAATCTTAAGTTTTTTCAATATTAGTTGAATTCCGCCTTTTTCCCTAATCATGCATCGTACGATTAGAAATGCCGAAATGGTCTGGGATACAACCGTTGCAATTGCTACCCCTGCCACATCCATGTGGAATAAGATAACAAAGATCAGATTAAGGATTACATTGACGATTCCTGCTTCAAAAAGATAATATAATGGACGCTTCGTATCTCCAACTGCACGAAGGATGGAGCTTCCAAAATTATAAATCATTGTTGACGTCATCCCTAGAAAATAAATCCGAAGATAGATGACGGCTAACGGAAGCACTTCCTCTGGTGTCTGCATCCAGATTAAGATTTGTTTGGCTCCTATTATTCCTATAACAGTTAAAATTAATCCGCTTATTACGCTTAACAGCATGGCGGTATGTACGGTATCACTAAGTTCTTCTTCCTGTTTGGCTCCATAATACCTTGCTGCTAAAACATTTGCACCAATGGATAGGCCAACAAATAAATTGGTAAGAAGACTGATTAAAGCAGTATTTGAACCAACAGCTGCTAATGAATTATCTCCTGCATATTTTCCTACGACAACGATATCTGCAGCATTAAACAAAAGCTGTAGTATGCTCGAACACATAAGCGGTAATGCAAACACCAGCATTTTCTTAAGAATCGAGCCGCTACACATATCGATTTCATATTTTTTAGTCTGTTTTTCTTTCATTTTTTAAGTTCCACCTCTATACTAGAATTCTTCTAGTATAACATCAGCAAGTGAGTTTTTCAACAAAACAAGCCCCGTGCTACCTTTTGTCGGGATAACATGGGGCTATAACTGTTCTATTTAATTGCTTTAAATGCTTCGTCTAAATCATAAATGATATCGTCAATATGTTCTGTACCGATGGAAAGACGAATCGTATTAGGTTTGATTCCTTGCTCTGCTAATTCTTCTTCAGATAATTGAGAATGTGTCGTAGATGCTGGATGGATTACCAAAGATTTTACATCTGCAACATTGGCAAGTAAGGAGAATACTTGTAAATGATCAATGAATTTCTTTGCTTCCTCTGCTCCACCTTTGATTTCGAAGGTAAAGATAGAACCTGCACCGTTAGGGAAATATTTGTTATATAACTCATGTGTTGGTGCATCAGGTAAGGATGGATGGTTTACTTTCTCTACTTGAGGGTGGTTTGCAAGATATTCTACTACCTTAAGCGCATTTTCAACATGACGTTCTACACGTAAGGACAATGTCTCAAGTCCTTGTAAGAAGAAAAATGCGTGGAATGGCGAAAGAGTCGCTCCTGTATCACGAAGTAGGATGGCACGAATCTTTGTTACAAATGCTGCTGGTCCTGCTGCTTTTGTAAAGCTGATTCCATGATAGCTTGGATTTGGCTCTGTTAATGATGCAAACTTGCCAGATGCTTCCCAGTCGAATTTACCACCATCAACGATGACACCACCGATTGTCGTTCCATGTCCACCGATGAATTTTGTTGCAGAATGTACAACGATGTCTGCACCATATTCAATTGGTCGAATTAAGTATGGTGTACCAAAGGTATTATCAACAACTAATGGAATCTTATATTCGTGTGCAAGCAAAGCAAGTGTCTCTATGTCAGCCACATTGGAATTAGGATTTCCCAAAGTCTCGACAAATAAAGCTTTCGTATTGTCTTTGATTGCTGCTTTTACTTCATCAAGATTCTCAATATCAACAAATGTTGTTGTAATTCCGTATTGAGGAAGTGTATGTTCTAATAAGTTGTAAGAACCACCATAGATTGTCTTGGATGCTACGATATGATCTCCTGCTTGTGCAAGGTTTTGGAATGTATACGTGATTGCTGCTGCACCAGATGCTACGGCTAAGGCAGCTACACCGCCTTCAAGTGCTGCGATTCTTTGTTCGAAAATATCTTCCGTTGGGTTCGTAAGTCTTCCATAGATATTACCTGCATCTGTTAATCCGAATCTTGCAGCTGCATGTTCACTATTGTTGAATACATAAGAAGATGTTTGATAGATTGGTACTGCTCTTGCTCCTGTAACTGGATCTGCTTCCTCCTGACCAACATGTAATTGTTTCGTTTCAAATCTTAATTCTCTTTCATTTAATTTACTCATGCTTCATTCCTTCTTTCTATTATTATCTATGTATTTAATATCTTCATTTCTTAACTTCTGGTTATATCATACCATTTTGATAATAATAGTGTTAATACTTGAAATTTACATCTAGTTATAGCCTCAGCCTATAACTAATGTATGAGGAAATGAATGCTACTTGCGGAATGCCTAAAATCAAGTATAATAAGCTTAAGTTACTATTTTTGATTGAAACGAAAGGATCGCCAATGGAAAAAACGAAAAAGATCATTGCAATTGTAGGAATCGTATTCTTAATCGGCAGCTACATAAGTACATTAGTTGCATCGATGCTACATTCTTCTTTTGCAACTGGATTATTTAAAGCAAGCTTATTCTGTTCTTTAGTTGTGCCGCTTATCTTATACGGCTATATATTAATTTACCGCTATTTTTCAGGAAAGCACCACGAAGATGACGAAGAATAAACAAAAAGCGAGCATTTTTTACGAATGCTCGCTTTTTTTGTTATTATGAAGCAACCGCCCCTATTACTCTTCTGGATTTTCTTTGATAAAGTCCATGTGGGCACGAATCTGTTGTTCATAACCATTATTAGATGGTTCGTAAAATGTCTCGTCCTTGAACTCATCCGGCAAATACTGCTGTTTTACATAGTGATTTTTATAGTTATGGGCATACTTGTAGCCAATGCCATGTCCTAGTTTTGCAGCACCTTTATAGTGGGCATCACATAGATAACTTGGAATCGCTGCTGCCTTTTGATTCTTTACTGCTTCTAACGCTTTGTCTATCGCTACGTAGGCGGAGTTAGACTTTGGCGCTGTTGCTACATAAGCTGCTGCCTGCGCAAGAATAATCCTTGCTTCCGGCATACCGATTCGCTCTACTGCTAATGCGGCATTGGTTGCAACAACTAATGCATTTGGATCAGCATTTGATACGTCCTCTGCAGCACAAATCATAATTCTTCTTGCAATAAAAGTTACGCTTTCTCCAGCATAAAGCATTCTTGCAAGATAGTAGATCGCTGCATCTGGATCCGAACCACGCATACTCTTAATAAACGCGGATATCGTATCATAATGGTTGTCCCCTGTCTTATCATATCTTATATTACGCTTCTGGATACACTCACTAGCAACTTCTGTCGTAATATGAATCCAGCCATCTTCCGACGGAGGAGTCGTAAGTACTCCAAGTTCTACTGCATTTAATGCATTACGGGCATCCCCGTTACTAATATCTGCTAGAAACTCCAACGCATCATCAGTAATCTTTGCCTTGTAGACACCAAGCCCCTTCTCTTTATCCGTAATGGCACGAAGGATGATTTTCTTAATGTCTTTCGCCTCTAAGGCTTTTAACTGAAAGATAATCGATCTGGAAATCAAGGCGCCATTTACTTCAAAATACGGATTCTCCGTAGTCGCACCAATCAAGATAATCGTTCCATCTTCTACAAACGGCAACAGATAATCTTGCTGTCCCTTATTGAAACGATGAATCTCGTCTACAAACAGAATTGTCTTCTTTCCATACATTCCTGCAGTCTCTTTCGCCTTCTCTATGACCTCTTCCATATCCTTTTTTCCGGCACTTGTAGCATTAATCTGCGTAAATTCAGCACTAGTCGTATTAGCGATAACTTTCGCGAGTGTCGTCTTACCAGTTCCCGGTGGTCCATAAAAGATCAACGAGCTAAGCTTATCTGCTTTAATTGCACGATACAGCAGCTTATCCTTACCGATGATATGCTCTTGTCCCACTACTTCCTCTAATGTTGTAGGGCGAAGTCTGGATGCTAACGGAGACTCTTTTTTCATTGTATTTTCTCTCATATAATCAAATAAATCCATAATTTTTGCCTCGCACATATATTTGTCCTTATTGTAACAGACATTTTCAACTTATACAACCGTAAGCACGTGGCTATCCTTGCCTTAACTGTATATAATAATAAGTAAAGGAGGAATTAAAATGCCCGGTTACATCACTCATTATCTATTTGCAAATCAAGTATTGCTTCGCCCTTTACTAAAAGACGACTATACTAGATTCTTTCAAATGCTTTCTTCTTATCGCCGTGTCTTCAATCTCGGAGCACAAGGACCTGACCTCTTCTTCTATCATCTAGGTTCCAACCTAAATCCTAAGAAGAAATTAGGCTCCATCATGCATAAACAGAAGACGGATGACTACTTTAAGACCTGTCTCGACTATCTATCTAGCTTAAAAGACGAACAGGAACTTAAGGTCTTCACTTCCTATTTTGCAGGACTACTCTGCCACTATACATTAGACTGCACTACCCATCCATTTATTTATGCCCATACAGGCTATACGGTCGGTCAATCTGGCGGCCTTACGTATCTTGCCACCCACTGCCAGTATGAATCTAATATAGACCATATCCTTTTACAAAAGGTATGCCACTGTCTGCCTAGCGAGTTCAACACAAGTAAATGTACGCATATTCGCCCTGAGGACGCGAAATTGCTTGCGAATTCTCTCTCAGAAACGATAACTGCTACTTATTTTAACAACAAGTCTTCTTACGCGACACCATCCTTTATGAGACAAGCGATTGTCTCCATTCCAACCAAGGTACGATTTTTGCAAGATAGAGGCGGTCCAAAGCGTAAGATCATCGAATTTTTAGAACAAAAGACAGTAAAAGCTCCAGTCTTATCCTGTCTCTTTACTGTTGACCATGTAACTAACCCTAAGGCCATCTTAAACATGGAACACACAAGTTGGAAAAATCCATGGAACCTTGATCAAACCTTTGATTCTTCCTTTATAGAGCTCTATAAAATTGCGCTTAAAGAAGCAGAACAAAGACTTGAAAAACTAGCTGCCTTCTATAATACCTTGCCCATCGTTTCTACTAAGTTGGGAGAAAACGAAAATCGAAAACAACAATTACTTGCTTGCCTTAACAATTATTCCTATAATTCTGGGCAAAGCTGGAGGCTTAGTTTCTAATAGCCTCCAGTCCTTTTGTCACTTCACTTGTAAGTGTAATTGCTTCCACTTTATTTCTTAGCACCTGGTCAATGATAAATATGCAACTTTCCACCTTGGAACCGGTCACGCTTCCCTCACCAAATAGACTGTTTATTAATGCCTGCACCGTCTCTTTCATATCTATTTCCACTTTATTGATTGTTACCGTGTCTTTCGCAATCCATGCCCTCACTTTGATGTCAGGTATCTCTTCAACCTTCTCAATCGGAAATGAAGTCAGTAAAAATTGCTTTAATACACCAGTCTGAATCAATGCCTGTTCTATGTTATCTTTTAAAATTCGTCCTTCTAAAACAATTGCTCCCTCTTCTTCCGTTATGATTTCAAAGGAGTCAATGTCAATAAAATACGTTCCGAATTCGATAGGAGAAGCCACTAACTCTTTTCTTGTATCGTCTACCTCTTCTTTCTTCCACTCTTGATTTTCATACTCACATTGATAGATTTTTTCATCTTTCTCAAAAAGGTAAGTATACGTAGGGGATTCCTCTTTCCCCTGATTACACATTATATGCTCTGTGATCACCTCAAATGGCTCATTATGCGCTGCAGTTTTTGAACGCACCGAAATCTCCTTCGTTTCCTGCGTATAATTTAAAGTAAGTTTTAACTGCGTGGTCACACTATAGCTCTTAAGATCTGTCATCTCTGAATAAGCAATGCTTAGCAGATCATGGGCATTATCTGGTAAGGTATTTCCTGCACATCCCATCAGTTCCGTTAACAGAAGCGTAATGATTATAATACCAGCAATCTTTTGGCAGAATCGTTTCATACATCCTCCCTTATTCTTCAGTCAAATGCCAAAAGCGCCAGACAAGTAGTTTCCTACACTTATCTGGCGCTTTTGGCATTCAGGCTTTATTAAATAAACTGATTCCTAGTTCTATCATATTCATAGTCAATTGTCTTAAGCTTTGAGATAATCTCTTGTTCTTCTAATCCCAAATCCTTACATAGTTCTTCTAAGTTACTATAAAAGTCACGTAACTTTAAATTTAAGAAACTAAGTAACATAACTGGATCCTTTGGTACTGACATATTCCATCTTCCTTCCTAAAAAAGTATCTTTTATTCATTAAAGAGCAATACTTGTCCATTTACTTTTGCAAAGTATATATCGTCAAGTTCCTCATAGTTTGCAGTAGCACTTGTTGCCTCTTGAATCTTCTTCTTAAGAGACTCATTCATTTCCTTATCAACTGCTAATGTAAACAGGACTTCATCGGTATACTCGCTATCTAATACATCAATTTCCATCTGACCAAATATATATTGAATCTTGCCAACATTATTGTAATCTGTCTTCACCTGGACTTTGCTTCCAAACTTTTTCGTAATGACCTGGCTGCTTGCGATTCCTGCTTTCGCAGCACCTTGATACGCTCTTACCAAGCCGCCTGTACCAAGCAAAGTTCCTCCAAAATAACGTGTCACAATAATCAACGCATTATGAACATTCTCTCCTAATAAAACATCTAAGATAGGTTTTCCCGCAGTCCCTGAAGGCTCGCCATCATCACTAAATCGCTGTAATTCATGTCTTGCACCAATCACATAGGCAAAACAATTGTGTCTGGCATCCCAGTACCTCTTCTTTGTTTCTTCAATAATGCTTACTGCCTCTTCTTCTTGCTTAACAGGAAAAACGGTGGCAATAAATCTGGATTTCTTCTCCACGATTTCATCACTGCCACCTTCATAGATTTCTTTATATTGTTCAATCATAATAACCTCCGGGATTATCTTCATTCTACTCAGTGAACCTTGAAGGTATTATATCAAACTTTTATGTCTTTAGCCATACATTCTTTCTGTCATCAAATCATCTAATGTTTCCACTAGACAAATTGGTGTCACTGTGTTCTGGCTTAATGTATGTAATAATTCTAGCACTTGATCTTTCTCATATGAAATATTCTCAACTACATCGCTTTCTAGACCTTCATCACTCTTCTTAGTAATTGAAATTCCATAAACCTTTGCGTTTGATTCTTCGCTTTCTTTTTCTGTCAAGTAATACTCTAACGTTAGCCGTTCGTTATTATCCTTACCTGCCACTTTTGTCGAAATCAACTCTTGTACCCTCATTGTTATCCTCCTATGTTTCCTCATAAAAAAATACTAAACCCTACTACTCCTGTCCCCCAACATTTGTAATAGAGCAACCTATAGCTTCATTTATATTATACTGTTTCTATAGGCCTGATACAATAATTTTTGTTCTCACTTTTCTAATCATTTTCGACTTCTTTCGACTTGTTTACAAACCCGTATTTTGGCAATAATAAATATATCTCTTTATTTGACGTATATTCTTTGATATAATACATAGGTAGACATAACTATGTTTACATTTCCCAAGATAGGAGGTAACTATGGATTTTAGCAAGAGAGGAACCATTGAAAAACAACGTAAGATTCAATCTTCATCAACCAAGCTTGCAAAGAAAACTAATATCATTATATATAGACTTTTTCTCGTAGCAATCGTACTTTGTGTCTTAGTCGGCTCCGCGTCCTTATACGGAATCGTTAACGGGCTAATCGATAATGCCCCAGACATTAATAATATCAATGTCCAGCCAACTGGCTATGCCACTTATGTATACAATACAGATGGTCAAATCATTCAAAAACTAGTAGGTCAAAATGCTAATCGTGAGTATGTTACCATCGAGAACATACCAAAAGATGTGCAGGAAGCCTTTATCGCCATCGAAGATGAACGTTTCTACGAGCATAACGGTATCGATGTACGTGGTATCTTCCGTGCTGCTGTTACCGGTTTAACACAAGGAAACTTCAGCCAAGGTGCAAGTACATTGACTCAGCAGTTATTAAAGAACCAAGTATTTGAAGGTGGTAATGAACCAACCTTTATCATAAGCTTACAGCGTAAGATTCAGGAACAATACTTAGCCATTCAGTTAGAAAACAGAATGTCCAAAGAACAAATCCTTGAATATTATCTTAATACGATCAATCTTGGTGCCAATACCCTTGGCGTTCAAGCTGCATCCAACCGCTACTTTGATAAGAAAGTCTCTGACCTTACCCTTTCAGAAGCAGCTGTTATCGCAGGAATCACACAGAGTCCTACGAATCTGAATCCGATCACGAATCCAGATAAGAATAAGGCTAGAAGACAAGAAGTATTAAACAACATGCTTCGTTTATCCTATATCACACAGGACGAATATAATGAGGCCATTGCTGATACCGATAATGTATATAAACGAATTGCTAACACAAATGAGAATGTAGCAAACATTTATGGATACAACAGTTATTTTGTTGATGAAGTTATTTCTCAGGTAACTGATGACTTAGTTGAAAAATGTGGCTATACTCCAACGCAAGCTAGTCAGTTGATTTACCGTGGAGGTCTTAGAATCTACACGACTCAAGATGAAGAGCTTCAAGACATTTGTGATTCTGTATTAGAGGATGAATCCAATTATCCTTCAAGTTCTGAATGGCAGTTAGAATACCGCCTGACAGTGGAACATTCCGATGGAAAGGTTACAAACTATTCCGAAGGCAGTATAAGAAACTATTTTGCAGAACAAGGTAATAAGAAATTCTCCTTATACTACAAGGATAAAAAGGATGCTGACAAATATATCGAAGAATTTAAGAAGGCCAAAGTTGGTGCAGATGACAAGATCAGCGGCGAATCCATTAACTTTAAGATTCAGCCTCAGATTTCATTTACTCTAATGGACCAACATACCGGTCAAGTAAAAGCCATCGTTGGTGGCCGTGGTGATAAGAATGGTAACCGTACGTTAAACCGTGCTACTGATACGGTAAGACAGCCAGGTTCCACATTCAAGATCCTATCCACATTTCTTCCAGCGCTTGATACTGCAGGCATGACGCTTGCGACCACATTTGACGATTCTGAATACTACTATCCTGGTACTCAGAAGAAAGTAAGTAACTGGTCAGGTGCAAACGATTATGCTGGTTTTACTACTCTTAGACAAGCAATCAAACGTTCTATGAACGTTGTTACTGTAAAAGCTTTAGAAAAGGTAACACCTCAAGTTGGTTTTGATACGTTACAATCCTTAGGATTTACGACTTTGGTATCTCAGCGTGTCGATACAACTACAACATCTTCTGGAACAGAATCTCAGCAGGTTCGTTCTGATATCAACTTATCCTTAGGTTTAGGTGGTATCACAGATGGTATTACAAACTTAGAATTAACAGCTGCCTATGCAGCAATTGCAAATGGTGGTATTTACAATACTCCAATCTTCTACACGAAAGTAACGGATAGTTCTGGAAAAGTACTTCTTCAAAACAATACAGAATCCAAACAGGTTATGAAAGATTCTACTGCATGGCTGCTTACTAATGCCATGGAAGACGTAGTATCTTCTGGAGGTACTGGTTCTTTATGTGCTCTACAGACAGTAAATATGCCTGTTGCTGGTAAGACTGGTACTACATCCAATAATACGGACCTTTGGTTCTCTGGATACACGCCTTACTATACTGCTTCTATTTGGAGTGGTTATGACTTAAATGAAAGTCAGTCTGATACAAAATATCAGAAAGTCTTATGGCGCAAGATCATGGAAAAAGTACACAAGAACTTAAAAACTGTAGACTTTGAAAAACCAGATTCCATCGTAAGTGCAAAAATCTGTACTAAATCCGGCAAACTGGCTGTCGATGGTGTTTGTGACAAAGCGCTTGGTGGTTCTACCGTTAAGACAGAATACTTTGCAAGTGGTACTGTTCCAACAGAGTATTGTGATAAACATGTAGAATATACAATTTGTACAGAAAGCGGACAACTTGCCTCTGACAAATGTCCTCATACAAAGAAAGTTGTTTATTTAGACAAAGACGAAACCGGAAAGACCGATGATACTCCTTATGTCGCTCCATCCAGTATGAAATCTACGTATTGTACGATTCATGATGGAAATGGAATTACAAAGAAGAAATCGACTCCGGTGCCAACCGAATCACCTGTTCCTACTCCGACTGCAATTGCAGTAGAGCCGCCGTTAGGTGATGATTCTTCTTCGGATCAACAAACAACTACAGAATAAAGACACAAAAAAGGCCTTGCAAAAATGCAAGGCCTTTTTAGAATGTAGACAAATGAAATCATATGCTTTCTACAAAAACTTGCTTGGGGGAAAGTTTGAAAACCTTCGGTTTTCATTGGAATCGATATCCGG
>CAJMNR010000056.1 GCA_905214875.1 uncultured bacterium | reverse complement strand
TAAGACAACCTGGGGGTGTAACTTGGATATAATCGTTTATATCGATTTATATTTTGTTATTAATTTCTGTATGGATTTAGTCATATTAGTTATTGTGTCTAAGATGACGCAGACGAGGACAACACTACTTAGATATTCGTTTGCTAGCTTATTTGGTGCGATAATTAGTTGTCTTCTGCTAATGAATCAGAATTTTCCTGTTCTTATTCAAATTATATTGTCTTATGGGATTGGGGCCATTGGAGTTGTATTGCTTGCATTTCGCTTTGAAAGCATAAAGAAGGTCGCAGTACTCTTGATGTACATGTATGGAGTAACAATTGTGATTGGTGGACTTCTTTGTTGTATCTTATTGAATAGTTCGTTTGGATCCTATGTGAATGAATTGTTAGGTATGAATGGAAGGAAATCTGTTAGTATTTTAATGTTATTCATCTCTGTTGGTCTGATTCTACTTTGTTTACCATATTTAATACGTTATCTTAATTCATTTCGTAAGAGGGAAAATAATATATATGAGGTATCCATTGTACTTGAGAAGAAACGTGTGAAGGCAAAAGCATTGTTGGATACAGGGAATCATTTGCGAGAACCATTGACGAATCGCCCTGTAATCATTGTAGAGAAGACTTTGTTAAAGCAGATTATGACAAGAGAATTACTTGAGTATACGACTCGTATAAAAGTGATTCCATATCGCTCCATTGGGAAGGAACACGGAACTATGTACGGACTTGTATTAGATGGGCTGGAAGTAACTGTTGATAACGTCGTACACAAACATGAAGATGTGGTTGCTTGTGTATATGAAGGAACATTATCATCGAAGAAAGATTATCAATTAATATTGCATGAAGAACTTATGTAAAGTACGAACAATAAAGGTTAATGGTAAGCGCTTCGGATGGTTGAATAGATAATTATGGTGGGAGGAAATAGTATGCTTTTAAAAATTTCAATACCAAACAAATTTCAATTTCGAATCATACCTGATTTTAGAAATCTAATATTTAAACAACGAGGGGATATTCACTATATCGGAGGTGCTGAAGTTTTGCCAGCGCCACTTGATCCTGCGCAGGAAGCAAGCGCTATTAGTAAGCTGGGTACAGAAGAAGATGCTGAGACAAAATCACTGCTTGTTGAGCATAATTTAAGACTTGTTGTATATATTGCTAAGAAGTTTGATAACACTGGAATTGGCGTTGAAGATTTGATTTCAATTGGAACAATAGGGTTAATTAAAGCGATTAACACCTTTAATCCGAATAAAAATATTAAGCTGGCTACATATGCTTCTAGATGCATTGAGAACGAAATTCTAATGTATTTAAGAAGAAATAATAAGACAAAGATGGAAGTGTCTATCGATGAGCCATTAAACGTTGACTGGGACGGCAATGAGTTACTTCTTTCCGATATTCTTGGAACGGATGAGGATATCATTTATAAGAATATTGAAGATGAAGTAGATCGTAAGCTTTTGAATAATGCGCTATCTAAACTTTCTGAGAGAGAGCGTATCATTGTGCAACTTAGATTTGGCTTGAATACGGAAGATGGCAATGAGAGGACGCAGAAAGAGGTCGCAGATCTTCTTGGAATCTCTCAATCCTATATATCAAGATTAGAGAAGAAGATTATTAATCGTTTACGTAAGGAAATGATTCGTTTGGAATAAGAAAAAGAGAGAATTCAAGCCATGAGGGGTGGTCTGAATTCTCTTTTTTTAGTTGAGATTCCTCTCAACTAAAAAAACGCTCCGCGAAGGATGTGCACAAATGCCAGAGGAAGAAGTCAGCTATGGCTGACGGCATTTGTCACGACAAAGTATCTTCGCCTTGAAGTCTACGAGAACTAAAAAGTGAGGGCCGAAGATACTTTGTTGTAAGAGTTGAGATTCGTCTCAACTAAAAAAACGCCCGATAGAGGGCGTTTTTTGTGCGAACAATATACTAAGGCTTAAACTGCAAGTCTTGGCATATTGTCGCAATAACGAGAAAAAAATTATAAGAGGAACTTCATCTCGTTGCACTGAATATACACACTGATAAATGTAAATGACTATTTATAAATTCTTAACTAAAGTCATGAGATTTATAATGGAAAATAATACTAATTATAACTGAGATTATTTTTAAATTCCCAAACGCCCGTTTTTCAACAAATTCTTGATATTCCTAAGAAATCATACAGTATGTGGTAATTTTTACAAACTCTGTAACAGTATAAATTTGTTTTAACTGGTAAATCATTAAATGTATAGTTGTTACACATTAGGAATTGTATGTTGGGAGGTCGCAATATGGCTCTTTATAAAGTTGAAATTTGTGGCGTTAATACATCAAAATTACCACTACTTAAAAACAATGAGAAAGATGAATTGTTTCAGAGAATTCTAAAAGGTGATAAAGAAGCAAGAGAGCTTTATATCAAAGGTAATTTGCGTTTGGTGCTTAGTATTATTCAACGGTTTTCTAATAGCAATGAAAATGTTGATGATTTGTTTCAAATAGGATGTATCGGACTGATGAAAGCAATTGACAATTTTGATATCACTCAGAATGTAAAGTTTTCTACGTATGCGGTTCCTATGATAATTGGAGAAATCAGAAGGTACCTGAGAGATAACAATACCATACGTGTAAGTAGATCATTAAGAGATACTGCTTATAAGGCTATTTATGCAAAAGAAGAGTTAATGAAACGAAATGATAAAGAACCTACCGTTGGCGAAATATCAAAAGAAATAGGAATTAGTAGTGAGGATATTGTATTTGCACTAGATGCGATACAAAATCCTGTTTCTTTGTATGAGCCTGTATATTCGGAAGGTGGAGATACCCTATATATAATGGATCAGATAAGCGATAAGAAGAATAAGGAAGAGAGCTGGATTGAAGAAATCTCACTGAAAGAGGCTATGGACAAGCTTCCCGATCGAGAGCATCATATTATTAAACTGCGTTTCTTTGAAGGAAAGACGCAGATGGAGGTCGCGAAAGAAATTGACATTTCGCAGGCACAGGTAAGTAGACTAGAAAAAAGCGCACTTAAAAATATGAAGAACTACTTATCTCATTAAAAAAAGAAGCGATTAAAAGTAACTAATATAGAGCGGTCATGGTCGAGAGTACAATGGCTGCTCTTTTTTGAACGTAGAAACTTGAATAGGACAGGGAGTCTTGGTCATATACTGATAGAGGATGAGTAGAGGAAATTAGGTGCAAATATGCGAATATATGATTTGAGACAGAAAGAGGTCATTAATGCATGTAACTGTGAACGGCTTGGTTTTGTTGGAGATGTGGAAATAGACATAGAAACAGGATGTATCCTAAAAATAGTTGTCCCTGGACCATGTAAAGTATGGGGGATTTTAGGAAGGGATACAGAGTATATCATTGATTGGGCAAGCATCCGGCAAATCGGGCCTGATATCATCCTTGTGGATGTAAATCTCGAAGATGTCCTTACAAAATGCAAATTGTAAGAAAATGGCCAGATGAGTACATAAAAATATGTGAAAATACTTGACAGAAGAGTAGAATAAATTATACTAATTATAGCCACGAATGGAAGAACGTGCAAAGAATGAGTAGTGGTACGTAGGAGGATATTATATGAAATGCCCTTTTTGTGGAACTGAGAATACGAAAGTGATTGATTCGAGACCTGCAGATGATAATAGCACAATACGCCGCAGAAGACAATGTGATACATGTCTGAAGCGTTTTACAACGTATGAAAAAGTTGAATCAATACCTTTGGTTGTAATTAAGAAAGATAATACAAGAGAACCTTATGATCGTACTAAGATTGAAGCTGGTGTTTTTCGTTCATGTCATAAACGACCAGTATCTGTAGATCAAATTAATGCATTAGTCGATGAAGTTGAAAATGCAATATTTATTATGGAAGAAAAGGAAATCCCAAGTTATAAAATTGGAGAAATCCTTATGGATAAATTAAAAGAATTAGATGAAGTAGCATATGTACGTTTTGCATCTGTTTATCGTGAGTTTAAAGATGTGAATACGTTTATGAATGAAATTAAAAAGATTTTGGACACAAAGAATTAAGAGATGTGTCAAGAAAAGGTGGAGGTTTTTTTAGCTTTCACCTTTTTTTACATTGTGTTAAGCAATCGTTACAAAGATATAGTTAAACTTGAGTTGTTTTGATATGCTTAACTTGGCATAGAGAAGAACTAGGAAAGGAAGGTATGTTTAGCAAAGTATATAGTGGGACCGTCATTGGCATTGACGGTGAAATAATTGGTGTGGAAGCTGATGTATCAGATGGGCTTCCTATTTTCTCAATGGTTGGATATTTATCTGGTGAAGTCAAAGAAGCAAAAGAACGGGTGCGGATTGCAATGAAGAATTCAGGCTACCATATGGTACCAAAACGTATTACCGTGAATCTTTCTCCGGCAGATGTCCGTAAGGAAGGCACAGCGTTTGACCTTCCGATTGCCATATCTATTTTAGCAGCTCTTGGTATCGTTTCAGATACCTCTTTAAGTAAAACCCTTTTAATTGGAGAATTAAGTCTTGATGGAAGTGTAATGAAAGTAAATGGAGTCCTCCCTATTGTTTATAGTGCAAAGAGGAATGGAATAAAGCGTTGTATTGTTCCAAGTGAAAATGCAATTGAAGGAGCTACTGTTGATGGGATTGATGTAATCGGTGTATCGAATCTTAGTGAGACAGTAGATTTCCTTACAAATCGAAAATGGATAGAGCCAACTTATGTAGATGTAAAATCTATGTTTATAAACGGGCAGAATGAAAACGAAGTGGACTTTTGTGAGGTGGTTGGGCAGCATGCGGCTAAACGGGCAATTGAGGTCGCGGTGAGTGGATTACATAATATCTTAATGATTGGACCGCCTGGAGCAGGAAAGACGATGCTTGCAAAACGAATTCCGACAATAATGCCTTCTCTTTCGATAGAAGAAAGTATCGAGATATCGAAAATCTATAGCATCAGCGGCTTACTTTCAAAAGAACAATCGTTGATCTGTTCTAGGCCATTTCGTTCCCCACATCATACCATTACGGATGCAGCCTTGGTTGGTGGCGGAAAGACGGTTAAGCCAGGAGAAATCAGCTTGGCGACTGGTGGAGTTTTGTTTCTCGATGAATTGCCTGAATTTAAGAAAGGGACGATTGAACTGTTACGCCAGCCATTAGAAGAACGAACAGTGACAATCGCAAGAACACATGGCAGTTATACCTATCCGACTAATTTTATGATGTGCGGTGCAATGAACCCATGTAACTGTGGTTTTTACCCGGATAGAAACCTATGTAATTGCAGCGAACATCAGGTGAAGAAATATCTTAGCAAGATATCAAAACCATTTCTTGATCGTGTAGATATTATTATAGAAGCAAATAAATTAGATCATAAAGAACTTAGAAAAAAGGGAAAGGAGGAATCGAGTGCAGCCATAAGGGAAAGGGTAAAGGAGGCAAGGCGAATTCAGCTGGAAAGATATCAAAAGGAAGGCATTAATTTTAATGCACAATTAACACCTAAGATGATTAAAACGTATTGTGCACTGGGGAAAGAGGAGCAAGATTTTTTGACATTGATGTTTGAACGGATGGGGCTTAGCGCGCGGGCATATCATAGGATTTTGAAGGTGGCAAGGACGATAGCTGATTTAGATGGAATGTTGGATATAACAAAGGATCATTTATCGGAAGCAGTATGTTATCGGAGTCTAGATGAAAAGTATTGGGGGAATAATGATGGAGCAGAGCTTACAAAAAGAATGTGAAGTGAATCGGGCAGTATTATCTAGGAGTGAACTTTGGTATTGGCTATGTAATATAGAAGGAATTGGACACAAAAAAATCAGTGAACTTTTATGTTATTTTGATACAGTAAATCGCATTTATGATGCGACGAAAGAAGAACTGCAATTACTGTCTAAATTAAGTGAGGCAGATGTCACTCGGATTTTGGAATGTAGGGATTTTAATCGGATCAAGAAAGAGTATGCGGATATGGAACGTAAAGGTTATCGGTTTATCTCGATTGAGGATAGTAGTTACCCTAAGAAGCTTAGAACTCTTTATGATCCACCGTATGGGATTTATCTAAATGGTAAGCTTCCGAAAGAAAATGTCTTAACGATAGGAATTGTAGGGGCAAGGAATTGTTCGCAGTATGGAAAGGAAGTGGCGAAGTATTTTGCGTACCATCTTGCAGAAGCAGGTGTGCAAATAATAAGTGGTTTAGCGAGAGGAATTGATGGCTATGCGCATGAGGGAGCGTTGTGTGCAAAAGGTTATACATTAGGTGTACTTGGTTCAGGGGTTGACTATTGTTATCCTAGTGAGAATATGGATCTATATATGAAAATGGAACAGGAAGGTGGAGTCTTAAGTGAGTGTTCTCTAGGTACCCCTCCGAAAGCAGGAAATTTTCCAAGAAGAAACCGTTTGATTAGTGGAATGTGTGATGGGATTTTGGTGGTTGAGGCTAGGTTAAAAAGTGGATCGTTAATTACTGTTGACCAAGCGCTTGAACAAGGACGAGATGTATTTGCTATTCCAGGGAGGATTACGGATAATTTGTCTAGCGGCACGAATAATTTGATTAAGATGGGAGCGGAAATTGTTACAACTCCTCAAGAAATTTTAGAATTTTATAAAAGCCGTTATGAGCAGGAGGAGTGTATAGAAGAAAAAAGAAATGTTGTTAACGAAATCGGTGGTAATCCACTTGTTGAGGCGTCGTTAGGAAAAGAAGAAAAGATGGTTTATACAGTATTGTCTTTAGAGCCGCTTCATATAGATCGGATTGCAGAGCGGACTAATTTATCGATTCCTAAATTGATGAGTACACTAATTACGATGGAGTTAAAGGGGTATATATCACAGACTATAAAGAATTATTATACAAGGAGTATTTAATTCGACGAAAGAATACATATTTCTCTTGCAAATGTAGCACCTTATTATTGTATCGAAATGTTATGAAAGTATAAACAAATAAAAAAATATTATAATATGCTTGATTTAAAAAAAGAAGTAGTGTATTATTGTCTCGTTTAGAACGACGTATGAGGCGGGAATATCTCTAGATAGTAATTGGGGAATATAATTCATAATAATGGAACGATACTAGAAGTAAGGGAGTGGTAATATGCCAAAGTATTTGGTGATAGTAGAATCACCTGCTAAAGCAAAAACTATTAAGAAATATTTAGGCGCTAATTATGAAGTATTAGCATCCAATGGGCATGTAAGAGATTTACCTAAAAGTCAGTTAGGTATTGATATAGAAAATGATTGTGAACCAAAGTATATTACAATTCGCGGTAAAGGGGAACTTTTAGCGAAGCTTCGTAAAGAAGCTAAAAAAGCAGATAAGATTTATCTCGCGACTGACCCCGATCGTGAAGGAGAAGCAATTAGCTGGCATTTATCCAAGGCTTTAAAATTAGAAGACAAGAAAGTACTTCGAATTACATTTAATGAGATAACAAAGAATGCAATTAAATCGTCAATCAAACGACCTAGAGAAATTGATATGGATTTAGTAGATGCTCAACAGGCAAGACGTGTTCTTGATCGTTTAGTAGGATATCAAATCAGTCCTGTATTATGGGCAAAAGTAAAACGAGGCTTAAGTGCTGGTAGAGTACAATCAGTAGCGTTACGTATTATTTGTGACCGTGAAGAGGAAATTAACGCATTCGTACCAGAAGAATATTGGACATTAGATGCTAATATTCGTGTAAATGGTGACAAAAAGCCAATCGTTGCAAAGTTCTACGGTGATAAAGAGAATAAGATTACGATCCGTTCTAAGGAAGAATTAGATCAGATTCTTTCTGAACTAGAAGGAGCGGAATACAAAGTTACAGATGTGAAGAAGAGCGAGCGTACAAAGAAAGCTCCAGTCCCTTTTACAACAAGTACATTACAACAAGAAGCAGCGAAAGCATTAAACTTTTCTACGCAAAAAACAATGCGTCTTGCTCAACAGCTTTATGAAGGTGTTGAAATTAAGGGAAAAGGAAGCGTTGGTTTAATTACTTACTTACGTACTGATTCTACTCGTATCAGTGACGAGGCGAAAGAGAGTGCGAGAGAATATATTATCAATTCATACGGACAAGAGTTTGTTGATGATAAGGAAGAGAAAAAGGATTCTAAGAAGAGAATTCAAGATGCCCATGAAGCGATTCGTCCATCTTATGTAGAATACTCTCCAGTCGTCCTTAAGGAATCTTTAAGTCGTGACTTGTTCCGATTATATCAACTAATATGGAAGCGTTTTGTTGCAAGTCAGATGAAAGCAGCAAGATATGAAACGACTTCTGTAAAGATTGATGCAAATAACTATCGTTTTACTTGTGCAGCTTCTAAAATCATTTTTGAAGGTTTTATGTCTGTTTATACATCAGATGATGATAAGATTGATAGTAATACATTATCAAGTTCTTTAAATACGGAATCTAAACTTGAGTTAAAGGAAATGGATTCAAAACAGCATTTCACTCAGCCACCTGCACATTTTACAGAAGCAAGTCTTGTAAAGACGTTGGAAGAGCTTGGTATCGGACGTCCTAGTACGTATGCGCCAACAATTACAACAATCATTGCAAGACGTTATATAGCAAAAGAGAATAAAAATCTTTATGTAACAGAAATCGGTGAAGTTGTTAATCAAATTATGAAACAGGCATTTTCGAGTATTGTAGATGTAAACTTTACTGCTAATCTAGAAAGTCTTTTGGACTGCGTAGAAGATGGTACTGTTAACTGGAAAACAATCATTAGAAATTTCTATCCGGATCTTCATGAAGCGGTTATGGCTGCGGAAGCTGAACTTGAAGAGCATAAGATAGAAGATGAGGTTACAGATGTTATTTGTGATGAATGTGGACGTAATATGGTAGTGAAATACGGTCCTCATGGAAAATTCTTAGCATGTCCTGGTTTCCCAGATTGCAGATGTACGAAACCATATCTTGAAAAGATTGGTGTTAAGTGTCCAAAATGTGAAGGAGAAATCATTCTTCGCAAAACGAAGAAAGGTAGAAAATATTACGGATGTGAAAATAATCCGGAATGTGATTTCATGTCTTGGCAGAGACCATCTGAAAAACGTTGCCCAGATTGTGGCGGAGTTTTATTGGAAAAAGGTAATAAGCTTGTTTGTATGGATCAGCAATGTGGATACGTAGAAACAAGAGCAAAAGAAGAAGTAGAGAATGCTTAAATAGAGTAGACCGTAAATTTGTGATGATATAAATCACAATTTTGCGGTCTATTTTTCTTTATTATTGTATAAAAAGTTTTGGAAATTTAAAAAATAATTAGCAAAATACTTATACTTTGTCAAAATAATGTAAATAGTATTGTTTTTGGAAAGATAATGTGGTAGTATTTAAAAAGTAATAGAATGTTTGCTAAATTTGATATACTGTATCAAAAATTTCTTGGCAAGGTAATCTTGCAGTGCGGGAGGATTGTAATGAGTGTACAATTACTAGACAAAACAAGAAAAATTAATAAGTTGCTACATAACAATAATTCGCATAAAGTTGTTTTCAATGATATTTGCGAAATATTAAGTGACATACTGGAATCTAATATTCTTGTTATAAGCAAAAAAGGGAAAGTGCTAGGTGTCAAAAATCGTGATGACATCGAAGAAATTCATGAATTGATTAAAGATAATGTTGGTGGTTATATTGATTCCATGTTAAATGAACGTCTTTTAAATGTATTATCAACAAAAGAAAACGTTAATTTGACAACATTAGGTTTCGAGTCAGAAGATGTGAATAAATACCAGGCTATTATAACGCCAATCGACATTGCAGGAGAACGTTTAGGAACATTATTTTTATATAAATGTGATTCTCAATATATCATTGACGACATTATCTTAAGTGAATATGGTACGACGGTAGTCGGACTTGAGATGATGAGATCTGTGAATGAAGAGAATGCAGAAGAAAACAGAAAGATACAGATTGTTAAATCAGCAATTAGTACGTTATCATTTTCAGAATTAGAAGCAATCACACATATTTTTGAGGAACTCGAAGGTAATGAAGGAATATTGGTTGCAAGTAAGATAGCGGATCGAGTAGGCATAACAAGATCGGTAATAGTAAATGCACTTAGAAAATTCGAAAGTGCAGGTGTTATTGAATCAAGATCCTCAGGTATGAAGGGAACATACATTAAGGTTCTTAATGATGTAGTTTTTGATGAATTAAAGAAGTTAAAAAATTAATGTTATTAGAAGAAGACCTTTTGATGTTGTCATACAGGTCTTCTTTTTTGATTTTTGTTTTTACAAAAAATGCCAAAACATTGTTCTTTTTTTGGAAATTTACAATGATTTATAAAAATATCTTGTAAAATTGTCGTTTCTATTATAATATTGTTGAAGAAAGGGTGTGTAATTATATGATTAATTCAAGCGCATTTAATTATGTCAATGTTTTAGACAAAGCGGCAGATGCGTGCTGGACTAGAAATAGTCTTTTGGCAAATAACATTGCGAATGTAAGTACGCCGAATTATAAAAGACAAGATGTGAGTTTTGAAAGCCAATTAGCGAGAGCACTTAAATCAGATCCAGTGCTCGATAAGGCAGTAGGCAAGCTCAACTTGGATTCTATAACACCATCTGTATATACGGATCAATCAAATTACAGTTACCGAATGGACGGTAATAATGTTGATATCGATGTGGAAGAAGCTAACTATGCTGAGAATCAGATTAAATATAATGCAGTGTTAGACTCTATTACACAAGAATTTCAACGACTTACAACTGTATTAAATAGTGTGAAGTAGAAAGGTGAGTTTATATGTCAGTATTTTCTTCTTTAAACATAAGCGCAACGGGGATGACGGCGCAACGTTTAAGAACGGATATCATTTCGCAAAATATTGCGAATGTTAATACTACTCGTACAAGTGATGGGACGCCTTATGTAAGAAAAACGGTAGTATTTCAAGAGAAAACAACAAGTGGTTTCTCTTTAGCTTTAACAAATGCATTAAGTGGTAACACAGGAAGCGGTGTTAAAGTAAGTACAATTGCTGAAGATAATGAAACAGCAATGAAAAGGGTGTACGATCCATCTAATCCTGATGCGGATGAGGAGGGATATGTTACATATCCAAATGTCGATACAGTAACTGAGATGACGAATATGATCGATGCATCACGTTCTTATGAAGCGAATGTTACTGCTTTCAACGCTACTAAGTCCATGGCATTAAAAGGACTTGAAGTTGGAAAATAATAGAATAGGGATTAATTCTAAGGATAACTGGAGGATTTAGTATGAACGTATCAAGTTTACAAAATGTGCTTGATTTGAGTGCGTATAAGACGAGCGGTTCTACTAATTCATTAGACCAAAGTTCGTCTGCTACTGACCGTACAAGTGTTTTTGAAGGCATTTTTAACGCGGCAATGAATCAGATTAATGAAACTAATGAGTTGTCGAATGCAGCAGAAGAAGAGGAAATTAACTTTGCGTTAGGCTTGTCTGACAGTACGCACGATTTACAGATAGCTCAACAAAAAGCGAATATTTCGCTTAACTACACAGTTGCACTAAGAAAAACAGTGCTAGATGCATACAAAGAGATTATGAGTTTACAATTCTAGTACGTTTTAAGGAGCTGAAGTAATGCAAGAAAGAATAAAAGGGATATTTGCAAAAGTCAAAGAATTTTGGGACAAATATACGAAAAGACAAAAAGGGATTGTTTTAAGTGTTGTCGGGGTTATTATCATTGCTATCGTAATTCTGGCATTGGTATTAACAAAAAAAGATTATGAGACGTTGCTTACTTGTGAAGATACAAAGACTGCAAGTCAGGTGATAGAATTATTAAAAGGTAACGGGATTGACTGCAATCTTGCTTCCGACAATAGAACAATCAATGTTGTAAAAGAAAATTATGAAGACGCTGTAATTGCAGTTGGTAGCAGCGATTTAACAAGTGAAGGGATGACGTATGATAAAGCTTTCGATAACGATATGAGTACAAGCGAAAGTGAAAAGAATACAAAAAGAACTCTTGCACTTCAAACAGAAGTTAGGTCAAAACTTCTTAAGATGGATGGGATTAAAGATGCAACTGTATTTATTAATCAGCCAGTAGACGACTATACGATTTTGTCTGAAGCAAATAAAGCGACAGTTAGTGTTATGGTTGAATTTGATCAAAACGCTTCATTATCACAAGAAAATGCAGCGAGTCTTGCTTCATTTCTTGCGAATATTGTTGGAACTGATACTGCTAATATTACAATTATTGATAATAACAGTAAAATAATTTTCGATGGTTCCGAAGGGGATACCCTTGGTGGACAAATCAGTTCCGCACTTGAGTACAAAGAAAAATATACGAATACAATCGTAAGCAATGTTACTCAAATGCTTTTGAAATACGGAAATTATAAAGACGTTGAAATTGGTTCTGCAAACATTAAATACAATATGGATAAAGTTTCTGAACTTTATACTGAGTATTCAGCAGCAGAGGGCCAAGATCAAGGTATGTTATCAAGCAATTCGAAGACTGAAACAAAGGGTACATCTGGTTCAGGTGGAACACCTGGAACTGATTCGAATGACGATGATACACAATACGATGTTACAACATCAAATGCTGGAGAAACATCTAGCAAATCAGAAACAAATAATTATCTTCCTAATAAGAAAGATACAACAACTGAATATGAAGTAGGCGCTGTTCTCCCAGATCAATCCAGTATGGCACTTGTTCTTACGACATATAAAATCTATGATCAAGAGACAATGGAAAACAATGGTGAATTAGATAATACTTCATGGGAAGCATTTGTTCAACAAAACAGTGACAGAAACCAATTAGAAGTACCAGATGATGTTTATACACAAGTACAAATGGCAACTGGTATCTCAACAAGTAACTTATCTATTACAGCATGGGAACAACCTATTTTCCAAGATAAACAAGCATCAGAATCTAACTGGGATACAATCATTATGATTGGGCTTATTGTTCTTATTGTTGGATTATTAGCGTTTGTTGTATTCAAGGTTGCAAGACCTGTTGAAGTTGTTGAAGAAGAACCAGAATTATCTGTTGAAGATTTACTTGCTACTACGAAAGAAAATCAAGATCTTGAAGATATTGAGTATAGCGATAAATCTGAAACTCGTAAGATGATTGAGAAATTCGTGGATGAAAATCCAGAAGCAGTTGCTCAACTTCTTAGAAACTGGCTAAATGAGGATTGGGGGTAATTAATATGAATCACACTTCAGAGATGACAGGCGTTCAAAAAGCAGCAATTCTTTTAATTACACTTGGTCCTGAAAAATCAGCACTAGTATTTAAACATTTAAAAGAAGATGAAATAGAACAGCTTACATTAGAAATCGCAAATACACGTAGTGTATCTCCTCAATTAAAAGAGGATGTTTTAAACGAATTCTATGAAGTATGTCTTGCACAGCAATACATTGCAGAAGGTGGTATTGGCTATGCAAAAGAATTGCTTGAAAAAGCACTTGGAGAAGACAAGGCGAGAGATGTTATTGGCAAGTTAACAGCATCCTTACAAGTTAGACCATTTGAATTCATTCGTAAGACGGATGCATCTCAATTACTTAACTTTATTCAGGATGAACATCCACAGACAATCGCTTTAATCCTTTCTTATTTACCTAGTGCGCAAGCAAGTGCAATCATCGGTTCCTTATCTCCAGATAAGCAAGCCGATGTTGCAAAACGTATCGCACAAATGGATCGTACAAGTCCAGATGTAATTAAGGAAGTAGAAAAAGTATTAGAACGCAAGTTATCATCTTTAGTAAATCAAGATTACACAATTGTTGGTGGTGTAGATTCCATCGTAGATATCTTGAATACTGTTGATCGTAGTACTGAAAAACACATCATGGAAACATTGGAAATCGAAGAACCAGAACTTGCAGACGAAATCCGTCGCAAAATGTTCGTATTCGAGGATATCTTATCGCTTGATGATAAATCGATTCAACGTGTTCTTAGAGAAGTTGATAACAATGAACTTGCGGTTGCTCTTAAAGGTGCAAATGAAGAAGTTCAAAGCGTTATTTTCAATAACTTATCGAAACGTCTTGCTACAATGATTAAAGAAGATATGGACTTCATGGGCCCTGTTCGTTTGAAAGACGTTGAAGAAGCACAACAAAAGATTGTTAATATCATACGTAAGTTAGAAGACTCAGCAGAAATCATTATATCCAGAGGTGGAGGTGACGAAATCGTTGTCTAATCTAATTAAGTCTCATTATATATATGTAAATGATAATAAAAAGATAATAGATTCTGACAATAGTTTCCACCTACTTTCGGGAAGTGCTACAAAAGTAGCAGTAGATGAACATGTTGAAACTGACAGTAATAATGGTAATAAAGAATTTAGTGAAGGTCTCAATATTCTTTCTATGCAACGTTTAGTTGCAGAGGAAGAAGAGCTTCTTACTAATAAGGCAAATGATTTGATTGAGGAAGCGAAGTTAAAAGCTGAGCAAATTATTGCACAAGCGAATGAAGAAGCAGAGCGAATCCGTCAACTTGCTAGTGAAGAAGGTAAACGTCTTGGTTACACAGAGGGTGTGGAACTAGGTCAAAATGAGGCAAGAGCCTTAGAAGAACAACTAAGAGAACAGATTGCGATGAATAACAAAGAACTGGAACAACAAGTGAATGCACTTGAACCAGAATTTGTGAAAGTAGTCGTTCATCTATTAGAGCATCTTACTGGTGTTGTTGCTAGCGAACATGAAGAAGTAATTACTTATTTAATACATGAAGCAATTAACGGCATCGAAAAGTGTAAATCATTTACTGTAAGAGTTTCAAATGAAGATTATGAATATGTATGTTCTAATGCAGATCGAATCAAGGAAGGACTTCCAGAAGATTATGAAATTCAGTTTGTCGAAGAAACTGATTTTGAAAAAAGTTCATGTCAGATCGAGATACCTAATGGAAAAATCATCGACTGCAGCTTGGATGTACAGCTGAAAGGTCTAATCACAGACTTAAAAATGTTGGCTAGCATATAGTGACATATTTACACATGATTGGGTTCAATCTTTTAGTTAAGTAGTTAATATGTCGATATACATTTAAGAGTTATATTGTTAGCAATATATCTCTTATGTATGTCGATTTTTGATTGTAAAGGGAATATTAAAGGAATCAAATAGAAGCGAGGGCATATTTTGGTAAATGTAAATGTAAGCAAATATTTGGATTTATGTGAAAAATCATACGTCAAACAACTTGGTAAAGTTGTAAAAGTTGTCGGACTTACAATTGAATCTATTGGCCCTAACGCAAATCTGAAGGATCTGTGCTTGATTGTCTCACAAGACAAGAAACATTCGATTATGGCAGAAGTAGTCGGATTTAGAGATGATCGAATCCTGCTAATGCCTTTTGATAATGTTGAGGGTATTGGTGTTGGGAGCACGGTAGAAACAACGAATGAACCATTAAAAGTTTTCGTAGGCGACGATTTGCTTGGAAAGACATTAGACGGCTTAGGGAACCCGTTAAATAATGAATTATTACGTACGGATACCACATATTCTGTAGAGGCGGAACCGCCTGATCCAATGAGCAGAAAACTGATTGATGAGGTCTTACCACTTGGTGTTAAAGCAGTTGATGGATTAATTACAGTAGGTAAGGGACAGCGTATAGGAATTTTTGCGGGATCTGGTGTTGGTAAGAGTACCTTGCTTGGTATGTTTGCCAGAAACACGAAGGCAGATATTAATGTTATCGCTCTAATCGGTGAACGTGGAAGGGAAGTTCGAGAATTTATTGAACGTGACCTTGGCGAAGAGGGTATGAGACGAAGCGTTATTGTCGTTGCTACAAGTGATAAACCAGCCCTAATACGTAACAAAGCTGCAAAAACGGCAACAAGTATTGCTGAATACTTTAGAGATCAAGGAAAAGATGTTCTTTTGATGATGGACTCTTTAACAAGATTCTCGATGGCACAACGTGAAATTGGACTTGCTACAGGCGAACCGCCAATTTCAAGGGGGTATCCACCTAGTGTATATGCTGAGATGCCTAAGTTATTAGAGCGTGCTGGTAATTCAGACAAAGGTTCAATTACAGGACTTTATACGGTTTTAGTTGATGGTGATGATTTTAATGAGCCGATTACTGATACGGCCAGAGGTATTCTTGATGGTCATATCATGCTTTCAAGAAAACTTGCTACAAAGAATCATTATCCTGCAATCGATGTTTTAGAGAGTATTTCCCGTGTTATGTCAGCAATCGCAACGAAAGAGCATAAGAATATGGCTGGACAGCTTAAAAATCTGCTCGCAACGTATCGTGATGCTGAAGATATTATAAATATTGGAGCTTATAAACCAGGTTCAAATAAGAATATTGATGAGGCAATCGCTAAGATTGACGCAATTAACGGATTCTTACGTCAGGATGTGGACAGTAAATTTGAATTTGATAATGTAATTTCCTTATTAGAAGAGGCGATTAGTTAATGGCAAAGTTTATTTACAAAATGCAGAACATTCTCGAACTGAAGCTAAAGGTCGAGGATCAGATCAAAAATGAGTATGCAATTGCCAAAAGTAAACTTGACGAGGAACTGGATAAGCTTAATGCCATTTATAATAAGAAGGGCGAGTATGAGGAAATTCTCAAAGAGCAAATGAGAAAACAGTTAATCATCGTCGATATCATGCATTCGAATCATGCGATTAAGGCATTGCAGTATAAAATCGAAGAGCAAAAGACTGAGGTTTTAAAAGCCGAAAGAAAAGTAGACTTGGCGAGAGCAAAAATGCAGGAAGCAATGATTGAGAGAAAGACTCAGGAGAAGTTAAAAGAAAACGCATTTGAAAACTTCAAGCGTGAACTTGTTGCAATAGAAAACAAGGAAAATGACGAACTTGTGAGTTTTAAATACAACAACAGTAGTAAGGAAGTGTAAAGATGGCAAAAGACAACCAAGAAGAATTCGAATTTGATGAGAATATGGAAGAAGAGGGTAGAGGGAGTAAAATCCTTTCTGTAATCATAGGAATCATTATTTTCTTAATTTTGTTAGCATTAGTTGCAGGTTTTATCAAACTTGATATAGGTGGAGTCGGAACTAACGTTCTTAGACCTATCTTAAAAGATGTACCAGTTGTTAATAAGATACTTCCTAATGTATCTGATGAACAATTAGCGTTAGAAAATGCATATAACTTTGATAACATTTCTGATGCAGTTAATTACATCAAACAGCTAGAAGCAAAGATTAAGACGTTAGAAGAACAGAATTCAAAAGATGGTACAAGTATCGGTGATTTAAAAGCTGAGATTGAACGTTTAAAAGTGTTTGAGGCAGAGCAGGATGAATTTAATCAAAGAGTGCTCGATTTTGATACAAATGTCGTATTTAACGACAAAGCACCTGATATTACAGAATATCAAAAATATTACGAAGGAATCAACCCTGATAACGCGGCTGAAATATACCGTCAAGTGGTTGAAAAGTACCAAGCGACAGAACTTATGAAGGAACAAGCAGAGCGTTATTCCAAAATGGAACCAGAAGCTGCAGCAAATTCTCTTCAAGTTATGACTGCCGACCTTGACTTAGTAGCAGGCATTTTAAGAAATATGTCTACAGCAAAAGCAGCACTGATCATGGATCAGATGGATGCAGATTACTGTGCTAAGATCACGAAGAAGATGTCATTGTTAGAAGCTTCTAACTAGACATAGATAGTATTCTTTGAAGGGAGGTGAGAATATGAAGGCGAGCGGTGTTGAGCTTAATATGCTCTCGAATGTCCGTACGGATAGTACGAGTTTAATTAAGGGAAATGAGTCTATAAAGTCGACTAACAGTGGG
>CAJMNR010000055.1 GCA_905214875.1 uncultured bacterium | reverse complement strand
TATTATCTCAAATGTATAGGATAAAATCTATGTACCCACTATGGAGCGTTTACGAATAAGCAAACATTATCGGCGAACCGTGCATATAATGAAATAACATAAGAAAAAAAGTTGAATTTACAGAAACTTGTAAACCGAGCAGCCGATAATGACTGTTCTTTTTTTATAAATAAGGGGGCTATAATGAAGCCAAATAAGTTAAAAAGGGTTTTGATGACATTAGTTTTGCTTATGTCAGTTTTTCTTACAAGCAGCGTGGGAGATGCGGCAAGCTACAAAAAAATGATCGATGTTAGTGCTTATGATGGATACATTAACTGGTCAAAAGTAA
This sequence comes from uncultured bacterium, assembly GCA_905214875.1. GTDB lineage: Bacteria > Bacillota > Clostridia > Lachnospirales > Lachnospiraceae > KM106-2. The sequence continues at coordinate 19,254 of CAJMNR010000055.1, read as the reverse complement.
AAAGTTCCGGTGTTAGTGCTGCAATCCTTCGTGCAGGATATGGAAGCTACACGGTAGATTCACAATTTCGTAACAACGCGTCAAATGCAAACAAAGTCGGTATGCCAATTGGTATCTATTGGTTTTCGTATGCTTACACGGTGAATCAGGCAAAGCAGGAAGCAAAAAAATGTATTTCTACGATTAAACAGTATGACATTACTCTCCCAGTATACTTCGATTGGGAATATGATAGCATGCGGTATGCAAAGCAAAATGGTGTGACTCCTAGTAGAAAATTGATTACTAATATGTGTAAAGCATTCTGTGAAGAGATTACGAAAGCCGGCTATAAAGCAGGCGTATACTATAATCTTGACTATAGAAATAATTACATTTATGTGGATCAATTGAAACAGTATTCGCAGTGGTTTGCGTATTATGGGGGCAGCCTCAACTATAAATGTGATATTTGGCAGTACTTCGATAATGGAAGGGTGAGCGGAATAAGCGCTGGCCAAGTAGACTTAGATTATCTGATTAACGATAGTTTATTAGGCAAGATAAAGAAACCAACGGAAAAGAAACCTACCAAGTCTACCTTTAAGTCATATAAAGTGAAGATTAAACCATACGAATTGAATGTAAGAACCGGTCCTGGTACAAGTTACAAGATCATTAGCCAAGTAAAGCGTGGACAGACGGTTACCATTAGTAAAGAAAAAAACGGCTGGGGATATGTTTCAGCTAAGAAAGGCTGGATCAATGTATCTAGTAAATATGTAACTAAGGTAACGACGTCTAAGGCTACAAATGTGAAGTATTACAAGAAATGTGCTGAAAAGTACAGTATTGTAAATGGTTTGAATAAAATTAATGTAAATTCTTCATTTAGTAATCGTGCCAAGATTGCTAAGGCAAATGGAATCAGCAATTATAAAGGGACATATTCTCAGAACTTAAAATTGCTAAAATTATTAAATGAAGGAAAATTGAAAAAAGCATAGTAAAACTTTCACCCACTACGTAGCTTTTCTTGGGGGAAATTTCATCGGCAGGCGGAAACCGCGCTTTTCGTCTGCCGAATTAGCGCGAGTAGGCCTGTTTTTTAGGCTTGCACGAGCGAGCGCTAATTGATTCCTCACAGGGAATGGATGAAATCCTGATTTCATCCAAAGCTTGTCGACAAGCCAAAATACAACAGTGTAAAGCGATTGTCCACGGGAGATTATAAGAAGGTAAGATATAAGAAAAAATTACAAATCTTCGACAAAAATTGACAGCGCTATTAATCCCAGATATAATGCAGCTATAGTAGTATGAGAGAACAGAAACTTATTGAAATAGAATTAATCTAGGGAGAACAAAGATGAATGTTTATAAAGAAATAGAAAAGGCTAGTTTGCTTCATTTGAATAAGGTTGCCATGGTGCTTTGGCATACAGATGGAACAAGTCGAGAAGTAACCTATCAACAGATGCTTAGTGAAGTGGATACTTTTGTGAATAGCTTGAACGAGATTGGCATGAATTGTGGAAATCGCATTGCCATTATCGGAGAAAGCTGTCCGGAGTGGGCATTTGCATATTTAGCAGTATTAAAGAAAAAAGGAACTGCCGTGCTGTTAGATGCATCATTGCCGGAGGAAGAGCTAAAGGCCTTATTAGAAAAGTCCAAGGTTAGTGCTATTTATGTATCGGAGAAACAGAAAGAGAAGGTTGCGCATGTAGAAAATATGCCGATTTTAAATATATCAGATCATGGAATCCGTATGAATGAAATGAACTGTAATTACGAGTGCATTGATGGAGATGAGGAGATTGCATCCATTATCTTTTCGTCAGGGACTACGAAGATGGCATCCGGAATTATGCATGGACATGAGGCAATTGTTGGATCGTCTCGTTTATGTATTGAAAGTAATGGGCTTGGTGAGGAGGAACGTTATTTTGGAATCTTGCCGAACAGCCATATTTATGGATTATATACGCAAGTCATTGCACCGCTTGTTACAGGAGCTTGTATCTGCTATATCGAAAGCTTGGATGCGGCTTGCTTAGTTGGCGCGCTGCAAGGATTCAAGCCAACGGTATTTCCAGCGGTGCCTAAAGTATTTGAATTATTAAGAACTAATATTATAAAGAAGATTGAGCACGATAAGAAATCAAAAGCGTTATTTAATAAGTTATTCCCTATCTGCCTTAAGATGAGAAAGAAATATGGAATCAATCTAGGAAAATACGTATTTGGCTCGATTCAACGTGGATTTGGCGGAAAGATCAAAATCATGGCGTCAGCGGGGGCTCCAATGGATCAAAAGACAGCCGAGTTCTATTATGGAACCGGATTTAATATGCTGATTACCTATGGGGCAACAGAAACAAGCATTCCGACCATTGGAAACTATGGAAAGAACATTACGACAGATAGTTGTGGAAAGCCATATCCGGGAATTGAGGTTAGTTTAGATAGCAGTGGAGAACTCTTACTTCGTTCTCCTTATATGATGCTTGGATATTTTCAAGATGAACAGGCAACGAAAGAAGCATTTAACGAGGATGGCTGGTTTAAATCAGGAGATTTGGGAGCCATTGATGAAGCGGGAAATATTCATATTTTAGGACGTTGTAAAGATAACATCGTACTTGCAACTGGGAAAAAGATTGCGCCAGATGATATCGAAGCGGCTTATGACGGCATATTAGGGGTAAATGAACTCGTAATATGTGGTATAACAAGTGAAGAAGGCGGACATGATGAAGTCCATGCGTTCATTGTAACGGATCATCCAGAAGAGGCTACAATCAGAGAGAGAGTCCGCGAGCGTGGAAAGACATTAAGCCAGAACATGAAGCTGAAAGAAATTCATTTTGTGCCGGAAATTCCGAAAACATCATTGCAAAAGCCAAAGAGATACCTATTGAAGAAAGCTATTTCTCATCATGTCAAAAAGGAAGTTCAAATTGCAAAGAAACAGGAAATGACGAAAGAGGAATTTATTCTTCATGCAGTTGCCAATGCGGCCAATGTATCGGCAGCCGATGTGAATCTACAGACGCAGCTATTTATCGAGCTTCCGATAGATTCCTTAAGTTCGATTGAGTTGTGTTTAGAGATTGAAGAGTATTGCGGTGTCAATGTGGTTGGCCAGTTAACGAAAGAGATGACGGTACAAGAATTGATAAAAACCGTAGAAGAAGGAAAGGTAGACGAGGAAGAAAGCATTGATCCTTCAAACTATCCGTTAGAGCGTAAAGGCTATAACTATGCAATTTTTGCATTCTTAAGAAATCTGGTTGGTGTTGTGTATAGGGTGAAGACAGTAAATAGCGAGGCCATTCCGAAGAATTCTGGTTATATCATTTGTTCAAACCATGTCACAAATTTTGATTATTTATTGCTTACCCAGAAGATGAAAAAGCAAGGCTTCTTTAAGTTTGCTTGTATGGCAAAACAAGAACTATTCAAAGATAAATGGGCGCATAAGGTGCTTGTACGTACGGCGGGAATGATTCCAGTTAACCGTACTGGCAATGCAAAAGGTGCCATTGAAGCAGCAAGCGTTAAGTTGAAAGAAAACTTTGGAATTCTGATTCATCCAGAAGGAACTCGAAGCAAGGACGGTACCATGGGTGAATTTAAGAAGGGAGCAGCAGTGCTTGCCATTGAAAGCAATGTACCAATCATTCCGGCATATATCAAAGGCGGACATGAAATCTTCCCTCCATCACAGGATATGCCAAACTTATTTAATACAAAGAAAATGCGTCGATATTCATTAGAAGTAATCTATGGTGAGCCGATTTACCCTGAAAATCGTACACCGGAAACATTGATCAAACTTGTACAGGAAGAGGTCGCAAAGCTAGGAAAATAGGCAATGCTACGAGGCATTGCCTCGATGCAAACAGTGATTTCTTGTAATGATTTGAGTGATAAGTTATATCTAGATTATAGCTCAGGTTAGGAGTATAATTAATTCAAGTCAGGGAGGAAATCAAAATGACGTTAGGTGAAAAATTAAGGGAAGCAAGAAAGAGTGCAGGACTATCACAACAGCAGTTGGCTGAAAAACTTTGTGTCTCAAGGCAGGCTGTGACAAAATGGGAATCCGATAAAGGAATGCCAGACATCGGCAACCTTCGCAGTATCTCTTCTTTATTAAATGTAAGCATTGACTATTTACTTGCCCAAGAGGAGCAGATGAATGTAACTGTAATCAAGGAAGCCATTTGTCTAGATGACTTTGAGAAGACGAAAAGATGTCGTTGCCAACACGATGCAGTCGTTCTTAGTAAGTATCCAAGTGCAGTAAGCATTCATCGTCTTATGAACAGCAAGAAACTAACAAAGGTGGAGTTTTGGCTGGACCTTATTACCTTACCGGGAATTTTTGATATTGCCTATATATGCAAGGATCGGAATCAATATTATCTAGTCGAGACGGAATCGAAACAGTTTTTTGTCAGTGTTTCTAAGGAGTTCATTGAATCACGCGAAATGAGTAAGAAGATTACAGAAAAGAAATTTGTAATTGGAGACATTCAATTCAAAAAACAAAGATATGATTTGATTGGTTAAAAAAGAATAGAGATATGGTTTTTTATGCCTAAGGAACTTCTCTGTGAGAAATTTCCTAGGCATAAAAAGCTTTCTAAAGATTAGAAAGATAAGATGCGCATAGGCAGTACAACCTAATTTAGAGGAAGAGGGGGAGAATAATGATAGCGAGTTATATCATTCATAAGGATTCGCTAAATAGCGAATATAAGAAAGTATTTGATAAGATTGAGTTATATTCTACCGTACATATTCTCAATGCAGTTTCTAAGTGGCAAGTGGACGCAGTATTGGGACAAATAATGAATGAAATGCTAGAAGCACAGGAAAATGGCATGGCTGTCACGGAAATCGTAGGAGAGGATTTAGAAACGTATTGCCGTCAGGTATTTAAGGACATTGTGGTGGAGTCTAAAACGGAGACCTTCTTTAATGCCATAAAGAGAGGAATGTGGTGCATTCTCATCCTAACAGGGCTTTCCATGCTACTTTGCGTTGGTGACGAGAACTTATTAGAACTTAAGGATGACAATCTCGTTGCTTATGTAGTGGTATTTGGAATATCATTTCTCTTTGGTCAGCTGGTCGTATCATTAATAAAAAAACAGCTATTTCGTTCAGAGAGAATGACAACAGGAGTAGCGACCGCGTTATTTACTGCACAGATAGTGATTGCAATACTAGTTGCGGTAAATCTGGGAAACCGTTTTTCCATTACATTTCCAGCATGGGGTATTTGCTTGATTTGCATCGTTTACTTGGCAGTATATTATAGTTATCGTTATGTTACTGGAAGACAGCAGATAGAAAAGAAACTAAAGAAAGCATATAAGAAGAATGAAATAAGTTTTACAGAACAACTTAGAAAAGAATTGCCTTCGGAGTTAGTAAAACAATTTCATAAGAAAAATGAAAAACGAGTACGAAAAGGCAAGCCAGCACTTACAGAAGAAGAGTATATGAATAAGTTTAAGAAAGAGGCAGCAGCCTGGAGGCAAATCGTATCGGATATAGTTTTTGGAATCATCTTTTTTGTGTACCTTGCGGAAATGTTTGAAGAACCTATCCGTTCTTTAGTAGATGGAGTAAAAGCTGATATCTTTGTTGACCTAGCATTCAGTATTGTTTTTTCAGCAGTATATTTTTATATTATTCGTGCAATTAGAAGAATTTCCTCTTCCAGAGCAATCCTTGCCCGCCAATGCATAGAAGAAGGAAAGACAATCTTTCAAATGGCAGAGGAGCAAAAGGAAAAAGAAGAAACGATTGCATATGAGTAGAAAGTATACTATAATTTAAAAAAGTTCCTATGGTAAAAAGTAGTTTATACATAAGGAGCCATATGTATTAGAGAGCATCAAAAGTATATTTGAATAGTATATTCAAATACGGAAGTGTATTTGGGCTGGAATAATGAAAGATAGAGTTTAAGATACATACCAAAGAAAGACACGTCCTACGGAATGAAAGATAGAGCAAGAGCTCTCTTAACTGTGTAGGAGGTGTCTTTTTTATTTCCCCCTTTTGCAGATGTCTCAATATCTTTTTGGATATAAATACACAAAAGAAGACGAAAAGAGAGGTATTGAAAATGGATTCAAACAAAATTAAGGAAGGCGTCAGGCTGATTTTAGAAGGAATTGGAGAAGATGTCACTCGAGAGGGACTTGTAGAAACGCCGGATCGAATCGCAAGGATGTATGAAGAAATCCTAGGAGGAATCAATGAAGATGCTTCAAAGCACTTGGAAAAGCGGTTTCATGTAGAGAATAATGAGATGGTATTAGAAAAAGATATCGTATTTTATTCTATGTGTGAACATCACATGCTTCCGTTTTACGGAAAGGTACATATTGCATATATTCCAAATGGTACGGTAGTAGGACTTAGCAAGATTGCAAGGACAGTGGAAGTATATGCAAGAAGATTGCAGTTGCAGGAGCGTTTGACAGCAGATATTGCAAATGCCTTTGAGGAATATTTACAACCACTTGGAGTCATGGTTATGATTGAAGCAGAGCATATGTGCATGACCATGAGGGGGATTAAAAAACAAGGGGCAAAGACGGTAACCATTGTATCAAGAGGCGTTTTTGAGACAGATGAAAAGCTATATAATAAATTCTTTCAGTTGGTGAAGTAGTATGGAAAAACAAGAATTTCAACGGGTAAATGCCATTTTAGAGCATAAGAAGTACAAAGAATGTATGGAGGCCATAAAGGAATGTGAGAAAGAGAGAATCTTTTGCAGACACGATATGAGCCATTTTCTAGATGTAGCTAGGATTGCTTATATCATTTCGTTGGAGGAAGAGATTCCAGTTTCCAAAGAGTTAATTTATACAGCTGCAATCGTTCATGACATCGGTCGACATATTCAATATTTAGAACAGATTCCCCATGAACAGGCGGCGTTACCGATTGCAGAAGGCATTCTTAAAGCGTGTGGATATTCAGAGGAAGAAATAAACCAAATCATAGAAGCGGTTGCCAATCATCGAAACGAAAGCATAAAGGAACGAAGAGACCTAACCGGATTACTTTACCGGGCAGATAAGCTGTCACGCTGTTGCTTTGCATGTAATGCGAAAGAGGAATGTCATAAGTCAGAAGAAAAAAGGAGAATGAGATTATGATGAACATAGGAAACCAAATATTTGATACGGAGCATCATACATATGTGATGGGCATATTAAATGTAACACCTGATTCTTTTTCCGACGGTGGTTTGTGGAAAGAAGAGACAAACGCACTTCGTCATGTGGAAAACATGATAAAGGAAGGTGCCCATATCATCGATGTAGGTGGAGAATCAACGAGACCGGGATATACAATGATTAGTGATGAGGAAGAAATCGCTCGGGTGTTACCAGTGATTCAAAAGATAAAAAAAGAGTTTCAAGTCCCTGTTTCCATTGATACATATAAGAGTAAAGTTGCAAAAGCAGCCATTGATGCCGGTGCAGACCTTGTAAATGATATATGGGGGTTAAAATACGATAAGGATTTGGCTCATGTAATAGCAGAAGCAGAAGTTGCCTGTTGCTTAATGCACAACAAAAAAGAAGCCGTATATGAGTCGTTCATGACAGATGTACTATACGAGTTAAACGAGTCTATAGAGATTGCAAAGAAGGCAGGAATTCGTAAAGAGCAGATAATAGTAGATCCTGGAGTTGGATTTGCAAAAAGCTATGAACAGAACTTAGAAGTAATCAATCGATTAGAGCAATTAAAGGAGTTGGGATATCCTGTGCTCCTTGGAACATCTAGAAAATCAGTAATTGGGCTAACCCTTGACCTTCCAGCCAACGAGCGTGTGGAAGGGACACTTGCAACGACGGTACTTGGTGTAATGAAAGGGGCTTCCTTTGTTAGGGTTCATGATGTAAAAGAAAATGTACGTGCAATTAAAATGACAGAAGCAATTTTAGGAAGAGGATAAGACATGGACCAAATTAAAATAAAAGACTTAGAAGTATACAGTAATCACGGTGTATTTAAAGAAGAAAACGTATTAGGGCAGAAATTCTTAGTATCGGCAACGTTATATACCGATACGAGAAAAGCAGGAACCAACGATGAATTAACGGATTCCATTCACTATGGAGAAATATGTCACACAATTACCGACTTTATGAAGAAGCATACATATAAGCTGATTGAGACAGTAGCAGAACAGCTTGCAATGGAGTTACTTCGTACAACGAAGTATTTAAGAAAGATAACGTTAGAGATAAAGAAACCGTGGGCACCAGTAGGACTTCCAATCGACACCGTATCGGTAGAGATTACTCGAGGCTGGCATGAAGCTTATATCGCATTAGGTTCTAACATTGGAGATTCCAAAGCATATTTAGACCTGGCGGTGGAGGAACTTAACAGCACAGATGACTGCACTGTGGAAGCCGTATCTGAGTATATAGTGACAAAGCCATATGGAGTGACCGACCAAGATGATTTCTTAAATGGTGCATTACAATTACGTACCCTTCTTACGCCGGAAGAGTTGTTAGACAGGCTTCATGAAATCGAACAGGAAGCTGGAAGAAAGAGAATACGTCGTTGGGGACCAAGAACATTAGACTTAGACATTTTATTTTATGATGACTTGGTAATGTCAACAAAAGACTTAATTATTCCACACGTGGAAATTCAGTTAAGAGACTTTGTATTGAAACCATTAATGGAACTTTGTCCATATAAGAGACATCCTGTTTGGAATAAGACAGTAGCAGAATTATTAAATGACTTAACGTCAAGTACAAAGGAAGAATAACGATTTTATAATGGAAACGGCTTACTATGAGAAAATTGCATTCATAGTAAGCCGTTGCTTTTTATAGTAATTTATTTAATTCTTCTAATTTTTCTGACAACTGTTTTGCAAGCTCAAAATCCTTAGATTTTAGCGCTAATGCGATGCGTGTTTCAACGTCTTTTTTCTCTTGTTCCGTGATAAGGTAATCTTTATCAAAATGGTTTGCATAGATCATTTGGCGGAATTTACGCATGCTCATTTTACGGATGGATTTGTCTTCGAGCATTAAGACATAATCAGCGCAGTTTACAATCGTATAGAAATCATGCGAAACCATGAGTACGGCACCATTATATTCAGAGATTGCTTTTTCTAATGCAAGTTGTGAATACGTATCAAGATGGCTTGTTGGTTCATCAAGAAGTAATAGGTTTGCATTGCTTACTGCGATCTTTGCTAATTGGAGAAGGTTCTTTTCGCCACCGGATAAGCATCCGATTTTTTGTGTTAATAATTCTTCAGCGAAACCGTAGCGGGAAAGATGTTCTTTGATTTCATCATAAGTGGCAAAACCAGCTTCGATAAATTCATCTTGGATGGTGTTGGATTCATTAAGCATCTCCCCTTGTAACTGGGATACAAATGCAGTCTTAGCATTCTCATTAAGCTTGATTGCAGGATTGTGATTTTTGTAGATTTCACGAAGCAAGGTAGTCTTTCCTGTACCGTTTGGTCCGATGATGGCTACTTTATCCGTAGCACCAAGTTCGAAGCTTACATGTTCTAACAGGCTATCTTCAAAAGCAACGCTATAATCAGTTACGCTTAAAATCGTTTCATCTTCTAAAACGAGATCAGTAGATAACGTAATTTCAGGTTGTTTGATTTCTACAAATGGCTGTTTGATACGTCTCGCTTCTAAACGTTCTAACAGGGAGACACGGGCATTTAATGCACGTCCTCTTGAGGCACATGTATAATGAGTGGCATCATTTCGTAATTTTTCTACAATCTTTTTATTTCGTTCAATTTCTTCTTCATCTTTGAGCGCTAATTCTTGTAATTCCATCTTTGTTTGAAGCAATGTGAAGTTGTAATCGATATATCTGCCGTTAAACTCTTGCAGCTCGGTATTTTCTAAGTGGATGATCTTATTGAAGCAATGGTTTAATAAATAGCGGTTATGTGTAATGACTAACAGGATTCCTTTGTGGGAATTGATTAAGTTCATTAAGGAATTAAGGTGGGCAAAGTCTAAGAATACATCTGGCTCATCCATAATCATTAATTCAGGAGCAGTAAGCATTTCTTTGATTACTTGAAGCAGTTTGAATTCGCCACCGCTTAAGTTGGAAATTGGCAAGTCTTTATGTTTGCTTAAATTAGCAAGATTAAGTTTCTTTGTAATGTTGCTTTCGAAATTATCACCGTCGATGGCGTTGAACGCATCTAGTGCGATTTGATATTTGTCCATTAAGGGCTCAAGATCTGAAGTAGTACCCATTTCTTCGCAAATTGCAGTGATTTCATCTTGAAGCTTGATAAAGTCTTTTGCAAGATATTCAAAAACAGTAAGATCTTTTTCGTCATCAATCTGGGAGAACTGGCTTACATAGCCGATTCTGCAGTGAGAATCAAGTTCTAGTTTTCCATCGAACATATAACGTTCTGGATCCATGATGATATTGACTAAAGTACTTTTTCCAGTACCACTTGTCCCGATAAAGGCGCAGTGGTCACCATCTTCTAATGTGAAGGAAATATTCTTATATAATTCCTTTTCCGGAAAGGAGTAGGATAGGTTTTCAATTTTTAGCATAGTATTACCTCTCTGTATCAGTAAAAAGGGGCTTATAATAAGCCCCTTATAGTAAGTTATAAATTTATGTTTATCGTTCGTAGCATACCATTGTTTTCAAAGAATTTCAATGATTTGTGACAAAAAAATACTAATAATTAATCACTATTATTATTATAAGATACTATTTTAATTTCTATTCTCATCAGATATACTAGTAATAAGAATCAAAGGGAGGGGAAGAAACAAATGTATACAGAGAAAATAATTCTATTCATTGCAATTTCTTGATGATCATCAGTTAATCCGATATAATGAAAAATTATGGGAAATAGAAAATTATTATGAAAAATGGAAAGCTGAAATGTAGAATTTCATTTAACTCTCCAGTGATTTTATGGTCATGTATTTGCACTAATATTATTAGCTTCAATAACAAGCTTAAAAAAGTGGCTGTCACGAATGAATGCTTACCAAAACAACAGTGTTGCGGAAGGCATTTATGATACATTGGATGGAATGAGAAAGGAAGGCAAGAACGAAAACATGTTGCGCAATGCATATGTTAAGTTCATGTGCTGGCTATATTATAAATTTGGACGAATCGTAAACCAATTGGGAGAACAGACGGTTCCGAAGATTCTATATGAAGGAAGCATTGGAAATTACGAATTACGCTTGTTAGAAGTACTTTCAAGAGTAGGAGCAGATATCCTATTGGTTCAGTATGAAGGGGATGCGTGCTATCTAAAATTAGATCCTACCTCCAAACATTCCAATGCGTATAATGCCGATGGCTTAATGCCATTTCCTAAGGAACTCTCTATAAAGAGGATTCGAGAAGAACTACAAGAAAAACAGAATGTACAAAGGTTGTATGGCGCCGGACCTGAAGTGCGAAACTGTACGAATGCATGGATTACAGGCAATGTTTTTGAAGATATCCAGACTGCAGCAGAGGAAATCTCAAAAGCTTCCGATGTCGTATTAAACAGCATGAACATGTCATAGATTGATGACTTAAGTGAAATGCTAAATACATTATCAAAAGTAATGTCTAAGTTCGACATTGAAGAAATCAAAGAAAACAATGGATTCTTTAGTAAGATTTTTCGAAATATGAGAAAACAGTTAGATAAGATCTTAGAAAAATATCATACGATGGGAGATGAAGTAGATAAAATCTACGTTCAGTTAAAACAGTATGAGTCTGAGATTAAGCAATCCAACAGAAAGTTAGATCAAATGTTTAATGCGAATGTAGAGTATTATCATCAGTTAGTAAAATACATTTTAGCAGGTGAGCAAGACTGCAGAGAACTTGAGCGGTACATAGTTCAAAGACCTAATGATCTTGAAACTTCAGGGGATAATTCGATCCAGTTTGAGATTCAGACATTAGAAAATGCTTTGATGATGTTGGAACAAAGAACTATGGTAATAACGTAAAATAATAATATACGAGTAAATAGGAGGGGTATTATACCAATTAGTTTACAAAAGGTCAAAAGGTTAGTTTATCAAAAGAAAAACAAGGCTCAGGCAATGTTATGATCGGCTTAGGCTGGGATGAAGTAGATTGGTGAAGTTTACAGACATAACGGTGAATGGAAGTTCAATGCAATTGGTCAAGGAACACAAGATAATAGCATCGGTGAATTGACAAAGAGATATTAATAATCTATAGTAATGGTATTTACAGGGTGGGAGATTATGGAATACGATCTCCTATGCTTGGATAAGCACTCCGAAAAAGGTGCACGAAAGCATCAGTTAGTAGGGGAATACTGCAGAAAATTAGGAGGACTGAATTATGAAATTTAAGGGACTTAGTGACCAGGAAGTCAAAGCGTCTCGAGAGCAATATGGATCGAATATGATTCCGGATTCTGAACCAACTACGTTTTGGGAAGAGTTTAAAGAAACATTTTCCGATCCTATGATTAAGGTTTTATTAGCTATCGCAGCACTGATGATTGTAATGTTCTGCTTTGGTTATGCTGAAATCTATGAACCAATCGGTACAATCGTTGCGATATTAATTGTAGCATTTGTATCTGCTAAGACAGGTGTAGCAAGTGATACAAAGTATCGTGAATTAAAGGAAAGTACAGAAAAGGACCAATGTAAAGTATTTAGAAATGGTGCGATTACTGTAATTGATGTGAATGATGTCGTAGTAGGAGATAAGATCTTATTACAATCTGGAGATAAGATTCCAGCAGATGGTATCTTAGTAGATGGAAATATCCGCGTAGATAACTCTGCGTTAAATGGTGAGGCAGAGGAATGTAAAAAGACAGCAGCAGCAGAATCCTTTGAATTCAAAGAAGACATCACAGGTGATACATTTGTTGACGAACACTCTTTATTTAGAGGTGCCGTTGTATTTGATGGCGAAGGTGTTTTAGATGTAAGAAAAGTCGGATTAAAGACTATGATGGGTAAAATGGCTGAAGAAATGCAAGATGACGAGCCAGATTCCCCACTTAAAGTAAAACTTGCAAAATTAGCAAAACAGATTTCTACCTGTGGTTACATTGGCGCCATTGTTATCGCAGTATTATATTTTATATATTTCATTGTATCAGCAGGCGGAGTCGATGCATATTTTAGTGCAGGTGTTACAGAAGTAATCAAAGATATCGTAGATGCAGTATCGTTAGCAGTCGTAATTATCGTATGCGCAGTTCCAGAAGGATTGCCACTTATGATTTCCTTAGTATTAATGCAGAATACTAGCAAGATGCTTAGCCATAACGTACTTGTACGTAAAGCAGAAGGTATTGAAACAGCAGGTTCCCTTAACATCTTATTCAGTGATAAGACAGGAACAATTACAAAAGGAAGCCTTGAAGTTGTAGATTTCTTTACAGCAGACGGTAAATCTATCGAAATGGATAAGCTTTCTGAACATAAAGCAGTAAAAGAAGCACTAAACTATGCAATCGGTAAAAACACACAATCATTATTTGATGCAGAACATAAAGTAATCGGTGGTAATGCAACAGATCACGCATTAATGAAATTCCTTGGCGAAGAAACTTATTTACAGCTTGTAGCAGATCAAGAATGTGTCGTAACAAAGATGCAAGGATTTAACTCTACGAATAAATTCAGTCAAGCAAGAATTGACCATCTTGGAAAGACATTCTATAAAGGTGCACCAGAACGATTATTAGCAGTTGCAACAAAATATTTAGATGCAGACGGCCAAGTAAAAGAATTAAACAAAGCCGTATTAGATAAGAAGATCGATGAATTAGCTTCTAAGGCAATGAGAGTCCTTGCATTTGGATATTCTGAAAAAGACTTAGTTGAAAATCAAATTAACGATGATATCGTAATCGCTGGTTTGGTTGGTATCCGTGATGATGTTCGTCCGGAAGCAAGAGATGCAATCCAAGAAGTATTAGATGCGGGAATCCAGGTAGTAATGATCACTGGTGACCGTCTTGAAACAGCAGTTGCAATCGCGAAAGATGCCGGCCTTATTCGAAAAGATTCCGATATCGCAATTTCATCTGCTCAGTTAAATAGCATGAGTGATGAAGAAGTGAAGAAAATCATCCTTCAGATTCGTGTAATCGCACGTGCCCTTCCTACAGATAAGTCCAGAATGGTTCGTCTCTGTCAGGAAATGAACCTTGTTGTTGGTATGACAGGTGATGGTGTAAATGACTCTCCAGCATTAAAGAGAGCCGATGTTGGTTTTGCTATGGGTAGCGGTACAGAAGCTGCCAAAGAAGCAGGTAAGATCGTTATCCTTGATGATAACTTCATGTCAATTAAGAATGCAATCTGGTATGGTAGAACAATCTATCATAACATTTTAAAATTCTGTAAGTTTCAGCTTGTAATTAATGTTGCAGCTGTAGTTGTTAGTGCAATCGCACCATTCTTTGGTGTTGAGGAACCTTTAAAAGTAACTCACTTATTATTCGTTAACTTAGTAATGGATGGGTTAGGTGCTATCATGTTAGGTAATGAACCTGCATTAGAGAAGTACATGAAAGAAAAACCAAGAAGAAGAGATGAGAGCATCGTTAGTAAGCCTATGATGGTCCAGATTGCAACAATGGGTATTTGGCTAACAGTTGTAAGTTTTATCTTCTTAAAAGTGCCATTCTTTGCAGGACTATTTAACTCTGAAGAAGAACATTTAACAGCATATTTTGTATTATTTATCGTAAGTGCGTTATTTAACGGATTCAACGTAAGAGATGACGGCTTCGGTATCTTCAAAGGCTTAAACGAGAACACAGGATTCTTAAAAGTATTCTTTGCAATCATCGCAGTACAAGCAGTTATCGTAAATGCAGCATTAGTTCCATTAGATGTATTCAAATGGATTGGTGAAATGTTTAGCTGTGTGCCATTTGGCATTCAAGGTTGGGCTGTAGCTATATTATTAGCATTCACTATGATCCCAGTTGATTTATTCAGAAAAATCTGCTTCGGACAGGCATCTGGACAAGAAAAGCATGAAGTTTCTTATAATGAGTAAGAACAATTGGACATTAAGTTAGGAGAACGATAGTGGTTATATTTAATTCTGACTTGGATAATACTCTGATTTATTCTTATAAACATGATATTGGCGAAGATAAAGTTTGTGTCGAGCTTTATCAAGGACGAAAGAGCATATCGTATTTTTCGAGGAAGAAAAATTTACGGATGAATTGCTTGAGTATATTTTAAGCTTATAAAGAAATTAAAGCATCGTAAGGCGTAATTCTTACGATGCTTTGTTTTTGTTATAGTACAATGTGAGAAACATGCCTAGTTAAATTGATTTGCATACCATATAATGCTAAAATAGGTGGCGTACATAAAATTTAAGAAAGAGTAGTAGGAGGATATTTATGGATAAGAATGTGATTGTTGGACAAAGTGGAGGACCTACAGCAGTCATTAATGCAACTTTAGCCGGTGTCTACCAGGCAGCAGAAAGACGTGGTGCGAAAAAGATCTATGGTATGTGTCACGGAATTGAAGGTTTTATCAACGATGATTATGTTGATCTGGGAGAAAAGATTTCTGGACAGGTGGAGATTGAATTATTAAAAAGAACACCATCCTCTTATCTTGGAAGCTGCAGGTTTAAGCTCCCTTCAGTCACTGAAGATGAAGCACTCTATGTAAAACTTTTCGAGAAATTAGAAAAGCTTAATATTGGTTATTTCTTTTACATAGGTGGAAATGATAGTATGGATACGATTATGAAACTTTCCGATTATGCTAGCACAATTGGAAGTGATATTCGTTTTATTGGAGTTCCAAAGACAATAGATAATGATTTAGCGGTAACAGATCATACTCCAGGGTATGGTTCAGCAGCTAAGTATATAGCAGTAGTAATGAAAGAATTAGTCCGTGATGCAACTGTATATGGTACAAACTATGTTACGATTGTTGAAATCATGGGAAGAAATGCTGGCTGGTTGACGGCAGCCGCAAGTCTTGCAAATGGACCAGACTGCGAAGGAGTAGATATGATCTGCCTTCCAGAATATCCATTTAACGTGGAGAACTTTATTGCGAAAGTTGAACGAATGCAAAAAGATAAGAAATCCATCATCATCGCTGTTTCAGAAGGCGTTAAGGTAGCGGACGGAAGATATGTATGTGAGTTATCCGATGATGCTAGATTCGTGGATTCCTTTGGACATACAAGCCTTTCAGGAACGGCTCATTATTTAGCAAACCGTGTTGCAAATGCTCTTGATACAAAGACGCGTGCAATTGAACTTTCAACATTACAGCGTTGTGCTTCTCATATGACAAGCAGAACAGATATTACAGAGGCATTCCAAGTTGGTGGCGCAGCTGTAAAAGCGGCATTTGAAGGTCAGACTGGAAAAATGGTATCTTTAGTTCGGTTGTCCAATGACCCATATCAATGTACAACAGAGCTTTGCGATATTCACAAAGTAGCAAATTTTGAAAAGAAAGTCCCACTTGATTGGTTAAATAGTGATCATACAAGAATGACAAAAGAATTCCTAGATTATGCGCGACCATTAATCCAGGCAGAACTTTCACCAATTTATATTGATGGACTTCCACAACATATTTGTATTGATAAATAAGAAATGCTAAGGCTCTATATCAAGTGTTTATGTGTTTGACAGAGACACTTGATGATAGAGCTTTTTAATGGGAGGAAACATGAAGTTAATAGTTAATATAATTATTCTACAGACTTTGTGGGAGATACTTGAGAGTTTATATAAAAGATACATACGAAAAAATGAAGAGCAAGTTGACAGGAAGCTTCACATTATCATAGAGTTTACGATAAATACGATATGGAGCTATCTATTTATCATTCTATACATAGGAAAACAGCAGACAGAGCTGCTTTCTAGTATACAGACGATATTTCTGTCAAGCGGAAGCAACTGCATTCTGTTAAGTTTAAGATATTTATATGAAAGAATCGTACATAAAGAGAAAACAAAACGGACGAAAGACATTCGTGAGGTAACATGTGAGCGAATCCTATTATTTGCCATGATTACCGTCTTATTAGAAATCTTCGTGTTTAATTATCAGCATATTATGACAAGAAACACGAAAGAAGTTGATAGTAACGTCAGTTTTGGAAAAGGGCTAGAGAAAATTGATGATGAGAAGTATAAAGTAGTATCCAATAAGGGAATCAAGATTGAGCTTGATTCGTTTGATGCTCACATTGATACCATTTATCTGGATTTAAAGAGATACGATGCAAGCTGGCAGAGAGAGTTGGCCACAGAAGTATCCATTAAGGCAAATGATGCAGGAAATAAGAAGAAGTACTTATGTGGAAAAAGAATGGTATTAAGCAGTGTGGAGAACAGCAGATATATGAAATTGAATCTTTCAGGAGACACTACGGAAGTTACAATTCATTTAGAAGCACAAAAAGATGATGTCATATCTGTTCATGCAATCAAACTGAATACGCCGATTAAATTTATCATTGTTTGGGAAAGAGTCTGTATCCTATTTATACTCTTGGTTGCTCTTTATGCAATCCGTCCAAAGTCTAGGCTGTATAAGGTTAGATTTTCCGCTAGCAGTAAGAAACAAAAGCTTGTGACAACTACAATTATTGCGTTAGAGGCAGTTTTGCTTGTCAGTCTTATCGTGTCAAATAAGTCTTATTATGAGCCAAAATGGGCATTTCACAATCAATATCAGGAGTTGGCACGCGCTATGTCCAAAGGAAATCTTTGTTTGGAGGAGAATGTGCCAGATTGGCTAAAAGAATTAGATAATCCATTTGATACGAAATTAAGAGAAGAAAAAGTAAGGGAAACCGGAGAAAGCTTTTTATGGGATCATGCATATCATGATGGAAAGTACTATGTATACTTTGGCGTAGTACCTGAACTTATTTTTTACTTACCGTATTATTTGATTACGAACAAGAATTTTAATACAGGTATAGGAATTGCGATTACTTGCGTGTTACTAATGATTGCAATCATGCAGCTGATAAAGGCAATCATCGTACGATGGTTTAAGAATATTTCCTATCTGACCTATCTAATCATGTGTTTGGTAGCTGCAAATTGTGCGGGAGTCTTGTATTTTGCCGCACATGCATGCTTTTATTGTTTGCCAATTGTTATGGGACTGTTCTTTGCAATTACTGGATTATGCTTTTGGATTAAATCACTAAAAGAGGATCGAATTGCTGGAGGATATCTTTTCTTAGGTTCTTTATGTATCGCGTTGGTGGCGGGCTGTAGACCACAGCTTGTACTAATCGCATTTATTGCATTTCCACTGTTTTGGAAAGAAATCTTTGAAAAGAGAAACTTATTTAGTAAAAAGAGCGTTGGTACCACGGTTTTGGCATTTGTACCATTTGTTGTGGTTGCGGCCGGTCTTATGTACTATAATTATGCGCGCTTTGGGTCGCCATTTGACTTTGGAGCAAATTATAACCTAACTACCAATGACATGACTAAGAGAACGTTCAGTGGAGAACTGAGTATAGCAGGAATCTTTGCCTATTTATTTCAGCCATGTAATCTTGGATTCCAATTCCCATTTGTGAATGGATGCAAAGAAGATATCTCATACTTGGGAAAAAACATATATGAAACCATGTATGGCGGTTTGCTAATCTGTAATCCTATTTTGTGGGCATTGGTATATATAAAGAAATTGAAGGAAAATCTAAAAGAGAAAAAGATTTATTCTATCATTTGCTTCTTACTTGGATATGGTACGGCAATCATATTAATTGACACCAAAGGTGCCGGAATCCTATTTCGATATCTGTGTGATTTCTCCTGGCTATTTTATCTTGCAGTCACGCTTGTCATCTTTACAATAGAAGAACAGATGCTTAGTGGTAAACTAAAGAATAAAACAATGGGGTTGCGGAAGTGTCTTGTCTTGATGACCTGTGCGACGCTATTGTATAATGTGTTATTGATGTTTGCAGATAAAAGAGCTTATTTAATCGAGGGAAATGCGTACTTGTATTATAAAGTAGCATATGCGATTAATTTTTGGTGGTAAGACTTAAGATAGGGAGTATACAAAGGTGTGGCTATTTAGTAGAGAACGAAAAAAGAAGGAAAACTCATTTGACAAAATATTTTCTCAGTCATTAGAGCAGTCCATAGATCCAGAACGAATCTATATCGAACAA
>CAJMNR010000054.1 GCA_905214875.1 uncultured bacterium | reverse complement strand
ACTTGAAAAAGCCTTAAATACCCAGAAAATAGTGCCTGAAAATCTTATTCTTCATGCAGATCAAGGGAGTCAATTTACTTCCCTTTAGTTTATTCTGTACTGTAGAGAACATGGCACTCCAATTACATTTGCCGTTGTGGATGTAGAAAAGGTGATTTTACATTTTTCAATGTTTGATTTTAATGGATTGTACATTCTCAAGGATGATTGTATACGCAGCAGTTTGCTATACCAAAGAACGAGTATAAGAAATGTACCACCGCTGTATTAGTATAAGGATTATAGTAAGGAATAATGTTACGAAGATGTCGTCCTAAAGAGGTGGATTACCAAGCAAAATTCTTTATTACAGAAATCCACAAATAATCAAAAAATTGGAATTAAGTAGCCTATATGAAAATAAACTAAACTGTTCGATAAATAATATGAGACAGTAATTTCATAAGGAGTGTACAAATGAAGAAAGAGGAAGAATTTATCAAGGTAAACAGACAGGTGTCACAGATGCTAGCTGTTTTGATGGCACTAGCTATGGCACTGTGTATTGTTGAAACAGTAATTGATGGGAAATCGAGAACGGGAGCTATTGTTACATGTATCGTGGGTTTGGTTTCCTTGGGGATTTTAGCAGTACTATATGCTATAAAAAAGGATAAAACTAGTATGCGTTATGATCTGGCATTTGTCTGTTCCCCTGTGATGATGTGCGCATTTTTTAATACAAAGTATAGTGGAATATTACTTTTGCTTCTGGCAATAAACTTGACAGTTATTTTACATCATGATAAAGTCTGTGCATTATTAACGGAAGTAGCAATCTTAGTGGCTACCATTGTGGTTGAATGCATTAAGGCAAAAATGGGTGTAATCTCTGTTGGAAGTGCCGTATTAACTATTTTGGGCTTATTAGCATATTTCGCTTTATGGTTTGTAATAAACAAGTTACAATATGTGCAAAAAGAAGAGGCGGATAAGCTGATTGAAGAAAACTTATTGCAAAAGCAAGAAGAAATCGTATTTCTTAATAATGCAACAAGTAAGATAGAGAATGATATATTAGAGATGAATCAACTAGCGTCTAACATGAAGATGAGAATGACGGATTCGACGCATGCTGTAAAAGAGATTTCAAAAGGTGCTTTAGATACCGCAGAAAGTGTACAACAACAAACACAATTAACTAATGATATTTCGAACATGATTGATACGGTAGTAGCTATGACTAATCAAGTTCAACAAATAGTAAATCAGGCGGTGGAGTCTTCTAATAGAGGCAAGGATAGTGTGAAAACCCTTAATGAAATGACAAATTCTGTAAATGAGCAAATCGTTCAATCTGCAGATGAGATGGGACAGCTTGTTGAGGAGGCGGAAAATATTCGAGATATTACAACTGCAATTCAAGGGATTTCGAATAGTACCAATCTTTTAGCTCTGAATGCAAGTATCGAGGCTGCTCGCGCAGGCGAAGCTGGAAAAGGTTTTGCAGTTGTTGCAGATGAAATACGTAAATTAGCAGATGAAACAAGAGAATCAGCACAACGAATTGAATATATATTAAGTAATTTTATTCAGAAAATAGGAAGTATTACAGAGGAGTCTAAGCAGTCTGTTGTTCAAGTACGACAAGAAGTTGAAATAATGCAAGTAGTTGATGGTATTTTTAATGAGATTGAAAACGGCTTGGAGCATACAAAAAAAGATGTAGAGAATTTATTACATTCCTGCAATTCCCTTACTAGGGCAAATGAATCAGTTATGAATAATATCACAGATTTAGCTGCTGTGAGCGAGGAAGTTGCATCGCAATCAGAAGCTACAATGAATTATGTTGAAAAG
Source organism: uncultured bacterium (assembly GCA_905214875.1). GTDB lineage: Bacteria > Bacillota > Clostridia > Lachnospirales > Lachnospiraceae > KM106-2. The sequence goes on along the minus strand of CAJMNR010000054.1, from coordinate 18,714 downwards.
AGTGCAGAGGAGTCAGAAAAAATTACGAGTTCACTCGAAAACTTGCTTGCTGTTGCACAGAGTATTAAGAATAAAGCATAATTTATACAGAAAAGATTTAACGCACCAATTTGACTGTTTGCCACGGTTCGCAACAGATGAAGAGGTGCGTTTTTATGATTAGATTCCCCATTGATTTGCCTCATCCAATTACCTATAATAATATATTATAATAAATCAGATTACATAAGAAGATAAGAGGTGATTGTTTTGGCTTCCGTAGCAAATGATATGGATGCAAATGACTTAATGATGATCGCATTATATGTTGGCGCTGAAGAAGAATAAAAGCCAGTAAAATCAATGGTTTACAGCACTGTTAAGAAATCCAAAATTGGATAGTAATCTTACCAGTTACGCTGTACAGAGCATTTTTTTCTGTTATTAGAAATTCCTGTAAAAGCTCCTTAAAACTGTCTTTCAATAAAGCATATACATCTCCAACACTCTTTAAGTCGTTTTCTTTGATAAGCTGTCGTAATTGTTCCTTTGCTATAGCCATAATTAAAGGCCCCTTCCTGATAAGAATTCATATCTGATTCTTGCCGGAAAGAGACCACTTATTACAAGAGACACAAAATTTATTGCAGTCCCATATCTGAAGTTCATGCAGAGAGATTCAACTTCTACTGGACACAGAAATGTTCACACCCTCCAAAAATACTGTTAGTTGTATAGTAACGCTCAGACTCCTTATACATTCTATCAACTCTTGTAGTCAAGCAACAGAGAATCTCATGGTCGATGGTTGACATTTTTCTAGAGATGTCACCAATCCTTATTCCATCTATATCACCAATTAAAGTCACTTCGTCCTCGATATTAATGTCCAGATCATCTGGTACTTCAAACATAGTTTGATCCATGCAAATCCTTCCTACGATATTTAGTAATTTTCCATTGATATATACTTGTGGATTTTTTTGAGTTCTAGGAAATCCATCCGCATAGCCAATCGGAATGGTAGCTATTTTAACAGGTTTGCTTGCTACATATGTTCCCGCATAGCTTACACAGGTACCTGGTTCAATTTGTTTAATATGACTGACTTTGGTTTTTAATTCTAATGCTGTTTTAAGTTGTATAGCTTTGCTTACTTCATCGGAAGGGTAGGACCCATATAACGAAATGCCTAATCGGACCATATTGAAGTCACAATCCCTCTGATCCAATATAGCAGCACTGTTTGATACATGCTTAATTGGAACCTCCAGATTGCATTTTTTTAATTCATTTAGCACTTGGTTGAATTTATTTAGTTGCTCATAAGTTGCGCTTTTGTCTTTCATATCGGATTTGGCAAAGTGTGTATAGATACCTTCTACAAGAATATGTTTTAGACTGAAAATCTTCTTAATTTCAATCATAGATGCCTCGTTTACTAAAAATCCAATTCTACTCATACCAGTATCAATCTTAATGTGAATGATGAAGTATCAGAAGAATTAGTTGTAAGAAAGGATCATCGTAAGAAAATTATTTTTACAGAAGAAGATAGTTTTACGTATGAACTTCTTACCCCGAATTCTCAAGGGGATATTGAATTTATGTTAATGAAGATTCCTCCCAATGAAGCTTCATCGAAAGAACTTTTTTGCCATAAGGGAGAGGAAGTCGCATATGTTATAAAGGGATCAGTAAGATTAGTATTAATGAATTCAAGTATTGAACTAAACTGTGGCGATAGTTTGAGGATTCTACCTTTCTCGAAACATAAATGGGAAAATAACGGAGTAGAAGAGTGCGAAGTTATATTTGCTGTAACTCCACCTTCGTTTTAGTCCTTTGTTACTATTCGGTATTTCTTATTATAATGATTGCTCACAAAATATAGGGCAGTTTCGGGTAATGGGCTTAAACTAGATATTGTATTTAGGTGATAAATATCTAGAAACATCACAACAGTTTAAAAATTTGAATCAGCTATAATAGGCTAGGTTAACTTAAAGTACTTCTTATGAAGTGTCTTCCCCAAAAGGATTTTAATCTGGAAAAAGGGGAAGGCACTTTGTTTTTTTAGCACATTTTTTAGAAAATGTATTATAATAAAAAGAGAGACAGCTTATCACCAATCCTACAAAAGCATATTAAAAATACATAATTCGAGAAAAGAAAGAAGGAGTAAATGCTTAGAGGGAGGAAAATGTGTGAAGAAGGTAAGACGATGGCAGGTTATTGTTCTTATCATTTTGGCAGCAATCCTTGGCACATTGACGATATGTTATTTTCAAATGCGAGGAACTGCATTTCCAAAGAAGGACAAGATTAAGGTGAATGAGATTGGTAAGTCCTATATGATTGAAGGGGAAAATTATATGGATTATCAATTTTATAATGATTGCTCTGGATATGCCATTGCATATGTGCTAAGAAGTATGGGAGTAAGTACGAATGGAAAAAAAGCGTATGAAGAGATACCGAAAAAGAATGCAGACGGTTCTGTAACGTTAGATCAAGTCGTAAAATATTTTAAGAGGAATGGATATCATGCCACGTTATTTACCGGGTCATTGGAAACACTTAAGGCAAGAGTCAAAAAAGGAGTTCCGGTCATTGTATTTATACGTTCCGTGAAAGGGAGAGATATTTATCACTATTCGACAGTTGTTGGATACGATGAAGAGTATCTTTATCTTGCCGATTCGGTCATGGCTTTTTGCAATGAGAGAGAATTGCATTATAATCGCAAGATAACAAATGAGGAGTTTAAAGAACTTTGGAAGATTAACAATTTCGGAAGTGATAATATGTATATCGTAGTTGATAACTAGTACCGGTTGTAGTCACCATTTGTAAAGGAGAGAGCCTTTGATATGTCAGATTCTTTATATCGTTTTATTAGCTTTGACAGTTTTATTAATTTACTGGTCAGTCAGAAGACGAGATATATTAATCCACTGCTATGGGAAGATAGTTATGAATCTGTTGTATATAGACAAATGATGGATAAGCAGATGAATCGGAAGGTCATAAGCTATTTTTATCATGAATGGAAAGATCCCAGAAAGGTTGTTAACTTGTATGCAAAGTTATGGTATGAGCGGACATGCAGTTTTGCAAAATGCCTGACTAAGACAGAGGAAAATGATACGATGTGGCGAATCTATCGGTATAACGATAAAAGCGTCAGGATTGAGGTCACCTATGATGGTTTGAAAGAGTGCATTGACCAGTATCAAGACTACCTGTTGGTACTTCAAGATATCGTGTATGATCAAAAGGATTGTAAGCCCCGGGAACAAGCAATACTACATACAATGAGTGTTGGCAATGAGGGAATCTGTAATTTTTGTCACAAGCAAGAACTGTTTATGCATGAGAATGAAAAGCGAGTGCTAATCCTTGATCAGTCTAGGAGAAAAGAGTTTGAGCAAATCCTTAACAGATGTGATTTGTGTGAGTGCCTAGATTCTTGTTCGGAAGAGGAAATTGTGGAACGGATTGCTTTTTGTGTTGAAAGCATTATGGAGTTTCGCCGTGAGAAGGAAGAGGTTTTTGTACATATAAATCCAAAGAGGTATATAAAGTCTGTGTTGGTGAATCCATTTGCAGATGAGCAGTTTACAGAGATTGTAAAGACGATGTGCCTAAATTTCGGAATACAATGTTTCAAAGGAAAATCAACAATCTATGAATTGGATTTTTAGTGGAAAAGACCGTATTTCTTTATTTGCTAGGTGTGTCGACCATAAAGAGTGCAGAAAAAGAGGGAAGAATCATTACAAAATAGTGTTAAGGTGTTGCACACAAAAGTTTCACAATTATAACCGCGACCGCGGGTAATACTAAAATAGAAAGTTAGTGTATTGCAAGCGGAAAGCGAGGTTATTATGATGCACAAGAGATTATGTGCGGCAGGAATGGCACTTCTTATGGCAGCTTGTTTTAACGTTCCGGTAGGTGCAACAGCAGCAGATGACTACGAGGAATATTCCATCGATGTTGCAAATAACGAGAAAGAGAAGCCATCGGATGAGGAAAGGGAAAAGAGAATCGCAAGAATGGAAGCTTCCATGAAGAAATGGGAGAGTCTTTCTAAGGAGCAGAAAGCGGAAGTTTATAAACTCCTTGAAGAAGAACAAAGCGTGAACGATAAGATCCTTGATAAAATGGTGGCATTAGGAGTACTTGATAAAGAGGATGCAGCAGAGATGAAAGCAAATATCAAAGACTGCTTGACAAAGATGAAAGAAGAAGGACGCTATCCTTTCGGAAGACCGCGTCCTAAAAAAGAAAACAAATGTAAATCCAATTAGATAGCATTCAGTGCACTAACTTAAAAAACTGGGGTAACTAACAAGTGACCCCAGTTTTTTCTTTATGATTTATATTCTTTAAACACAGGCTGAATCTGTTTGCTTTCTAATGCCAGAGAAATGGTATCAGGAATAAGTTCCATGTGCGCTACTAAAGAGTTTGGCTTCTTTACCGGATCATCCTGACCAAGTGGAACAAAGTAGATATCTGGACTATTTAACAGTAATCCAATGTTTTTCATGTTGAATCCAAGAGCATCGTTCGTTGCAATTGCAAGAACTAAAGGCTTTTTATTTCGTATATGTGCTTTGGCTGCCATCAAGACAGGAGAATCTGTCATGCCGTAAGCAAGTTTAGCTAATGTGTTTCCGGTGCAAGGTGCAATAATTAATAGATCCAGATACGCTTTTGGGCCGATTGGCTCAGCATCTGGAATTGTAAGGATCGGATCATGGCCGGTAAGATCTTTTGCTTTTTTTAAGAAATCTTCGGCCTTTCCGAATCGGGTGTTAAACGTCTGCGCCTTATCAGAAAATATAGTGTAAACGTCAGCGCCCATAGTAACAAGTGCTTCGATTTGTGCAAATACCTTTTTATAAGTGCAGAACGAACCAGTTAAAGCAACCCCTATCTTGGTTCCTTCTAAATTCATTATTTTCACATCCTTCTAGCTCATACAATCATTTAAAATCGCTTCTAGCTGTATTTTGGCTGAGGATTTTGGAGACATACGTCCAGGTAGTCCGAGGTAGAGACCTGCGTTTATACAATGGTCACACGTATAGTTAAAGTCTACACCCCCTGGATAAGTTGCAATATCTATAATAACAACATCTTCACTTACATATTTTAAAATGTCCTTTGGAAGAACCATGCAAGGAATCGTGTTGAAAATAAAATCATAACTTCCGATATGCGTCTGCAATTGATCTATTAGAAATCCGTCATAACCGTAAGCAGAAGCGAGAGAGAGTACTTCAGGTCGTCTGACTGAAATACTAACTTCTGCATCTAATGCGGCAAGCTTCTTTGCTAAGATTTGTCCGCATCTACCAAATCCTAGAATTAATATTTTACTCCCTTGTATATTAATCACGCTGTTTTTAATTGCTTCGCAAATGGCTCCTTCAGCAGTTGCAACGGAATTTTTAAGTGAGACATGTTCCCATTTCATAATATCAATAAAAGTAAGGCCTAGATCTTTCACTCTATTTTGGACGTTTGTTGGTATGGCTCCAGCATAGATTTTCTGATCTTTCGAACAATAGCTGATAAAATCTTTTAGTTCGATTCCGATAGTAGATGAGCTACTAACATGAGTTGTATCTTTACATAAAGGAGTAGGCCCGATAATGTTCTGGGAATTAGTGAGTGCTTCTTTTAAAGAAGAACAAGCAGTAATGGTTCCATTTATAAAGCAAGGAATATACTTACTTGAAAGTGCACAAGGAGTTAAGCCATAATAGCAGACACGGGTATTTTGTCTCGATAAAAGATCTGCTAAAAATAATTGTCTGTTATCTCCGCCAATTACAGCAAAATCATACGAATACGTCATAACACACCTCCTTTTATATTACTATATGTAGCTTGGGTTAGTCGGTTACAACCTAATCGACATATTAATAACGAAAGATTGCCATAAAAATGTCATAAAAAAGAACAAAATTAGGGGTCATTATTTAAGAAAGTCTGTCGATATATAATATATGCATTAAAAGGTTTGTAGAATTTGATATCTATCAAAAATTAGATAAATGTTATAAGGAGGCGCTTTATGAACGTGCACATAGGGAGAAAAGGGAGAGTGACCCTAGTTGCGTTGTTTGCAGCAATTATGTGTGGATTTATCTTCTACTATAATCAGGCATTTGCGGACGACGATGAATTTTATTTTTTCGTAGACACAGGTGAACCAATAGATAGTCTCGAAATTACTGAAAATACCACAGTATTTATTGATGGGATCCTAGGATCAGATGAAGTAAAATGGGTAATTGGCGATCCGAATATCATAGAGGCAGATACCACACAAACTGGTGGAGCAAGTAGCTACTCTATTGATATTAAATGTCTAAAGCCAGGTACTACAAAGATTTCCGGTACTATTACCCGTAAAGTATACAATGAGGTTACAGGTACTTTGGATACGAAATATACTTCATTAACTTTAACAGTTACTGTTAAGTTAAAGATTAACAACTATACGAATACACCAAACAACATCAATAATTTCTTCCACTTATTTGATGAAGATCCAGGAGATCAAGGTAGTCTTGTTATGAATCCAGGCGACACATTTGATCTTAAATTAATGGTTGGTGAAGTTCATGCCGATGATTTAAGTTGGTACTGTGATTTTGATGAGAATACTGTAAACAAGATTGCGAAAGTAAGCGATAGCGGTCAGGTAACAGCATTATCTCCTGGTATCGCAAAAATATCGGTTAACACTTATAGGGTTTCAAGTAATAATAACCAGACAGTGCTTCAGACAGACTATATCTATGTAGTCGTAAGACCACAATTTACCGATGCAGATGGTAATGTCTTAACAGATCTTAATGTGAAAGATCAAACAACAATTTACACAAATGCAAGAGTATCAAATAACTTATCTTGGGTTATTCGAGATGAAGAAACAAATGACATTCTTGTCGATACTTATGCAGGTGTTACATCTGACAGAGTAACAATTAAGACAAATTCAGCAACTGGTAATATTGAAATTGATGCGAAAGCAGGATATTACAATGTTGAAGTTTATCCAACTTATCCAACTGATTCAAAATTAGATTTAAGAGAAGCTGATAAGTATGAGGTTGATCCTTTATTATATACAGAACATGTTAAGTTTAATTTTACAAATGAAGTTGTTTTTGTTGGAAACGAATTAAATTTATATAATAACTCAAACGTTTATGATTTAAGCAAGTTTACGCTAGAAGCAGGAGATAATTGTGAGATCGATGCAGAGTCTGGTATACTTACGTTTACTGGAGAAGGCACAGCAGACCTTACGATTAAGGCGAAAGACAATTCCCTTCCTATACTAGATGATGATAAGTTTAAAGGCCAAGGTAGATGGGAAGCAGAGTTTAGAGTTGCGAGTAACTCTTCCACTGCTAATTCTATTAGCTTAAAGGTAGGGGAAAAGTACTTATGTGTTGTACAGAACCTTCCATTTACATCCAAACTAACCTGGGAGTCTGAAGATCCATCAATTGCTACTGTAACAGCTTCAGGTACGGTAACTGCAATAAAAAGCGGTACTACTAAGGTAAAAGGTGTGGAAACGACACAAGGTGGTATCACAAAATACCATACATGGTCAATAGTTGTACTACCAGAGATTACAGCAGTGCTAGATAAGACAGATATCACAATGGCAGTTGGTGAATCTGCTACTGTAACAGCAAAATACACTCCAAATAACGCGGATTATATTAAAGTAAAATGGGTGATTTCTAATACAGATAATGAAATCGTAGAAATTACTTCAGATGCAGAAACACCAGGTTATGTAAACTTCAAAGCCTTAGCGGAAGGTAATGTAACATTAGTATTACAAGATCAAAACAGTTATCAGTTAGCATTCTGTAATATTAAAGTAAAACAGCCAATCACTAAGATTACATTGGATCATACGACAGTAGAAAGAACATTAGAAAGTGATACTTCCTTAAATCAATTTACATTAAATCCGACAATTACACCTGCAGATCCATCCGATAGCAACTTAGTATGGACAAGTTCTGATACAAGTATTGCAACTGTAGAGAATGGAATCGTTACGTATAAAAAAGCAGGGGAAGCTACTATTCGTGTAGCACCAAGCTATCAGGCAAACGGCAGCAAGATTTATGCAGAATGTAAACTTAAGGTATATCAAAAAATTTCTGATTTTGAATTAAATGATGAGAAGATGACAGTTAACGTTGGAGATTCCGTCAGAGTAAGTGTGAAAAACTACACTCCAACAGACTATATCAAAAAGAGTGATTTAGAATTCAAATGGACAGCATCCAATAGTTCGGTAGTAACAATTAACGAAAATACTGGATTATCTCCAAAAATCACTGCAAAAGGACCGGGCACGGTAACGCTCACTGCAACAACGACAAGCGGTATTAAGAAATCTTGTGTCGTTACAGTATTACAATACCCAGATAGCATTAAGTTAAATAAGACATCCATTACATTGGATGTAGGTAAGAGTTATACGCCAACGGTAACATTATCTCCAAGCACATTAACTGACAAATCTCTTAAATGGGAGTCAACAGATACAAGATATGTAACAGTATCTCAAAGCGGTAAGATTACAGCAAAAGCTGCCGATAAGCATGGAGAAAATACTGTTCAGGTTAACGTATATACAGCGAATAACCGTCGTGCAACGATCAATGTCAAAGTAAGACAGCGTGTAAAGAAGTTTTCCTTAAACTATTCCAAAAAGACAGTTACAAAAGGAAAGACATTTACATTGAAAGCAAGTATTTCACCAAGTAATGCTGCAAACAAATCAGTAACATGGAAATCAGCTGACAAATCCATTGCTACCGTATCTTCATCCGGTGTAGTAACAGGTAAAAAAGGTGGCTCCGTATTAATTACTGGTACTTGTAAGGATACCGGTGAAACAAGATATTGCTTAGTAGTTGTAGAAGAAAAAGTAACAAAGATTTCTTTAAATAAATCTTCCTATATTATAGGAAAAGGCCAAAGTTACAAATTAAAAGCAACGGTTAAGAGTAATTACTCTACTAATCAGAAATTAAAATGGTCATCAAGCAATAAGAGTGTTGCAACAGTTAATTCAAGTGGTAAAGTAACAGGGAAGAAATACGGTTATGCTACTATTACAGTAAAAGCAACAGATGGCTCAGGAGCAAGTGCATCCTGCCGTATCCGCGTCGTACGTAAGGTAAGTAAGATTTCCTTAAATAAGTCAAGCGCGAATATGGTAGTAGGTCGTACGCTTAAATTAAAAGCGACAGTAACGCCTAAGAATGCAACAATCCGTTCCGTAAAATGGTCTTCTTCTAATGAAGATATTGCTTATGTAGATTCCACAGGTAAAGTTACAGCATTAGCGGAAGGTAAAGTAAAAATCTACGCAAAAGCAAAAGACAACAGTGGAAAACAAGCAGTCTGCGTGATCTTTGTATCCAAAGAGACACCAGCAACAAGCGTAACGATTGTTAATAAAGACATTACGCTCGGAGTAGGAGAAAGCCAAAAACTTAACTATATTACAAACCCAGGCAAGACTACAGATTCTGTAAAATGGTACAGTGATGATTCTAGAATCGCCTCTGTAAATTCTAAGACAGGAGTAGTAAAAGCGCATCGTACGGGTACTGCCAATATCACAGTTGCAACTTCAAGCGGTAAATCATATACTACGAAAGTTAAAGTTGTCGGCTTAAATCGTTATTCCATCACAATGGAACAATACGATACGTACCAATTAAAAGTAATTAACGGTAGAAGCGTACAATGGGATGTATTAAATACTGATATTGCAAGAGTTACGTCAACAGGTAAGATTAGTGCACGTAAGAAGGGTACTACTTATGTAACAGCAATCGTAAACGGTAGAAAGCTCAGATGTAAGGTTACCGTAAAAAAAATCAAATAATACAGATAAAGCAGTAATTTGAAAGCAGGCAGAATCAATTTTTGATTTCTGCTTGCTTTTTTAATTTTGCTATGATATATTTAATACCGAACATATGTTTTGTTTGCAAGGAGGGAACGAGAATGTTACTTAATTTACATGTTAAGAATTTTGCTATCATAGATGAGATCGATGTTTGTTTTAACGATCATTTAAATATATTAACTGGTGAAACTGGTGCCGGTAAGTCGATTATCTTAGGATCAATCAATATTGCACTTGGTGGAAAAGTAAATAAGGAGATTATTCGTAAAGGTGCAGATTATGCATTAGTGGAATTAGTATTTCAGATTGATGACGTACATACGAAGGAAGCGTTACAAGAGCTAGACATCGAAGTGGCCGATCATCAGATTATAATTGCACGTAAGATTATGAATGGAAGAGTAATCAATAAGATTAACGGTGAGAACGTACCAGGCGTTATGCTGAAAAAAGTGGCCGAACTCTTATTGGACATCCATGGTCAGCATGAACATCAATCCCTTCTGTATAAGACAAAGCATTTAAGTATCGTCGATCAGTATGGAAAGAGTGAAATCAGACCATTAAAGAAAGAATTATCCTATATATATCGCGACTATTTAGATATTATGAAAGAACTGAATGAAAGTGCGATAAGCGAAGAACAGAAGCTTCGAGAAGTAAGCTTTTTAGAATATGAAATTAATGAAATTGAAAGTGCTAATTTAAAAGTCGATGAAGATGAACGTCTTCAAGAAGAATATAAACGTTTGGCCAATGCAAATACTATCTCTGAAAACTTAAGTTCCATCTATGATATGTCTGCATTAAGCAATACATCCATTAGTGAGAACATCAGCAGATCCATTCGTTTAATTCAACGCGTTAGTGAATTTGATAAGACGATGGAACAGTTTGCAAGTCAGTTATTAGATATAGAAGGCATTGTCACTGATTTCAATCGAGACATCAGCGAATATATGGCAGATCTTGAATATGATCCAATGGAATTTAACCAGATTGAAGAACGCTTGAATTTGATTAATAATTTAAAAGCGAAATACGGTAATTCCATCAAGGAAATCCTTGAATACTTGGAACGCGCGCAAGAAAAATTAGAAAAATATACGGCATATGACGAGTACATGGAAGGCCTCAATAAGAAAAAGAAGCAGATTGAAGAGCAGCTCGAACATGTGTCAGAGAAGATTAGCGTATTACGTCACAAATATGCAAAAGAGCTTCAGGAAAAGATTACAGAAGCATTGCTTGATTTAAACTTTATGAATGTAAACTTCCAGATTGCGACAAACCGTCTTCCAAAGTATACAGAGCAAGGCTTTGATGAAATTGAATTTTTGATTTCGACAAATCTAGGAGAAGATGTGAAACCATTGTCTAAAGTTGCTTCTGGTGGTGAGCTTTCAAGAATCATGCTTGCAATCAAGTCCGTACTTGCTGATCAAGATAGCGTCGGAACGTTAATCTTTGATGAAATTGATGTCGGAGTCAGCGGAAGAACAGCGCAGAAAGTTTCTGAGCGAATGGCTGTTATTTCACAAAAACATCAAGTATTATGCATTACCCATTTACCACAGATTGCCTCAATGGCAGATTCTCACTATATTATTGAAAAAACACAGGATAAGGTGAGGACGACAACGAATATTTACAAATTGAGCAATGAACAGTCCATTGAAGAGCTTGCAAGAATGCTTGGAGGCGTTAAGATCACAGATACTGTTTTGGAAAATGCAAAAGAGATGAAAGATTTGGCAAAGAAAACTAAATTATACTAGTTTATATGAAGACTATGTACACATAATAACAAGGAGATAAGTAATATGTCTCCTTGTTTTTTTACTTTTTAGGCAAGCAAAAAAGCAAGGGCACCATTGCAATCCTATAAACTCAACGATCGGATATTTTATGCATCATTATAATTTCGATTATAAAATGTATAAGTGTTATAAAAATGATGCATGATAAAAATAATGGAAGAGAAATGGAGTGGAATGATGAAAAGAAGAGTTGTGTATAAATCATGCTTAATTTTTGCATTTGTGCTAAGTTTATGTGGATTAGTCTACGTTTCATACTCCTATGTTGATAACCAAGTGCCAAACATAATTCATCTTGTAGTTGGTGAAGAAGAACAGTTTGATTTCAGCCTTCCGATTGAAGCAGATTTGGTAGAAGAGGATATGAGTGTTATAAATGTGAATCAAGGGAAAAGGGTGAATTCTGAAAGGATTCATTTTAATTTCAGTGAGCCATTTACTATGGAGTCCAGTAATCTTGGTGAGTATAAGATTGCCCTCAAATTATTTGGATTGATTAATTTTAAGACAATTACCGTTAATGTGATAAATGAAACACAGGTGATCCCTTCGGGAGCTTCAATAGGCGTATATATTGAGTCTGATGGTGTCATGGTATTGGGGACGAGCCCGATTACGGGAGAAGACGGACAAAACTATGAGCCAGCACTGAATCTTCTAAAATCAGGGGATTATATAACAGCAGTAAATGGAGAAAAAGTAGAATATAAAGAAGAATTAATTAATAAGATACAAGAAAACAAGGAAAAGAAATTAACCTTTGATGTCCGCAGGGACAGTGAAGAATTGAAAGTCTCATTAAATGCCGTAAAAAGCACAGAAGGGGATTATAAGATCGGAACTTGGATTCGTGATAATACGCAAGGTATAGGAACATTGACATATGTTGGCCTAAACGGTAGCTTTGGCGCATTAGGACATGGAATTACTGATGTCGACACAAATCTTTTAATGGAGATTGAAAAAGGTACTTTATATAATGCAAAAGTATTAGATATCGTACGCGGACAAAATGGTACTCCAGGTGAAATTGTTGGCATGATAAAGACTGGAAGCGGTAATAATATCGGAGAAATCCATAAAAATACCAATCAAGGTATATTTGGAAAAATAAATAATACAAATTATACTATTAGTAATAACCAAGCGATTCCTATCGGATTAAAGCAGGAAATAAAATTAGGAAAAGCAAAGATTCTTTGTTCCGTTGAAGGCGAAATCAAGGAATATGAGATAGAAATTGAAAAAATTCAAATGAACAATAAGAAGCAGAATAAAGGATTAGTCATCAAAATTACTGATGAACGCCTATTAAATATCACAAATGGCATTGTTCAAGGGATGAGTGGAAGTCCAATTATTCAAAATGGTAAAATCATAGGTGCGGTAACACATGTTTTTATACAGGACTCAACAAGAGGATATGGCACATTTATTGAAAATATGTTAAATTCAGCACAATGATAATAACAAATACCAATGCGTGCGAAATAGTATTAAAATATTTGAAAATATCTCGAAAAAATCAATAAAAACATCTCGACGGAAAAATTATTTATTCCATAAAATAAGGTATTTGTATACAATATAAATCTAATTTTATTTGCTAAATGTATCGGAAATACTGCAAATACAACATTAATAACGCTTTACTACAATTGTCGTGTCGAAGTATGCGAAAAAAAACAATTGATATAATGTAAAAATATGGTTATAATTCAACCATGGTAAATATTTACAAATACTATAACGTGTTAATAAACGTAATAAAAAAGTATGCTGATGATAACTATACGCTTGCCGGCATCACAAGGAGTTTTTTGTAGAATATCTCAAAGATGCCCTTGCACAATGCAAGTCCGATACCATTGTGCATGTTTAAAGTGATGGTGGCTGGCGCATTATAGTTACTTTAATATAGAGAAAAAAGTTATATTTTTCTGTAAATATTTCTATGTTGTAAACCGTAATATTAAATGTAAATATGTTTATGCGGATGATGTTTTAAGTTACAAAAATGTTGAAAATTATATAAATACCCCGAAGAATTAACAAAATTTGCTATTTTCAATTGACTACTGGGCAAAAAAAATGTATAATTCTTTGTGAAAGGTAGAAATATTATCTTACAGACAACATTAAAACGACTTTATCATATGCATAAACTATTATTATGTTACATTTAATATGAGGGTTAAATAATATAACGGGAGGAATTATAATGGCAAAAATTAACGTGGCAATCGTTGATGACAATGAGAGAATGGTTAATCTACTATCCGATATTATGAAAGAAGATAAAGATATTGAAGTAGTAGGTACTGCTGGTAATGGAATTGATGCGTTATCTATTATTAAGGACAAGACTCCAGATGTCGTATTACTTGATTTAATTATGCCAAAGCTGGATGGATTAGGCGTAATGGAAAAAGTACGTAACAGTGATGAATATAAAAAAGCACCTGCATTTATCGTGATTACAGCAATCGGGCAGGAAGGCGTAACCGAGAATGCATTCGAATTAGGTGCAAATTATTACATAATGAAACCATTCGATAATGATATGATTTTAACAAGAGTAAAGCAGATCAAAGGTGAATTACATACGAAGCTAGTAGAACCTCTTAAAGCAACTTCTTATGAAAATAAGCAGATGTACATGGAACGTAACTTAGAGTCTGATGTTACAAACATCATTCATGAAATCGGTGTTCCAGCACATATCAAAGGCTATCAATATTTACGTGATGCAATCATGATGTCCGTAAATGATAGTGAAATGCTGAATTCTATTACGAAGCTGTTATATCCATCAATCGCTAAGAGACACAAAACTACTCCAAGCCGTGTTGAAAGAGCGATCAGACATGCTATCGAAGTAGCATGGAGCAGGGGGAAGATGGATACAATCGATGACCTATTCGGTTATACAGTAAACAATGGCAAAGGAAAACCTACAAATTCTGAATTTGTAGCATTGATTGCTGACAAGATTCGTTTAGAGTATAAGATGAGAGCTTAATCGCTCTTTAAAGTTTATCGGGCAAATCTTGAGATGCTACTGGGAAAACATCTCAAGATTTGTCAATTAATGTATGTTGAGATAAAAGAGCTCATTAGGAGGTAACAAAATGAAAAAAATCTTGTTTATAGCTTCAGAATGTGTGCCTTTCATAAAGACAGGAGGATTAGCAGACGTAGTAGGTTCTTTACCAAAGTACTTTAATAAAAAAGAATTTGATGTGAGAGTAATGATTCCTAAATACATGGCCATTCCTTACGAATATAAAGAAAAAATGATTTATAAAGCGCATTTCTATATGGAGTTAGCTTGGCGAAGCCAATATGTAGGAATATTAGAAATGGAATACGATGGAGTAACGTTTTACTTCATTGATAATGAATTTTATTTTGCAGGTCCAAAACCTTATGGAAATATATATGAAGACATTGAAAAGTTTGCATTCTTCAGTAGAGCGTGTTTATCAGCTCTTCCAGTGATTGGTTTCAGACCAGACATCATTCATTGCCATGATTGGCAGACTGGACTTGTACCAGTATATTTAAAAGATACCTTTATGAAGGGTGAGTTCTATAGAGGCATCAAGACAATTATGACAATTCATAATCTGAAGTTCCAAGGAATTTGGGATATGAAGACGGTAAAAGATATTACAGGTTTACCAGATTATTTGTTTACGTCTGACAAGTTAGAGGCATATGGGGACAGTAATTATCTAAAAGGTGGTCTAGTATATGCAGATGTGATCACGACAGTAAGTGATACATATGCAGGGGAGATTAAGACACCTTTCTATGGCGAAGGCTTAGATGGCCTAATTCGTGCTAGGTCGAATTCTTTAGTTGGTATCGTGAATGGATTAGATTATAATGAATATAATCCAGCAACTGATCCATTAATTGTTCAAAATTATAATCCAATTACATTCAGAAAAGAAAAGATAAAAAACAAACGAGCTCTTCAAAGAGAGTTAGGATTAGAAGTTAATGATAAAGCATTTATGATTGGTATTGTTTCGAGATTAACAGATCAAAAAGGTTTTGATTTGATTGATTATGTGATAGAGGAAATTTGTACAGAAGATACACAACTTGTTGTATTAGGTACAGGTACTGCAAAGTATGAAAACCTATTCCGTCACTATGCTTGGAAGTACAGCAACCGTGTTTCTGCGAATATCTATTATTCCAACGAACGCTCTCATAGAATATATGCTGCATGTGATGCATTCCTTATGCCATCTTTGTTTGAACCTTGTGGTTTAAGCCAATTAATGAGCTTGCGTTATGGTACTGTTCCAATTGTCAGAGAGACAGGCGGTTTAAGAGATACTGTAATTCCTTATAATGAGATAGAGAGTACAGGTACTGGATTCTCATTCTGTAATTACAATGCTCATGAGATGCTGAATACTATTCGTTACGCAAAATATATTTATTACACGAAGAAGAGAGAGTGGAATAAATTAATTGATCGTGGTATGGCACAAGATTTCTCATGGAATCATTCGGCTAAAAAATATGAAGACTTATATAGAAATATGTAGAAGAAGAGTAAGGCAGTCTGAAAAACAGGCTGTCTTATTTTTATGGATTGTAAATTGTTTGGCGTATAGTTGTACATAATAAGAGAATAAGTAATAAATTGTAAATAATGAATAGATTTGATGAGAAAAAAACATAATATGATACCATATTCTACTCACTTTTGTAATATAGAATTATATCCAAAATATAAAATTATACATATTCTACAATAAAAGATAATATTTTGCTTCACAATTATGTGAAATGGAGATATTTTTCTTTTTTGTTATATGTTATTATTAGAAATGGAATTGATATAATTCTAGACAATTAAATAAGATATAGATATCTTGGAGGACAGTATGACTATTGAAACGCTGAGTAATTTATTTACTTTTGTTGGCGGACTCGGAATGTTTTTGTATGGCATGAACATCATGGCGGACGGCATGCAGAAAACAACAGGAGATAAGATGCGTCAGCTACTTGGCATTTTAACGAATAATCGTATAATGGCGGTTATTGTTGGAGCATTAATAACTGCAATTGTACAAAGTAGTGGGGCAACGACAGTAATGGTTGTTGGATTCGTAAATGCTGGTATTATGTCTTTAGGACAAGCAGTAGGTGTAATCATGGGTGCAAACATTGGTACTTGTATTACATCCTGGATCGTGTCATTGGGACAAGTAGGGGAGACATTCAAGGCGGTTAGCCCAGATTTTTATGCACCGCTGTTAATCGGCATTGGAGCATTTTTAATTATGTTTTGCAAAAAACAGGGGAAAAAGCTTGCGGGCGAAATTTTAGTAGGTGTAGGTCTATTGTTTATTGGCCTTTCATTTATGAAAAATGCAGCAAGTGCATATAGTGATCTACCAATCTTCGTTAATGCGTTCAAATTATTTGGAAGCAATCCAATCATCGGTATATCAATTGGTGTGTTGATTACAGCTTTAATGCAAAGCTCTTCAGCAGCAGTTGGTATCTTACAGACAATAGCATCCACAGGTGGCGTTGTTACAACAGCATCTGCGGTATATATCAGTTTGGGATCAAACATTGGTTCTTGCTTTACAGCACTATTATCTAGTATTGGTGCACCTAAGACAGCCAAACGAGCGGCAGTCATCCATTTGTTATTTAACATCATTGGAGCAGTCGTATTTGGTACAGTATTATTCTTAGTATTTACGTTGAATCCGTTAATGGGAACAGGCTCAATTAATAGCGTTGGAATTTCTATATTCCATACAATCTTTAATATTACATGTACGCTTTTATTATTACCTTTCTCTGATCTGTTAGTGAAGATATCAGGTAAGATTGTTAAAGCGAACGACAATGATATTGTTAAAGATTCAACAGAACCTACATTAAATCATTTAGATGAACGTATTCTTGAAACACCATCTTTTGCAGTAGAGAGTGTTGTTAAAGAAGTTGTTTATGTAGGAGAAATGGCTTTCGAAAACTTGAAGCTTGCAATTCACTCAATGCTTGATAATAATAGTGAAGAAGCAAGCAAGGTAAAAGAAGTAGAAGAAAATATTGATAAAATGGTAAGTAAGATTTCTGATTATCTAGTTAAGATCAGTAATCTATCCATAAATGAAAAACAACATCAGATTGTTAACAACATGTTCTATACGATTAGTAACATTGAAAGAGTTGGTGACCATGCAGAGAATATCGCAGAACTTGCGGAAGAAAAGATCGCAAACAATATCGTGTTCTCAGAAAGTGCAACGATGGAAATGGAAGAAATGTGCGACACAGTAATAAAAGCATATGAAAATGCATTGCTTGCACGCAAGAACAAGAGTATTGAATATGTAAGAAAGGTTGTTAAATATGAAGACAAAGCCGATATGCTGGAAGATGAATTAAGAGAACAGCACATTGAGCGTTTATCTTCAAATAAATGTAATTCCGAAGCAGGCGTTATATTTATTGATGCTTTGACTAATCTTGAGAGGGTTTCTGACCACTCTTTAAACATTGCAAATTACGTTAAAGACGAGCTATAGGAAAATATAACCACGAAAATTGTTTGAGAATAGATACAATTTTTCGAAATATGACTTGAAATTTCTTGAATAATTAGGTAAAATAACTCTTGAGGTTACAGCTTAGATAATTATTTGACAAAGCGAAACTCAATTAGATTAATAACCACTATATTCTTATGAATGTAGTATGGATATTATAAAAATTAACTTTTTAGGAGGAATTTTTACATGGCAGTAAAAGTTGCAATTAATGGATTTGGACGTATTGGACGTCTTGCATTTAGACAAATGTTCGGAGCAGAAGGTTATGAAGTTGTTGCTATCAACGATTTAACAAGCCCAAAAATGTTAGCTCACTTATTAAAATATG
>CAJMNR010000053.1 GCA_905214875.1 uncultured bacterium | reverse complement strand
CGGTAGGGAGACCGAGTCCTGAACCAGTAGACTTCGTTGTTACAAAAGGAAGGAAGATGTTATCTTGATCTTCTTCAGAAACGGTAGAACCAGTATTGGTAATTTTGAATAAAAGGTTTGTTTTGTCTTCGCTTAGAGCGGATTCAATGGTAACGGTTCCGCAATGGTCTACAGCCTCCATTGCATTCTTTAACAGGTTCGTAAAAACTTGTTTCATTCTGGTAGAATCGCAGATGTAGCTCGTTATGTAGGGAGTTGCTTGCTCTTCGATAGACATGGTAAGGGTTGCTTTTTTCTCAGGGAGATATGTCTGAAAGCTGCTTATGAGTTCGGTTAGCAATGCATTCAGATCAGTAGGTTTCATTTCTGAAGCGTCGCAGTGGTTGTATTCGCTGAGTCGGTCTAAAAGCGAAAACACATCTTTCATATCCTCCTTTAAGTTTGCCCAATAGTTAATCTGGGTTATGTCAGGATTCTTATGTTCGATTAATTGTAGTGTACTGTATATAAGAGTTAACGGATTTCTGATTTCATGTGTAATTTGTGAAAGTAAGAGTTTATTATCTTCTTCATACTGTTTCATAAGATTGTTCAATTCAGAATTAGACGTACATAATTGCTGTAACTTTTCGTCGGTGTCATTATGATACATAGAGAATCTCCTTTCATAATATGTGTTATGCTCTACTTTGTATTTTACTACAAACAAAATAGAAAAAGAAGATAAATTGAAACAAATGGTAATGGAACCTATACCGAGAACGTTAGGTGTGGTATACTGTAGCATAAGAAATAAGATTACTGGAGGTAGTTAGAATGGATAGCAACTGTATTTTTTGTAAAATCGCTGCAGGAGAGATTCCATCTTCTACGATTTATGAAGATAACGATTTTCGTGTAATTATGGATATTAACCCAGCATCAAAAGGACATGCAATCATCCTTCCGAAAGAACATGCTGCCAACATTTTTGAATTAAGTGATGAAACAGCATCTAAGATTTTTGTCGTAGCGAAGAAAGTGGCAACAGCTATGAAGGAAGAGCTTCAATGTGAAGGTATTAATATTCTTCAGAACAATGGAGAGATTGCAGGACAAACAGTATTCCACGTACATGTTCACTTAATCCCACGTTATAAAGAGGATACAGTAACAATTGGATGGAAGCATAAGGAATCTTATGATGATGACTTTGCAGGAATTGCAAGTGCCATTGCTTCAAAGATTAAATAACAAAAAAGAAGCCGAAAGTTGGTTAAAAACTTCGGCTTCTTTTTGTTTTCATAACGAATCAAAAGTATTGCTATTTTTTAGCGGCATCGTCTAATAAATCAACGATTGTCTTGATGGAGTCGTTTAATTTGCTATCCGCCATGGTTTTGATATATGTTTCGCGATTGTCATATACATCGTTTACGGCTTTTAACAGACTTTCATCTGTGATATTTTCTTCTTCTAATACATAACTATATCCTTGCTTTTTAAAGGAGTTAGCATTAAGAATTTGATCGCCACGGCTTTGTGCAGCTGAAAGTGGAATTAAGATATTAGGCTTTCTTAATGCAAGGATTTCGCAGATTGCATTGGCGCCGGCTCTAGAAATGATTACATCAGAAGCTGCGAATAAATCCGCAAGTTGTTCGTTGATGTATTCAAATTGAACATATCCTTCTACCTTTGTTAAAGATTCGTCTAATTTTCCGCGTCCGCATAAGTGAATTACTTGATATTTCTTAAGAAGTTCAGGTAAGATATTTCTCACTGCGTTGTTTACTGCAGTTGCACCTAAGCTTCCGCCGATGATCATAAGGATTGGTTTGTTAAGTGTAAGACCGGCAAACTCAACACCTTTGATTTTGTTTCCTTTAAATAATTCTGCACGAATAGGAGTACCTGTTAATACTGCTTTATTATGAGGGAGTTGTGCTACTGTCTCGCTGAAGTTTGCACATACTTTTGTTGCTCTTGGAATGCAGATTCTATTAGCGAGTCCAGGAGTCATATCAGATTCGTGGATGATTGCAGGAATCTTTCTGCGGTGTGCAGCGAGTACGACTGGTACTGTTACGAAGCCACCTTTGGAGAAGACAACGTCTGGCTTGAGTTTCTTTAATAGTTTATAGGCATCAAAATATCCTTTGATTACTTTAAATGGATCCGTAAAGTTCTTGATGTCTAAGTATCTTCTTAGCTTTCCAGAAGAAATTCCGTAGTATGGAATGTTACAGTCTTCGATTAGTTTTTTCTCCATGCCATTAATAGAGCCGATATAGTAAACTTCATATCCTCTGGCTTTTAACTCTGGCAAAAGTGCAATGTTTGGAGTGACGTGGCCAGCAGTGCCGCCTCCGGTTAAAACGATACGTTTCATAGTAAACTTCCTTTCTTAACTACAGTGAATTACTATTTGTTGTTTTCTTTATATTCTTTTAATGCAATTGAAAGTTGGTCAGGGCATGAAGTGCTTTTGAAGCCGCAAGTTATGCCGGATAAACGTTCGATTACTTCATTGATGTTCATTCCGATCACTAATTTACAGATGCCCTTTAGGTTACCGTCACAGCCGCCTATAAAATGGATGGATGTAACGATGTCGTTTTCAACTTCAAATTCGATGGATTTGGAACAAGTTCCTTTAGTTTTATATGTCATGAATGTCTGTCCCTTCTTATCTTTAGATTTCTGTTCTTCATTTTATACCAGTGGAAAAGGTTTGACAATGCCATTTGGTAATAGTTTTTGCTATCTTTCAATGTTTGTGGTATCATATTCGCAAAGTGAGTCATACTTATAAAAAATACAGTTGTATGGAAATAAAGATAAGTGAGGTTAATCCGAATGAAAATAGGTATTATTGGAGCAATGGAAGTTGAAGTGACAACGTTAAAACAACGTATGGAAGTGTCACGCGTTGTAACTAAGGCATCCATGGAATTTAACGAAGGTGCATTAAATGGAAAAGATGTAGTAGTAGTTAGAAGTGGTATTGGTAAAGTAAATGCAGCTGTCTGCGCACAAATCTTAGTAGATGTCTTTAATGTAGATGTAATTATCAACAGCGGTATTGCTGGTGGAATTAATGATAATGTAGATATTGGAGATATCGTAATCTCTAGTGATGTATTACATCATGATATGGATGCAACAGGATTCGGTTATGATCTTGGTGTGATTCCGCAAATGAAATGTTCTAACTTTGTAGCAGACAAGGAACTTGTAGAACTTGCTCTTGCAGTTTCTAAGGAAGTGGATGAAACAGTTCATACACATGTAGGACGTATCGTGACAGGGGATCAGTTTATCTCTGGTGTAGAAAAGAAAACTTGGCTAAAAGAAAACTTTGATGGGTACTGTGCAGAAATGGAAGGCGTTGCAATTGCTCAAGTAGCATACCTAAATGACATCCGCTTCTTGATAGTACGAGCTATTTCTGATAAAGCAGATGCAACTGCTTGTGAAGATTATCCACAATTTGAAAAGAAAGCGGCTGAATATGCAGTAGCGTTAGTTACAGGTATGATTGAAAAACTAGCATAACATGCATTGTAAATAGAAGATATTAAATCATAAATGCGTAGAATTCTACAACGTTTGGTGTAGAATTCTACGCATTTATTTATTCTTACCACATTTTTGTGAGGAAGTATGCGGTTTGTGTCAATCGATTTTGTTTGCTTGTCCTCTTTAGATGCGTTACACTCAGAATATAGTATGAGTAAAAAACTGGGTATAAAATCAGGAGGGGTAATATGGTTCAAGAGTGGTTTGATAGCAACATATTTACTTACATCGTATTAGGCATTTTTGGAGCAGGTTTTTTAGTAAAATGCTTAATATCATTGAAATACCGCTCCCTAATTCGTGCTTCAAAACGAATGGGGACATCGAAGAATAAATTGATGCGAGTACTCCGTCTGAAGTTTGAAACTAGCTATAAAATCAAGCTGGGTGTTAATAATGTGGATACTTTTGTGGATAAATATGTATATAGACAGCGGTTGTTAGGGATAAGGTTGTACACATGGGAGACAATTAGTGGGGAATTTGTTATACTAAGCACTCTTCTAGCCTCTGTTTTTGCGCTTTTGGGCGTCTTTTATGAATGTGGAAGAAATCAGATTTTATCCACATTGGTTGTGGGTATCATGGGATCTGCTGTTCTTATAGCTGTTGATTTTTTTGCAAATATTCGAATGAAACGTACGATATTACGTACTAATATTAAAGATTACCTAGAGAATTTCTTGAAAGCTCGTTTAGAAAATGAAGAATTCAGTCCTGAATTATTGGAACAGTACAAAAAAGAATATTTCGATATGAAGAAAGAAAAACCTGTGAAGATGAGTAGAAAAGAAAGAAAGAGATTAGAGAAGGAAGAAAAGAAGAGGAAAGAAACCGTAGCAGTAGAGAACAGCAAAGCCAAAAAGAAAGAAAAAGCAGAAGGCGATGCTGGAATTAAGAGAAGAGAAGCAAAGAAGAAAGAGTTAAAAGAGCTGATTGCTGCGGACAAGCAGAAACAACGCTTGCTTGAGGAAGAAAAAGAAAACAAGAATGTTTCTACTAAAGAAGTCAGTCGCGATAAAGAGAATCCGGTGATTGAAGAAATTGCAGTAAGCAGGCATGAAGACAAGGTATTACATATTTCGGCAGGTAAGAAGGATGTGAAAGCTGCTGAACCAAAACCATTTTATGCTGATGTGACAGAGGAAGAAGCCAAGGTAATTGAGGATATTCTGAAAGAGTATTTATTATAAAGTCAGCAAAGAACCACTTCCAGAAAATTAATATAATTTCCTATTTTTATACAAATTTGGATATAATATTATGTTTTCGTGTTGATAATATGCACTCAATTTGTTAGAATATACAGTAACAGTTTAATAAAACTAAAGGAGTGCATGAAAATGTTAAAACAAGTACGATTTGATTATTCAACAGCTAAAGATTTTATTACAGATAATGAACTTGCCATGATGAAAGATAGTGCAGAAAGTGCAAAGGCTAAATTGCTTAACAAATCAGGTGCAGGAAATGATTTTTTAGGTTGGATCGATCTTCCTATTAATTATGACAAAGAAGAATTTGAAAGAATTCAAAAAGCTGCAACAAAAATTCAGAATGATTCTGAAGTGCTTATTGTAATTGGAATCGGTGGTTCTTACTTAGGAGCAAGAGCAGCAATTGATTTCTTAGGACATAGTTTCCATAATAATGTTTCAAAGGATCTTCGTAAAGCTCCAGAAATCTATTATGTTGGTAACAGTATTAGCAGTACTTATATCAAGCATCTTTTAGATGTTGTTGGTGATAGAGATTACTCAATCAATGTAATTAGTAAGTCTGGCACAACAACAGAACCAGCAATTGCATTCCGTATTTTTAAGAAACACTTAGAAGAAAAATACGGAAAAGCAGAGGCAGCAAAGAGAATTTATGCAACTACAGACAAGCAAAAGGGTGCGTTAAAGAACTTAGCTGACGCAGAAGGATACGAAACATTCGTAGTACCTGATGATGTTGGTGGACGTTTCTCTGTATTAACAGCAGTTGGTTTATTACCAATCGCAGTAAGTGGAGCAGACATTAAAGCGTTAATGGAAGGTGCTGCAGCAATGAGAGAGCGATGCATTAATGACTCTTTCGAAGAAAACGATGCTGTTCTTTACGCAACTAGCCGTAATATCTTATTAAGAAAGAATAAGAGTATCGAAATCCTTTGCAATTACGAACCAGCACTTCATTATACAAATGAGTGGTGGAAACAGTTATTTGGTGAAAGTGAAGGAAAAGATCAAAAAGGTATTTTCCCAGCAGCAGTTGATTTAACAACGGATCTTCACTCCATGGGTCAATTCATCCAAGAAGGACAAAGAACAATGTTTGAAACAGTTCTTGAATTAGAACAACCAAGTTGCGATTTAACAATCGAAGAAGAAGAGAATGATCTTGATGGATTAAACTATTTAGCTGGCAAGACAATTGACTTCGTTAACAAATGTGCTATGAGAGGTACAAGACTTGCTCATACAGATGGTGATGTACCTAACTTCGTAGTTAAGATTCCAGCACAAGATGCATATTCTTTAGGACAATTATTCTATTTCTTTGAATTTGCAGTTGGTGTAAGTGGATATATCTTAGGAGTAAATCCATTCAATCAACCAGGTGTTGAAAGTTACAAAAAGAATATGTTTGCTTTACTTGGCAAACCAGGTTTCGAAAAAGAAAGAGAAGAATTAGAGAAGAGACTTTAATTTTAATATAAGAAAAAAAGCCTTTGCAATTGTGCAAAGGCTTTTTTGTCTATAAATGTTCGAAATGTTGGTAATCCTTGCTGTCGGTCCAGTCTCCACCCCATGTAAAGCCATATTTTAAAAAGATATTATAACACGCATCATTTTTCTTAATATAATATGGGTGATCCTTTGTACGGTCGGTATAGGCAGAACCTTCAATAGGAAGGATTCGTTCTTTATTATCTACCATCTTGATATATGGGTTGTAGAGTGGATTGATATCAATCGCAAGCCCTTTGCTATGGTTAGAAAGAATTGTGGTGCTGTCAATATAACGATAGTTGAAGGCAGATGAGTTGTTGTCTGTCATAGATAGAATGTCGTCTGCACCATATGCATCGATTAATACCATTTTTTCAATAGGATATCGAATTGAAAATAATTCTTTGAATACGCAGATTGTATCTTGGGCAATACGGGAATTTACAATCAATTCTCCGATGCATACTTCGCTAGAGAAATTGAAATAAGGAATCTTCAAATAGGAAAGCTCCGATAATGAGAGATCGGCATCTGCCTTATAAGAAATATTCCAAATTCGTTTTTTGATCTCATCTGTAATTGGAGAAATTGTAAACTGCATCTCGTAGTCTTTCATATGGTCTTTAGAATCCATCATTCACATCCTCCTTTTAGTCTTCTTCGATTACTTGGATTTCTAGGTAGTCAAAGTCGATGCCTTCTATAAAGTTGTCTTGTGTAAAACGAGTTTTATCATGTCGTTTGAAGTCGTCAATGGTTGACTGTAGCCAGATTGGTTTGGATAAGTCGAACTCATAGCAGATATCATCAATTGCTTGATAGATTTTTCTAGTTCGATTTAAGGTAGAATCTTCGTTTTCCACTACCATATCTTTCAGCATTCGATTATCTTTGAATATTTTTGCCCATAAGCGAAACATAGGATTGTTCCTTTCTGTTTTTTACTTGTACATTTGAATAAAAATGATTATAGCACGAAAATAATTCATGGACAACTAGTTGGACTATTGATATGATTAACAATAGAAAGAAAGGAACGAGAGATGATGGGTGGAAAAGAGAGAAGAGCAAAAATCTTAGAGTTATTAAGTACTTCCGTAGATGCAATATCTGGGACGGAACTTGCTAAGATTCTTGGCGTCAGCAGACAAGTTGTTGTGCAAGATATTGCATTATTACGTGCAACGGATAAGAATATTATCTCAACGACGAAAGGGTACATGCTTTATGTAGCAGAGACATCAAAGGCGAAACGTTGTTTCTTAGTGAAACATACGACAGCACAAATTGGTGATGAATTATGTACCATCGTCGATAATGGAGGAAAAGTACTGGATGTGATCGTAATGCATGATATTTATGGACAGATTCAGGCAGACTTAAATATAAAGACGAGACAGGATGTTTATGATTTTGTAGAAAAGGTAACAGAAAGAAAGACGGTTCCGTTAAAAGAGTTAACCGATGGGATTCATCTTCATACAGTAGAAGCGGATTCAGAAGTAATCTTAGACCGTATTGAGCAAGAGTTAAATAAGAAGAAGTATCTCGTTTAAACTTATACAAAGGAGGAAATTAATATGAAGAAGCTATTACAGTGGCTCGAGCGTATCTTTATAGATGGTCTTAGCGGAATGGCGCTTGGACTATTTGCCACGTTAATTGTTGGGACGATAATTAAGCAGGTAGCACCGTTGTTTCCAGGGCATATGAGTGGATATGTGACAATGATCGGTTCGATTGCTGGATGCCTTACAGGTGCAGGAATTGGATGCGGTGTGGCTTGTAAATTCAAAGAAAGTCCATTGGTAGTTGTATCTGCAGCTGTTGCCGGAATGGTGGGAGCTCAGGCAAAATACGTAGTTGCGGGAACGCTTGTCACAAACGGTAGCGTTGCTTTGGCGACTGGAGATCCGTTAGGGGCATTTATTGCAGCTTATATTGCGGTGGAGATAGGACATCTTGTTTCAGGGAAGACAAGTGTGGATATTCTTATCACTCCAATTCTTAGCATAGGGATTGGATCGTTTGTAGGTGTCTTAATCGGACCAAGTCTTACGGATTTAATGAATAGCCTTGGAGGCGTTATTGCATGGGCAACAGAACAGCGTCCATTATTGATGGGGGTTGTGATTTCTGTAATCATGGGGATGGCGCTTACACTTCCGATTAGTTCGGCGGCACTTGGAATCATACTTGGTTTAAAGGGACTTCCAGCAGGTGCTGCCACGGTAGGTTGTTGTGTTAATATGGTAGGTTTTGCAGTAATCAGCTTTAAAGAGAATGGAATTGGAGGCTTACTTGCGCAGGGTCTTGGCACAAGTATGCTACAGATCTCCAATATTGTAAAAAAACCGATCATATGGCTTCCGGTAATCTTGACAAGTGCGATTCTTGGACCTGTCTCAACCTTGTTGTTCCGTATGGAAAATAACAGCATAGGTTCTGGGATGGGAACGGCTGGATTAGTTGGACAGATTCAAACCTATAGCGTAATGGTTGGCTCTGATGGAGCTGTCATTACAATGGCAAAGATTATGTTGTTACATTTTGTTCTTCCTGCAGTCTTATGTCTTACATTCTCTGAGTTTATGAGGAAAAAAGGCTGGATCAAGAATGGGGATATGAAATTAGATGTATAGAAAAGGTGCTGCCTGCTATTATATAGGAGGTGGCATTTTTTTAATTTCTAAAGAACAAAGAGTTTGGCAAACATATCTATGTTACATTATAGGAAATGCCTAATTTTGTAAAATTTTTGTTGTAAATATATGTGTGAATAGCTATAATAGAGAAGTTAAGAAAAAAATGGGAATGGAGTTAAGAGTACGATGAAAAAGGGGAAACAAAAAAAGCTGATCTTTCTTTTAATGTCTATATTGCTAGCTATTCTTGTAGTGTTTACAGTTGTTAACATATATCAATTAAAAGAAGAATCAAAGACAACTTATGTGAAATCAGAGGTCACAAATGAACCGGTGCTAGCACAGAATACTAGTGGAGTTACGAATACGCCAGAACAGTCTCAACAGTCGGATGCGACACCAGCACCAAGTGCGACAGCAACGAAACAGCCGGAAGCCACAGCAGGAGATGGACAAGTTCATACCTTGTCTTTGTTAGCAGTCGGAGATGATTTAATACATACACAAGTTATCGCAAGTGGTAAACGTAGCGATGGAACTTATAATTTTAATCATTTGTATAAGAATATAAAAAGTGATGTAAAAGCTGCAGATATTGCAGTGATCAACCAGGAAACAGTCCTGGGTGGAAAGTCATTAGGATATTCAGGATATCCAACGTTTAATTCACCAGTAGAGATTGGGGATGCGGTGGTCAAGGCAGGATTTGATGTGATACTTCACGCCACAAACCATAGTATGGATAAAGGTGAAAAAGGATTACAGAATTCTTTAGACTATTGGAAGACGAAAAAAGGAATTACCGTATTAGGAGCAAACGAGACACAGAAAGAGCAAGATACGGTTAAAGTAGTTGAGAAAAATGACATTAAAATTGCGATGTT
Source organism: uncultured bacterium (assembly GCA_905214875.1). GTDB lineage: Bacteria > Bacillota > Clostridia > Lachnospirales > Lachnospiraceae > KM106-2. Next base: position 11,012 of record CAJMNR010000053.1, on the reverse strand, counting down.
AAATTACACATATGGATTGAACGGTCTGCCATTGCCAAGCGACCGCAAGTATATGGTAAATTTATTGGATGAAGAAAAGATAAAGAAAGATATAGCGCAGGCTAAGAAGAAGGCAGATTTCATAATTGTATTTCCTCATTGGGGAACAGAATATAATTACGAACCGGATGCAATGCAGAAAAAGTATACGAAGTTATTTGCAGATCAAGGGGTAGATCTTGTAATTGGAGCCCATCCTCATGTCATTGAACCAGTGGAATGGGTACAAGGTAAGAACGGACATAAGATGTTAGTATACTATTCATTAGGAAACTTAGTATCTGGACAAGTTGAAGTATCTACAATGATTGGCGGTCTTGCAAATGTGACAATTCAAAAGGATGCCGAAGGGAATACAGCTATTAAGGATGCGTCCATAACGACGACAATTACTCATTATGAAGCGGGTTATGCGAATTATAGTATATATAAACTGTCAGATTATACAGATAAGCTAGCTAACCGTCATAAGTTATGTTCAAAAGGATTTAGTAGAAAGAAAGTTGTGAACATTTCGAAAGACGTGTTTGGAGATTGGTATAAGGAATAAGAGAAAAACTCTTAACAGAGATGTAAGAACTTCTGTTAGGAGTTTTCTTTTTTATATAGGTATTGTAAAATAAAGTAATAGTTGTAGGATGAGATGTGGAAATGGGGGAAGCAGATGGCGAGCAAGAAGATAGGATTCCTTACAAGCGGAGGAGACTGCCAAAGTTTAAATGCTACGATGAGGGCAGCAGCAAAAGCGCTTTATAATACATATGGAGAAATCGAAATCTTGGGGATATTAGATGGTTATAAAGGATTGATATATGGGAAATATATTACTATGTGTGAAAAGCAGTTTGAAGATATCTTATCGGTAGGAGGTACGATTCTTGGTACATCAAGACAACCGTTTAAAAGGATTCAGAGACTGGAGGAAGACGGAATAGATAAGATTCAGGCAATGGTTGATACGTATTCTAAGCTAAACCTTGACTGTTTAATTATTCTTGGAGGGAATGGAAGTCATAAGACTGCCAACCTTCTTAGTGAGAAAGGACTTAATATCATAACATTGCCAAAGACCATTGATAATGATATATGGGGAACGGATGTAACGTTTGGCTTTCATAGTGCGGTAGATGTAGCAACCTATGCAATTGACTGCATTCATACAACGGCATCTTCTCACAGCAGAGTATTTGTAGTAGAACTTATGGGACATAAGGTGGGATGGCTCACACTTCAAGCAGGAGTGGCGGCCGGTGCCGATGTAATCTTAATTCCTGAGATTCCTTATGATATTCATAATATTGCAGACCTTGTTATGAAGAGAAGGAAAGAGGGAAAACGCTGTACCGTCATTGTTGTGGCAGAGGGGGCAAGGTCGAAAGAAGACAGCCTGCTTACGAAAAAGGAATATAAGGAAAAGCTCAAAGGATTGCCTTATCCGTCGATTTCGTATAAAATAAGTAAGGAAATTGAAGCGCTGACGGGTGAAGAAGTTAGGATTACTATACCTGGACATATGCAACGTGGTGGCGAACCGAATGCCTATGATAGAGTTCTTTCTACAAGGCTTGGGTCAGCAGCGGCAGCCTTTGTAAAAGAAGGAATGTATGGATATATGGTCGGAGTCCGTAATAATGAGATAGTTCCGGTACCATTACATGAGGTGGCGGGCAAATTAAAGCAAGTAGATCCGGAAAGCGAATTTATTAAAGAAATCAAAGATCTTGGAATAGTATTTGGAGATTAGAAAGAGGGTAAATTATGTCTTATACATCGTTATATCGTAAGTTCCGCCCGATTGGTTTTGAAGATGTTAAGGGGCAGGAGCATATTGTTAAGACATTACAAAACCAGATTACATCAGGACGTGTGGGACATGCTTATCTATTCTGTGGAACACGTGGTACAGGTAAGACAACAATTGCGAAGATCTTAGCAAGGGCTGTGAATTGTGAACATCCGGTAGATGGAAGTCCATGTAATGAGTGTGCTGTTTGTAAAAGTATATTAAACAATACCTCTATGAACGTAATAGAGATTGATGCTGCATCTAACAATGGTGTTGACAATATCCGTGATATTATTGATGAAGTGCAGTATTCACCAACAGAAGGAAATTACAAAGTTTATATTATTGATGAGGTTCATATGTTATCAGCGGGTGCATTTAATGCGTTGCTGAAGACATTGGAAGAGCCGCCATCATACGTTATCTTTATTTTAGCGACAACAGAAGTGCATAAGATTCCGATTACCATCTTATCAAGATGTCAACGATATGATTTTCGAAGAATCTCAATTGAGACGATTGCAAATCGTATGGCGGAATTGATGGTTGAGGAGAAGGTTGAAGTAGAACCAAAGGCATTAAGATATGTTGCGAAGGCAGCAGATGGTTCTATGCGTGATGGATTAAGTCTTCTTGATCAGTGCATCGCATTTAATTATGGAGAAGTATTGACGTATGATAAAGTATTAGAAGTACTTGGTGCAGTAGACATTGAAGTATTTCAAAAATTAATGACTTATATAAGGGAAGGCAATGTTGTAAACTGCATGGAACTTATCGAGGAGTTATTAATTAAAGGTAGAGAATTAGGTCAATTTGTGATAGACTTTACGTGGTACTTAAGAAATCTAATGCTATTGAAGACTTCTGAACATGCTGAAGATATGATTGATGTATCGACAGAGAATTATGAACAGTTAAAGCAGATGGCAAGCGGAGTGGAATTAGAAACGTTAATACGTTATATAAGAATCTTTTCTGATCTTGCAAATCAGATTAAATATGCATCGCAGAAGCGTGTTCTTGTTGAAGTTGCTTGTATTAAATTATGTAAACCTGAGATGGAAACAGACTATGAGTCTGTATTAGATCGCCTTCGAGTGCTGGAAGAAAAGATTGAAAGCGGTGTCGTAGTGGCAAGCGCGCAACCAGGCGCAGAGGGGCCAAGAGAACAGGGAACAGCAGTGGAAACACCACAACAGAAGATTTTAGTGGAAGCACTTCCTGAGGATGTAAAGAAGATCGCACAAAATTGGAATACCATTCTTAACATGATAGATGGTCCAGTACGCTCCATGCTAATGTCGGCAAAGCCTACAGTAAATGAAGCGAATGAACTAGTATTAGTATTTTCAAAAGATTTAGATTGTGCATATGTGAATCGAGAAGATTCTATGGCACATATTAAAGCTACAATTGGAGAAATCTCGGGTAAAGAAGTAAACATCCAGACAAAAGTAGTGGATGAAGGCCGAGATGGATTTGATAAGATTTCTGATATTAGTAAACTTATAAAGACACCAAATGTAGAATATGATTAACTATAACAATTAACATGCATTTATAAGGAGGAAACAAAATGGCAAGACGTGGTGGATTCCCAGGAGGATTACCTGGTAACATGAATAACTTAATGAAACAAGCACAAAAAATGCAAAAGCAAATGGAAGAAAAGACAAAGGAACTTGAAGCCAAAACATGGGAAGCTACTGCAGGTGGCGGGGCTGTTACTGTTTGTGTTTCTGGTAAAAAAGAAGTTGTTTCTGTTAAGTTAAAAGAAGAAGTTGTAGATCCAGATGATATTGAAATGTTAGAAGATTTAATCATGGCAGCAACAAATGAAGCTCTTAGAAAGATGGAAGATGAATCTGGTCAGGCTATGAATTCAATCGCAGGTGGCTTAGGCAACCTTGGTGGAGGCTTTCCTTTCTAATGGATTATTATAGCAAGCAGATTAGTAAATTAATTGAGGAATTATCAAGATTACCTGGAATAGGCTCTAAATCTGCACAACGTTTGGCATTCCATATTATCAATATGCCTGAGGATCAAGTTATGAGTCTCAGCAATACGATTACGGAAGCTAAGAAAAACGTGAAGTACTGTAAGAATTGCTGTACACTTACGGATCAAGATTTATGTCCGATCTGTAGCAGTGACAAGAGAAATCAGCGAGAAATTATGGTCGTTGAGAATTCGAGAGATTTAGCAGCATATGAAAAGACAGGAAAATACGATGGAGTATATCATGTACTTCATGGAGCAATTTCCCCAATGTTAGGAATTGGTCCATCTGATATTCGCCTTAAGGAACTTATGTTACGTTTACAAGGTGACGTAGATGAAGTGATTATTGCTACGAACTCTAGTTTAGAAGGAGAAACGACAGCGATGTATATTAGTAAGCTGATTAAGCCTACGGGAATTAAGGTCAGTCGAATTGCAAGTGGTGTTCCAGTTGGAGGCGACTTAGAATACATTGATGAAGTTACACTTCTTCGTGCGCTAGAAGGAAGAGTTGAATTATAAGAAGTAAAAGGGACGCTTATGCGTCCTTTTTTTATTGTTAGGAAATTTCTCTGTCGAGCTCTTTCCTAACAATAAAAAATCTCCCAAAAAGCGGGGCGTGTGATGCGCACTCACCTGAAAGGAGGATGTCGCTATTGCGACCAGGTTCGGCGCGGGCAAAGTGTGCGTTCCTTGATAAACGCAAAAGACGCGAGAATGTGTGGAACACACACTTTGTTCCGCAATAAAAAAGAAGTTTCTATTTGCGACGATAGAAACTTCTTTCTTCTTTAGCATATTTGACGGATACGCTAAAGTCACTTGAAAAATCCAGCAGGGGTGCTAGATTTTTCGGGTTAATGAGAGGGGGTATTTCAAATGTATAAAAATCTCTTGCATAAAATACTATAAATAGAAATTGTGACCATTTTGTGTCCAATGTGTAAAAAACATAAAAAAAGTTATAAAATAATTATTATTTGAGTATAAAAGTAATATTTGATAGAATATGAATAGAACCTACATAAGGTAAAGGAGAGAAAAATGAGTAAGGGAAACGTATTAGAGGAAGGTGTCTGGGAACTTGAGAAATTACGTGACCAGCTGATAACACTGGAACAATATAAAGCAAAATTATCAAGTTCAGATATTATAGAACAGAAAATGGAACAGGATCTTCATGCGAAGGAGGTTCAGATCAATGAAGAGATCAATATAGTAGTAAGCCGTAGGGAACGTGAAGTGGCAGCCACTTATGACGAACAGATTGAACGCCAGAAATCAAAGATAAAGAAAGTCAGTGAGAAAAAGGAAAAGAATAAAAATCAGAAAGTAAAAGAGAGAATCGCTTCGGAGACAGCTATGTTAAGGGAAGATAATAAGAAGTTATCGGACGAGATATCTCAAATATTCCGCCAAGGCAAGGTTTCGAGAATATTTAATAACAGATTTTGTTTCGCAGTGCTATCACCAAAGGGAATTTCTGATTTTATGATAGATTTGTTAGTTGTTCTACTCTCATTTGTAATCATTCCGAAGTTCCTATATTTCATGATGGGACCTAAGAACCAGGTACTGTTTTATGTAGTATTGTATCTTGTGATTCTTCTGATTGTAGGCGCTTCTTATTACATTATATATTATGGAACGAAGCTTAAGAATCCTGAGGTAATTGAGAAAACCAAAGGGCTACGTTATCAGATGCGTGTAAACCAGCGTGAAATTAATAAGATTAAGAGAAAGATTACAAAAGATAAAGATGAGAGTATTTATAATCTTGCGGGATATGATAAAGAGATTCGTAAGATAGAGGACAAGATTCAAGATATCACTAAGGAGAAGAATGAGGCTTTAGCAACACTTCATAACACTACAAGCAATATTCTTGCAAATGAAATTCGAGCTAAGTATCAAATGGAGGTTTCAGATTTGCATGAAACGTATAAAAAACAACAGGAAGTGACTCGAGAAATAGAAAAACAGATTCAAGAGAGCACTTCTGTAATTGCGAATTCATATCAAGCATACCTTGGAAAAGAGTTTATGAATGTGGCAGCAGTGGAGCGTTTAATAGAGATTATGAATCATAGCGACTTTAGAGTTGTTTCAGAAGCAGTTCAAGTATATCGAGAAGAAGAGCAGCAAAGAATGCAGATGCTTGAAAATAATAAACAATAAACAAAAAGCAGGTATAGAAAGTATACCTGCTTTTTGTTTATCCGAATATCGGACGAAAACTATTTATTCTCTATCGAGAGGAGGTTAGTGAAACTGGCATATAATGATGCTGCCTTAAAACATAACGGAGGCCGATGCAGATAAAATCTGCTAATTGCATAACGGTATCCAGCCTCGTAGTTTGCAGTAGCATGTGATTTAAGTATCCAGTTACATTTACAATCCCGGTGATACAGATATCTCCTACTTGTGGGAGTTCTTTATCTACGCCTATACCAGGTTTTAAAGAACCTTCAGCCAGCGTGACATATCCGACATGTTTATCTTTTCCTAAAGAAGCATCTATTGCGATGATAAATGGGTTGTCATATTTGGATTTAATCATATCGAGTGTACTTTCTAAGTTTTTTGCATGAACAGGTTTATTTAATGTGCCGTAGATTGCTAGGTTTTTATACTGCAATTTTTCTAGTTTGTATCCAATGATAGGACCAAGACAGTCGCCAGTGGCACGGTCAGATCCAATACAGAGAATAACGATATTCTGCGCGTTCTCTGTTTTAGACTCAACAAGTCCAAATAATTCACGGCAGAATTTATAGATAGCACTATTGTCTAAACAGTTGTAATAATATAAATCTTGATCTGTATTGCAATCTTGCTTCATAACAATTCCTTTCTTTAATGGCTGTCTAGAAAATCTATTTATAAGTATTACCAAAGTGTTCCAATATAGACGTAATCCTAAAAAAAGAAATCGCAAAATATTATAAAAGTTATTATTTCTCTACGCTGCGAATCGCAAATATATTAAAATTTTTTAGAAAAGATTGTGTCTTAAAAAGAATGGACTCGGAAAAAAGGGAGAAGTTTTTTAAACAAGCTGTCTTGGTTTGACAAAAACTTCGAAAACGCCATGCTACTATACCCTTGAAACCGTGCACGATTTGTTGTGCAATATATGATTGCTATTATCGGTCATATTTGTTTTCAGTAGAATCATTAAGATCATTTCGATCAATTTGGAAAGGACGGATAGGTCTATGAGTGAAAGAGTTCGTAACAACAAAAGTGATTCAGTAACAAAGAAAACAGCTTATGAAGATATAAAATTACCTAAAAATTTGAGACAAGTTGGCCAGGTTAGCGAAAAGAAAAGAATATACATCGAAGATTATGTAATGACATATATTAAACAGCTGGCAATGAAGAATGAGAACACATACCAGGTTGCTGTATTGCTGGGAAAGAATCAGGTACGTGATCATATAGATACGATTTTTATTAGCGGTGCTGTTGAAGTAAAAGATATTGATTTTGAAGATGATCAAGTCTTCGATAACGAAGCTTGGACAAAGATTTATGCTGATATCAAAAAATATTTCGATAAAATCGAAGTAATTGGCTGGTATATTACGAAACCAGGGTTATCGCTGGAGGTAAATGACCGCATTAAAAACATTCATTTAGATAATTTTGCGGGAAATAATAAGGTTTTATTAGTGTATGATAGCGTAGAACGGGAGGAAGCGTTCTATCTATGCAACAATAATAAGCTGGTAAAACAATCGGGATATTATATCTACTATGAGAAAAATGATGCAATGCAGACCTATATGATTGATCATAAGGAAAAGCAGAGCGTTGAAAGCAGTTATGTAGATGAAGCAGGTGAGAACATTCGTAGTGTTCTAGAAAGAAAGAAAGCGGCGCCAAAAGGAAAAGAAAAAACGTTCTCGGTACGTTCAGCAGTGGCTTCTGTAGCTGCATTATTCCTTCTGATTGTTGCAGCAACTATGTTATCAGGAATTAAAGTCAATAAGAACAAAGAGACATCCGGGCAAAGCGTCGTGGTAGCTCAAGAAACGAGTGCTTCGGAGGTGTCAGCCACGGAGGATGCCACTACGGTAAATGTCAAGGTAGGAGAACAAACAACGATTAAAGAAGCTGGTGACGATCAAACACAATCTGAAGTTACTAAGTCGACAGTGCCAGAAGGGACGGCTGAACCAACCATTAAGCCGAAATCGGATGAAAAAGTTGCTAATGGTACAAACGGCGATGATGTAAATGTAGTCATCGATGGAACAAGTCCAATACCGGAAAAGACGATTGCGCCAAATGCATCGAATGATGATTCGGATGACAATAGTTCCAAAGAGGTCGCGGCTGCAAGTGAGAAGAAAGAACATAAGGTGGTCAAAGGCGAAACATTAGGCTCCATAAGCTTAAAGTATTATAAGACGAAAGATTATATTACTAAGATTATGGAGCTTAATAATATTGAAGATGCCGATAAGATTTATGAAGGTCAGAAACTGAAACTACCTGATAAATAGTCTGAATTAATAGTGGTATTATTATCAGAATATTGTATAATGAAGTTAACAATGTATTTTGTAAGAATAAATTCTTAATATAAGAATTGTTAGTTGGGAATATAGATTACTTAATACATAAGAGAAATTAATAAAAATAGGAGTATAGGGACATATGGCAAGGTTTAAGAAAAAATCGGATTATGTGCTGATTGAGAACCGAATTAAACGCCACAAGAAACAAAAGCTAATGATTATTATTGGAATAGTTGTGGTATTAGCAGTGATTTCTGTGTGTTTGATTAATGCATACATTAATCGTGTCTTTGATGCTTATAAGGTTGAGAAGGCGATAAAAGATAGCATCTCTTCGGAGGCTCAGTATCTTTCATATGGTGATAATGTATTGCGAGTATCAAGAGATGGAGTTTGTGCATACAGCCCATCCGGCAATATCCTGTTTAATGGAAGTTATGATATGCGAAATCCATCTGCTGATATTTGTGATGACTATGTCGCAGTGGCTGATATAGGCAACTATTCCGTTTATGTATTTGATGGATCCAATTCAGGAAAGCAGATTACAGTAACGCTTCCAATTCTTCAGGTTCAGGTTGCAAAACAGGGAGTTGTTGCAGTCTTAATGGAAGATAAGGATACGAATGTAATTCGTTTATATAATTCAGAATCGTCGGTGAATGACGTACTCGTTGAGACGTTAACAAATGTAGATAAGAACGGATTCCCAGTTAATATTGCATTATCAGATGATGGTAAGAAGTTAGTAACGAATTATGTTACTGTTAAGAATGGTATCATTAATAGCGGAGTAACCTTTTATAATTTTTCTGAAGTAGGTCAGAATGAAGTAAACCGAATGGTAGGGGCCAAAGACTACGGGAACAGTATTGTTTCAGACGTAGATTTCATAGGCAGTGACACAGTGTGTGTATATACGGATACAGGATTTGACCTATTTGAAATGCCAGAAAAGAATACTGAGGTTTTTTCCAAGAAATTTGATCGTGAAATTAAGAGTACCTTTCACACTGATTCTTATATTGGATTTGTACTGGACACAGATTCTTCGGAAGGTCAGTCTCAAATGTTAATATATAATACAAGTGGGAAAGAAGTTTACAATGGAAATATTGATTTTAGCTATGATAAGGTAAGTATGTCTGATAAGGAAGTTATCTTTACTTCTGAAAGCGAAGGCCATATCGTGAAATTAAATGGTGTTCAGAAGTATAAGGATACGTTTGAAACTAATGTAGACACAATCTTACCGATTAATAACTATAATAAGTATTTCTTAATTGATAATAATAATGTCAATGTTATTAAGTTAACGGAGGATTAGGTATGAACTGGTTACTATTAATTGTTATATTATTTATTGGACTTTCGATTGTTGAGGGGTATCGTAAAGGTTTTATAAAAACAGTGTTTTCCATATTCGGATTGGCTATAGCATTAATAGTAGCCTCAGTAGGAGCCCCTATGCTATCTCATCAGTTGGTTAAGAATGAAACGGTATATCAGTATATTGATAAAAAGGTAGCAGATACTTTGGACATTGATAGTAGGAACTTAGAACAGAAGGAAGAGTCAGCCTATATTGATAAGCTACCTCTTCCAGAGAGCATTAAGAATCAAATTAATGCTAATAATAGTTTTGAGGTTAAGAGTTTACTTAATGTATCTAATTTTAGTGGATATGTATCAGGTTATATTACCTGTATGATTCTGAACGCAATCTCATATCTTCTCATTGTTATCTTGGTATTGATCGCGGTTCGTATATTGGCGAACCTGTTAGATATTATTAGTAAGCTGCCAGTTTTAAATAGCATCAATAAAATAGGCGGTATTGCCGTTGGAACCCTAAAAGGAGTTATTATTGTCTGGTTATTCTTTGTAGTAATTACTGTTTTTAGTGGATCTGAATTTGGAAAGAGTATGTTTGAAATGATTAATGATAGTGTAGTGCTATCTTATCTATATAATAATAACTTGCTGATGGATATTGTGCTTAGTGTGGCAAAATCTTTGTTTTAATCTCTAATGAATGGAGATAAGCGGGATTTTTGTTTAGGCCAAAAGAGATGATCTTTACGATCATCTCTTTTTTAATGCAGATTCTCGCCTTTCTGTTCGTGGAAAAGAATTGATGATTTACTCTTGCATCTAAAATTGTTGTTTTAATTTCAACAATTTTAGATTTTTTTATGTATATTATCATTTTTGAATGCGAATAATATAAATTGTATAAAGGGAAACCCTTGATTTTTAGGGCTTTTTGAGAATTGAATTAAAAATATATCGAATTATGAAAAAAAAGTTCAAAAAAGTGTTGACATGTTCTTTTATAGATGATATAATCAATTTCGTTGACACGGCACAGCCGCGAAACACAAACAAAGAACATTGATAACTGAACAGTGAAACAACCTTGAAAATTCTTATAAATGAATTTCAATATAAACTCATACGAAAGTATGATGTGAACGTTTCTTTATAGAAACAGTAAAAAACGGTTTAATACTCGCGAAACAACGAGTCAGTCAGCGGATGCTTGCATCAGATGAATGACGACTGTTGCGGGATGATAAAACAAAGTTTTATCATAAAGCTAGCAGCTTTCTTAACCAAGATTAAACTTTAATTTGAGAGTTTGATCC
>CAJMNR010000052.1 GCA_905214875.1 uncultured bacterium | reverse complement strand
AACAAGGATATAACCAACAAGGATATAACCAACAAGGGTATAACCAACAAGGATACAATCAACAAGGATATAACCAACAAGGGTATAACAACCAAAATCAGAATAATGACAAGAATACAAGTTTCTTTGGTGGAGAAAATAGTCCTTTCAAGATGTTGAAAGAACAACCAGCACTTCCAGAAATTAAGACAGAAGAAGATGCAAGGGAAGTTTATTATGGCATCAATAAGGAATATTATAAAAAAATCTACAAAAAGTATAAATCTGGACAAAAAGTCAGCTGGAACTGGTCTGCATTCATTTTTAATGCGTATTGGTTCTTTAGTAGAAAGATGTATGTAATTGGTTCCTTATATACGTTAGCAATGGGATTTGCATCGGTAGCTGCACTTCAAATCATGGATAACTTAACAAATCCAAAGGTTGCATTAATGGCAATGCCTTGGACAATCGTATCCATTGCATTATGGGTCCTAGCAGGTATGTTTGGAAACTATATTTATATGGCACACATGGAAGATAAGATTGTTTATCCAGGAGAACGTAATGTAACGAAAGAGCAAATGACACAGCTTAATGTAATGCGTGGCGGATTTTCCGTATACGGCATTATTCTTTGTGCATTAGCAAATAATATCATCCTTGCATTGATTCAATCTTTAGTTAGTGTAATGTAATAAAATAATGTAAGAATAATAGCTCTATGTCAAGAATTGGGGGGGCACCCCGATATTGATGTTAGAGCTATTTTTATGGCTTGCATTTCCTACATTCCTTGACTTTAATAGACAGGTTTATTATAATAAGATAATGTATGTGCATAGATAGAAAAATAAAAAATAATGGCACATCGCTTATAAAATGCAAGTATAACCTTTCCTTGCTAATACGAAAGGACATGATACAAATTATGATAAAGAGTATGACTGGTTTCGGTAGAAGCGAACAATCTACTGAAAGCAAAAAGATTATCGTAGAGCTCAAAGCGGTAAATCACAGATACTGTGATTTGTCGATTAAGATGCCAAAGAAAATTAGTTTTTTTGAAGTCGCAATTCGTAATTTATTAAAAGAGTACATCCAACGTGGTAAAGTAGATGTATTTATTACGTATGAAGATTATGCAGAAAGCAAAGTATGTGTGAAGTACAATGAAGACATTGCGGCAGCATATATGGAAAACCTTAAGAAATTAGGGGAAAGCTTTCAATTGAAAAATGATGTTACGGTAACGCAGTTATCTAGATATCCTGAAGTATTTACATTAGAAGAACAAGCAGTGGATGAAGATGAACTATGGGCACTTATTGAAAAGGCAATAAGAGATGCCTGTGAAAAATTCGTTCAGACACGTATTGCTGAAGGAGAACATCTATTACAGGATATCTTCATGAAGTTAGATGCAATTGAAGAGAAAATTACGTTTGTAGAACAACGTAACCCTGAGATTGTAAATGAATACCGAGAAAAGCTTACTACGAAAGTAAATGAGCTTTTAGGTGATACACAAGTGGATGAGTCTGTCCTTGCGACAGAAATTATTGTGTTTGCGGACAAAATTTGTGTGGATGAAGAGACGGTACGTTTAAGAAGTCATATCAAGAATATGAAAAATACCCTTCTAGAAGGCGGAAGCATTGGACGTAAGCTTGACTTCATCGCTCAAGAGATGAATAGAGAAGCAAATACAATCCTTTCAAAAGCAAATGATTTAGACGTTTCGAACACAGCTATTGATATTAAGACCGAGATCGAGAAGATTCGCGAACAAATTCAAAATATTGAATAAAAAAAGCGAGGGATAAAACTTGAATCGTTTAATAAATATTGGATATGGTAATATTGTAAATATAGATAAAGTTGTAGGAGTCATAAGTCCGGAAGCTGCTCCAGTAAAAAGGATGGTGCAAAGTGCGAAAGACAGCGGAATGGCAATTGATGCTACTTGCGGAAGACGCACGAAAGCTGTTCTCGTAATGGAAAGTGGACATCTTATGCTCTCTGCCCTATTACCAGAAACTATAGCAAATCGTGTGAATCAGAAAGATGGTACAAATATTTATATGGATTCAATGAAAGGTGAAGACGATGAGTAGAAAAGGTATTTTAACGGTAGTGTCTGGTTTTTCAGGAGCAGGTAAAGGCACACTAATGAAAGCACTTTTACAAAAGTATGACTATGAGTTATCAATCTCAGCTACTACAAGAGCTCCAAGAGATGGAGAAGTACATGGTAGAGAATATTTCTTTTTGACAAGAGATGAATTCGAGAGTATGATAGAAACAGGGAAATTGATTGAGTGGGCGGAATACGTAGGAAACTACTATGGAACGCCAAAAGAATATGTTGAAAAGCAGTTGGAAGCTGGTAAAGATGTCATTCTTGAGATCGAGATCCAGGGCGCATTAAAGGTAAGAGAGATTTTTCCTGAGGCATTATTACTTTTCGTCACTCCGCCAAATATTACGGAACTTAAGAAACGCCTAATTGGCAGAGGAACAGAATCGATGGAGACAATTACAAAACGTTTACATCGTGCAAGTGAAGAAGCAAGCTTTATGAAAGATTATGATTATATCATCGTTAATGATGATTTAAACGAATGTGTGGAAATGACACACCAAGTAATCAGAAATCAACATTACAAAGTTAGTCAAAATAAGAATTTTATAGAGGCAATTTCAGCTGAACTTACAGCTATGAAGGAAGGAGAAATTTAATATGTTACACCCATCATATACAGATTTAATGAAAGTAGTAAACCAAGATACAGAACCAGGTGAAGAACCTGTAGTAAATAGCAGATATTCCATCGTCTTAGCAACTGCAAAACGTGCAAGACAAATAATCGACGGTGAAGAACCATTAGTAAATTCAAAATGTCCAAAGCCATTATCAATTGCAATTGAAGAGTTATACGAGTCAAAAGTTAAAATTGTGAATGACGAAGACGAAAACGTAGAATTATAAGAAAAAAACAAAGCACTTTCGACCTCGAAAGTGCTTTTTCAAAATTATTTGACAAATATCTGCCAAATGATTTTGTTACAAAAAGATATAGGAGATTACAAGTACTATGAATAAAGAGATGAATAATCAGGATGAGAAAAGCAATCGCTCTTCCGAGAGGAGTCAGATAAGAGAGGTTGTTAATTTGGTGGTTTATGTTGCAAGTATTATTGTAATTGCGATTTTGCTAAATAAATTCGTTATTCAGAAGGTGGAAGTGGATGGTCCATCAATGAATACCACTTTAAAGACAGGGCAACACTTGATTGTAGAAAAGGTAACGTATTATTTTAGAGATCCAAAACGTGAGGAAATTGTAGTCTTTACACCACCAGGATATGAGGATGACACTCTTTATATCAAACGTGTTATTGGAGTTCCAGGAGATAAGATTCAAATTATTGACGGAGCTATTTATCTCAACGGAGAAAAGTATGACGATAAGCACTGGACGGAAGAGATTTTAGATCCTGGTATTGCGGACGAAGAGATTACGGTTGGCGAGGACGAATACTTCGTCGTTGGAGACAATCGTAATGATAGTACTGACAGTCGAGAGTTTGGTACGATTAAGAAATCAAGCATTATGGGAAAAGCAGTTCTTAGGGTATGGCCATTTAGCAAGTTTGGGCCACTAAAATAATAATTGTTACTTGGGAGGAAGTAAGAATGAAGAAAAGTATTGGACGAGAAATCGTATCCTATATCATTTGGATTGGGGCAGCCTTTTTGGTGGCAATGCTTGTTCGTGCATTTGTGGTGGAAAAAGTGGTCGTAGATGGCGAAAGCATGCAACCTACATTTTTAGACGGACAGCATTGCTTTATTGAGAAAATGAGCTATCGGTTTCATGACGCTAATCGATTTGATGTCGTTGTTCTTACGCCGCCACCTGGAGAAGTACATGAGCATTTTATCAAACGTGTGATTGGCCTTCCGGGGGAGACGGTACAGATTAAAGATGGATTTGTATGGATTAATGGTGAGAAGTTAGAGGATCCATATGGAACGACTGCGACAAGTGTATATGGAATTGCAGAAGAGCCGGTTGTCTTAGCAGAGGATGAATATTTTGTTATGGGCGACAATAGAGATGATAGTCGAGACAGTCGTATGATTGGACCAATAAAATCAAATAAAATCGTTGGGCGGGTTTGCTTAAGGGTATGGCCTTTTAAGGAGTTTAAAGCATTCTAGGTATACATAAGTGTACATCGTAAATAATTAACGTTAGGATTAAAGGTTGGTGATTATAATGGAGAAGGTGAATAGTAAAATAGAGTGTGCCATTGATAATACCAATGCTATGGGGAAAGTGGAAGAAACAAAAAAGAAGATGCAGATATTTAAGATTTTTATTCCAGTATTAATATATTGCACAATTATTTTTTGTTTTTCCTTTATGGTTCCGAAATTCTTGATAGAGCGTACGCAGGTAAAAGGGACATCAATGGAAGATACGCTTTATGATGGTGACGATATCATTTTGAATAAGGTCTTGTACCGTTTTCAGGATCCGAAACGTTATGACGTAATTGTATTTTATCCTCAAGGAGACCGTAAAGGCGATTATTTCGTAAAACGTATAATCGGCCTTCCAGGAGAAACTGTTCAGATTATCAATGGAGTCATTTATATTAATGGAACAGAACTAGAAGAGGATTATGGAAAGAACGCAATTGTTGGAGCTGGAAGGGCAGCAGAGCCAATCGAATTGGGAAACGATGAATATTTTGTTCTCGGAGATAACCGTATCATAAGCAAGGATTCCAGATACGAATCGGTTGGCATTGTAAAAAGAGAATATATTGTCGGAAAAGCATGGCTTCGTATGTTTCCGATGAATGAGTTTACAAGAATACATTAAAAAATCCTGTGGATAAAACCACAGGATTTTTTTGGTTCGCAAAGTGCGATCGTTTCCTTATACTAATTTAGTTGTCCAAGCGGAACAATCCCAAACGTCTGTTGCAAGGCCATCATAGAAGTCTGGCTCATGGCAGATTAGAAGGATACTTCCTTTATATGCTTGAAGGGCACGTTTTAACTCATTCTTAGCATCCACATCAAGGTGGTTAGTAGGTTCGTCAAGAAGTAAGATATTTGTTTCGCGATTAATTAGTTTACATAATCTTACTTTCGCTTGCTCACCACCACTTAAGACACGTACCATGCTTTCAATATGTTTCGTAGTTAAGCCGCATTTTGCAAGGGCAGAACGTACTTCATATTGAGTGTAGGATGGGAACTCTGTCCAAAGTTCTTCGATACAAGTGTTGTTTTGAGCACCTGTCATTTCTTGTTCAAAATATCCTTTGTAGAGATAATCACCAAGTTCAACTTTACCGCTAAGTGGAGGAATGATTCCTAAGATACTCTTAAGAAGAGTAGTCTTACCAATACCATTTGCACCTGTTAGGACGATTTTTTGTCCACGTTCCATGCTAAGGTTAAGCGGTTTGCTTAATGGTTCGTTATATCCAATTACAAGATCTTCTGTTTGGAAGATATATCTGCCTGAAGCTCTTGCTTCCTTGAAGTTGAATTCTGGCTTTGGTTTTTCATCCGCAAGCTCGATAATATCCATCTTGTCTAATTTCTTTTGACGGCTCATTGCCATGTTTCTTGTGGAAACACGAGCTTTGTTACGTGCTACGAAATCTTTTAAGTCATTGATTTCTTGTTGCTGACGTTTGTAAGCAGCTTCTAATTGAGCTTTCTTCATCGCGTAAACTTCCATGAACTTGTCATAGTCGCCTACATAACGATTTAATTCTTGATTTTCCATATGGTAGATTAAGTTAACTACGCTGTTTAAGAATGGAATATCATGTGAAATAAGAATGAAAGCGTTTTCGTATTCTTGAAGATAGCGTTTTAACCATTCAATGTGTTCCACATCAAGATAGTTTGTAGGCTCATCTAGTAATAAAATATCTGGTTTTTCAAGTAATAACTTTCCTAATAGTACTTTCGTTCTTTGGCCACCACTAAGGTCAGTAACATCTCGTTCTAAACCAATGTCATTTAGTCCAAGAGCTCTTGCAATTTCTTCAACTTTAGAATCAATAATGTAGAAATCATGAGAATCTAAAGTATCTTGAATCTCAGCAAATTCTTCCATAATTGTTGCAAGCTTATCTTCGTCTGCTTCAGCCATTTCTGTACATAATTCATTCATTTTTGCTTCTAAATCATAAAGATATGTGAAAGCAGATTTTAGTACATCGCGAATTGTCATTCCTTTTTCTAGTACAGAATGCTGATCAAGGTAACCAACGCGAACGTTTTTAGACCATTCGATATTACCTTCATCCGGCATTAGTTTTCCTGTAACTATATTAAGAAACGTGGATTTTCCTTCGCCGTTGGCACCAATTAAACCGATATGTTCACCTTTTAATAAACGGAAGGAAACATCATTGAAGATGGCACGATCGCCAAAACCATGGCTTAGTTTGGTTACATTTAATATACTCATCGTAAACTCCTTATTTATAAGAACTTGTTGTTAATAGTCAATATTTTGACACTAATGGATAACATTTTACATGATATCTTTGCGAATGACAAGTAAAACTTATACTAAGATAAATTGGTTGATGACATGAGCCACGCCATCTTCATCGTTGCTTAACGTAATATAGTCGGCAGCTTCCTTTACAACTTCCTGTGCATTGGCCATTGCAACACCCATGCCGGCGTATTGAATCATCGTTAAATCGTTGTATCCGTCACCACAGCTGATCATCTGTGTATGAGAAAGACCAAGACGGTCAAGTAAATGACTTAAAGAATCTGCTTTGTCAACGTTTTGAGGTACGACTTCTAAGAAGAAAGGTTCGGAACGATAAATGTTTAGGATGTGTCCAAAACGTTCTTTCATTTTTTCTTCTACTTTTGCAAGATGGGATGGTTCGCCTGTCATAAGGCATTTATTAACGTCGAAAGTAACGTATTCAGCAAAATTATCTACCTCTTTGATAGGCATGTGATTAATCTTTGCTTCTATTTCCATATAGGAATCTTTCTTCGTTCCCGCAATGATTGCATTTGTTTCATAAGTAATGATGCCGACGCCAAATTCAATGGCAGATTTATGGATATCTCCAATTAATTCTTTTGGTAATGTCTTTTGATAAATGATTTCGTTAGTCTTGCAGTTTGTGATCTTAGCACCGTTATAACTTAAGATATAGCCGCCATATTCATTTAAGCGAATTTGTGCCGCAATTTCACGAATGCCAGGTGTTGGGCGACCAGATGCTAAGACTACTTTATGTCCACGCTCTTGAATTGTAAGTATTGCGTCAAGAGTCTGTTTCGAAATTTTCTTTTCTGATGTTGTTAATGTTCCGTCGATGTCTAATACAAGTATTTCATATGCCATAGTTTCATCTCCTTTTTCTTTTGGTTGTTTCTAATTTTTAATAATAACTTTTAAATCGAAAAATGTCTATATGCAAGGGTTGGAATTCTTTGCATAATACTGGAACGAAATGAAAAAACTATAGAGGATAGCAAGAAAGGAATAAATGGATGAAATCAATAGTTGAAATTTTTAAAGCGGATATCAAAATGATATTTAAAAATTATGCGGCGTTTATTGTCGTCTTGGCATTATGTATATTGCCGTCCTTATATGCATGGTTTAATATTAAGGCATCATGGGATCCGTACAGTAAAGAGGCAACACGAAACGTCAAAGTAGGCGTTGTCAATGAAGATGTCGGAGTAACGCTTAAAGGAAAGAATATAGAACTTGGGCAAATGGTGGTGGATGAGTTAAAGAAGAATGACCAGCTAGGCTGGCAGTTTGTTTCAAGAGAAGAGGCAATGGATGCCTTAAAACAGGAAAAATATTATGCGACGATTACGATTCCGAGCGATTTTTCAAAGAATCTTACGTCCATTGTGTCAGAAGACATTCAGAAAGGAACCATCATTTACACAGTAAATGAAAAAATCAATGCGATTGCACCGAAGCTTACAGACAAAGGCGTCACAAGCTTGCAGAATATGATTAGTAAGACAGTTGTGGAAACGGTAAGCAGCACCTTATTAGAGATGGGAAAAGATATAGGCATCAATTTAGAAAAAGAAATCCCAAACATTACAAAAGCTTATCAAATGCTAGTTGAGATTCAAGGAAAGTTTCCAGAGGTCGAACAAACAGTAACGGATACGAAGGCAGGCGTAAAAAAGCTTAAGACCTTTTTAAATGACGTGGAAGGCAATGTTCCAAAAATCAGTGATCTCTTATCAAAAAGCGTTGACTTAGGAAATGAACTAACGGATTTCTTAGTGGTTGCAAAGAATTCGTCCGATCAGCTAGAACCTGTGTTAATAAACAATCTAGAGACATTGTCATCCTTTTCAGACAACATTACAAATAAATTGAATTTGCTAAGGAATAGAGAAGGCTTAAAGCCAGAAGAGATGAGTAAAGAGATTACGGAGACTACAAAGCAGGTAAATAATCTACAGACATTTGTAAATGGATTTACGAAACTGTTAAAGCGCTTGAACGGCTTTTCCTCACAAGAGTCATTAGCAGAGCAAATTACTTTATTTGAGAAGGCTGGAAAAAATCTAGGACAGCTATCTACCGCCTTAGATGGCATAATCAAGAAACTTGAAAATGGTGAGCTAGATGTTTCAAAACTAGTAGAGGATGCGTTTGCAAAACAAAGTAAGATTAGTGAAGCAATCAATAAGATCAGTACAGGTTTAAAGACAACGTTAGCACCAGCATTAGAAAAAATCTTTAACGACTCCAATACGGTGGCAACAGATGCTGTTCAAATACTAAAGGATGCAAAAGAGAAACTTCCAGAAGTAACAAAACTAACAACAGCAGCAGTTACAACAACCGATAAAGGGGAAAAAGCAATTAGCTATGCCGATAATGCACTTCCAAAGGCAAAAAGCCTTGTAAATGACTTGGTAGACAAGTTAAAAAAGGTGAACGAGGAAGATGAGCTTGTAGCACTTATTGATCTTTTAAAAGTAGATGTTGAAAAGCGAACCGATTTCCTAGGAACTCCAATAAATATCCAAGAAGAAAAAATCTATGAAATGGGTAACTACGGAACAGGTATGACACCATTTTATACTGTTTTATGTCTTTGGGTTGGAATTCTCTTATTAACGTCTATGTTAACGGTGGAAGTACATGGAGAATATAAGCCTTATCAGGCGTATTTTGGAAAACTGCTATTATTTGTCTCCATTACATTAGTGCAAGCATTGATTGTAAGCCTAGGTGACCTGTATTTACTAAATATTTATTGTGTAAATCCGGCAATCTTTATTGGAGCCAATTTGCTGACAAGCATATTTTTTACGATTATCGTATATTCCTTTGTATCCGTGTTGGGCAATGCAGGGAAAGTGCTAGGAATCATTATGTTAGTCCTTCAAGTGGCAGGCTCTGGTGGAACTTTTCCAATCCAAATGACTCCAAGATTCTTTCAGCTTATCAATCCTTACCTTCCATTTACGTATTGTATCTCTCTTAATCGAGAAGCTATCGGCGGGATTGTGATGGAAGTTGTAAGAAAGGATTTGCTAGTGATTGGATGCTATGCGTTGATTGTCCTTGTACTAGCAGTGCTTTTAAAGGGGCCAATCAATAAGTGGTTAGAGAAGTTTGTCATTCGATTTAAAGAGAGCAAGCTTGGAGAATCATAATCCTAGATTTACATGCCGTGCGGTTGACACGCAAGGAGCACACCGATATAATTGACATGTTAATTAAAGTTTCTTAACATATCTTCTTTTGTGAGTAATACAATGTATTATGAGACGAAAGGAGAGTGATATAATTGAAATTATATCGTTTACTTGAAAGAATGGAATACAGTGTTCTCAGTGGTAGCGTTGATATTGCAGTTACTTCGATTGAACATGTTTCCTCTAAAGTTGTTAAGGACTCCGTCTTTGTCTGCATCAATACGAATAAGGTTGATGGACATGATTATGTGAATGAAGCCATTGCAAATGGCGCAGTCGCTATTATCTCAGAGCGGCAGATATACGTTCCGGATCATATCACGGTCATCTTGGTAGGAAATACGAAGATGGCGTTATCGTATATGGCGGCAGCTTACTACGAATATCCGGCTGAGAAGATCAAGACCATTGGCGTGACTGGAACGAAAGGTAAGACAACGACATGTTGCATGATTCAAGCACTGCTTATGAATGGAGGAATCCATACCGGGCTGATTTTAGAGAACGAATTTGAGCAGTCAGATACGGTATATGATTCGCTTTTACTTCACAAGATTTTATGTGAAATGGTTGTGGCAGGTTACGAGGCAGTTGTTATTGAAGTGTCAAGCAGGGCATGTAAGTATTATAGAATGGCAGGAATCTCGTTTGATTATGGAGTTCTTACTAATTTGTCGAGAGAACATATCGGTCCGAATGAGCATGGCTCATATGAGGAGTATATTGAATGTAAAGCACAACTGTTTAGTCAGTGTAGAATAGGAATTGTAAATGCAGATTGTGAAAAGCTGAAAGAAATTTTGAAAAATCATAGCTGTCGTGTAGAAACCTATGGACGGAAACAAAGCGCACTGCTTTATGCGTATCAACCGGTCCTTATGGAAAAAACGGGGTATCTTGGAAACCAGTTTTATGTAGGAGGGGTAATGTGCTCCTGCTTCGAACTTTGGATGCCGGGGCTATTTAATATATATAATGCGCTTGCTGCAATCATGGTAGCGAGACATTTTATGATTTCAGAAGAAACGATGAAGCGTACATTTGATAACTTGGTCATAAAAGGCTGTCAGGAAGCAGTAGTATTATCGCCATATTATACCGTGATCTCGGATCGGGCTGGTGATCTAAAAAGTGTAAACGAGCTTATTATGGCAGTAAAGGCTTATGTGCCAAGGCGTATCGTATGTATTTATAATTGTGAGAGTACGATTGATGCCATTAAGCGGTATGCAATCGGTAAGACGTTAGCGCTAAATGTAGACGAAATCATAATAACAACGGATGAAAATGAGAAAAAGTTGCTAGATGAAGTAGCATTAGGAGCACGTGATTATGGCGCAGAGCCATCTGTCATCAAACATTCGGTAGAGGCAGTAAGTCATGCGATACTTCATGCGATGCCAAAAGATATCATTTTATATATAGGTAATAAAGTAGAAATAAACCAAGAAAAACTGGTTGCATTATAAAGAATATATAGTCAAAGAGACGAAAGGGTAGGTCTAATATGAAAGCACTAAGTATAAAAGAAGTATTAAATGCTGTGGGAGGAACTTTGCTTGCAGGTACTACTAAAGGAGAAATCACAAGTGTATCTACGAACTCAAAGGAAATCAAGGAAGGTGCGTTGTTTGTTCCAATCATCGGAGAACGCGTGGATGCCCATCGATTTATTAAAGGTGCATTTGAGCTGGGGGCCAAAGCAACAGTAACTTCACGTCCGCTAGAAGAAATTGAAGTGGTAGAAGGGAAGACGTATATCCTAGTGGAAGATACGTTAAAGGCAATGCAGGACCTCGCGACTTACTACAGAAGCAAGTTTACGATTCCAGTAATTGGTGTAACAGGAAGTGTTGGAAAGACAACGACAAAAGAAATGATTGCAGCAGCATTAGAAACAAAATATCGCGTATTAAAGACTGCAGGGAATATGAACAGCCAAGTTGGACTTCCACTTACTCTTTTTAATATAGAAGAAAGTCATGAAGTGGCTGTAATTGAAATGGGAATGAGTATTGAACATGAGATGGAAAACTTAGTGGCAATTGCTAAGCCGACAATCTCTGTTATGACGAATATTGGCGTATCCCATATCGGACAATTAGGCAGTAAAGAAAATATTCGTAGAGAAAAATGTAATATCATCAATGCATATGCGGACTACAAAAAAGGAAGTCTATATGTAAATGGTAATGATGTTTTACTACATGAAGTGATCGAATTTAAGAAGAATGAAAAAGAAATCGATTTAAGAGAGGAAACAAAGGAAGCGTTAGCTTATACGAAGATTTACTCATTTGGAATGAAAGAAGATGCTGACTTTGCGGCTAGTAATATTACGTATCAAGGAACGCATACAACGTTTTTATATACAAGCAAAAAAGACGGAAATAACTTAAGCGAAGAGATTACGCTTAGCGTATTAGGAGAGCATAACGTAATGAATGCCTGTGTGGCATTGGGAGTTGCAGCTGAACTTGGAATTGATGTAAAGGTTGCAAAAGAAGGGCTATTTAAATACCAGCCGATTGCAATGCGTGGACAGATGGAAGACATCAATGGAGTAACGGTAATTGATGATTCTTATAACTCAAGTCCGGATTCCATGAAAAGTGGCCTTAGCATGTTATTAGCTATGGAAAATACTCGTGTATTTGCAGTGTTCGCAGATGTGTTAGAGCTTGGTGAAAAATCGAGAGAGTTACATTATCAGGTTGGAGAATATATTGCAGGACTTGCCAAAGAAGGAAAACGAATCGATGGATTAATCACAATCGGTGAGGAAGCCAAGGCGATTTCAGACGCAGTATTAGATAATAAACTTGACATGATTGTTAAACACTGTGATAATAACGAAAGTGCAACATGCTATATTAAGAGCATCATGCAAAAAGGAGATGCATTCCTGATCAAAGGGTCTCGTGGAATGCATACAGATGAAATCGTAACGGATTTAAAGAAAGAAGCATAGGCCAGGGAACGTATGTAACTACGAATAAGTAAAAAAAGGCTGACGCAAAATGAACCCATTCATTCTGTGCCAGCCTTTATGTGCATTCGATACGAGCGTTAAAAAAATACAAAGAAAAGGAGGTGCAGCAAAATGATATTTGCAGATGTCATCGTTGATATCTCACATGAAAGCATAGACAAGTCCTATCAGTATGCTGTGCCAGAAGAAATAGAGAGCGAAGTGAAAATCGGCTCATTGGTCGAGATTCCATTTGGAAAAGGAAACAATAAGCGAAAAGGCTATGTCGTAGGCCTTGGAGATGAAGCGAAGTTTCCGGTAGAAAGAATGAAGGAAATCTTCGGAGTGGTAAAAGGAAGTCTAGTCATTGAGTCACAATTAATCGCACTCGCCTATTGGATCAAAGATAATTATGGGGCGACGATGAATGATGCCCTCCGTACTGTAATTCCGATTAAGAAAAGTGTAAAGACAAAGGAAAAACGATATATTCATTTAGTGATTAGTCTAGAAGAAGCAAGAACAAAGCTTGAGGAATTTTTAAGAAAGCATAATACAGCAAGAGCAAGACTCCTTGCAGAGCTGATGGACCACACGACCATGGATTATGAAGAGGCAGTCAATACGTTAAAGGTCAGCCGTCCAACCATACTTGATCTTCAAAAACTTGGAATCATTACGGTATCTAGTGAAATCAAGTATCGTAATCCGGTAAAGAACTTAAAGCAGGAAGATAGTATCATTCGATTAAATGAAGCCCAAAATGAGATTGCATCTGAAATCAAAGGTGAATTCAATATGGGGATTAGAAATACGTATCTGATTCACGGAATTACGGGAAGCGGTAAGACCGAAGTCTATATGGATATTATTGCAGAAGTCGTAAAGCAGAAGAAGCAGGTAATTATGCTGATTCCGGAAATTGCACTGACTTATCAGACCGTGATGCGATTCTATAAACGATTTGGTGACCGAGTTTCTATTCTGAATTCAAGAATGTCACATGGAGAGCGCTTTGACCAGTATACAAGAGCGAAGACAGGCGAGATAGACATTATGATTGGGCCAAGGTCCGCACTATTTACTCCATTTGATCATCTAGGTCTGATCATTATTGATGAGGAACATGAAGGAAGCTATAAGAGTGAGATGCCACCAAAGTATCATGCAAGAGAAGTTGCCATTGAACGTGCAAGACAAAATGATGCTTCAGTAATACTAGGATCGGCAACTCCTTCCGTGGAAGCCTATAAAAAGGCGATGGAAGGTGAATACAAATTATTCGAATTAAATATAAGAGCAGGACAAGGCTCGCTTCCAAAAGTCTATATAGCAGATTTAAGAGAAGAGTTGAAGGCACATAATAAATCTATCTTTTCTCGTAAATTAAAAGCGTTGATGCAGGATCGTCTAGATAAGAAAGAACAGATTATGCTGTTTATCAATCGACGTGGATACGCGGGATTTGTATCTTGTCGTGCCTGTGGGCATGTAATGAATTGTCCGCATTGTGATATCTCGCTTACAAGCCATAATAATGGAAAGCTCGTTTGCCATTACTGTGGATATGAAGAGTATAAGCCAAAACATTGTCCAAGCTGTGGCTCGCCGTATATCGCAGCCTTTGGAACGGGAACTCAGAAAGTGGAAGAATACGTGCATAAAGAATTTCCAACAGCAAGAGTTCTTCGTATGGATACGGATACGACAAGTGGAAAAGATGGACATGAGAAAATCTTAGCGGCATTTGCCAACCATCAAGCGGATATCCTTGTTGGTACTCAGATGATTGTAAAAGGGCATGATTTTAAAAATGTAACCCTTGTTGGCGTTATTGCAGCAGACTTGTCTCTATATGCATCGGACTATCGTGCAGCAGAGCGAACATTTGAACTGTTAGCACAGGCAGCAGGAAGAGCAGGCCGAGGAGAAAAGCCAGGGGAGGTTGTAATTCAAACCTATAATCCGGATCACTATAGTGTAGTAGCGGCCGCGAAAAATGATTATAAAGAATTCTACGCACAAGAAATCAGCTATCGCCGTATGGTAAAATACCCACCATGCTCTAATATTCTTGCAGTCTTACTGACCTCCAAGAAGGAGGATGTAGTCGTAAGGGCAAGTAATCTATTAGCAGGAGCAGCGAAAAAGCAGTTTGAATCATGGAACGAGGAAAGTGAAGTACTAAAGGTAATCGGGCCGACAAAGGCTAATTTATCAAAGGTAAATGATGTCTTTCGATATGTAATCCATCTCAAGTGCGAAGACTATGAGCTGTTAAAACAAGTGAAAAATTACATGGAGGGCTTTGTACAATATTCTGAGTATTTCAAATATTGTAATGTTTCGTACGATTTTAATCCTATGAACGGATACTAAACTTATGGAGGAATTCATGACAAAAGGGCAGTTAGAAGCAAAGATAAGTGAAGTAGTAAGTAAATACGAAGTAGTATACCTGGGGAAGGGACCGAAATCGATTCGTACTTATATCATGCAGGATATGGTTGTTGTGCGAATGGTTAGTTTCCTTAGTCAGTCAGATAAAAGATTAGCAAGCAGCAAAAAGGGAGTTGAACTGTTTAAAGAGGTTCAGACTCATTTGTTTGAAGAAGGAAGACATACATTAGAGCAGATGCTTTCGGAATGTTTTGCGTTTTCAATTTTAAGTACTCATATGGATATCAGCACAAAGACAGGCGAAAAAATCATTGTCTTAACTTTGAAAGAAGATCTGGAAGAGATGATTAGGAATGGAACAAGCGTTTCTGTTTTTTCGACATAAAAGTATGCAAAAAGTGTCAGATAAAGTGCTATAAAGAGAAAATAGGTACTTTTTGGTTGACAAAGCGCAAATAAAGGATTAGAATTCTAGCTATACAAAACGAAGCACAAAGGCGGGAAAGAGAAGCATAGCGCTGGTTTTGACCAGACGATATGAAGCTTAATCCATTCTGGTAATTTGTTTTTGTTAAAATTAGAATTAATTTAGAATTATCATTTGAAGTTTATATATAAGTTGGAAGACATAGCAAACTAGCCGTGCTAGGTTGTGCGTAAGCCATTATCCTTAAAAGTGGATAATGGCTTTTTATATACCAATTTGCTAAAAAATACCACATAATGGATTTTTTCAGAACTAGAACAAATGAATTCGACAAAATTCTAACGCTAATCAATGGAAGAAAGGATGTTATTATGTTTGAACTGTTAAGTAAATTCAATTTAACAAAAGATGTGAAAGATATGCTCTCTCAAAGCAAGTCATTAACATTTCCAAAGACAAGAGATGAACTTATCCGTATTTCCTTTGGTCATGACCAATTAGACAACTATGAAGTTGCTTATGAAGTAGAAGGCAAAGGCAGAGTAGTAGAAGCCACAGTTACTAGATGTAAAAATGGTGTCGTTGTAAATTATCCAGAAGACTATATGAGAAGAAGAGATCCAGATTGTATGGTAATCGGGGATGATAAGGCAACAGACAAACCGAAATACATAGAACGATTCGGTAAGAAATTCAAAGGTGTAAGAAAAGAAACATTGGATTGGTTAAAAGGCCAAGATCTTATTGTAATGCCATTTATGTCAGGTGGAAATCAATATGGCTATGAATCATTATTAATCGTGCCTAAAAATGCGGCATTTTTCGCATGTGGATTGGCAGATATGCAAGGATTCTTAAGTATGTCAGAAGTGGAAGAAGGATTTACTCCAAGAGCAGTAGTATTCGTAGCACCACCATTCCGTCATACACATTTTGACGGACGTCAAGTAGTGGTGCATAACCGTACAGATCTTGTTCATGAAGTATTTGCGTATAACTTATATCCAGGCCCAAGTGCTAAAAAAGGTATTTATTCCGTACTTCTTAACATCGGTGAAGAAGAAGGATGGGTTACTTGCCATGCATCTGCAGTAAAAGTAATCACTCCATACGACAATGAAATCGTAATTATGCATGAAGGTGCTTCAGGCGGTGGTAAGAGTGAAATGCTAGAACCTATTCATCGTCAAATGGATCAAAGAATTTGCATGGCTAGAAATACTAGAACAGGCGAAAAGACTTATCTTGATTTAAAAGAAAGCTGTGAACTTCGTCCGGTAACGGATGATATGGCTATTTGCCACAGTGCAATGCAGAAAGGTACTGATAAATTAGTACTTATGGATGCGGAAGCAGGGTGGTTTTTGCGTGTAGATAACATTACAGGATATGGTAGCGCACCAAGTATTGAAAAGAGTATAATTCAACCAAAAGAGCCATTAGTATTCTTCAATATGGATGGTACTCCGAAAGCAACGTGTCTTCCATGGGAACATGTACTTGATTCCAATGGAAAACCTTGTCCAAACCCACGTGTTATCTTACCTAGAGATGCACAAGAAAATATCGTAAATGAACCTGTTGAGGTTGATGTACGAAGCTTCGGCGTTCGTATGCCACCAAGTACGAAAGATGCACCAAACTACGGTATCTTAGGTGTGTTCCACATTCTTCCACCAGCACTTGCTTGGTTATGGAGACTTGTTGCTCCACGTGGATACAACAACCCAAGTATTATTGATTCTAAAGGAATGAGTAGTGAAGGTGTTGGATCCTACTGGCCATTTGCAACTGGTAAGAAAGTAACTCAGGCAAACTTATTATTAGAACAAATCATAAATGCGCCAGATACAAGATATGTTTTAATTCCTAACCAACATATCGGTGCATATGAAGTAGGATTCATGCCACAATGGATTGCAAGAGAATATATTGCAAGACGTGGTGGAGCTAAGTTCAAACCAGGTCATTTAAAACAATCCAGATTACCAATGTTAGGTTACTGTTTAGAATCCTTAAAGATTGACGGACAATATATCCGTAGAGCATTCTTACAACCAGAAACACAATCTGAATTAGGAGAAGAAGGTTATGATGCAGGTGCTAAGATCTTAACAGATTTCTTCCGCAAAGAATTAGAACCATTCTTAACAGAAGAACTTAATCCATTAGGACGTCAAATCATCGAATGCTTTATGAACAACGGTACATTAGATGATTATTTAGCATTAATTCCAATGAGATTCTAATAGTTATAAATTAAAATGAAAAAATCCCCGCTAGAATACAATGTCTGGCGGGGATTTCTGGTTTATAACTAGGAAGCTTTGTTACTCTAGATAATCAGTTTCTTGTTCAAAGACAAGGTCAAACTTTTTGATACAACCATTCGAATTGAATTCTGTTGGAATTGCTGTAACAAAACGCATCCCTTTCGTGTTCTGCTATTATTATATAGAAAAGAACGTATGAAACAAAGAAAAGAATGAAAAATAGTTATCCATTTCTTAAGAGTATTATGGAAATCTTAATAATGTCTATAAGAATAATTTAACTATTGCAAGAACGAAAATTGTAGAGTAAAATAGAAAAATGTTACGAAATAAAATTAAATACAACAAAGAAGGGATACATAGAGAATATGAAAGAATATTTTAAAAATATGTTATCTAGATTAAAAGAACGCAAGCTTGGGATTGTGATCTTACTTTTACAATTAATTGCTTCTGTAGCATTAGTGATTTTTGTAGAGAATCTTCATATGTTAAGCACTTTATATATAAGTTTAGCATCAGGAGTTGTTGCATTGCTGTTTCTAGTTATGATTCCAGCACATGCTTCAAAAGGAAAGTTTCACATTTTTGCTAAGATTCTTTCTGTTTTATTAGTTATTATTTATGTGTTAGGCGCATTAATGGCTTATCAAGGAAAATCTATTGCGAGCAAAGTAACTGGGAATATGACAGAAACAGAAAATGTATCTGTGTATGTATTAAAAGAATCTACTGCAGAAGCGGTAGAAGATATTAAAGATGGAACATTTGCTATATTTAATGTACAAGATGGAGATAAAATTACTGAAACAATTACAACAATCAATGAACATCTTGGAATGACAATCACTACAAAAGAGTATTCCGATTCCGTATCTGCAGCAAAAGCTTTATATGAAAAAGAAGTCGATGCAATCATTATGGAAGAGTCTTATATAGGCATCATTACTGATGAAAAAACTTATAAGAATTTTGAAACAGAAACTAGAATACTTCAAAGTTATGAACACACGACTGAAATTATCAATCAGAATGCAGTATCTGATGTAACAAAAAAACCTTTTACTGTATTTATTTCTGGTATCGACACATTTGGTGATGTAAATAAGAAGAGCCGTAGTGATGTTAATATGACAGCTACAATCAATCCTAAGACGAAGCAAATTCTTCTTACTAGTACACCTAGAGATTATTTTGTAGAAACAACAGTTAGTAACGGACAATTAGATAAGCTTACACATGCAGGTTTATCGGGTGTACAATGTTCCATGGGAACACTTTCTAAGTTATACGATATGGATATTAACTACTATGTAAGAGTTAACTTCTCTGGATTTAGAGATATTGTAGACGCATTAGGTGGAATTACTGTTCATTCTGATTACACATTTACTTCCGACCAAGGTCCGGCCTTTGTTGAAGGTGATAACGAAATGAACGGTAAAGAAGCGTTAGCATTTGCACGTGAACGTCATGCGTTTGCAGCTGGTGATTTACAAAGAAATAAAAATCAGCAATATGTTGTAAATGGTATTATCAAAAAGGTTTGTTCACCAACAATCCTTACTAACTTCTCACAAATTTTAAATAGTATCACAGGCAACATGTCAACAAACTTAAAATATGATGATATTGCAGCATTCGTTCAAATGCAGTTATCAGATAATGCGAGCTGGGATGTAATTATGATTGGACTTGACGGTGAAGGTCATAAATCTACAACATATAGCACTCCATCTCAAGAACTTTATGTAATGTATCCAAACGAAACAATGGTTAAAAATGCATCTGTTTTAGTAGATAAAGTTATCGAAGGTGAGGTATTCACTCAAGAACAAGCAAAAGAAGTTATGAAATTAGACACAGTAATTGATGCCTCTGTTCCTTTAACAGAAGCAGTAGCAACTCCTGAAGCTTCTTTAAATAACTAATTAGATAGGCCATCGTACAAATTTTTGTACGGTGGCTTTTTCTTATGAAATTCTTAAATTCGTTATAAAGTACTTAATTTTACACAAGTTGTTAAATTTCCATATTGTGTAAAAATGTGTTGTGGTGTATTATAAGAAAAAATACAAAAAAAACCAAATGAGTGCATAAGAAAAAAGGAGAGAGCTTATGAGAGATTTGTTGTCTAGATTGGTTAAACGAAAAATAGGGATAGGAGCCCTTGTTCTGCAGTTAGTGGCATCAGTCATTCTTGCAGTACTGGTAATTCGACTACATGTGTTGAATTATTCCTATACTGCATTAGTTGCTATCCTGTTGGCTGTAGTATTTGTACTACTTGTGTTAGCAAACGGGGTAAAGAATAAATTTCATTATGTGGCAAAAGCGATGTCAGTAGTATTAGCGATAGTTTGCGTGTTTGGTTCCTATTATTGTACAAAAGCAAAAGAAACCGTTGAGAGTATGACGGATAAAAACGTACAAATTGATTGTGTGTCCATATATGTGTTGAAGACAAATAGCGCATCCACGATCAATGATGTTGCAGATGGATTATTTGCTACATTGAAGTTAGAAGATAACGGCAAGGTTGACGATGCAGTTAAAACAATCGTAACAAACGTAGGCAAAGTGATTAAGACCGAAGATTATAAAGATCCTGTTTCGGCAGCAAAGGCTCTATATGAAAAGAACGTGGATGCTATCATTATGGATGATTCCTTTGTAGGTACAATAGAGGAGCAAGATACATATAAGAATTTTGGTGAAGAGACTAAGATTCTAGTAAGTTATGAACATAAGACAACGCTAAAAAACGAGAATAAGATTTCTGATGTGACAGAAAAGCCATTTAATGTATTTATTTCCGGTATTGATACGTTCGGTGATGTGAATAAGAAGAGCCGAAGCGATGTAAATATGGTTGCTACAATTAATCCGAAGACAAAGCAAATCCTGTTAAGTAGCACTCCTAGAGATTATTATGTGAATACAACAGTCTCTGGTGATATGAAGGACAAGCTAACACATGCCGGATTATATGGAACGAAGTGTTCAATAGGTACATTAGAAAGCTTATATAATATCAAGATTAATTACTATGTAAAGGTGAATTTTTCAGGATTTAAAAAGATTGTTGATGCACTAGGTGGTGTTACTGTTCATTCGGATTGTACATTTACGTCGGATCAAGGCCCTGCTTTTGTTGAAGGTGATAATGAGATGAATGGAAAGGAAGCATTGGCATTTGCAAGACAGCGTCATGGTTTTAAAACCGGAGATCTTCAAAGAAATAAGAATCAACAATATGTTCTGAAGGGAATTATAGATAAGTTATGTTCTCCAGCGATACTGACCAACTTTTCAGAAATCTTAAAGAGTATTGAAGGCAACATGATTACTAATCTTGAATACGATGATATCGCATCCTTTGTGCAGATGCAGTTAACAGATAATGCATCATGGAATATCATCACGGTCGGAGTAGATGGTGACGATGAGAGTTTAACAACGTATAGTATGCCGTCTACACGGGCTTATGTTATGATTCCAGATGATATTAAAGTTGCAAACGTGACTTCGCTTATCAATAGAATATCAGCAGGAGAAAAGATTTCGCAAAAAGATGCGAAGGAAATTGTGGCAACGACACCAACGCCGGCTCCAACTCCGACTGAACAACCCAAAAAGAAGTAAAGGAAAGTGTCACACTAATCAATTAGTGTGGCACATTTTTAATTGTTAGAAAATTTCTCTGTCGAGCTCTTTCCTAACAATTAAAAATGT
>CAJMNR010000051.1 GCA_905214875.1 uncultured bacterium | reverse complement strand
AGCAAAACAGTTCTAGGATTATTCAATCCTAGAACTGTTTTGTCTACAGTCTGAAAGATGCTAAAAATCTCTTTTTAGCATCTTTTTTTGAATCCTTTATTCTTTCCAAAACTGTCCTTTATAAAAATTCTCATTTTCAAGTTTCTTTGCCGTCATTCTGAACATGACGCATCCATCTGGACATACAATATCTTTACTATATTTGCTTGTTCCTCCGATATTCTCTAGATCTCCGCCGCTTCTGACAGCCTCCATAATTGGAAACATCATCATCATGGTTTTAGAGCAAATCCCCTGGCCATCTGCATTGACAGGGCATCCATATGTACACGTATACTTATCTCCAATTTCCTCACCATTACGGCAATAGTTCTCTGTATGATCCCCTCTTAGAAATCCTGTTACCTCGATCTCCCATTCATACTCTTCATCATACCACTTCTTCATAATAACCTCCTACTTCTAATCAATCTTAGAGTTCCCGTCTGTCTCTTAATATCATAGCGTAACAACTGTAAAATTACAGTCGAAATATCTTTTTTTACCCATTCTTTTCCCAACAGAAACACTAGCTAAGAAAGAATCCCTTGAAGATGTGTGTGGATACTTAAATAACTAGGCTGATCTTGTGATTGTAAGACATAATGATATACACGTAATAGAACAGATTTCCCACTATATGAATGTTCCAGTAATCAATGCGATGACTGATATAAACCATCCTTGCGAAATGCTAGCAGATTTGTATTCTCTTTCCAAAATCAGAAACAATTTTAAGAAAGATCATTTTTTATTTTGTGGCATGAAAGGAAATATCGGATTGGCTTGGAAAGAAGCTTCGACAGTTATGGGATTTGAGCTAGAACAGTGCTGTGCCAAGAACTATGAAATAGAAGGAGTAACGGTACATCATGATTTATTGCTTATAACATAATACGTGTAATAAATCTATCACTCGCTCCTCGTCCATTTTTAAAATTTCATCATTTTCCCTTCCCATCTTTTTATTGATCATATCCATAACTGATTGAACAATAAAGCGAATGGTGTCGTTTTGTTTAACTTCGATTGCTGTTTTTAGAACTTTATATTTATCTTCTAAGCTCTTTACTTCCTCTTCGCTTAATTTATACTCTTCGATATACTCATTTCTACGCATTTCCGAAATATGAAGCTGTTGTTTCTCTGTTAATAAGCTGTCCGCTCCATAATAGGACAGCTTAGAGTCAATGCTTTCCCCTTCGCCGATATCTAAACCGGATAGTTTATGTATAAAAAAACAGCTTATCTCCTCCTCGGTCAAACGTCTTCCTAATGCCTCTTCTACCACTTCTAGTGGCCATTTTTCTTCACTTTCTTCCTCCCATTTACACTTTGCTAACTCTCTTAGATTCGTAATATAAGTCTCAATGTCCTCTTTCACTTTCTCCATTTTCCCCACCTGCTTTCCCTTTCTCATTGATTGGATTTGTTCATAGACATTGTTTCTGTAGTCGTTTATAACATAATATCTATATTCTTTCCTTTTTAATTATATTCTCATTTTTTTTAAATTTATTTACGCTTTTTTCTCTCAAACAGAAACACGCTATTCCCTATCAGAATCTCAATTTCTACCTATCCACTAGCTATAAAACACAGGCTCTATATATTCTTTAATCAACTTGATTCTATCCGTTGCATTTGGCATAAACAAAGAAGCAATGGAAATCACAAGGCCTTCCTTTGCATTGACATAAATCGCATTTCCGCCATCTCCCATAGCTGCAAAGCAACGTTTATTTTCATCAACCACCCACCAGAGATATCCAAATGGTAAGTCAAAGTCTTTGCCCTCTGAATGTACTTTTGTACTTTCTTCTACCCAGTGCTTTGAAACAATTTGCTTTCCCTCATACATTCCACCATCTAGATATAACTGTCCGATCTTAGCCATATCCATCGCGGTCAAATTAAGTCCCCAACCTGCAGTATTTACTCCAGTAGGTGATGCCACCCAGCCCGAAACATTTTTCGCATTATAAAAGGCTAACTGCTCCTCTTCGTCCCGAAACGTGATATTGGTATCCACATGGATTCCCAACGGCTTAAATAAGTATTCTGCTGCAAATGCTAATACTGACATTCCAGTAGCTTTCACTAGGATTCCAGATAGTATGTCGGGACCGATTACTGGCGCATATCGAAACTCACCAATTTTTTCTTTTCCTCCGACATAATCAAGGGCTGCCGTTACCCAGTCATCCTTTGAGAAATACTTAGCATATGCTTCTGTCTTATACTTATAAGGTACTGTCATGGTCAGCATGTCTTTCAGCGTAATCTTCTGTATTGTAGTTTCGCCACGTTTTACTACATAATTCGGAAAGAATTCTAGCACCTTTTGATTGATATCTTTCAAATATCCTTTATCGAGTGCGATTCCTATCAGTATGGAAACAATACTTTTCGTAACGGAAAAGACATGAAACGTTGTTTCTTCCTTGCATTCATTATAGTACGTTTCATATACTGTCTTACCATTTTTTAAAACGACAATGCCTCCGATGGTTCTATAACTCGTATTGATTATTCGCTCCATCTTAGTTTTTAAGGTCATACAAGATACCTCCCTGTCTTGGAATTTACATTTTCTATCAAGCTCTTAGGTGTTCCTTGCGCAATCACCTCGCCACCTAATTCGCCGCCTTCTGGCCCAAGTTCAATGATATAATCACAGTTTTTCAGGACCATTTGGTTATGTTCAATGACAATTACGGAATTTCCGCTTGCCACTAACTGTTTTAATAAGTTTAGTAATAGCTCGGTGTCATACATACTAAGCCCTGTTGTAGGTTCATCAAGTACATAAAGCATATTACCTTTTCTTATCTTTCCTAGCTCTTTCGCAAGTTTTAACCGTTGTGCTTCGCCACCACTTAAAGAAGACGTCGGCTGCCCAAGTGTCAGATACCCCATGCCCATCTCTTTAAGGGTACGTAATGGCTTTGCAATACTGCGTTGGTCTGAAAAGAACTGAGCCGCTGTTGTAATGCTCATCCCCAACACATCGACAATGGTCTTTCCCCGATATGTTACGGCAAGACTCTCTTCGTTAAATCGCTTACCATTACAGGTCGGACATATTTTGTCAACCGAAAAGTTGGAAGTTAAAAAGATTCGTTCATAACCGCTGCCATTACAGTCCTCACACGCCCCTTTGGAATGAAAAGAAAAATGCCCCGCTGACATAGATCTTCTTTTGGCTTCTGGCTCATCAGCAAAAAGCTTTCGTATCGTATCCCAGATTCCGATATATGAAGCCGGTGTGGAAGAGGAATTTCTCCCAATGGGCTGCTGCGATATTTTCGTAAATTCACTAATATGTTCCACTCCAGACAATCCTCGCGCATACCCATATTTTTTCGCAGTGGTAAGACGTTTTAAAAGTGTATCTTCAATCAGAGAACTTTTTCCACTTCCGGATAAACCAGCAATTCCAACCATGGCATGAAGCGGAATCTTCACCGTCAAATCCTTTAGATAATGGATATTGGCATGTTCGATGAACAGATACTTATCGCTCTTAATAGAAAAGTCTAAGTCCTTATCGTTTCGCTTAGAACACGGATGAAACAGCAATCGGCTAAGCAACGTGTCAGCCTTCTCATAGTCCTTACAATCTCCTTGAAATACGACGGTTCCACCATCGACTCCCGCTTTAGGTCCAATTTCGATGATATGATCTGCCTGTAAAATCATCTCTTTATCATGTTCTACTACAATCACTGTATTTCCAATGTCCCTAAGCTTTTTAATTGCTTCAATCACGCTATGTTTTTCAGATGGATGAAGTCCTGCCATCGGCTCGTCAAAGACATAGATTAACGAATCCATCCCCGACTCCAGGTGGTTATGAAGAAACATCCGTTGCAATTCCCCGCCACTTAAGGAAGACATTTCACGGTACAGCATCAAATGTCCTAGACGAAATTCGATTAAATGAGTTAATTTTTCATTGATATGTTTCAGCACATTCTGACTAAACTGCGACAGCTCTTTGCCTGTAATCGGATCTAAAAATTCCTTCAGGGAACGAATCGTCATCTGTCCAAGCTCTCCTATGTTCTTTCCATAGAAGGACACTTTTCTTGCCTCATCACAGACCCTTTCTCCATGGCACTCTGGGCAAATTGTCTTTACATAGACGTCTTCCACGTCTTCGCCTTTTTCATACGCATTCTTTAAAAGTCGCTCGATACAATAGCTCTGTTTTCCATTTTCATACGTTCCATAGACAATCTCGTCTCGAATCTCTTCTGGAAGATGCCAAAATGGCGTCTCAAAGTACTCGCCATATTTCTTTCGCAAGATACGTAAAAATCCAGTGGTCACCTGAAGCTTCTCATATACTTCTCGAAGAGTCGTAGTCTTATCGGGAATGATTTGTGCCAGATTAATATCGTAATAGAAGCCTTTCCCTTGACAGTTAATACACATGCCATCCGCTGTTGTATATAGAAAATGACTTGGTGATAACCGCTTTTTACCGTTCCCGTCAGAAGCAAACATAAGAGCCAAAAGATTGAGTATTCCCGTCTTTGTGCCCACCGTAGAACGTGGGTTATTCTGCCTTACAGTATTTTGATGTACGGCTACTGTCGGACCGATTCCTTCCATCGTATCGAATCGGTCTTCATTATCAAATCCATCTAAGATACCAATTGACCGTAAATACTCATTTTTACCTTCTTCGAAAATAACATCAAACGCAAGGCTTGATTTTCCCGAACCGCTTATGCCAGTAATCACTACAACTTTTCGTTTTGGAATCGATACATCAATGTTTTTTAAATTATGAATACGCGCTCCTGAGATTTTGATTTTGTCCATATGCTCTCCTCTTACCAAATAGTTTTAGCATACTAATAAAGAATAGGTTCAATCGGAACGTAGATATCTACCTCATGAAGAAAGCCTTCCTCATCACTTGGAATATTGCGATACACCTCAAATGGATCTGCATTTTTTGGAACATAACCACTATTGGAAAGCCACTCTTGATACATGTAATTCCATGCATCCCCATACTGGCTTTTAAGGATCTTAAAATGCCCTACCGCATACAGTCCACCTGCAAGCTTCATGCTTCCAAGGACTCCGTCGTCTTTCATGGCTATGTCATCCGGTACTGTCAGACACAAACTGGTCCGAAACTGTGTTTCTTCACCAAATTCCGGATTATCATGATAGATTGCTAACACCCAGTTTTGTCCTTCAGCTAATAGTCCTAACTTGCCGGCATGGACGAATAAGCGCTCGATCAAATTAGGATACTCCTTGGCAAGCGTTTCATACGTCCCTGTGTGCCTAACATAGGCTAACTGCTTTTCTTCCAGGTGCTCAAACGTAATCTGTGCTGTGACAGGAAAACGACTTTCGCCCCATTCTTTCTTTGCTGCCTTCTTATTGTACTCAGACAATAAAAAAGAATCTTTGCAATTCTTGCTATATTCCTGCCGATACTCCCTTGGACTGACACCATAATAGTTCTTAAACGCTCTTGAAAATACCGAAGAATCTGTAAATCCAAGTTCGAGCGCAATATCCGTAATACTCCTGTCCGTCCTATGAGCTAATAAGAATAATGCCCTCTCCATACGGATACGCGAGACATAATGCGCCAACGATTCATGTAATACCCCTTGAAAGACTCTGCTAAAATGATATTTCGAAAAACCTGCTGCGTTAGAAAGCACTTCTATTGACAGCGGTTCCCCAATATGAGTTTCAATATAATCTTGTACTTTATGTATTCTTCGCATGTACTCTTCTTTACATTTTTGATCTATCATCGACTTTACTCCCCTTGCTATCCGTTTATACTATTTCTTCTTTTTTCCTCACTACTTGAATTATCCCAAGCAGCATAATAATCTCTAAGGATAAATATGAATGCATCTCTTCAGAAGTAAATGTTCTCTCTTCTCTTCTAATATCTGCTCCATCAAATACAGCCTCATATGCTACAGACAAGTCTCCATCACTAAAAGTACAGTCTCCGCTAAGCACTGGTATGTTAACTCCAACTCCCATCGTGTTATGTTCAATAAATTCCTTCTAAGTAAAACAGAGCTTTCTCCAAGCTCGCCTTTTCTTTCCATCCTCTTAGTGAATCACTATATTCTCTTGTTCTTCGAATCATATGTAACATACTCATAAACCAAAATTGCAATAGCATCGCAGTAACGCCGATTGTTGCAACCTTTCGTTTTTCTTCACTATCTTTTCTCCTTACTTATACTTTCTGTATACATAATACTCTAAAATGGCTATCCTTCCTATCCAATTCTAACAAATTCTCTAACCTTATTATATCAAAACAAAGGCAGACAGCCATCCAAGTTGTCTACCTTATCTATTGGTTATGAAAGAGCTTCCAGCTCACTAAATGCTTTCATAAATTCTTTCTCTCCATAATTTTCAAACGCCACAGTAATCATCATGTCATCCTCTTTTATCACCGTTCCTATGCCGTATTTTGGATGTCTGACCTTAACTGCTGCCTCTTCAATTACTACTTCCTCTTTTGTGTCATCCCTTTCAGAACGTGCTTTTTCGTCTTTCAGTGCCTGTACTTGTCGTCGTAACTCAATTAAGTTTACGGTTTCATTTCCACGGTCATCCCGTTTTAAAAGTTCCGGTGGAATTGATTTTAAGAAACGGCTTTCTCCGCTGATTACTCCTCTTTGGTCAGGGTTCGTATAATAAGAAAACTCTAATCTTCTCTTTGCTCTCGTAATACCAACAAAGAACAATCTACGTTCTTCCTCCGCCTCTTCCATGGAACGGGTCCGAAGGGGAATCAACCCATTATTGATACCAATCAAAAACACTGAGTCGAATTCCAATCCCTTTGCCGCATGAAGCGTCATTAACTTAACGGAATTACTCGTCTCATCAATTTCCTTTTTCACTGCATTTACACCGTATAACGCACTAGAATTCAAAAACTGTTTCATTCCCTCGTATAACGACATTTTTTCCTTTTCCGCATATGCTACAATCGTCTGAAACAAGTCCATGACCAGTTCGCGATCACTTTGATACGTTGCAGATGTTGGATGTAAATAGGAATCTAGAGAAAAATAGTCGTAGAGCATATCCGCATCCGTAATATTGCTACAATTGTCTTGAAACTTAACACTCTTCTTAAATAACAGTGATTTCTCAAAAGCTTGCTCCTTTAAAACAGAAAGTGCTTTCTTAACCGTAAGCTTCTCGCCATAGGCACGGTCTGTCATCACATCAAGAAGGGAAGCGCTATCTTTGGGATTAGTAGCAGCACGTAACAGCTTGATACTCCAATTGATTACCGGATAATCCTTTAATGTCTTCTTTACCGACACTTCAAAAGGAATTCCATGCTTTTTAAATGTATCTTCTAATAGCTTGGACTGGGTCTGCAGGCGGTAAAAGATTGCAATGTCATTATACTGCACGCCCTCGCTTACGAGCTGTTCAATCCTTGTAACTAAATACTGTGCCTCTTGAAAAGGATTATAGTGGTTCTTTACTGTAATCAGCTCTCCCTTTTCTTGCATGCCAGAAAGCTTAACTCCCTGTTCCTTAAAATACCCTGCTGCCTTTAAAATAGACTCGCTAGAGCGGTAGTTAATCGGAAGGGTAAGTTCAGTCGCATTATATTTGCGAAGCAAAGAATAAAAGACTAACGAATCACTTCCTCTCCAGCTATAAATGACCTGATTTGGATCACCTACTGCAAACAGGCAAGTCGTTTCAGCCTTAGCCTTCTCGATAAATGCTAGCTGTAACTCATCGCAGTCCTGCACCTCATCTACGATGATCCACTTTGGACATATAAGTTCACGGTCCATGAGTGTTACCGCATTGGTTAACAAATCATGAAACGTCATCTTATTTTCTACTTTCTTTTCTTCCTGTAATAACACCTTAAGTTTATCAAGATCATCACTATCCGATGGCTTTGTCTGTTCTAATCGTTTCTTAAGACGGTTACGGTACTTGATCTTTAACTCATGCTTATGAATCAGATAATCGGCAAGGTCTAATTCTTCATCTGGATCAATGACCGAGAATTCTTTCGTATAGCCTAACTGCTCCACATTAAGAAAATGCTTTAACAGATTGAGCGCCACGCTATGAAAAGTTCCAAATAAAAGGAGTTCTTCCGCCTGTACGTTCTTATCCATATTTAACAGACGCTCCTTAATTTCATTTGCCGCCTTGTTGGTAAAGGTAAGCACCATCATATCCTTATAAGGAATCTGTTTTTTCTCATGTAGGTAAATGATCTTTTGAATCAATACGGTAGTCTTGCCGCTCCCTACATTGGCCTTCACGATACAAGCATTGCTTTCATCGTAAACGGCTGCCTTTTGATATTCATTTAATTCCATTCTTATCTCCTAGTCATTCATAAGAGTTTCATATCTTCGTTGTAATTTCGTACGCACTTCGTGAAGTTTTTCCACGTCATCTTTCACTTCGACCTCTAGTCCCATACCAGCCGGACAAATCGTATAGTAACGAATGATATTTAACAGGCTCTTCGTATTTTCCTGCTGCATGATCCAGTCCTTATAAAAGGCATTGGTAATCGTAATTATCAACATAGTGCCACTCACTTTCACATGTTCCACACCCTTTAAGAATTCTGCATACACATCGCCATTTTTCGTAGCATACTCACAAAATTCTACCCAACGGTCTGGAAGCTCACGAAACTGAAATGGCTTTTCAATCAATGTCTTTGGTGCAGCAGTCACGAATTTGATTTCTTTTGGAGGTACCGTTTCCTCTTTAAAACTCTTAAGTCCCCAAAGAATCATTCCCTTATCAAGCTCATAATCGCCAACACAGGCAGGACAGCCATTTTTACAAGGACATCCACTTACTAACTTGATTGCATTATCAATGACTTCAGGAAGCAGATCATAAAGTTTTTCCGAATAGCCTAGGCCACCCACGTATTTATCATAAAGGTACAGATAGACATTTTCATAGCTGTCATCACTAGCTTTATATGCGTTATCCGAAATATGCGCACCAATGTCCTCGCTTTCCGTCATCGTAACCATCATTGCCGCATTCTTTAAAGCAAATCCTAATCCATAAAAATGATCGTTCTTAACGTTATCTCCAGTTTCTGTTGTCTGAACAAGGTTACGATATGCCTGTACGACTTCCGCTGGAAGCTTGATAAATGTACTTTCTGTCTCATAATCTTTCGAAAGCACTTGCTTTAAGGGCTCAAATCCAAGGTTTTGATGATTGTGGAACTGCAGCTTCTTAAACATGGAAATACTCTCATCTACATTGATATCGCCAAAACTGATATGTGTCCTTTTTTCTTCCCGTTCCTTAAAGGTATTTAAGATGCGGATAAACACATTGGACTGTGGAACGGTATAGTAATTTCCGAGAAATGGGACTGCCTTGGAGATACGAGTCTCCACATCAATATTCGTAACAAGATAAAGCTTGCCATCATGCATATAGACAGCACCATCGTGAATCTCATGATATGCCTGCAATTCATCCATCTCCGTAATTACCTTATTCGTCTCTTGGTTCATAAGCTTAAACCGAACCTGATCGATATTACGTAAGCTAAAATCCCCTGCAGGATAGGATTTTCCAGTCCAAATAAACTTACCACCTTCGCTTGCAAGCTCATTTACTTTCATTAATACTGGAATCACTTCGCCAAGATCCGGAAACAGCGCTATATCATTAAGTGTCAAAGGAAGTTCAGCAGAAGCCGCACGAATATGCGCAAGCTCAATCTGTAGATTGTTCTTATCTACCACTGCATTTTCACTAGCCTTCTCAAATAGCCAGTCCGGATCAATAGCAATGTACTGGTCAAATGGAAGATTATTAAGAATCAGATAATTGACACATTGGTTACCGCTTCGTCCAGCCCTTCCTGTCTGTTGCCAAAAGGAAGCCCTTGTTCCAGGATAGCCAACAAGCACGGTGGTATCTAGCTTCCCGATATCGATACCAAGCTCTAGGGCATTGGTAGAAACTAAGCCGCTAAGCTCTCCTGTAATCATCTTACGCTCAATCTCTTTTCGTTCCATTGGCGTATAACCGCCACGATATCCAGACACCTTGTCTTTTAGTCGACTCGTCCAAATCGATTCCTCTTCTAAACGGTCTCTTGCCTCTTTTACAATCAGCTCTACATTTCTTCTAGACTTTGCAAATGCAATAAAGCTCTTATTCTGTTCTACTAACTCTGGTACAAGATGGGAGGCAACCGTCGTAGCAGCAACCCTGCCATACGTATTCTTATCATTTCCCTTGATATCCGGCGGCTGAACAAGCTTATATGTGCGGTTGGGAGCTGGTGAACCATCCTCGCTTACCCATTCAAATTGCTGACCACAGATTTCGGATGCTAATTCCACAGGATTTGCAATCGTCGCCGAACTGCATAAATATTGTGGTGTCGCATGGTAATACGTACAGATTCTCTTTAATCTACGAAATACATTGGCAAGATGGGAACCAAAAGCTCCACGGTACGTATGGAGTTCATCAATCACGACAAACTTTAAATTGGAAAAGATAAAATCGAATCCATAACTGCTATGATTCGGAAGAAAAGCACCATTTAACATCTCAGGATTAGTTAAAATGATATTAGCACTCTTACGTATCCTGCTTCGTTCCTCCGGTGGCGTATCTCCGTCGTACACATCTGCGTAAAGTCGATTTTCTCCAAAATAATCGATATATGGTTTGATTGCTCTATATTGATCGCTTGCGAGTGCCTTTGTCGGATAAAGAAAAATGGCACGCTGCAGCGGATTCTTTAAT
Source organism: uncultured bacterium (assembly GCA_905214875.1). Classification (GTDB taxonomy): domain Bacteria; phylum Bacillota; class Clostridia; order Lachnospirales; family Lachnospiraceae; genus KM106-2. The sequence goes on along the minus strand of CAJMNR010000051.1, from coordinate 10,905 downwards.
AACTCCTGAATAACAGGCAATAAGAAACTTAACGTCTTACCACTTGCAGTTGAGGTCGTAATGACCACGTTCTTTCCATTACTTGCAAGGTCAAACATCTCTGCCTGATGTGAATAGAGTTTCTCAATCTGTCTGCTCTTTAAGAATTCGGATATCTCGGGTAACAGTTCTCTCGGATGCTCTACATAAATAGCTTCCCTGCTAGGTATTGTCTTTTCATAAATGATTAGCTTATTTATATCCATATCTATTTCCTTTTACTAGATTTATTTATTCCTACTACCATCATATCGTATTAAGAAAAGAATCGCAAGAGTGGATAGAACATTTGTTCTTTATAATCCTATGTACGTAAAAAAAGCACACTCCATGTAGTGTGCTTTCGCTTGTCGACAAATAAAAACTTTTATTCTATGTAGTTTTTCTCAATCTCTGCTAAAAATGATTCCACGGATTCCTCATTGTCATTTGTCAGACCATATGCTGAACCGTCAATCGTTACTTTATGCTTTCCGGTAAATACAAGCCTGGTCTGGATCATGTCGACGTTATATAAGTCGATACAGTACGAATACTCACTTGAAGGTAAGCTGATTGTCCTCTTTACTTGCAGCTTCTTCAAGTATCTCTTTATCTTTGCTAATACATCAGTATCAGTAATCACGGTCTCTACTCCTGTCGTTCCATTTTTAATTCGTACAGAATCCATATAATCATAGCTTACAAAGTTTTTTAATTTTTGTGTTCTTGTTACATAAAAAACAGATAACAACACAATAAGAATAATAAAGATTGTAATCGCTAATCTTTTCTTCACTCTGTAGTTCCTCCTAACGTAATCTTATAAATAATTATGTAGTAACTCTAAGGCGCCTTCCACGGACCCCATTTCATCAAATGATTTCGGATAGTTTTCCCCGGCATCGATCGCCTTTTGCAACGTTTTTGTATATGTATCCTTGCCATATTCATGAATAAATAAGGCAGTTGCCTTGGCCACAAACTCAGGTGAATCTACATTGTCTTCTTTTTCATAGAATCCCTTTTTGCAAGAACGTAACTGTTCACAGTCGTAACAGCCATCAAGCCCTTTTTCCTTTGCACAGGCAACATTTGGACAAATCCCATTGTCAAACAACGTAGCAAAGGAACAGCAGTTATAGTCACTGCGGCAACCTCCACACCATTGTCCTAAAAAACAGTAATCACAATGATGTCCACAAACAGAGACAGGATCGATACCAACTCTAGCTTCCTTAACAAGCATTGCTTTTAAGTCTTTGCATCGTTGTATTCTTGCACCATTATCTCCGTGTTCTTTATCATAGGAATAACGGGTTAACAGTTCACAAGGAAACTCGCCACACTCGCCGCAAAACCGTACCGATCGACTCTTTGCACAATCTGCCACTTCGCATGTCCCAAAGAACGGATTCCCTTCTGAAGCAATACACGTCTTACAGTTACAAGGTGTTTTAAAACTACACTCCTTACAGCTTAGCCCACAATAACTATCAATCCTCTCATTCATCCCATATTCTCCCCTTATTCTATAATTTTCTTTCCCCGTACTTTCTGCAAGTTTTCTAGAATTTATTGCTATATAGAGCGAGTGCCCATATCTGATAATCCTTATAAGGATTAAGATATAGGCACATTTGAAGGTTTTTATACTAAATTGAGATATCGGCTAATTAATAATGATTCTATGTACTACTTTTGCTATGTACTGTTACAGTATAGTCCTAATGCCGATAAATGTCAACACTGGTATTATATGTTATTTTAAAAATTCCAGAATTCCTGAAACAATTCCACCATAATATCTAGGATATTTACTTTTCCTAGCAATAATCACAAACACTAGGTTTTCATTGGGCAGAACTAACATTTGGCTACCGTTACGCGCCACTGTTCCATAACCATTAGGATACAGACGCATTTGATAGCCAAAAGACTTATTTGGCAAGCGCTTTGCAACCATTTCTTTTACATACCCTGAACTGATTACTTTATGATTCTCATAATAACCATCATGCAACATCAAATCTCCAATCGCAGCATATTCCCTTGCTGATAATAACAGCGATCCCATATCCGACGTAAATCCATCCTTAATATGCAATGGACGTAAGATTGTGTCGTTACAAAACTCACTTAACTGCTTATTTAAGATATTCTGTAAAAATGCACACAAGATTATGATATCAACTTTCTTATATTGATAGCGTAACCCTGGCACTTGTGTTAACGGGAGCTTTACAATCATATCGATCATACTAGAATCCACCGTATGAAACAGTTTAAATGATTTAAAAGCATCCTTTTTATCCTCATATTCTATTCCTGACGTCATCGTAAGCAGATGTTTTACTTTCATCCTATGGTAGAGGGTGTAATACTGCAACATGAATTCTGTCAAATACGTCCCAATCGGTACTTCCACACTTCTAAGAATTCTTTTATCTATTGCAACTCCGGTTAATAACGCAATCATCAGATACCCCATCTCATCTGCTGGATATCTTGTCAATGCATTGCATCCATTATAATAACGTTCCACTAACGTCTTTTTATCCTTTTCTACATATACCGACTGAATATCACTATAGCCAGAATGTGCGATATACTCATCCAGCCACTGCTCAATCGTTTGCCTTCGAACCAATCCCAGTCCTCCCCCCGTTATTATAGTTTGTTTATTTTTATAAACTTCCCTATACACTTAAAATAGGAAAGACTAGTTTCCTATCGATTAAAAAAGCTAATGAAATACCTAAAGAACAGTATCCCATTAGCTTTTGTATTATAAATTATCTTTAATTTTTTGAATCATGTTTTTGTACTCATCATCAGTTAAGAATGTCTTTTGAGGATTCATCTCAAAAGTAGAACCCCATTCATCCTGACCTTCATACTTAGGACATAAATGCATATGTAAATGACAGCCTGTATCCCCATAAGCTCCGTAGTTTAGCTTATCTGGATGAAATGCTTTGTGAATCGCTACAGCTGCATGGTTCACATCTTCAATAAATGCTGCACGCTCTTCTGCAGTGATATCTGTAATTTCACTTACATGATCTTTGTAAGCAACGATACAACGACCTGGCTTACTTTGTTCCTTAAACAGGATTAATTTACTAACTTTTAAATCACAAATGAAGATTCCGAATTTATCAAGAACATCTCCACCCATACAATAACCACAATTTTGATCTTTCATGGTATGACTCCTTTATATAAATATATTCATAACAATATAATTATATAGTGAATACCAAATGATTTCAATGCCTAAAGTCGTTGTTCGCTAATAATTCTTTGTAATTCGAGTATTTCAGGACTTGTTAGCTCTTGTTCTTTCAAATAATCGGTAAAGAAATTACTTAAAGAACCATTATAAAGTTTGTTTAGCAAGAATTTTGTTTCTGTCATTTGCACCGTTCTTTTCGAAATAGCGGCCTTACAAATAAAACCTGGATCTTCTCTAATAATGGCCCCCTTATCGATTAATCGTTTGATTACCGTATAAGTAGTATTCTTCTCCCAGCCAATGTATTCTTTAATGATCTTTGAGATATCTTTGGCTGCTAATGTCTTATTAGACCATAAGAGCTCCATTACGTTTAATTCGCCTTCATGTAGTCTAATTTCCTTCATCTCTTCGTCACCTCAACCTAATTCTACAAATGTAGAGTTAATTTATCAATTTGTATTATTATTGTCTACAATAGTAGTGCTTTAAGACATGGTAATTTTACACTAAATGTTTTTTTATGTCAATCATATTAATTTGTATCCTCACTTAACTTTCTTAAGCAAACAGAAGGAAGGCCCGTATTTAAAGGCCTCCCTCAGTTCTATGGTCGTAATTTTCGTAGTAAATCTTCGAAATATTCTGGTAGTGGAGCTTCAAATTCCACATATTCTAGCGTTGTAGGATGAATAAATCCAAGCGTTTTTGCATGCAGTGTTTGCCCTTGTAATTTGAATGGACACTTGTTTGGACCATACACATGGTCTCCAAGTAGCGGATGTCCGATGCTTGCCATATGCACACGGATCTGATGCGTTCTACCAGTTTCTAACTCACATTCTACCAATGAAAAATTGTTCTTTAACGTTTCAAGAACACGATAATGAGTTACCGCAGGCTTACCATTCTTCTGGTTGATTGCCATCTTCTTTCGATCAATTGGATGTCTGCCGATTGGACCTTCAATCATACCTTCTGCATCTTTGAAGTTTCCATGGACAATCGCCACATATTTTCTTGTAATAGAATGTTCTTTTAGCTGCTCTGCTAACGAATTGTGCGCCTTATCATTTTTGCAGATAACAAGGACCCCTGTCGTATCCATATCGATACGATGAACGATTCCTGGACGCATTACGCCATTGATACCGGAAAGTTGATCCTTACAATGGTATAATAAGCCGTTTACCAACGTACCAGAGTAATGGCCGGCAGCAGGGTGTACGACAACGCCCTTTCCTTTATTAATAAGAATTACGTCACTATCTTCATAAAGAATATCTAGATCCATTTTCTCAGGCAAAACGTCAAGTTCCTTTAATTCAGGAACAGTAAGCTCAATCACATCATTGGTTGCAACTTTGTAGTTAGCCTTAACGACTTTGCCATTCACACTCACGAGACCATCTTTAATTAACTTTTGAAGATACGATCTTGTAAGTTCTGATTGTTTAATAGATAAATACTTGTCGATTCGGTTGTTGTTTTCTTCCTCTGTTACATTGAATACGACAACGTTATCTACCGAATCCTCAATTTGTAAATTCATAAAATTACCTTTCCTCTTTGTTTCCACCTTGAATAAACTGAAACTCTTCATCCTTGTAAACAAATAGTATAAGGATAAATAAAGCAGCTACTGCACATGTTACATAAATATCTGCAACATTAAAGATTGGGAAATCGATTAATTTAAAATATAAAAAGTCGATCACATAATTATTTACGATTCGATCAATCATATTACCGACTGCACCAGCAGCGATAAAGATTAAACAGAATTGTAACGGACGATATCTCTTTGTATCCGGCATTTTATAATAAATATAGCCAATTACCGCTAAAATTATAATCGTAGTAATTACGAAAAATAAAAATTTGTCTTTAAATAAGCCAAATGCAATACCGGTATTCTCTAAATAGTGAAATTCAAAAACATTTTTAATGACGCTTACCGGCCCATTGGCTACCAAATAGGACTGTGCCACATATTTTGTCACTTGATCTAGAATCACTAATAAGATGACCCAAATCACTCCAAATTTCTTTTTCATTTTAAAACCTTCCTGTATCCTATTCTTTTATTATATATTGGATTGCTTGTAATACTTCTTCATCAGAAACCGTGTCATCCATAACAGATTCCCCGATTTTCGACATTAAGATAAACTTAATCTTACCAAGCTTCATCTTCTTATCATTCTTCGTAGCCTTTAAGACTTCTTCCTTATTAAGGCCATCCGTATTTACTGGAAGACCATAGCTTTCTAATACAGCCTTAATATCTTCTAGTTCTTCTTTTGTAATGGCATTTCTAATATAAGAAAGGTAGGCAGCTGCTACGATACCAATAGAAACACATTCACCATGATATAAGGAGAAATCCTTAAGTTTTTCAACTGCATGGCCAATCGTATGACCAAGGTTTAAAAGCGCACGTACGCCCTTTTCCTTTGGATCTTCTTCTACGACTACACGTTTGTCTTCGCAACAACGATAAATCATCTCATTTAACGCATCTGGTTCGTAGGAAAGAAGCGCGTCTCTGTTTTCTTTTAACCAAGCATAAAACTCAGGATCGTTAATCAATCCATACTTGATTACTTCGCCAAATCCTGAACGGAAAATACGAGAATCAAGTGTCTTTAGACAAGAGGTATTGATGTATACGCTTTTCGGCTGATGAAAAGCACCTACCATGTTCTTGTACGAATCAAAATCAACTCCGGTCTTACCACCAATACTGCTGTCGACCATTGCTAAAAGCGTAGTTGGAATCTGTAAAAAGCTAATTCCACGTAAATACGTTGCTGCTGTAAATCCTGTTAAATCTCCGACAACACCACCGCCTAATGCGATCAGCAAATCGGAACGGTCAAACTTGGACTCAATTAGCTTTGTATAAAGTTCACGTACCGTATCAAGATTTTTTGAAGATTCTCCTGCTGGGAAAGAAAAGCTCTCCACTTCGGACGCATAATCTTTTACAAGATCAATCACTTCATTTAAGTATAAATCTTTCGTTGTAGAATCGCAAACGATACAAACCCTCTTATTCTTTGTTCCAAGTTTCTCTAACTCTTTGTAAAGGGATCTAAAATCAGATTCAATACAGATATCGTAAATTGGAACATTATCGTAGTGTACTGTAATATTATTATTTTTCATCATAGCCTTAATTCCTTTCTACTGTAGTGAATGATAATATAAGAACGGGGCTACACACGTAATTGTGCGGTAGCCCCGAATCAGTTTTGACTTACAAATCTAAAAACTCAAAATCATCTTTATCGTCAGATTTTTTTGCTTTTAATCCCGATTCTTTCGCAGTGGAGAACAGCTTCATAAGCAACTCTTTTTCAGATAATTGATTTAATGTCTCTTCAATAGACTTCGTTTCCTTAGGAGACTCCTCGGATTCCGTTGCAGTTAACTCTTTCATTGAACTATTGGAAACCGATTCACTTGCAGGCTCTTCTTCAAGATCAATGTCATCTAAGATTCCATCAAGATCAATTTCAGGCATAAAGTCATCTTCTACTAATACTGGAGAATGTGCCTCTTCTTGTTCACTCTTAGTTTCTTCCTTAACTTCCTCTTTGACTTCTGTTACTTCTTCTTTCACTTCCGTCTCAGCCTTCACAACTGGCGTCTCTACTACTGGTTGCACTGGCTCTTCTTTGACTTCTGCTTTGACTTCTACCTTGGCCTCTTCTTTAATTTCTTCTTTTACTTCTTCTTTGACTTCAGCAGGTTTTGCAGCTACTACAGGAGTTTCTGCTACTTCTTCAACTTTTGGCATTTCTAGCTTAGAAGAAATGAAAGAATGGAATGTTAAGAAATTGCTATAGTCCACATTATAAGCAGGGCTATCTAAGATTTCCATCTGCGTATTGATTAATTGTTTGTATTGAACCTTATATTTTTCATATTGTTGAAGTAGGTTCGCTACATCAATTTGAATATGCTCTAACTCTTGTCTCGCTTTTACAAGAAGATTATCTGCATTTTCTTTTGCTGCATTGATAATCTTAGCTGCTAATACGTTGGCATCTTCTTCAACTTTAGTTGCCTTGTTTGTTGCAGTAGTAACGATATTCTCAGCTTTTGCTGTTGCGTTAGCTTCTGTTTCCTGTGCAGCTTTTTGTGCTAAAACCAATGCCTTTTGAAGCGTCTTTTCAATTGATTTATAATATTGAACCCCTTCACTTAAGACACCCATCTTATCTTTTAATTCCATATTCTCTTTATATAAAACTTCATAGTCACTAACGACATCTTTCAAAAAAGATTCTACATCCTTTTTGTCGTACCCGAAACCTGTTTTAAATGTTTTGCTTTGAATTTCAATTGGTGTTAACATATAACTCCTCCTAAATGTATTTTAGAAATGTTGCGCTCAATCTCCCTTTTTTTGTCTGATTGTTAATCCCTTTAAATATAAACTTGCCGTGTCCTCGAACCGAAACAATATCGTCGTCTTTTAACGTATAGCTATTCGATTCGATTAACTTGCTATTTACAAAGACTTTTCCCCCTGAGATCAGTCCTGTAATACTGCTTCTAGATGTCTTAAACACAGCTGCGATTGCCGCATCTAATCTTGCACTTGCAATCGTAGTACGGATTTCTCTAAATTCAGGTGTGACATCAATTTCCTCGATTTCTTTCAAGGAACAGGTAACCGTTGTATGTTTGATCTTCGTAAGACTAGACTCGATATAGCTTCCAATTATGGAATCAGTAAATACATAGCCACAATTATCTTTGATTAAGATATCACCGAGTCTACAACGTTCAATCCCCATATTCATTAATGCACCCAAATAATCACGATGTGATAAGGAATCTGCAAATTTTGCATTCGCAGGTTTGATTTCCAACATTTTTATATCATATTCATTTGCCAAAATTTCATCTGATGTAAAAAATGCAATCATCTTTCGTTCTGCATCCTCATATCCTCCCCACATCTGGTAATGTACCGGTGGAAGCTCTTTCAGATTCGTAAGAAAGATGCTTTGTTCATTCATATTAAGAAAATCTGTATATGTCGTGTACCCTCTAGTATCTGCCTGATATGCTAAATCTCGCACACGCTTTAGTACTATTTGTTCATCCTTGTTCATACATAGCTCCATGTTTTTTTATGTTAGTAATAACTGTATAAACCTTAATAAGACCAGAGCGACTAACGGTGTTAAGTCGAGCTGATTCGTATGATAGACGGAATGCTTCATAAAATATCTTATTATGCTAAATAAAGGATCTAAGAAATGTGCAATCACAAGCTTAAATCCTTTCAGTTTTGGTAACAAGGACAAAAACATATAAGCACACACGAGATACTGTAATATCACGCAAAAAATGCTAATTGCTTGTCCGAGTAATTGTAACATATTAGAAGTCCTTATTTAACGTTGGAACTTCAAAACCATCATCTGGCATAAATTCCAAGTAGTCACCAGAAATATCGATGGAATCTGGTGAGAAAATAAAGATATATTTTGAAATCTGATGTAATTTACCATTAATAGCGTAAACACAACCAGAAATGAAATCCATAATTCTTTGTGCATCTAAAGGATCAAATCCTTCCAGATTAACAACAGATGCACGTCCGCTTAATAACATGTCACAGATGTCTTGGGAATCTTCAAATGATGATGGTTTCATAATACACACTTCTAATCCCTTTGGTGTTGTACGAATTGGTACAATTTTGTTGGATGCTGTTTTTTCCATTCTTAATCCCCTTTCTTTACGTAAGTCAGAGAGTGGTGCTTCTCTTTCTTCTGTTGCTTTACTAGATGTTTGTGACTTTGCAGCTAATCTTTCTTTCGCCTGCATATCCCTATTTTGACGTTCTCTTTCTTTTTCTTCCTTCGCTAAACGAGCTTTCTCATGTTCTTCAAATTCTTCTTCAAATTCGTCAAAATCATCGTCTTCATTTAGTTTTAAATACCCTAAAAAATTCTTTATCATATTTGCCATACTTAAACTCCTATCTTGAATACTCCCTTGTATCCATTCTAAGCAAAATTAGTTATACATTATAATTACGCTTTCCGAAGATTCCTGTACCAACACGAACCATCGTAGCGCCTTCTTCAATGGCAACTTCATAGTCGCCAGTCATTCCCATAGAAAGTATATCCATATCAATATTATCAATGTTTTTGGATTTTATGTCAACAATTAATTTATGCATGTTTCTAAAATGAATACGGTTTTCTTCTGAATTTTCAACATAAGGTGCGATTGTCATAAGCCCCTTAACTTTTACATTCGTTAATTTGCTTATTTCCATCAACAATGGAAGTACTTCTTCTTTTGCTACTCCAAACTTTGATTCTTCGTTTGCAATGTTAACTTCAATTAGAATGTTAACGATTACATTCTTCTTCTTTGCTTCTTCGTCAATCTGTTGTGCTAATCGATAAGAATCCACGGAATGAATCAATGTTACTTTATCTACAATGTATTTTACTTTATTTCGCTGTAAGTGACCAATCAAATGCCAGTTCAAAGGGGTGTCCAGTTCTTCATACTTGCTTGTCAATTCCTGAACCTTATTCTCACCAAAGTCGATTACTCCCGTTTCCATAACTTCTCTCATCATAGAAACTGGTTTTGTTTTACTGACAGCGATTAAAGTTACTTCACTACGGTCTCTTCCTGCTCGTTTACAAGCTTCCTCGATTTTTCTTTCAACATGAACTAAGTTTTCTTTTACCATGGTATTTCGTCACCTTTCTACAATAACCTGTTTCCCAACTAATCTACGTAATGCTGTTCTTTCGCAAGTGCAGCATTTAAGATAATATGGTCGTAATTGTTTAGGCCATTATCTGTCTTCATATCAACAATATAGTATTCACTATTCTGAGCAAGTACTTCAATCTTCTTAAAGGAAGGATAGCCTTTATTTACATTATAAACTCCAGTAATCTTTCCTTTATCCTTGATTTTCACTTGATCCTTGTTGTCCTTTTCTTTGCATATGATGTCGCCTTCTTCGAACAGTGAAGTTTCCACGTAAGAAAAAGAATCATCTTGTGCTATTATAGGTGTTTCAACAAAATTATATTTTGCTGAACCGTCTTTATCATAAGTAAGTTGAATTACTCCAGTATTATCACCATCTCCACCTTTTGTAAAATAAGAGGTTGGTATCTTATAAAATTCTTTCTCAGTTACTGCTGATTTAGGGACTTTGTAACCAGTCTTTACTTCAGTAGAAATTGAAATGTCGATGTAACGGTTAGATAAATACTGTTGGATGTAATTTCTTAATGAAATAATTCCATATTTCTTTTTATCTTTCTCAATAATCTCAAATGTAGCATTCGTATACAGCTTGTCCTGCAAGAATGTAACTTTAACTACCGATTGCTCTGATAATGCAGCTGCTTGGGATTCACTCATCGGAATGACAATCTTCCAATTCTCATTCGTAATCAGCTTATAAGCATCAGATTTTGCTTCTTTTTTCTCTGTAGATCTTAATTCTGTCTTCTTATACTTGGTTGAATCGAACATGTCCTCTGTAAAGTTCTTTACAGTGACTCCTTCTAATCCATCTGTATAATAAGCGACTGTTCCGCTTGCTTTTGCTTTTACAAGTTCAAAAGACTTACTTAAGT
>CAJMNR010000050.1 GCA_905214875.1 uncultured bacterium | reverse complement strand
GAAAAAAGACAACTAACCACACCAAAACGGTGTGGTTAGTTGTCTACAGTCTGAAGCAGCCTTCGGCTGCTTTTTTTAATTGTTAGGAAATTTCTCTGTCGAGCTCTTTCCTAACAATTAAAAATGTCCCAAAAAGCGGGGCGTGTGATGCGCACTCACCTGAAAGGAAGATGTCGCTATTGCGGCCAGGTTCGGCGCGGGCAAAGTGTGTGTTCCTTGACAAACGCAAAAGACGCGAGAGTGTGTGGAACACACACTTTGTTCTATCCATATACAAACTATAGTTGTTTCTTTTGTTCTATATCATTATGTTTTTCGTACAAATTTTTTGCAAAATCATAAAATAACAGATAATCTTTTATAAACATATTGTTCTTAAGCATTACAAAATGGAAGTCTTGATAGAAAAGACGACCAAGCGGAATTTCATAAAGCTCTTGATTTTCAAGTTCTTGTAGTACCGCATTTTTATAAATGAATGCAATACCGCGGCCATTTTTTACAAGGCTTTTAATCAGTGTTAAGTTATTTGCATATATGATATTTAAGAAGTCATGAGGCGTTAGATCCTCTTTCAATAGTTCTTGCTGTAACAGCTTATAAGAACCGGATGCCTCATCCATGCTGATGAGAGTTTCACTTAAAAGCTCACGGAATGTAGTCTCGTCATATGGTTTGGAGCTGACCGCGATATATTCCTCCCTACAGAAAAAGCGGTGCTCTAAATCCTGTTTATCAAATGTTCCCTCGATTAGAAGGCATTCTTTCGTCCCTGTTTTTAATGACTTTATCAAATTAGTGGAAGAACCAACGCTTACATCGATATTTAACGTAGGTTCCAGTTCAAGGAGTTTTGTAAGTACAAGTGGAAGCATGTATTCACTTACCGTGAGAGAAACACCGATGCTGAAGCATTTGGATTTTGTCTTGCTTTCTAATATTAATTCATGAACACGCTTTGTACTTGCGTGGAGACCAAGAGCCATTCGTTCAAGAATCTTTCCTTGAGGTGTTAAATGAAGTTGTTTATTCTCGTATTCAAACAGTTTACAATTATAGAAACGTTCAAGGTATTGAATATGTTGAGTAACGGCTGGCTGAGTAATACATAAAATCTGGGCGGTTTTACTATAGTTACGTTCTTTACATAATGTTATAAATGTTTCAATTCGATAATCTAACATATGTTCACCTAAATCCTTTAAAATATATTCTTATATATTGATAATATATTATTTGTCGAAAATTAGCAAAATATTTAATTGGTAATTAGTGAAAAACATGAGATATTTTTAGAATTGCATTGATACATTTAATAAGGTATAATCATTCATATTAAATTAAGAATGAATAGAGGCATACGATGAGACTATTAGAAGAAAGAATTAGAAAAGATGGTGTAGTAAAAGAAGGTAACGTATTAAAAGTTGACAGTTTTTTAAATCATCAGATGGACATTGAGCTGTTTAACGAGATGGGCAAAGAATTCAAACGCCTATTCGAGGGAAAAAAGATCAATAAGATTCTTACAATCGAAGCATCAGGCATTGGAATTGCTTGTGTTGTCGCGCAACATTTTAATGTACCAGTTGTATTTGCAAAAAAAGCAAAGAGCATCAATCTTGATGGAGAGATGTTAACAACAAAGATTCAATCATTTACGCATAACAAAGTGTATGATGTAATTGTATCTAAAAAGTTCTTAAGCAGTGAAGATCATGTATTAATTATCGATGATTTTCTTGCAAATGGATGTGCTTTATTAGGCTTAATTGATTTAGTAACGAATGCAGGTGCAACTGTAGAAGGAATCGGAATAGCAATAGAAAAAGGATTCCAAAAGGGCGGAGAGTTGATTCGTGAAAAGGGAATTCAGTTAGAATCATTAGCAATTGTGGAGAGTATGGATGCTAATACAGGGGAAATTATATTCCGTCAACAATAAGACAATTGAATAACTGAACTGAAACGAAAGATACTAGTCGTATAACCTGTTGACATCAAAGGAGAAAACAATGAAGAAACGTTTAGCGATGATGCTAGTATTAAGTATCACATTATTATTAGTGGCATGTAGTAAGAAAGATAATGCTTCTGAGGAAGAAAGTTCAGTTAGGAATGATGTGGCGATAGCAGATATCATCAAGGATGTTCAAGAAGCTTATGGTGATGATTTTGTGGCAACCAATGTGTTGGATGATGCAACAATCAAAGAATTAATGGGAATTGATGCAGAATGGTGCGATGAATTATATGCATCGAATTCTATGATTGGAGTGCACAAGGATACATTTATTGCTGTGAAGGCAAAACCTGAGGATCTTAATAAAGTCATTGAAGCGGTTAATGCATATCGTGATGCAATGATTGATGACACAAATCAATATCCAATGAATGTACAAAAAATACAGGCCTCTCGTATTGATGTATATGGAAACTATGTATTCTTTACTTTACTTGGATTTATTCCAACAGGGGTAGAAGAACAAAGTGATGATGAGATTTTAAAAGCTTATCAAGAGCAAAATGAAAAAGCAGTTGAGGTCTATGAAAGCTATTTCAAAGCATAATTTTCTAGGCGCTTACAGCATTTCGTACATGTTGTAAGCGTCTATTCTTATTCTCGTATGCATACAATGTAAAAACAAGTATCATAGGGGGATTTCTCTTGAAGGGATACATAGAAGAAAGAGCTGTAGACATCGCTAACTACATTATCGAGTATAATGCAACAGTTAGACAGACGGCTAAGAAGTTTGGAATCTCCAAATCCACAGTACATAAGGATGTCACGGAACGATTGACCCAAATTAACCCCTCTTTAGCTGATAGAGCTAGAGTTGTCTTAGACCTTAATAAATCTGAGCGGCATATTCGCGGTGGATTAGCTACGAAAGAAAAATATCTTCATAAGAATCAGTATCAAGGATTTTAGCCATCAAGAATGAAAAAGGTTAGCACCTAATAAAGGTGCTAACCTTTTTGTTACGTTTGTGCTTTAAATTTGCGACTTACTATAACTGGTAACTTTAAAAAAAATGGGTTATAATAAAAAGGACAGTCCAGCGTACTCTACGGTGGACCATATGTGCGTTAAGAGAAAATAAAGCAAGTTAAAGAATAGAGGAAGTAATTATGTATATTATCGTAGGTTTAGGGAATCCCACAGCTCAGTATGATGGGACAAGACACAACATTGGATTTGATTGTATCGACAAGATCGCAGAGGCTTACAATATTCCATTGGATTTTGCAAAGCATAAGGCGGTTTGTGGTACAGGCTATATTGAAGGGCAAAAAGTAATAATTGCCAAGCCTCAGACATATATGAATTTAAGCGGGGAGAGTGTGCAGGAATTGTTACACTACTATAAAGTAGACCCAGAAGATCTTATCGTCATTTATGATGACATCAGCCTGGATGTTGGACAATTGCGTCTTCGTAAAAAAGGAAGTGCAGGCGGACATAATGGAATTAAGAATATTATTAAGATGTTAGGAACTGACGTATTCCCAAGAATCAAAGTGGGAGTAGGTAATAAACCAGCAGGCTGGGATCTTGCAGATTATGTATTAGGTAGATTTTCGAAAGAGGACCAAGAGTTTTTAGTAGAAACGAAAGAGCGCGTAGCGAAAGCAGTAGAGACAATCTTAACAGAAGATATGGATGCTGCAATGAATATTTATAATAAAAAAGCATAATTGTTTTTTGGAGGAGCTATGAAAACATTTTTTGATCCGCTCAATACATTAAATGAATATCTGGAAATCAAAAATGATATCAAACTGGATCGTTTACCGGTACAGGTGACAGGGTGTATTGATTCTCAGAAGTGTCATTTGATGGCAGGACTTGGAGAAGGCTATCGAAATAAAGTCATTGTCACATATAATGAGCTGAAGGCAAAAGAGATTTATGAAGATATGCTCCTTTATGATAAGAATGTATATTTATATCCAGCGAAAGATATTATTTTCTACAGTGCGGATATCCATGGACATGCAATTGTAAAGGAACGTCTAAAAATATTAAAGCGTTTACTAAGTAAAGAAGAGACGACTGTCGTTATGACCATTGACGGTGGAATGGACCGTATTCTACCAATTGAGCTATTTAAGCCAAAGGTATTAACGATTAAGGAAGCTGATATTGTCAATACAGAAGAACTGATAGAACACCTTGTGGAACTCGGATTTGAACGTACAATTCAAGTAGAGACACCAGGCCAGTTTGCAGTACGTGGTGGGTTGATTGATATCTTCCCATTAACAGAGGAAGTGCCATATCGTATTGAGTTCTGGGATGATGAAGTAGATACGATTCGATCCTTTGATGTGGAAAGTCAGAGATCGATTGAACAAATTAGTGAGATTGTTATCTATCCGGCAACGGAGTTCATCTTTGGAGAACGTATGCTGGAAATCGGTAAAAAACGTATTTCTGATGAGTTTGATGAATATTATAAGAGCCTTAAGAAAGAAGGAAAACTGGAAGAAGCAAGAAGAATCAAAGAGATTATCGGAGAGTTTTTAGAACGTGTCGGAGTATATAAAGGTTCGGTTGCAATGGACAGTTATATACAGTATTTCTTTAGAGAAACGGTATCCTTTTTTGATTATTTCTCAAAAGAAGATACCATATTCTTCTTGGACGAAGTAAGCCGTATGGATGAAAGGGCAAAAGTTGTCGGAGAAGAGTTCAGAGAAGGTATGGCGGGACGTTTAGAGTCCGGTTATATTTTGCCAAGCCAGGCAGATGCAATCTATACGTATAAAGAATTATGTATGAAGCTTAATAAAAATCGCCTTGTCCTTCTTAGTACGATGGAACATCGTATGAATAATTTTTCGGCCTATAAGAGTTATGACCTGACAGTTAAGAGTGTTAGCCCTTATAATAAAAACTTTGATGTACTTGTGAAAGATCTTCAAGCTTGGAAAGAAAAACGATATAAGGTTATTCTGATTTCCAATTCCAGAAGCCGTGCAAAACGACTAAGTGAAGACTTAAGAGAGTATAATCTTAATGCCATTTATAGTGAAGATTTTGACCGAGAAGTACAGCCGGGAGAAATCTATGTTAGCTCAGGCCCGCTACACAAAGGATTTGAGTATCCTATGATCAACCTTGTAGTCATTTCTGAGACCGATATCTTTGGTGGAAAGAAAAAGAAGAAGCTAAAGAAGAAGTCATATCAAGGAAGCAAGGTTCATAGTTTTACAGACTTGAATATCGGTGATTATGTCGTTCATGAAAATCATGGACTTGGCATCTATCGAGGAATTGAGAAAATAGAAGTAGATGGAATAACGAAAGATTATCTAAAGATTGAGTACGCAGGAAGCGGTGTATTATATATTCTTGCAACCGGACTTGAGGTATTGCAGAAGTATGCTGGAGCAGAAGCTAAGAAGCCTAAGCTTAATAAACTCAATTCTTTAGAGTGGAAGAAGACGAAGACAAAGGTACGAGGTGCCGTAGAGACAGTTGCCAAAGAGTTAGTAGAGTTGTATGCGCTTCGTCAGCAAAAAGAAGGCTATCAGTTTTCAGAAGATACTGTTTGGCAGAGAGAATTTGAAGAGCAGTTTCCATATGAAGAGACGTCAGACCAGTTACGAGCAATTGAGGACACGAAGAGAGACATGGAAAGTAAGAAGATTATGGACCGTCTTATTTGTGGTGATGTTGGTTATGGAAAGACTGAAATCGCAATTCGAGCTGCATTTAAAGCTGTTATGGATGGAAAACAGGTCGTATTCTTAGTGCCAACAACAATTCTTGCACAGCAGCATTACAATAACTTTGTACAGAGAATGATGGATTTTCCGGTATCGGTAGAGATGATGTCCAGATTTAGGACTTCAAAACAGCAAAAAGAGACAATCGAGCGATTAAAACAAGGAACGCTTGATATTGTAATTGGAACACACCGAGTTCTATCAAAAGATTTGGAATTTAAGAACCTTGGACTTCTTATCGTAGATGAAGAGCAACGTTTCGGTGTGAAGCATAAAGAACAGATTAAGCAGTTAAAAGGAGATGTTGATGTTTTAACGCTATCAGCAACTCCAATTCCAAGAACTCTTCATATGAGTTTGATTGGTATTCGTGATATGAGTGTATTAGAAGAGCCGCCGGTTGATCGTATGCCAATCCAGACATATGTATTAGAGCATAATAATGAGATTATCAGAGAGGCGATCAACCGTGAACTTGCAAGAAATGGTCAAGTGTATTATGTATACAATCGCGTCAGTGACATTGATGAGGTAGCAATGAGGATTCAGGCCCTTGTTCCGGAAGCTACCGTAAGTTTTGCCCATGGACAGATGAGTGAGCGAGAATTAGAACAGATCATGTTTGGATTTATCAATGGAGAAATCGATGTACTGGTTTCTACCACGATTATTGAAACGGGTCTTGATATCTCCAACGCGAATACATTGATTATCGATGATGCGGACCGCCTTGGATTATCTCAGCTATATCAGTTGAGAGGACGAGTTGGAAGAAGCAATCGTACAAGTTTTGCATTCCTTATGTATCGTAGGGATAAAGTACTTCGTGAAGTTGCTGAGAAGCGTTTGCAGGCAATTAAAGAATTTACGGAACTTGGGTCAGGATTTAAGATTGCCATGCGAGATTTAGAAATCCGTGGAGCTGGTAATTTATTAGGACAGCGTCAGCATGGTCACATGGAAGCCGTAGGCTATGATTTATATTGCAAGATGTTAAATGAAGCCGTTAAAGAATTAAAGGGCGAGACAAAAGACGAAGACTTATTTGAAACAACTATCGATATGGATTTAGATGCCTTCATTCCACCGAAGTATATTAAGAGTGAATTCCAGAAACTTGATATCTATAAGCGCATCGCTGAGATAGCAAGCGAGGATGAATTCCTTGATATGCAGGAAGAGCTGGTCGACCGTTTTGGAGAAATGCCAAATGCGGTTAATAACTTATTAAATATTGCATATCTGAAATCCGTGGCTCATGAGGCATTTGTAACCAAGCTAGACCATAAAGGTAAGACTGTTCGAATGACGATGTATGCACAGGCGCCATTAGATGTTGTAAAGATTCCTGAATTATTGGAGCAATACAAGGGAGCCCTTACAATGGAGAGAGGTACCGTGCCAACCTTTGTATATCATTTGGATAAACGTGAAAACGCAAAGCAGAAGCTTGATCCAATCTCGTTATTTGAACTGATAAAACAAGTACTCGTAACAATCAAAGCATTGAAGCTTGCGCCGGTGGAGAAATAGGCTTGCGTCTGATGGGGATATCGATTATACTCAAAGTAAAAAACGAGTACGAGTAGTATGGAGGAAAGATGAGACGTTTTAAGAAGGAATTACGTTATCTAGGCATAGGAGCAATCATGCTAAGCATGGCCGCAATGACGGCTGGGTGCAGCAGTAAAGATAAAGAGAACACCGCCGATGCACAAGTGACAAGCTCGCCTGCATCTGGGGATAATACGAATAAGGAGGCATCAGCAGAACCAACGAAACAATCTGTACAGACAGAAGACTTGACGTTTGACAGCAGTGTGTTAAGAGTTGGCGAAGAGGATGTGACTTACCGTGAAGTCTTAATTTATATCTTACAGATTAAGAATAAATATGAACCTAGTTTAGGGGAAGCTGTGTGGAGTTATACTCCTGCAGGTGGTGAGGAATTTGCCAAAACTGCTAAAAAAGAAATATTAGATCAGATTACAGAAACAAAGATTGTAAAACAACAGGCGAAAGAGCTTGGAATCGAATTAGGCGCTGACGAGGTAGATGAAGTTGCAGTGTCAACGCAAGAGTACCTTTCTAAGATTACGAAGGAAGACCAGGAGCGTTATGGAATTACACAAGAGATGGTTCAGAAAGTATTAGAAGAAAACTATCTTTATCAAAAAGTGTATAACATTGCAACCAATGAGGTAGATACCAACATCAGTGATGATGCAGCAAAACAGATTAAAGTCCAGATGATCAAAGTTCTTACCGAAGGGGAAGACGAGGATAATACAAAGATTGGAATGGATGAGAAAGAGAAACAAGCAGCAAAAAAACGTGCTGAAAACTTAAAGAAACAAGCGGAAAAAGAAAAAGATTTTGCAGTTTATGCAGCAGCGAATTCAGACGTAAGCACAGTTGAGTTTACCTTTGGAAAAGGAGATTATCCTGAATTTGAACAGCAAGCATTTGCATTAAAACAAGGCCAAATCAGTGATGTAATTGAGACATCCAACGGCTATGTGATCCTTAAGTTAGTAAGTGCATTTGATGAAAATGCTACAAAAGAAAAGAAAGAAGAAATCATTGAAGAGGAACGTGACAAAGTCTTTAAGGAAAAATATAAGATTTGGTCCGGTGACTATAAAGTGACTCAAGATATAACAAAATGGGATGCTATGTCCTTTAATATTTAAACAAAAAACTCTCTTTTGGACACACTAGTTGTGACAATCGAGAGTTTTTTAGAATAAATGGAGTAAATATGAAAAGAGAAAATAAAGGCAAACAGCAGTATAATATCAAATTGCTCCTGATGTATGAAGGCAGTAAGTTTAGTGGGTGGCAGAGACTTGGAAATGGGAAGGAACTTACGACGATTCAAGGAATTCTGGAACACTTGCTTTCAAGTCTTTTTGAGGAAGATGTGAAGGTCATTGGATCCGGAAGAACAGATGCTGGCGTACACGCGTATGAACAGGTGGCAAACTTCCATGTATCCAAGAAGATAGACCTTTTAAAGCTGCAAAGAAGGATGAATGAAGAACTTCCCAAAGAGATTCAGATTATTGGTGCAGAATATGTGAGTAATCAATTTCATAGCCGTTATGATGCAGTTTCAAAGTATTATGAATATCATATTGCAACCGGTGATGTTGAAAGTGTCTTTTATCGAAATCAGCGGTTATATGTTAAAGGACAATTAGATGTAGCGAGTATGAGAGAAGGAGCAAAGCTTCTATGTGGAACGCATGATTTTGCAGGGTTTTCCTCGGCTATGCCAGATGGACGTTCCACCATTAAGACCCTTTATGAGGTTGAGATTATTGAACAAGAAAATGGTTTTGTCATAAGGTATCATGGAGACGGTTTTTTATATAATATGGTGCGTATTATGACAGGAACATTGCTAGAAATCGGATTAGGAAAACGGAAGGTTAACACGATTTTAGAAGTCTTTGATAACAAAAAACGACAAAATGCAGGTATTACTGTCCCGGGAATAGGGCTATTTTTGAAAAAAGTTGTCTATTTATAACAGAAAAATTGATTTTATTGCTAAAAATATCAAAATATAGATTGAAACATTAGGAAAATATGATATAATTAAAAGGTAACTGAGAAATAAATACTTAGTTGCCTTTTTTTACATATAAAAAACTAAACATTTTAGAACATATTTAGAATGTTTCCAACGTCCATTGGAGTGTACATACAGCCGTTATTTTATGGGTGGCAATATTATGAAAAACATAATATTAATGTATAAATTTCTCAATTTTACTAAAACTATAACTATAACGCACTGTATATTGATAAACGTTAAATGGAGGAAACATTATGAAAGCAACTGGTATCGTAAGAAGAATAGATGATTTGGGCCGTGTTGTAATCCCAAAGGAAATTAGAAGAACATTAAGAATCCGTGAAGGAGATCCATTAGAAATCTTTACAGATCGCGAAGGAGAAATTATTCTTAAGAAATATTCTCCAATTGGTGAATTAAGTCAATTTGCGAAACAATACGCAGATTCATTAGCACAAACTACAGGTCACATCGTTTGTATCGCTGATAGAGATACTTTAATTGCAGCAGCTGGTGCTACAAAGAAAGATCTTGTATCTAAATCTATTAGTAAGGAATTAGAAGAAGCAATCAATCAGCGTGAAAATATCATGCGTTCTTCTGATGATAAAAACTATAAAAAGATTACAAATGAAGAAGAAGACTATAAATATGAAGTAATTAGTCCTATTATCAGTGAAGGTGATGCAATTGGTGCGGTTATCATCTTAACAAAAGACCCTAAAGTAAAATTAGGTGAAGTAGAAGCAAAGTTAGCACATGCAGCTGCTGGTTTCTTAGGTCGTCAATTAGAACAATAATATATAGAAAAACTCCGGTATTACAGTGTTTAGACATAGTATATCGGAGTTTTTTGCTTTATCCCAACAACGAACGATTATAGGGCTGTGTACAAAAAGAAGGGAGAGGGAAAAATGGAACAAAACAATTACTCTTTTGTGGATTTTGTGGATATCATTAAGAAATTACGCGGGGAAGGTGGATGCCCATGGGATCGTGAACAGACCCATGCATCTCTTAAAAATTGCATGATTGAAGAGGCATATGAGGTTGTTGAGGGCATTGATATCTATGAAAAGACGAAGGAAGCGGATAATTTATGTGAGGAACTTGGAGATGTGCTCCTTCAAGTCGTGATGCATGCAGCAATTGCCGAAGAAGAAGGCATATTTACAATGAAGGATGTGATCAACGGAATCAGTGAAAAGATGATCCGAAGACATCCGCATGTATTTGGAAATGAGAGTGCCAGTGATTCTAAAGAGGTGCTTCAGAATTGGGAGGAAATTAAGAAACAGGAGAAGCAGGAAGAAACGGTATCAGATGGCATGAAAAGGGTTGCCAGAGCTTTGCCGGCAACAATAAGAGCAGAGAAGATACAGAAGAAAGCGGCAAATGTCGGTTTGAATTTTTCGTCGTTTAATGAAGCTGAAAAAAAGGTGTTTGAGGAGATTGATGAACTGCGGAAAGCCGTGGAAAATAGGCACTTTGAGCGAATTAAGGAAGAATATGGGGAATTGCTATTTGCTGTGGTAAATTTATCAAGGTTTTTAAAACTAAATGTGGAAAATTCCTTGACAAATGCAACAGATGAGTTTATAAATAGATTTGTAAGTGTTGAGAAACTCGCTAAATTACAAGGAAAGAGGCTCGACGAGATGTCCATAGGAGAGCTCGAAGCTCTATGGGGACGGATAAAGTAATCAATAATGATTATACTATAATACTATCTTTTAGAGGAGGAGTTATTCCATGAACAAAACAGAATTAGTTGCTGCAATCGCAGAAAGAACTGAGTTATCTAAAAAAGATTCTGAAAAAGTATTAAAAGCATTTGTAGATGTTGTTACTGAAGAATTAACTAAAGGAGAAAAAATCCAATTAGTTGGTTTCGGTACTTTTGAAGTATCTGAAAGAGCAGCAAGAGAAGGTAGAAATCCACAAACTGGTAAAACTATGACTATCGCTGCATCTAAAGCTCCTAAATTCAAAGCTGGTAAAGCTTTAAAAGATGCTGTTAACGCATAATAATAGGTAAATTTAGAGGATGACTCCAATAGAGCCATCCTCTTTTTTGAATATTTTATAGCATAATAGAAAAGATTCCTGTTAATGGAGAACTCGCATAGAATAAAGAATTATAGTATAATATAGAGATAGAAGAAGCAGAAATGGAGAGTTTTATGAGATTAGATAAATTTTTAAAAGTTTCCCGTCTGATTAAGAGACGTACAGTTGCCAATGAAGCATGTGATGCAGGAAGGGTTCTTGTGAACAATAAAGTCGCAAAGGCATCTGTAAATGTAAAAAATGGAGATATTATCGAAATTCAATTTGGTAATAAATCGGTAAAGGTTGAAGTACTTGATGTTGCCGAAACAGTTCGAAAAGATGAAGCCAAGGACTTATACAAATACTTGTAGGAAATTTGGAATTATTTTATTCGCCGCCTAATATACTTTACAAATAAAGTAATTAGGGGGCTTTTTTTTATGGATGAAAAACAAGACTTAACGCAAAAGAGCCATAAACTTTCAATGAATAACAGGAGAACTGCTCTCTTAACCGGAATAAATGATGTTCTTTCGTTTGATCCAAATGAAGTATTGCTTGATACTGTCCAAGGGACGTTGATGATTCGCGGAGAAGATCTACATGTGAGTCGTCTATCAATTGAAAAAGGAGAGGTGGATATAGACGGCAAGATTAATAGTTTCTCATATACAGAGAGTAAAGGATTTGTAAGGAATGGAGAGACGTTATTCAGTAGATTATTTAAATAGATTAGATAAAGGATGAGGGGTATGAGTGATGCAATCAGCATGGAAGTGAGATTTTTCTTGGCATCCGTCATATGCGGCATAATTCTTTTAATCGTTTATGATGTGCTTAGAATATTTCGCAGGGTAATAAAGCACGTATGGTTCTTTGTTGCCGTGGAAGACTTAATATTTTGGCTGCTGTCTGGAATCGTCATATTCCGTATGATGTATGAGATGAATAATGGGACAATTCGTGGGTTCTCTGTGCTGGGAATGTTTCTTGGCATGATTGTTTATAACAAATCCTTAAGTCCGTTCTTTGTGAAAGGAATTGCCAGCTTTTTTATCATGATTAATAAGGGCATAGGCAAGGTCCTGTTTTTTCTCTCGAAGCCATTACGGATTGCAAGCCGGCGTCTGAAGAGGATGTATACATTTATTGGAAAGAAAGTAGCAAAGATAGGTGTAGTTATTGGAAAATCGTTGAAAAAGATGAAGAAACCGAGTACAATAGAGGAAGAACAGAGCGAAAAAATACAGGATTAGAGGTGACCATATGAGGAGGATATACATAAAGCGAAACCGTAGGGGATTATTCGGTGTAAGTATTTTGGTACTTGTGATATGTGGAGTCTTTTATTATAATACAGCAGTTTTGAATGCGAAGATAAATAGTAAAAAAGAACAAGTGAGTTCATTAGAAAGTAATAAAAAGTCTTTATTAGAAAAACAAGAGAATCTAAAGGATTCTTTAACACTAACAGATGAAGATATAGAGAAAATTGCACGGGAAAAACTGAATTTGATCTACCCAGATGAAAAAAAATTAAAAGCTAATTAAGAAAAGTGTTGACAATTGGCATTCTGTTAGATATAATTGTTTTTGTTGTCTGGCGGAGTAGCTCAGTTGGCTAGAGCACACGGTTCATACCCGTGGTGTCATGGGTTCAAATCCCTTCTCCGCTATTTATCATAAAGAAGGTTTTGTGATTAATCTTATAACCAATAGAAACGTAATCAGAAGGATTCGGCGCATCGCGTCGGATCCTTTTTTGATTTACGCGAGCAACGAGCCAAAGTCATGCTTGCATGACCTTGGCGACTGCCGTGATAACGAGAGAAACTCGAAGAGCCCGTTTTTTCTCGTCTACGCGAGCAACGAGCCAAAGTCATGCGCATTCCAATGAACAAAAAACGCTTTCCTAAGAATGCGCTATGAATCTCCTAAATGCTATGAGGTACTTTTATTCGTCATAGAAATCGATAGGGACAAGAAAATGTCGCTCGATTTATTGGAAATTGGGCTTTAGTTTGACAAACATTGCAAAACACAAAAGCTATAATCGTGGCAAATAGCGAATTAAAAGTAAGGAGCGTAGTTGCGATGAAGTCCATGAATAAAAGAGCCATTGGCATTGACTTACTTGCGTTAGTTGTTTCAAGAGCGGTACTTTATTCGATGAATCCAGTAGCGGTTGCCTATTTTGCAGCAGCCTTTCTTGAAAAAAGCACGAGATATTTGGTGTTGTTAGCTACGTTGGTAGGAATGACTTTATGGATGCCACTCAAATCGGCTATTATTTATGGGACAGTAGTGCTTCTCACTGCAGTGGTTATTCTCTGGGTGGAAAAGGGGCAAAAGAAGATTGCGCCGATCTTAGTTGGTATAGTCGCGGCGATCATTACTGGATCGGCGAATGTAGTTACTAAGCTACAGACATCGGTTAGTAGGGAAGAACTTATACTGATCGGTGTTGAGGCTGTCTTAGTTTTTGCGCTATTTATTGTATTTTGGAAAGCATTTTCTTATATATTTTCATGTAAAAAGGGACAAGTTCCTGAGAATGAGGAATTAATCAGCATAGTGATTATGCTGGCGATTTTAGTTTATGCCATGCCGGTAATTGAGAATATAGACTTTTCTATAGAAGAGTCACTGGCATATTTGTTGATTTTAGTTATGGGATATAAGTATGGTGCTGGTGCAGGAGCAATCTGCGGTACTGCCTGTGGAATTGTATTCTGTGTACAAAACGGGGCAGATCAGATTGCAACAACGAATACCATTATTGGAGTTATGTGTATTTTAGGTATTTGTGCAGGTGTCTTTCGAAAGGTTGGACGCCTTGGAAGTGGCATTGCGTTTGTCGTTGTAAATATTGCACTGGGCTATTTCTATGAAAAAAATCTAATGGAGGTAGCGGCAGTTCGAGCTTTGGCATCTGCAACCGCTGTTTTTCTTCTGATGCCAAAGAGAATTATGTATCCTGTTGAGTTAGTCAAAGTGCCGCATGAAGAAGATGTGGTACAAGGGAAAGTAAAAGAGACTGTCCAGAATAGATTAAATGATTTTGCAGATTCCTTTAAAACATTGTCTAAAACTTTTTATGGAATTTCTGAAACAAAGGGAAGCCTTAGTAAAAGCGACGTTAATTATATTTTTGACGAGTTGTCAGATAAATTATGTAAAAGCTGTAAAAACTGCAATGCTTGTTGGAAAAATAATTTTTATGATACATATAAAGCTGCATTTACAATTCTAGGAGCGGCGGAACGGAGAGGAGAGGTCAGAAAAGAAGACGTCCCAGCGCAGTTTGCGCGTAAATGTTTAAAATTAAATGAATTTTTGACAGAAACCAACCGAAGCCTTGAAATGGCAAAGATTAACCTAAACTGGCATAACCGGCTTGCACAAAGCAGGGAAGCGATCGCAGGGCAGTTAGGTGAAGTTGCAACAATTATCGAGGATTTTTCGGTAAATCTGTATGATGGTATCAATATAGAAGATGGAATAGAAGAAACAGTAAAGGAACATATGAAACAGTATCATATGGACGTGCAGACCGTTACGATTTTAGAAAAACGGAATAAGAGGCAAGAGTATTATTTGATGGCGAGAACGAGAAATGGGCGTTGCGTCACAATGCGGGAAGCGGCAACGTATCTTGGCCAAGTTGTTGGCAAGCGAGTTCGTCCAATCGAAGGCTCTAAGAATATTGTATCGAAAGACTATAATATGTGTGTGTTTGTTGAAGATGTAAACTTTAAGACGTTGACAGGGGTAGCACGGATCCCTCAGTCAAACGAGACGATTTCAGGAGATAATTATTCAATTATACAATTAAATAATGGTGAATTAGTAATGACTCTGTCTGACGGGATGGGGACGGGCGAGCAGGCTTGTGAAGAAAGCCAGTCGGTGGTCGAACTGTTAGAACAATTTATGGAGGCAGGTTTCAAGGAAGAATCAGCAATTAAACTGATTAATTCTATTCTGGTACTTCGCGCGGACCAGCAGACCTGCTCTACGATAGATATGAGTATCATTGATTTATTTACAGGAATGTGTGACTTCATTAAGGTAGGTGCTGCAGCAACCTTTATCAAACGTGGAAATGAAGTCGAGGCGATAACAAGCACGTCCTTACCGGTGGGGGTGCTCAATGAAGTGGATATCCAGGGCGTAAGCAAAAAGCTCTATGATGGTGACATGATCATTATGGTGACGGACGGCGTACTGGATTGTATGAAGGGAAAAGAAAAAGAAAAGGCCTTTTCTGAATTGATTGAAAAGATGGAGACAGAGAATCCGCAAGAGATTGCAGAAGAACTGTTGGAGAATGCAAAAGAGCAAAATGATTATATAGCTTCGGACGATATGACGATTATTGTTGCTGGATTGTGGAAAAAATAGTAGGTAATAAGCATTGTTGCATTATTAAGAAGCTAGTATTAGAATAGCAGGTAAGAAAAAGAGATAAGTGGAGTAACTATGTTTGAACAAGTACTTGAATATGTGAAACAAAATAAAATGTTAGAGATGCATGACCGTGTAGTTGTTGGTGTCAGTGGTGGGGCAGACTCTGTCTGCCTTTTACTTATGTTGCTTGAATTAAGAAAGCACTATGAGCTGGAACTATTCGTTGTGCATATTAATCATGGCCTCCGAGGTGAAGAAGCGATGCGCGACGAGAATTACGTCAAAGCGCTTTGTGAAACCTTGGGGGTTTCTTGTCATGCAATTTTGGTTGATGTGGAAGGTTATGTGAAGAGAGAAAAATGTTCTACCGAGGAAGCTGGAAGGATTTTGCGTTATGAATGTTTTGAGAAAGAATATAATGAAAAACATTGTAATAAAATAGCTATAGCACATAATAGAAATGATGTGGCAGAAACGGTACTTCTTAACTTAACAAGAGGGACAGGAATCAAAGGCCTTGTCGGTATCCAACCAGTCAGAGGTTCGTTAATTCGACCGCTTCTTTGTGTCACAAGGGACGAAATAGAAGAATATCTTTGTAATAGAGGTATAGAGTATTGCGTAGATTCTACAAACCTTGAAGACATCTATTCAAGAAATAAGATTCGAAACAAGGTGTTGCCAGAACTTAGAACAATTAATTCGCAGGTAAGCTCCCATATTGCAAGATGTGCAAGTGCCATCGGCGAAATCGAGGAATATCTACAAAAACAAACAAAAGAACTCTATGAGCGTATTGTACGAGAACAGAATGGGCAATACTTTGTTAATGTAGGTGAATTAAAGAACGCGGATCTTGTTCTTGGAAAACGAGTGGTTAGAGATGTAATTTATTCGTGTGGTAAAAAGAAAAAAGATATCGAAGAAAAGCATATCTTACAAGTATTACAGTTGCAGGATAAAACGGTAGGTAAGCAGGTTAATTTGCCATATCGAATGGTTGCAGTGAGAGAGTACGAAACAATTGTTATTAAATGTATAGATTTAGCGAAAAAAGAAAAAAAACCAAATGACTGGAATCAGTTAATTGAAACATCGAAGGAATACCAGCTTGATGACTTAGGAATCAATTTAAAAGTAGAGCTTATGGAATATGAAAAAAATATGATTATTCCTAAAAATAGGTGTACGAAATGGTTTGATTATGATAAAATTAAAAATACGATTTTCCTAAGGTTTCGTAAGCAAGGTGATTTTCTTGCGATAAATGCGCAGGGAAATGTGAAGACGATCAAATCATTGTTTATTGACGAAAAGGTTCCAAGAGAGCAAAGGGATAAGATTCCATTGTTGTGTGACGGGAACCATGTTATGTGGGTGCTTGGCGGCCGCATAAGCGAAGAATACAAAATTACGGAACAATCCAAGAAAATACTAGTAGTGACCATGATGGAGGTTTAAAATGTCAGATAATATTAAAGTACTTATTTCAAAGCAGGAAGTAGAACAAAAGGTTCAAGAATTAGCAGATCAGATCAATAAAGATTATGAAGGAAAAGAAATACATCTTATTTGCGTTTTAAAAGGTGGAGTGTTTATTACTTGTGAGTTGGCAAAGAGACTTACTGTGCCTGTAACTATGGATTTCATGAGTGTTTCAAGTTATGGCGATGGACAAGAAAGCACTGGAAGAGTTAAGATTGTTAAAGATCTTGATGACTCTATTGCTGGAAAAGATGTTCTTATTGTAGAAGATATTATCGATAGTGGTAGAACATTAAGCCACTTAATTGATTTACTATATACAAGAAAGCCAAATAGTATCAAGCTTTGTACATTGCTTGATAAACCAGATCGTCGTGTAACAGATGTAAAAGTTGATTACACAGGTTTTGTAATTCCAGATGAATTCGTTGTTGGCTATGGTTTGGATTATGCGCAAAAATTCAGAAACCTACCATATATCGGAGTGGTTGTAGAATAAAAAAATAGATTATTTGAGCGAGAGGAGGCTTAATATTGAAAAAACAAATGAAAGGTTTGGGCTTCTATGCAATTGTAATTGGCATCATTTTGCTGGCACTTTATATGTCTACAAGTTTTAATGGCTCAAATACAGCATCATATAGCTATAAGCAATTTATTAGTGATTTAGAAGCAGGAAATATTACTAGTGTTGATATTTATCCGGAGGAGGAGACGACTTCAGGTAAAGTATCAGTAAAGGTAAATGGTTCAAGTCATACATTTACCGTAACGAATGTTGATGAAGTGTCCACACTAGTGAATTCCAAGGGCATTGTTTCTTACGTACATGCAATCGATAGACCTAGTTGGTTTATTACTGCAGTATTGCCTATGCTTATTGGTCTTATTGTAATTGTATTGTTATTTTCCTTCTTCTCAAGTCAAATGTCAGGTGGCGGCGGAAATAGCAAAGTGATGAATTTTGGTAAGAGCCGTGCAAAGCTATCGACAGATGAGAATAAACGTACAACATTTAAAAATGTTGCAGGTTTAGATGAAGAAAAAGAAGAGTTAAGTGAAATTGTTGATTTCCTTAAGGCTCCTAAGAAATATGTTACAGTAGGTGCCAGAATTCCTAAAGGCGTACTTCTTGTTGGGCCTCCGGGAACTGGTAAGACATTGCTTGCAAAAGCAGTAGCAGGGGAAGCTGGAGTTCCATTCTTTAGCATTTCCGGTTCTGACTTTGTAGAAATGTTTGTTGGTGTTGGTGCTTCCCGTGTTAGAGATTTATTCGAGGAAGCAAAGAAAAACGCACCTTGTATTATTTTTATTGATGAAATTGATGCAGTTGCAAGACGTCGTGGTACAGGTCTTGGCGGTGGCCATGATGAAAGAGAACAGACATTAAATCAGATGTTGGTTGAGATGGATGGTTTCGGTGTTAACGAAGGTATTATCGTGCTTGCGGCAACAAACCGTGTAGATATCCTTGATCCAGCAATCCTTCGTCCAGGTCGTTTTGATCGTAAAGTAACGGTAGGAAGACCAGATGTTAAAGGACGTGAAGAAATTCTTTCTGTTCATGCGAAGAATAAGCCTCTTGGAGAAAATGTGGATATCAAGCAAGTTGCACAAACAACAGCAGGGTTCACAGGTGCAGACCTTGAGAACTTATTAAATGAAGCCGCTATCTTAGCTGCAAAAGATGATCGTGCATATATTATGCAAGAAGATATTACGAAATCATTTATTAAGGTTGGAATTGGTACCGAGAAGAAGAGCCGTGTTATTTCTGATAAAGAAAAGAAAATCACAGCATATCATGAATCCGGCCATGCAATCTTATTCCATCTGCTTCCTGATGTAGGTCCTGTATATACAGTAAGTGTTATTCCGACAGGAAATGGTGCTGCTGGTTATACAATGCCTCTTCCAGAGAGAGATGATATGTTTATGACAAAGGGTAGAATGTTACAAGACATTACTACTTTATTAGGAGGACGTGTTGCTGAAGAAATCATCTTTGATGATATCACAACAGGGGCTTCCCAAGATATCAAGCAAGCTACGAATGAAGCACGTTCCATGGTAATCAAATATGGTTTCTCTGAAAAAGTCGGTCTTATCAATTATGATAACGATGATGATGAAGTGTTCATTGGAAGAGATATTGCCCATACAAAACATTACAGCGATCGTGTAGCTCATACAATTGATGAGGAAGTAAAATCAATTGTAGATGGCTGTTATGAAAAAGCGAAGAAGATGCTTACTGACAATATCGATGTGCTTCACCGTTGTGCGGAACTTTTAATTGAAAAGGAACGTATTGGACGTGAAGAATTCGAAGCATTATTCGAAGTGCAACCTAAAATTGCATTAGAAGAAGA
Organism: uncultured bacterium; assembly: GCA_905214875.1. Classification (GTDB taxonomy): domain Bacteria; phylum Bacillota; class Clostridia; order Lachnospirales; family Lachnospiraceae; genus KM106-2. Next base: position 2,892 of record CAJMNR010000050.1, on the reverse strand, counting down.
GCTATAGAGAATTCAGAGCCTGGTACTTAGTGTATCAGGCTCTATTTTTTGAAAGGAAAGATAGAAAAGAGAACCTTGGATTTGTAAGGGGATGATTTACAAATTGTATGGAAAAACAATCATTTGGGCAATATTGTAAAAACAATACTGCATAATGTTGGAAAAGTCGAATTTTGCCCGTCAATATAGACAAAAATGATTTCTATAGTTTTAAATGTTTGTGCACACTTATTGTGAGGTAGGTGCTATACTAATTAACGTAAACCCCAATACATTATATAGTTTTTGCTACACCCCATAAGTAACAAAAATACCTTCTCCAAAAGGACAGCTGATCGGAAAGCTGTCCTTTTTTTTATTGTTAAGAAATTTCTCTGTCGAGCTCTTTCGTAACAATAAAAAATGTCCCAAAAAGCGGGGCGTGTGGAACACACACTTTGTTCCGCGAACAACGAGCCAAAGTGAGGTTTTCTAAAAATAAAAAAGTTAATATTGACCAGAAATATCCAAAAAGTTAAAATAATAGATGAATGTATAACAAATAGAATGTCAACTTGTATACTATATCAGATAGTCTTTGAATATATTATATATTATCGACGGGTACAGCTTGAGGGGCACATAGGAAGGGGTGTCATTTTGGAATTGAATACGAATATAACGCAGCTTTCGAAGCGACAGATGCTTCAGATGTGTGTAGAAAATACCAATTCAATCTTGAATAGAAGGGCATTATTTAGTGATGGGACGGAATTGTTTCGGTGTCCATCGCAGCCAGAGTGTTATGAAGTAGTTAAAATTAGAATAAGAACAGGACTTAATAATGTAGACTCCGTGTATTTGATTTGTGGTGGAACTAGAATTCTGATGAAGAAGGCGTTTTCAGAAATGCTATTTGATTACTATGAATGTGATGTTCAATTATCAGATCAAAAAATCACCTATTACTTCGAAGTGATGTTGGGAACAAACTATTGTTATTATAATCAGAAGGGTGTTGTAAATGAGCCTAATACATTATATGATTTTGTGATCGTTCCAGGCTTTATGACGCCAGATTGGGCCAAGGGGGCCGTATTCTACCAAATTTTCGTTGACCGTTTCTGCAATGGAGATACTTCAAATGATGTTTTAACGTCTGAGTACAGCTATATTGGAGAACAGGTAGTCAAAGTAGAAGAATGGTCAAAGTATCCTGCAATGATGGGAGTAAGAGAGTTCTATGGTGGCGATCTAAAAGGAATCATGCGTAAGCTGGATTACCTACAGGACTTAGGCGTAGATGTGTTGTATCTTAATCCTATTTTTGTATCACCATCAAATCATAAGTATGATATTCAGGATTATGATTATGTAGATCCTCATTATGGGGTTATTGTAAAGGACGAAGGTGAGCTTTTACAACCTGGAGATTTGAATAACCAGCATGCAACCAGATATATCTGCCGTGTTGCAAATAAAGAAAATCTAGAAGCCAGTAATAAAGTATTTATCGAGTTGGTGGAAGAAGTACATAGAAGAGGAATGCGTATCATATTAGATGGTGTATTTAACCATTGTGGATCCTTTAATAAATGGCTGGATCATGAACGCATTTATGAAAACCAAGAAGGTTATCAGAAGGGTGCCTATATCTCTGAGGATAGTCCGTTTCATTCGTTTTTTCGATATCGTGAGAATTCATGGCCATATAATGAGAAGTATGATGGCTGGTGGGGGCATAATACGCTTCCTAAGTTGAATTATGAGGAATCTCCAAAGTTATATGAGTATATTATGGAAGTCGCAAAGAAGTGGGTATCAGCACCTTATAATTGTGATGGATGGAGATTGGATGTAGCAGCCGACCTTGGACATTCCGATGAATATAACCATCAGTTTTGGAAAGATTTTAGAAAGAATGTAAAAGAGGCAAATCCAGATGCAATCATTTTGGCAGAGCATTATGGGGATCCAAGTGAATGGCTAAAAGGTGATGAATGGGATACGGTAATGAATTATGATGCATTTATGGAACCGATTTCCTGGTTTTTGACGGGAGTAGAGAAACATAGTGATGAATTCCGTTCTGACTTGCTTGGACACGCAGATGTGTTCTTTTCTTCCATGCAGCAGAATATGAGCAAGTATAATATCCAGTCTCTTCAAGTTGCTATGAATGAGTTGTCGAACCACGATCATTCCAGATTCCTTACTAGGACTAATCGTAAGGTGGCAAGAACTTCGACGGCAGGGCCACAGGCAGCAGAGTTGAATATTAATAAAGGAATCATGAGGATTGCTGTATTGATGCAGATGACATGGCCAGGTGCGCCAACGATATATTACGGGGATGAAGCTGGAGTATGCGGATGGACGGATCCGGATAATCGAAGAACCTATCCTTGGGGACATGAGGATAAGGAGTTGATTCGTTTACATAAAGAGCTAATACATATTCATAAATCCTATCAGGCATTAAAGACAGGATCGATTATATTTTTGGATGGGGCTAATAAGTTTATCAGCTATGGAAGGTTTGATGATAAGGACCGTTTTGTTATTGCTGTTAATTGTGGTTTCGCCGAGAAGACGGTAGAAATCAATGTTTGGGAAATTGGAATTGTAGATGGTGATCGAATTGTTCAATTAATTATGACAAGAGAAGACGATTTTGATTTATCGGCCAAGGTGTTTTATTCAGAAAATGGAATTTTAAAACTTAATATGCCACCAATCTCCTCAATTATCCTTAAAACCGTCAGTATAATATAAATTGTACAAAAAAGTTTGAAAATAATAAAAAAAACACTTGCATTCTTTTTTTTATCTGTTATAATTAATTCTTGTCAGGACAATTTGGATGGATTCCCGAGTGGCCAAAGGGGGCAGACTGTAAATCTGTTAGCAACG
>CAJMNR010000049.1 GCA_905214875.1 uncultured bacterium | reverse complement strand
GAGTACCTATTATGATACTCTGTTTGCTATGCCTATAAATATCTACATAATAAAAAAATTTAAAAAACTATTTGACATAGTTAGTCTAACAATTAAAAATGGCTGCTACATCTAATGTAATTGAAGATTGCATTGATGCAACAGCCGGTGGGCGATTCCCTAATTTCCTATTTACTCATCATACTCGTCCAAACCCCAATCGTGGTCTAAGCTATTACTTTGTAGTTCTGGATCTGGTACTTTATCATCTGCATCGTTTTCTGGCTCTTGCCAGTCATCATCGTTAAATCCTGCCATATCAAACTCGTCATTTTCGCCTTGGTAATCATCTTCGTCAATGCTTTCCTCTTCTAGTAATCCTGCAAATGTGGCAATTCCTTCTGCCTGCTCAAAAGCCTCATCTTTGTCCTGATTTTTCTCACTAAAAAAACGATTGAAAATGCTCATTTGATCACTCCCGATTCTATAACATGTATATATTAAATATTACCACTTTTTCGGAAAACAATCACTATGAACAAAGAGAACTTTCTATGAACCATAAGAAACACGCACTGTAACCTTTTGTCCTATATTAGATTTATTTTTTAAATTCCAACTAAAAGTGCAAGATAACCCCAGTCCCAGATAATTTCCTCAAAACAATTTTCTAAATACTCATAGATATCTTCTGCTTCATATCCCGTCATTCTTGATAGGATGACGATTGCATCACGTACCGCTTGATAAGGGATTTCTTCGGAAGCATCAAGCATCCATGTTAAGAAAATGGCATGTCTAATCATTGCATACTCTAACGTGATCCACTGAAACATTACGACTACAGACCAAAGGTCTGATTCTGGCACGACTAGGTCGTTGAAAAATTCTACTGCCAGATATTTGCGAAACAGCGGTTCATACTGTTTAAACTGTTTTTCAAATTCCTCTAGTTTCTTTAGAATTACCTCTTCCTCATAACCTTCAGAGAATTCTTCTGCTTCCTCTGCAATCTCTTCTAGATAATCTGAATACAGTCCCTCTTTTCGATAATTTTGAATAAGGTCTAAGAACAATTCATTATTCTCATCAAATGTATTGATTTTAGAAAACTCCATTTGATCAATCGCATCAATTAGTTCCTCTAATAGAAGTTCTGGTTTACTGCGTAAAAATACTTTCACGCTACCTTCCCCTTTGTCATAAAGGTCTAAAAGAAGGAAGAATAACATCATCATGCTTTTTGAAATCGTATACGTATCGTCTTGAATAAGAGTAATCATAAATTCACGTAATGCAGCCAGATCATCCCCTGTATAGAATTCTGTAAATGTAACCTTTTTCTGCTTGTTTAGGATGTCAATTACTTCTGGGCAACAAGGAACTAAGGAATATTCCATTCGATTCTCGAACTCTTTGACTTCCCTTGGAAATATGGTACATGTCTTAGAGAGTACTTCTTCTCCAAACTGGGTGACCAAATTACATAACTTGCTTTCATTTAAAAACGGACATTTCTTGCTGTTTGTTAGCTCTATTATATTGCTGTTTTCTTTTTGTTTTATATAAGAGGTAAGCGGTCTTCCTTCGTTCTCTTCCTGAAAGTTCGCCCACTTCTTCTTCGTCTTTTCATCCACTTCGATCTTCCATTCCTGACAACAGCTTCTAGAACAACGATCGGCGATACAGACGAACTCATCATAATATGTTGGCTTTATATTGTTAATTGTAGTAGCCTCCTAAATTTCAAATAATATTAAAAACACTTTACTAATTCTACCTAAAGACCAGAAAAGTTACAAGCCACTTACCTATTTTCAATATAATTATTTCTTATAGTCAATTCTTCTAACGTGCACGGTTCGTATCTTACAATCTCTACACAGGCATTTAACGCCCTCTCTTCCTTTTTAAGGATCTCACATTCCAATCCTTTTGTCTCGTTGTGCAAATGTCCATATACATGATAGGCGCCTTTCTGCTTACGATACCAGCATAACACAGGATAATGATAAAGCTGCACCCATCTTCCTTGATCCTTAATCAGCATAGAATGCTCGATTGTTTCAAAATATGCTCGAAATATCTCATTCTTTTCATATTTATAATCATGGTTACCTACTATCAGATGTAAATGCCCATTAAGCCTTGCTACTGTCTGTTCTAGGCGTTCTTTTAGCTTCTCTTCTTCACATACAATAACATCCCCTAATATATAGACATGATCGTCATCTGTCACTTTGGTGTTATGCCTTTTTATGATTGCCTCGTTCATCTCATTTACGTCCGAAAACCAATCACTTCTGCTGCGCATTCGTGCAAGCTCATGATCAAAATGATAATCGGAAATATAATAAATGGTTCCTTCCATACGAACCCCTCCATTTTTAATTCTTTATACTAGAATACCACAAAAAGGCAGCACAATATTCTTGTGCTGCCCACTACTTACCTGTATTAGAATACAAAGTCACCATTCTTTAACACCAATACTTCTGTACCATCATGTGTTGTGCCGATTACAGTCATTTCGTTATCGCCGAACATAAAGTCTACATGGGTATTGGAGTTATTGCTTCCAATCTGTTCAAGTTCTTCTTCGCTCATTGCTGTTCCACCTTTGACATTCATCGGATATGCTCTTCCTAATGCTAGATGGCAAGATGCATTTTCATCAAATAAGATATTATAGAATAATAGATTACTTAAGGAAATTGGAGAAGAATATGGTACTAATGCAACCTCTCCAATAAATGAACTTCCTTCATCGAATTCAATTAATGATTTAAGGACTTCTTCGTTGTTGCTTGCATGGTACTCAACAACCTTACCTTCCTTAAATGTAAGCGTAAATTCTTTAATGATCGTTCCATTATAATCTAATGGCTTCGTCGTTACGACTGTACCATTTACACCGTATTTGTAAGGCATACAGAAGATTTCTTCTGTTGGCATGTTTGGAGTGAATTCAATGCCATCTTGAGAGAATTCACTACCACCAGACCAAATATGGTTGTTTACTAATTCAACGGTAAGATCCGTTCCTTTTCGATTCTTAAAATGAAGAGATTTAAAGTTATAGTCATTTAACATGTCTTGGCGTTTTTGTAAGTCATGATTATGTTTTTTCCATACTTCCACCGGATCATTGTCCTCTGTTACTTGAACTGCATATAAAATCTTTTCCCATAACTTATCAACAGCTTCTTCCTCCTCTAATTCTGGAAATACCTGTTTCGCCCATCTTGTATTTGGCGCTGCAACAATAGACCATTGATTCTTATCTGCCATAGTACGGTCACTAGCTTCTTTAAAACGAATGGATCTAGCTAGCATTGCCTTACTGATTTTTTCTGCATCGATTCCACTTAGTATTCCAGGAACTTCACTAATGATATGAAGGATGGCTGCACCGTCTCTTAATGGGGATACTTTCTGTTCGACCATCCAATCTGGAATATCTGTCAGGCTTTCTACCGTCTGATGTTCAAAATGCATTCTATTGATTAAATCATCGCTCCAATTGACAATGACCTTGCTTGCTCCTACTTTGTAAGCTTCTTCTACAACTAAACGAGTCAGATCCATCGTATCGATATCTGCATTGACAACAAGAATCTGTCCCTTTTGTACATTTGCGCCCATAACGACACTTAGTCTTGCATAATTTCTTAATGTCTTTTCACTAATTTTACTCATACTATCACCTTTAGACCTTTCGATTATAGATTAGTTTTACATCTTTTGCATTTGCATACATAATGAAAAATACGGCACACAGGTTGGCTGCCATAAATGTCGAACACACAATTCTTACTGGGAATGCTTCCGCCAACGCACCTGAGAGGAATTCACCAAACAGCAGTCCTGCTGTAGACGCCATTTTTCTTCTTTCTAATGTATATTTTGTTATTTTCTCTTTAGTGTATACATTATAATAGGCCCTGCTGCTTAACACAGGGCCCCTATCATCATGTTATTCACGTAAATCCATTCCGTAGCACTTGCCATCTTTCACTCCAATATACATAGTTATTGGACCAAGTAAGCCATCCATTGTTGTCTCATATGTAACTTTGTATGCCTCTTTTCCTTTTAACTCACCAACATCTTGATACTTATAGAAATCAGGCTCCTTTTTAAAGCTTACCTGTTCAACTTTAGGAGAATCATAATTCGTGATTGTATTCTTTTCCTCCTCAGAAAGCATCTTCTTAGCTTGTTTCACTGCTTCCTTCTCAGAAAGTGGCTTCTTTTCGTCATACTTAGTTGTTTCCTCTACCGCTGTCAAAGTAGGATTGTGAATCCCATTGTTATCCTTTGTGCTACAGGATGTTAGGACTGCTACTGTTATTAAGGCCACTGCTCCTACTATTTTTTTATTTGAACTCACTTTCTACTTCCTCCTTCGAGTCCCACAATATAGCTACGATTATAGCTTACATAGCATTATTATACAATACATTATATACAAAAAATAGCCTCCTAGAGCAAATACATGCACCTAGAGGCTATTCGTATTATATTTAGATTAAAGCATTGTAGCTCTTAATTCTTCTCCGCTTTTTGCACTTAAATAAGCTGGTGCGATATCAAATACTGTCTTACATCCGCTTTGTCCTTCTTTTTCAAGACGATGAGCTGCTCTTGCGTATGCAATAAGTGTATTAGATGTGAACTCTGGGTTAGAATCTAATTTTAAGCTGTATTCAATGATTTGTTTATTTTCGTTATTTACTCCAGTAACACCACTTCTAATAACAAATCCGCCGTGAGGAATACCACTGTGTTTTTCTAATAATTCTTCTTCACTGATGAAATGAACTGTAGTGTCATAATCTGCAAAGTAGTTTGGCATAGTTTTGATTTCTTGTTCCACTTTAGCAGCATCTGCACCTTCTTCTAATACAACGAAGCATTCTCTTGTGTGTTTCTCACGAGTTGTAAGCTCTGGGTTGCTTCCAGAACGAACAGCTTCAAGTGCGCTGTCTACAGGGATTGTGTATTGTTTCGCATTCTTAACACCTTCTACACGACGAAGTGCATCAGAGTGGCCTTGACTTACACCTTTGCCCCAGAATGTATAATCGCTTCCTTCTGGCAAAATTGCGTTCGCATATAATCTATTAAGAGAGAACATACCAGGATCCCAGCCTACAGAAATGATTGCTACTTTTCCATTTTCTTTTGCTGCAGCGTCAACATTTGCGAAATGTTCTGGAATACGTGCATGTGTATCGAAACTATCAACTACGTTGAAGTATTTTGCATATTCTGGTGTTTGCACTGGTAAATCTGTAGCACTACCACCACATAAAATCATAACGTCGATTTTATCTTTCCAATTTTCGATATCTGCTACATTGCAAACTTTAGCTGTTTCTGTAAGAATGGAAACTGTTGCAGGATCTCTACGAGTAAATACTGCTACTAATTCCATATCATCATTTTGACGGATGCCACATTCTACACCGCGTCCTAAGTTACCATAACCAATAATTCCAACTCTTATACTCACTTTTGTACTCCTTTATCTTTTATACTTTAATGAGTGAAACGCATCTAAAGCTTTGCTTAGAGTCGTTATTTACGTATAGAATCTATACACACTCTATTATCTACTTTATTATGAGATGACTTAATTATACAAAAATTGTAGCGAAAATTCCATAACAAAATTTGTCATAGTGTAATTTTATGTCGTTTATAGTCGTATAAGCTAAATATCCAAAAACAAAAGAAACCCCTTAAAACATAAGTTTTAAGGGGTTATAAACAAATTTAAATTATCCCAAAGGATTAGTTACCCATTTGTTTAGCAACTTCTTCTGCGAAGTTTTCTTCTTTCTTTTCCATACCTTCGCCAGTTTCGAAACGTACAAATTTCTTAACAGCTAAAGATTTGTCTACAGATGCGATGTATTTACCTACTGTAAAATCGCCATCTTTAACGTATGTTTGATCTACTAAGCAAACTTCTTTTAATTCTTTATTTAAACGACCAACAACCATTTTTTCAATGATGTTTTCTGGTTTACCTGGGTTTTCGTTCATAGCTTGAACTTTTAAGATTTCTGTTTCATGAGCGATGTATTCTTGAGATACTTCACTTCTATCAACATATTTTGGAGAAAGAGCTGCAACTTGCATAGCAACGTTTCTAGCTACTTCTCTGTTAGCGTCTGTAGCTTCACCTTCGAATTCTACAACAACACCGATTTTACCACCAGCATGGATGTAAGATTCAACGAATCCGTTTTCAACAGTGATTTTTTCAAATCTTCTGATAGACATTTTTTCACCGATAACTGCGATTTGAGAATTTAATTCATCACTTACAGTTTTGCTAGTGTCTTTTGCCCAAGGCTCTGCTAAGAAAGCATCAATATCTGCTGCTGTAGTTGTAGCAACTTGTGCTGCAACATCTGCAACGAAGCTTTGGAATTTTTCATTTTTTGCAACGAAGTCTGTTTCAGAGTTTACTTCAACGATTGCTGCAACTTTGTGATCAGCGCTGATGTTAGTAGCAACGATACCTTCAGCTGCGATTCTATCAGCTTTTTTAGCTGCAGAAGCAAGACCTTTTTCTCTTAAAAATTCAATCGCTTTTTCCATATTTCCGTCTGTTTCTGTTAATGCTTTTTTACAATCCATCATACCAGCGCCAGACTTTTCTCTTAATTCTTTTACCATTGCTGCTGTAATAGCCATATTAATATACCTCCGTATTCATATATAGGGAAACCTACTCATTTAAATAGATTTCCCTAAAGTTGTTATTTTTATAGGGTGAAACCCTTATAATCTCTATAAATTTGAAAACTTAATTTAGATTATTCTGTAACTTCAGCAGTTTCAACTTCAGCGTCGTTCATAGCTTCGCCTTGGTTAGCTTCGATACAAGCATCTGCCATTTTAGCAACGATTAATTTTACTGCACGGATTGCATCATCGTTACCTGGGATTACGTAATCTAATTCTTCAGGATCACAGTTAGTATCAGCGATACCGATTAAAGGAATACCTAATGCGTGAGCTTCTTGTACACAGATTCTTTCTTTTTTAGGATCTACTACGAAGATTGCATCTGGGATAGTTTTCATATCTTTGATACCACCAAGGTTTTTCTCTAATTTATCCCATTCTTTTTTAAGTTCAATAACTTCTTTTTTAGGAAGTACATCGAAAGTTCCGTCTTGAGACATAGTTTCGATTTCTTTTAATCTAGCAATACGAGTTTGGATAGTTTTGAAGTTTGTTAACATACCACCTAACCATCTTTCGTTTACATAGTACATTCCAGCACGTTCAGCTTCAGATTTGATAGAATCTTGAGCTTGTTTTTTAGTACCAACGAAAAGAACTTTTCCACCGTCAGCTACGATATCTTTGATAGCGTAGTAAGCTTCATCTACTTTACCTACAGATTTTTGTAAGTCGATGATATAAATACCATTTCTTTCTGTGTAGATGTATTCAGCCATTTTAGGGTTCCATCTTCTTGTTTGGTGACCAAAATGTACACCAGCTTCTAATAATTGTTTCATTGAAATAACGCTCATAATTTACCTCCGTTTGGTTATTCATCCGCATGATTGTTTTGCATTTATCTAACCTTAAATGTTGTGTTTAAGGCACCGCGATAAATATCATCATGCGTGTTTTTTTGTCAACAGTCCGATTATACTATATTTTAGATGCAATTGCAAGAGTTATTTCATATGTTCGCGTAAAATATCCCAACTGTCTAAAACACTCTTAATCTCTTGATTACATTGAAAACTGTCGAATAACAGACTATCACGATATGGATCGTTGTAGTCGATTTTTGTATCGCCCGCAAAGACTTTTACACGATATGGTATCTTTTTGTCGCCTAAGTACGAAACAACGTCTAGACAGCCTTCTTTGTTTTTCTTATATAGTATTGCTACTTCGACATTATTTACAGATACGAATTCTGGTAAATAGAAAAATAATCCGTACATCTTTCCTAATTTTTCATTTTTGATATCATATCTTGCAAGTTCAAATTCACTTGGACTATCCGGCTCACTGATTTCATTGATAAATAAATTGATTTTTTCAACAAAATCAGCATTGTTGCCTTCTACAATGTAAGAATAAAAGGCATCTTCGATCTCAGCGTTCTTTGGATTGCTAGAAAAACCGCCAATCGCAAATTCATGAATGCATACAGGCTTGTATCCGCCATAGTAATTGGCATACATTCTTCCTTTGATTACGCCGTCTACTGGCTTATTATTTAAATATTCCATAGATAAAATAATTGTTTTATCTGTATATTTTTTCGGTAAGACGAATTCAAATCCGCGAATTCGGTATACGCTTACCCCTTGTGACTTATTTGTATCCATTGTTGTCTCCTAAATGTTAATGATGGAACAATCTTACACCATTTGTCATTACCATTGCAATAGCATATTTGTGTGCAGGTCCAATTACCAATGGCTTCTTTTAAACGAGAAAAAAGCCGACACATCCTGGCATTAGCTCAGACGGTCGACTTTACTCTTCGTTATACTTTAAGTGATGTACAACGTATTTTATTTGTTTTCACATAGTTCTTTTGCAATTGTTTCGTAGTCACCACCAATGGTAATTTCATGGCGACCTGCGATTAATTTTGTTGCATATTTGTTATCTTTGAGGAACGTATGAAATGCTTTTTCATCATCAATTAAGCCCTCATTTTTTAACTTCTTAGCAACTGCTTCTGCTGGCTGTCCTGACTTGATTGTAAATGACTTCTTACTGATTTCATTTGATGGTTTATCAGTCGCAGCTGGTGTTTCACTTACAGGTGTCTTTGTTGCTTCTGGAGTACTTGACTCAGTGGAAGCCGAAGACTGTTCCGTTGCCTCTGGAGTTGGTGTTGCGTCTAAAAGAGCGTCGATTTTCATATCCACTCCCTCTACCATTCCAATCTCTTTTGCTTTTTCAATGATTTCTTCTCTAGATAATTCTTGTGTAACGATTTCTTTGTTTGACTTTCTACTACTTGAAATTCCTACAACGGCTGTTACAAATACAATACCAAATCCAAGTCCACGAAGAAAATAGACTAATTTTGTGTTTTGCTTCTTCACTATTTCCCTCCTGCATGCAGGTTCACTACAAGTTGTACTTCACCTTGTCCAAGATCTAACTCTTTCGAAATCTCACGAACGCTCTTGCCGCTTCTGTAAAGCGATAAGATTCTTTCGTGGTTTTCATCATACGAAATAGGTTCTTCTACATCTGCAGGCTTTGATTCATGAAGTACCTTTGCCTGAGATTTACTTAAGCTGATAGCGGAGCCTTCCATAAGGTCATAGGATTCATTTAACGGAATGGTATCTGCCATCTGACTTTCAATCTCGTCTAATTTATCTTTTACCTCTTGTCGTTCCATTCCTTGTGCACCAGCAATTAATTCTTTTAATTCTTTTTCCTTGTCCGTCAGCATACTGTATAAGAATACGACTTCACTATGGTTCTTATCGATACGATCAAGTACCATATCTCCATATTCATTTACTGCCATAATTTTTTCATTGGAAAGCTTGCACAGACTGGCATCTGCTGAAGCTAAGACTTCTTCTTTCAGATTCTCAAGATCGCGTTTGATATCCTTTTGAGTCTTTTTTCTTTCTTCATAGTCGGCCACAGTTTCAAGCTCTTTTACTGTCTCTACGGCTGAACCATTTTTTTCTGAAATATAATAGCTGATTGCAATAATTAATAGCCCTATTAAAATCAGTGTAATTTCTAATGCTCCCATATTTGCTCCTTAAATACATATATCAAATGACTGTCCAACTCGTTTGGATACGTCATCAGGATCGCACTCTTCTGCGCTCTTTTTCTCTTGTTTATTCCCTTGATAGCCTTTGTTTCTGCCTTCTTTCTTCTGGTCAAAACGATACTGCTCAGTTTCACTTTTTTGTGATTTTACTGTTTGCTCTGCATTCTTTTTCACCTGATTTTGAAAGCTAGCTGCCTGCTCCGCCTGGATTGCCTCCTGACGCTGTATCTTATTCACATTCTGAATTGACGTCTGCAGGCTTTTTGGTGCCATTGCCAAGTGTTCAATCGGACTAACCACTGACATTCCCTATTACCTCCTAGTTGGGTTTGGACTTTACATCTACACCGTCTTTTACAAACGTACAGTAATGTGTTTCTGTTTTTACCATCAATACTGCACTAGAGATTACAATCTTAACTCGTGGATATACTTTGTCTTCCACGACAACTTTTCCTCGGTTTGACTTAAGAATCTCTTCACCGAGTTCATCTCGTCTATCAATCATATCTGGTGTAACTGCCTCTAATTCCTTCACTCGACTTCCAATCTGCTTGATAGTCTTAACCTGTGCAGGATTTAGTTTTAACCCTTTTGTAAGTTTTGTTCTATAAGTAGATAAGATTTGCGTTAACTGCTTATATTCTTCTTGATTCTTACGTACATCTGTTTCTAGTGTACGGTATTCCTTTACTACTTCAGGATCTAGTCCTACTTCAATTAAGGTAAAGGCGCTCATAGGAGAACCTGCCACTTTAAATGCTACTGATTCAGAAGCATGAATTTCTCCACCAACAACAAGGCCTCGTTTTCCCTCTACCTTTACTTTTCCTCGTGCACTTACATTACTATGCATAATTGCATCCGTTAAAACATCTTTTCCAGATATTACGGTTGCATTTTCAATGAATTTTGCTGTAACGTTTGAGCCTGATTGAATGACTGCCTTTGTCATTCCTTGAATACCACCCATTATAATAATTGGACCATCTGCTTCTAAATGACATCCTTCCACAACGCCTTCTACAATAATCTGACCTGTTGCTTTTAAAGAATATCCACTCTTTACAGTTCCTTTTACATGGATGTCGCCATTATATTCAATGTCTCCTGTTGAAGCATCAACGTCTGCCAATACTTCATATATATTTGATACAAAGACTTTATCATCTACAAGGTAAACATGCCCAGACACCTCTGAGTACATTTCTGTACCATCTTCAGAAACAACGATGTTTCTAGCATGTTTCAATTTTGCAGTCTTGATCTTTGCTGGTGGTATAACTTTTCCTGTAACGGTTCTTCCGTCTTGTCCTTTTACAGCAGGGATCAAATAAGCAACACGTGCTCCTGCCTCTACATGCTCAATGTTATCTAGATGTCGATAGTCTACTGTACCATCTTCATTTAGTCTAGGCTGTGCGTGGATATTTGTGTTAAAACAGTACTTAACTTCACCATTTTTGCCCTGTACAGGATTTTTCCCTCTTGCGAGCACAAAGTCTTTGTTATATTCCTTGTTTAATAACCACTCATCGATTACAGCTGTATCTATTCCAAATGTAACTCTGTTTCGATTCAGTGTCTCTATAATATCATCCTTACTAAGAGATTTTCCTAGATTGGACGGGGCATAAAATCTCCCAACTGCTTCTAATTCCGCTTCATCAATCTCAACATGTAGATATTCATTAACTGGCTTAATCTTATTATTTGTCAGCTTAATCATGGCAACCCCAGAATTAGCTTTATTTAACTCATTTATTAGATTAACTTTGTCATAATCATCTATATGAACAAGTGAAAGATATGTACTCACAGACTCAAGGGAAAGGGGCTTACCGCCGCCTTTCGCGCTATTGATCTGTAGATACGTACCATCAGATTTTATTTGTAACGTAAAAAAAGCATTATATGTTTTCATGCACCCATCCCCCCATACTATATTCTTATGTGAACTTTTAGTCTAGAAAATACTTAGCAATTCTATGTTACTTCCTAGTTTATTTTTCATCTTCTGCAACGATTTTGTATGCAATTGTGATACTCTTGATTCGGAAACTTCAAGAATACGGCTGATTTCCTTTAAGGTCATCTCTTCGTAATAATATAGTACAATTACTTTTCTTTCATTCTCAGTAAGCATCTCCAATGCTTGTTCTAGCATGACTTTTAGTTCCTGCTTCTCCATCACTTTTTCCGGCTGATCATAATGTGAACTTGCTTTGTTATCCATTCTCACTTCGATTCCTTGTTCAAGGTATTCATCAAGTGAAATCAGATTCATCCCCATCGTTTGATTCTGCCATACTTCAAGCTCACTAGTACTGATATTTAATTCTTCTGCAAGTACTTCTGCACTAATATTTTTACCATACTCACACTCTAATTTGTGATAAGCTTGTTCTAACTTTTTTTGCTTTTGTCGTAGTGTTCTTGGAATCCAATCCAAGCGTCGAATCTGATCTAAAATTGCTCCTCTAATACGTAAAGAAGCATATGTTTCAAATTTGACCCCTTTTTGATAATCAAATTTGTCAATGGCATCGATTAAGCCAAATGTACCATAACCAATCAGGTCATCATATTCTACCGTATATCCTAAATACATGCTTAGTCTACCGGCAACGATTTTAACTAAACTCGCGTACTCAATAATAATTTTTTCTCTTAAATCCGCTGTCTTACGTTTCGAATAATCAAGCCATAGCTTGTTTTTTTCTTCTTCGCTCATAGTAACCTCCACTTGTGTTATAAACCTTTAAACTAACACTACTATGATTCTTGCGTATCATTTTCATGTTCTGGATTTTCATTTATGTCTGAATTCTCATTTGTATCTTCTGTTTCAGCGTCCCCCGGTTCATCTTTCTCCGGCTTTTCAGTTAACGTTAGCATAATGATTTTTCTCGCAATAATGCCCAGAATCATAAAAATTATAAGCGTGATAAGTACAATCGTTAAGCTCCTGATTATTCCAATCCCTCTTACTAAGCAAATGATACTTGCAACTAAGCCAGCAACAAGCGTTACAATTGCTGGTATATATCTTCCTTGCATATATTCTCCTTTTTTAAACGATAACTTTGACTAAATTTTTTTAATCTCTTTCCCTACGGATTTTATCAAGAGTTCCCCAGTCTCTGGATAAAATTCTATCGTTCTACCGTAATTAGCCCCTGTATCCTGGGCTAAGATTGGGATTTTAAGCTTTTGTAATTGCAACTTGGTTGCCTCGACATTTTTCTCTCCCACACGTAGCAAATCACTTGCATTTTGAAAGCCAAACATTTGTGCACCACCGGCAATTTTTGCTGTTATACGAGAGCGACTTGCTCCTAACTTAACTAATCTATCCAATAGTTCATTAATTCCTGTATCTGCAAACTTTGCCTTATTCTCATTATGTATGATTTTAGTACTGTCGGGTAACATTACATGAACCATACCTGCTAATTTCTTAACAGGGTCATAAAGTACGATGCCTACACAAGAACCTAAGCCTAATGTTGTAATTGCATCTGGTGCAGCACAAACGTTTAAATCCGCCATTCCTACTCTCACCATCATATTCTTTTCTCCTCTACATTCCCAATGAGGATAAAATCTTAGAATATGATTCTTCTTTAGGAATCAAAATGAAATATCCGTTTGCTTCAGTTTCATCTTCACAAATCTTAGATTGAATTAGCAGTGCTTTATCACCAATCTTACCAAATTCGATTGCTGGAACACTAAGAATTGCTCCTGCCATATCTATTGTCATATATGGAATTGATTGATTAATATTCAAATTTGTAAGCGAAGATATAGAAGATAAATATGCTCCTGATAAAATATTACCAATTTCCTGAAGAACTGACAAGTCCATTTCACTAAATTCTGAAAAATCGTCTAAATTCTTACCCATTAAAATATTTACATAGAAATGTGCTGTCGATTGTTCTAGTACAAACATCATCATCCCTTCCACATCTAAAGATAATGTAATCAGGATCCCTACGATAATGTTTTCAGGTCCGCCTACGATATCGGAGAGTTCTCCGATATCGATAAGCTGAACACTAGGAGTCTTCATATCAATTCTTTCACCAACTAATTGGGAAAGAGCTGTAGTTGCATTACCTGCACCAATATTACCAATCTCTTTTAACACATCGAATTGCATATCATTCATTTGGCTAAAATTATGTTTTTTCAATTGGTTTCCTCCTAAATTGCATCCTTTTCTACTACAATGCTTTGAATATTTAGGATGGAAATTAGACTGTCTTTATACTTACCAATTCCACTTAAATATTTGTAGTTTTCATTTGATGGAGTGTAAGTCACTTTGTCGATTTGATTATCTTCAAGTGTTACTACTTCTTTTACTTCATCTACTACAACACCGATTACTTCTTTACCTTCTGGCTTTAAGATAATGATTCTTGTAGCGTTTGTATATTCTTCGTTTTCTAAGCCGAACTTTAATCTTAAGCTCATTACTGGCACAATGTCACCTCTAAGGTTGATTACGCCTTTGAAAAATTGTTGTACTTTTGGAACTCTTGTAATTCTTTGCATTCTTACAATGTTTTCAACGTATTGAATGTCGATACCGAATTGCTCGTTACCTAATTTTACAACGATATATTGTTTTGAATCTAAACTTTGTACTGTTGTGTTCTCCATAATCGTCGTCCCCCTATACTAATGTATTAACATCTAAGATAAGTGCAACTTCACCATCACCAAGGATTGTTGCGCCACCGATCAGCTTGCTAGTTTCCATATATTTACCGATTGGTTTGATAACGATTTCTTGCTGACCGATTAAGCTGTCTACAACTAAACCAGCAAAGCGATCGCCTTTTGATACGATAACTACAGTATAAGAAGTTGGTCTTTCTTCTAATGGAGTTACATCTAACACTTCTTCTAAACGTACGATTGGAAGAACGTTTCCTCTTAGGTTAATTACTTCTTGTCCATTTACAGTCTTAACATCTTCAAATGGAACATCTTCGATTGTTTGAATGTTTCCTAATGGAATTGCATATTTTTCTGCTCCGACTTCAACCATAAGTGCTTGGATGATTGCAAGTGTTAATGGTAAGCGGATGATGAAGGTACTTCCTTCTCCACGTTTTGTCTTACACTCGATATCACCACCAAGAGATTCGATCTTAGTCTTAACAACATCAAGACCTACACCACGGCCAGATACATCACTGATCTTATCAGCTGTTGAGAAACTTGGCATGAATAAAAGATCGATGAAATCTTTTTCTGTCATCGTTTCAGCTTGTTCTTCTGTGATAGTACCTTTTTCGATTGCTTTATTCTTAACTTTATCTACATTGATTCCGCCACCGTCGTCACCGACTTCGATCACAACGTTGTTACCATCTTGGTAAGCATTTAAGAAGATAGAACCTTTTTCTTCTTTTCCTGCTTTTACACGTTCTTCTGCGCTTTCAAGACCATGGTCAGCAGAGTTACGAAGTAAGTGCATTAATGGATCGCCGATTTCATCGATTACGGTACGATCAAGTTCTGTTTCTTCACCTGTCATAAATAGTTCCATTGGCTTATTTAATTTCTTAGATAAGTCACGAATCATTCTTGGGAATCTATTTACAACGCTTTCAATTGGTACCATTCGAACTTTCATTACAGATTCATGTAAGCTTGTTGTTACACGTTCTAGGTATTCAATCTGTTCATTAAAGTTTCCTTCAGATTTTTCATTACGGTCAGTATTGTTGATTGATACTAACCCATTCTTCGCAATGATAAGCTCACTTACAAGATTCATTAACACGTCAAGTTTTTCAATATCAACACGTACGGAACGGTTAACTACTGGTTTGCTTGCTTGTGCTTTTTGATCTTTTTTAGGCGCCTTTGCTTTTTTCTCTTCTTTTTTCTCTTCTTTTTTCTCTTCCTGTTTCTCAGCTTTTTCTACTACTTCAGTTACTGGTAATTCAGGTTTTTCGATTTTTTCAATCACAACATCTTTGATTTCTGATACATTCATTACTTTTGCTTTCACTTCTTCAAGAGATAACTCTGTGATTAAGAATAAACTGAAATCAAAATCGAATTTTTCATCTTCAATATCTTGTACAGAAGGTTGAGATTTCATGATTGTGCCACTTTCTTCAAGTGCCTTAAATACTAAAAATGCTCTTGCTGACTTGAGGATACATGTTTCCTGAATGAATACTGTCATTCCGAATACGTTGTCTCCCTCGTTATACGCTTCGCTAATTGCATGTTGTTCGTATTCTTCTAATTTTAGTTCTTTAAATTTCGCAACAGAATCGGATGCTACAACTGCTTGAGTTGCTGCAACTTCTGCTTGCGCTGCATTTACAGACTCTTCTTCTTTTGATTTTCCGTTTAAGAATTCATTTAATGCAGCAATAATATCATCGTTATCCTCAGTTCCCTCATCTGCACTAGCCTGGATGTTGGCCAAGTAAGACTCAAGAGCATCTAACCCTCTAAATAAAACATCTACTAACTCATCCGTAGCTTTCATCTTTCCATTACGAATTTCAGAAAATACGTTTTCCATATCATGAGTTAATCGTTGCATTCTCTTATAACCCATTGTGCCCGCCATTCCCTTTAATGAGTGAGCAGCACGGAAGATTTCGTTAATTGTTGCTTCATTTTCTGGTTCCTTTTCCAGAATAAGAATCTGTTCATTAAGATTCTGTAAATGTTCTTTTGTCTCATCAATAAAAATATCCAAATATTGGTTCATATCCATATTAATGCACCTCCACATTTTTAGTAATAACTTCAGCCATTTTATGTAATGGTGCAATTTCATCTGCAAATCCTGCTTCGTAAATCGCTTTTGGCATTCCATAAACTGTTGATGTTTCTTTGTCTTGAGTTATTATATAAAGATTTTTATATTCGTTTAAAATCTTAATACCTTCTAAACTGTCATCCCCCATACCGGTAAGTACCGCTACTACGATATTCTTGTAATCGGTCTGGACCAATGACTTAAATAATTCGTCTGCACATGGACGAAGACCATTCTTGGCTGGTCGATCATTTAGCTTAATCAAATGTTTACCAAGTGGTGCTTTCTCAATTAACATTTGAAAACCACCCTTTGCTAAATAAGCTGTTCCATCTTGCAAAGACAGGTTTTCATCTGCTTCAAGAACGTTGACCTCACTTAGTGAGTTCAGGCGCTCTGCCAAGGATTTTGTAAACCCTGCCGGCATATGCTGCACAATTAAGATTGGACAACCTATGCATTTTGGCAATAATGGGATGATTTTTTGTAATGCTTTCGGCCCCCCTGTGGAGCAAGCAATTACAACTAGCTTATCTTTCAATTACATCAATCCTTTTTCTCGTCTCAACTGCTTTCTTTCTTCTTCAAACACATATCGAATGATGTCTTCTCTTTGATCAACTGTAATCTTTGAGAATTCTACTCGTATCTCATATTGGGATACTTTGTTTTCCATAGGAGCAACATGTATTACATTGCTTCCTAATTCCATGATCTGTGTTCCTTTTGCTGTTCGAATCCTTAGTTTCAGATAGATTTCTGATCCTACTTCTAATTTTTCTTTGCAATAAAATCTTGCTCCGCCACCGCTTATGTCGGTTAAAATCCCTCGATTCCATATAAGAGTGGTTTCGCTTTCTTCTAAAGGATCTTGTTGTTCATACAATCGATATCGGATCTCCATTGTCTTAACAAGCCTATAGTATTCTCTTCTCTGCGTCTTTTCCTGACTGTCTGATAAATGAAAGATTCCGATTTTCTTATCTTCCTCTTCATAGGTATCCGACAATCTTCCATCACACAGATAGATTCCTCTATTTGTATAAATGCATAACTTATATACCTCTTCATTTCTTACGGGAACCCCTTCTAAAAGTTCCGTTGTAAGTTCAATATGAAGCTCGTCCTCCCCTTTTAACTCAAGAACGTGGCTTTCATACTCCATCTCATCATCGCTGCTTTTCCCCTGCTGTATTATGGTAATCTTATCTCCAAGTGTTATGATGTTTTTTAACATAAACTTGCCCCCAATACATTGATTTATTATTTTCTATTTAAGAAATTTGAAAACAGCTTTCGGATTCCTCCATTATGTTCTTCCTCTTTAAATTCAGAACCTTCATGAATGTTTTTCGCAAGCTGCTTAATTGACATAGCCGCTGGTGAATGTGGATATGCGATTGAAATAGGCTTCTGAGTCATTACGGCTTTTAAGATGTTTGTATCTTGAGTCACGTAACCACCTAGCCTTAAATCTACACGTAAAAACTTACTTGCCACCACATTTAATTTAGAATAAAGTACTTTACTCTCATCTAAACTGCTTACACGGTTTGTTACAAGATCAATTCTTGTAGGATTCTTAGCTTCGCTAAAATTACGACTAACCGATTTTAATACAGCATAAGCATCTGTAATAGAGGTTGGCTCCGGTGTTGCTACCAAAAGCACACGGTCACTCGCACTGATAAACTGCATAAGACCTTCTGATATACCTGCGCCAGTGTCTATAATAATATAATCGGCTAATTCGTCTAATTCAAATAACCTTTCAGAAATATTTTTAATCTGATATGCATCTAAATCGATTAATTCTTCAATTCCTGAGCCACCTGAGATGAATCCGATTCCTTCTGGTCCAGGTGTAATGACTTCCTTGAGGCTTTTTCCGCGAAACATTAAGTCTGCTAAACTATATTTCGGTCGAATTCCTAACATTACTTCAACATTTGCAAGGCCAAAATCAGCATCAAGCACAATTACGCGATTACCAAGCTTACTTAACTGAATTGCAAGATTAATGGAGATATTAGATTTTCCAACTCCACCTTTTCCACTTGTTACAGTGATAATCTTTGCGGTCTTTTCTGGTTTTCTATTTAACTTTCCCATGCTAATTTCGTGTTGTTTGATAATATTACGTAGATTTGTTGCTTGATCCACTACTCGTTACCCCCTAATAGCTGCTTCGCAATTTTTTGAGCATTAATTCTGCCTATATCATCAGGAACGTTTTGTCCCCATGTCGTATATGACAATGGTGCCTGTGTCAACATCCTGATATTTAAAATATTTCCCCATGCGAGAGTTTCATCTAATTTGGTAAATATTAAATTAAAATCTGCAATTTTTTTGTAGGTTTCAATAATCTGTAGTAAATCTTTATATTTTGTAGTCGCACTTAACACCAGATAGATTTCTCTTAAGTCTTCACTTGTGATTTCGAACATGTCTCTGATGTCTGCAACCTGATCCTCATTTTTATGAGAACGGCCTGCTGTATCAACTAATACGACATCATAATCTTTGAATTCCTCTTTCATGCCTTGAAGCTCGTCATTGGAATACACTACCTTTAATGGAATGTTTAAGATATTCGCATATGTTCGTAGCTGCTCTACTGCAGCGATACGATACGTATCTAACGTTACTAATGCAACTTTTGCTTTGTTTTGAATCTTCATGCTAGAAGCAATCTTAGCAATCGTTGTTGTCTTTCCTACACCAGTAGGTCCGATGAAAAATACATATTTCGTTTCGTTTTCATCTAATGTAATGGATTTTGGCTGTCCAAGTTTTAAAACGATTTTTTGGTAAACATGAGACAGTACGTTATCTACAGAAGAATCTTTCTCGATACGATTTTCGATTTCTTTAATGATCTCTGTTGCATTTTCCTTAGTAACATCATTTTCAATTAACTGTTCAAAGATTAATTTGACACATGGAATATCAAATACGTCTTTTTCAATCTGAGTCTCTTTTACAAGCTTCTCATTCTGTTCCATCTGATGGACTAATAATGATTGTAGCTTATCAAGCTTCTCCTCGATTGCGCTAGGATCATCCGCTGGCTTTTCTACATCATTAGACGTAAGATCTTGTAAGATATCCCCACGTTTGTGTGCTTCAGCATAACTCGGATTGAATCCTGAAGTAAAGTCTGGCTTAGCCACGACTTTTTCTTTAACAGAATCGTCAAGTGCAGCTGTAACCTCTACACTTGACTTTTTGAAGAGACGATAAACGCCTTTTGGCTTTATCGTCTTAATATTCATAATGATTGCATCTTTGCCAAGCTCTTCTTTAACAAGAAGCATTGCTTCTGTCTCAGAGCTTGCCTCGAACTTCTTAATAATCATTACATTGTCACCATCCCAACTGATTGTAATTCAACCGATGAATCGATCTCATTATATGATAAAACTACTAAATCACTAAAATAATCTAACGTTAATTTCTTAAAGTACATACGAACGATCGGTGAAGTTATAACAATTGGAGTTTTTCCTAGGTCTTCTAACTTCTTAGTCTCTTGTTTTAAAGATTTCAAGATAGCTTGAACTTTATCAGGTTCTAATGTTAAGTAGGAGCCCTGCTCTGTCTGCTTCACGCTAGCCATAATGTCCTTCTCCACATCTGGGTCAAGTGTAACAACACTGTTTCCAGTTGCTTCTGGGAAGAAATTCTTTGTGATTGCCCTTTTTAGTTCTTGTCTTACGTACTCAGTAAGCACATCGGTGTCTCTCGTTGTTGGAGCATAATCCGCTAACGTTTCAAATATAGTAATTAAATCACGAATGGATATACCTTCTCGTAATAAATTCTGTAGTACTTTTTGAATTTCACCAACATTTAATAACTTAGGCACAAGCTCTGAGATGAGAGTCTGATTTGCTTCTGTAACATTGTTGATGAGGTTTTGAACATCTTGTCTGCTTAACAGATTTGCAAGATTTCTTCGTATAATTTCCATTAAGTGAGTTGCAATAATGGATGGCGGATCTACTACGGTATAGCCAAGAGACTCTGCACGTTCTCTCTGACTTTCTGTAATCCAGATTGCCGGTAAATGGAAGGATGGTTCAAATGTTGGAATACCTGTGATTTCATCTTCCACATACCCTGGGTTCATTGCCATGTAATGGTCAAATAAGATTTCACCCTCACTAACAGGAACGCCCTTTATCTTAATCATGTACTGATTAGGATTTAACTGAATGTTATCTCGTAAACGTACCATTGGTACGACACAACCAAGTTCTAACGCAACCTGACGACGAATCATTACGATACGGTCAAGAAGATCGCCACCTTGATTAACATCGGCAAGTGGAATGATACCATAACCAAATTCTAATTCGATAGGGTCCACTTGTAATAAAGAAACAACATTCTCAGGTCGACGGATTTCATCCGCACTTGCTTCATCTTCGGCAACAACTTCCTCGATTTCCGCAATACCTTTTGATTGTGACAAAGTATACCCTTTATATGCAATCATACCACCAATTGCCATAAATAGCCACCATGGAAGTGGAGTTGACAATCCTAAGAACGCCATAACTGCACCTACCATGTAAAGCACTTTTGGATCTGAGAATAACTGTTTGAATAAAACATCGCCGATATCGGCTTCTTTACCAACTTTGGTAACGATGATACCAGTTGATAACGAAATTAAAAGAGATGGAATCTGGCTTACCAAACCATCACCAATGGTAAGGATTACGTATTTGTCAAGTGCGGAAGAAATATCCATACCTTGACGCATCATACCCATAACAAGTCCACCGGCTAAGTTGATAACTGTA
Source organism: uncultured bacterium (assembly GCA_905214875.1). Lineage (GTDB taxonomy): Bacteria > Bacillota > Clostridia > Lachnospirales > Lachnospiraceae > KM106-2. The sequence continues at coordinate 2,568 of CAJMNR010000049.1, read as the reverse complement.
ATGATAAGGCCTGCAATCGCATCCCCTTTAACGTATTTCGTAGCACCATCCATGGCACCGAAGAAACTGGATTCTTGTTGTAACTTTTCTCTTCTCTCTTTTGCCTGCTCATCAGTGATCGCACCCGTATTTAAATCGGCATCGATTGCCATCTGTTTACCAGGCATCGCATCTAAGGTGAAACGTGCAGTTACTTCAGATACACGTTCGGAACCTTTATTGATTACGATAAACTGAACTAAGATTAATATGAAAAAGATGATAATACCGATAACGATATCATTACCACCAACGAAAGTACCGAATGTAGAAACGACTTTACCTGGATCACCTTCTGAAAGAATTAATCTTGTTGAAGAAACGTTAAGCCCAATACGAAATACTGTTGTGAATAATAATAATGTTGGAAATGATGCCAAATCTAAAACTTCTTTAGAAAATAGCGCATTAAATAGAATAATCATCGCAATAGACATATTTACTGCAAGCAATACATCTAGTAGCAAAGAAGGAATCGGTACAATTAAAAATATAATTGCTGCGATTATATATATACCGACCGCTAAATCTGATTTCTTCATCTCCAATTCCTCCCTCTAGTTTCCTTTTTGTTGTCCATATAACTCCCTATTACTGATTCTTAAGTTTATATACGTAAGCAAGTACTTCCGCCACCATCTGATATAATTCCTCTGGGATTTCGTTTCCGATATCCACATTAAAATAAATCATACGGGCAAGCGGCTTATTTTCAACAATTTCAATCTTGTTTTCTTTTGCTACTTCCTTTATACGTGCTGCAAGATGATCTGCACCTTTCGCAATTACGACTGGCGCACCAGATGAAAATTTATCGTATTTTAACGCTACCGCAAGATGCGTTGGGTTGGTAATAACAACATCAGCTTCTGGAAGCTGGTTCATCATACGGCGTTGAGATACTTCACGCATCTTCTGCTTAATACGTCCCTTGATTTGTGGATCACCTTCCGTGTTTTTATATTCGTCCTTAACTTCCTGTTTGGTCATTCGAAGGTCTTTCTTGTATTTTTTCTTTTGATAGAATAAATCAGCAAAACCTACTACCATGTAAACCAAACTTACTTTCAGTCCGAGGTTAATAACGATATTCCCTATTAACACAATTGCTTCAGCAAGCGAAATCGTATACAACTCACTTAAGAATCCAACATCCCCAGCCAATTCATTGTAAACAAGGTAAAAGATCAATGCAATTTTTACAATTGCTTTTACCAGCTCCACAAGCTTTTCTTTCGAGACGATTTTCTTAACGCCTGAAATTGGATTAAACTTTGAAAACTTTGGCTGCAATGGTTTTGTTGACACTTTCCATTTTATCTGAATCAGATTACTAACAAATGCTGTTATCATCGCAATCAAGAGCAATGGCAACCCTATCATTATTACTGTCTTTAAAACTTCAGTAACAATTGTGTGTGCCTGTCCATAATCCATAGGCTCACTTGCGTATGCACTTAAATGACCCAAATATCTATGGAATACTTCTAAAAATTCATTGCCTAAATAACCGATTAATAATTTTAAAGAAAGGAATAATACGCTAAGAGATATCCCGGTGCTTAACTCCTGACTCTTAGCAACCTGCCCCTCATCACGGGCCTCATTTAATTTCTTCGCAGTCGGTTCTTCGGTCTTATCTCCTGAGTCTCCTGCAAAGAATTGCAGGTTATATGATAAATAATATGTCTTCTTCTTATCCATTCTTCTTCCCACTATGAACCTGCTAGGCTTTTTATAATCAATTCCAACATATCTTTCATTTCTTCAAATATGAAGTTTCCGATTGTTGGAAGTGTTGACACAATTACTAATAATACTAGAAGCCCCACAATAATCTTTAATTGAAAACCAATTACAAACATATTCATCTGTGGTGCTACTTTTGCTAATATTGCTAACACCGTATTTACAATAAGAATTGATGCAAATATCGGCAAAACAATGCGAAATCCAATAACAAACATATCTGTCATGAATTTCACTATAATGTTATACATGTTTATACTAAACTGCGCTTTCCCTATTGGAACAAGCGTATATGTTGAAATAATTGCTCTTAACAAATAATAATGCATATTAGTACACAATAATACTAATAATACTAAATAATGTAGCAAATTACTTGTTACTGTAACTTGCTGCATGTTGATCGGGTCAAACATATTTGCCATTGAGTATCCAATTTCCTGATCTAGTATCTGGCCAGCAAATGTTATGATGCTTGTACAAATGGCAGCTACGTACCCTACAAGTAAACCTACTAAAAATTCCTTCAATACTAATCCTGCAAATCCATAAACTGTCGTGTACGATAACGGTTCGTAAGTTATAAGTGGACCTACAACCATAGTCAAAAATACGGAAAGGGCTGCTTTTACTTTGACTGGTATACTCTTTAAGCTAAAGATAGGCGCAGTATAGATAAAAGCAGATATTCTTATTAAGATTAGTAAATAGAATTCAATGTTTTCTATTGTAATTTCCATATAATCTCCTATGCCCTACATTGATATCACTCCCGCTGCG
>CAJMNR010000048.1 GCA_905214875.1 uncultured bacterium | reverse complement strand
ATCACTCGTATCTCTACAGATACTGAATTCAACGGTAAAAAATTACTTTCTGGTGCTTTATCTACAAACAGCCTTAAACTTCAAGTTGGTGCTAACAAAGGTCAAGCAATCAGCTTCAACATCGGAGACATGGGTGCTAAAGCATTAGGTTTAAGTGGTTTCTCTGCTAAACTTAGCAACCACACAGATGCAACAAACGCACTTTCAACACTTGATAAAGCTCTTTGCGCAGTTTCCACACAAAGATCTAAATTAGGTGCAGTTCAAAACAGATTAGAGCATACAATCGCTAATACAGATAACATCGCAGAAAACTTAACATCTGCAGAATCTCGTATCCGTGACGTAGATATGGCTGAAGAAATGGTTAAATACTCTAAAAACAACATTCTTCAACAAGCTGCTCAATCTATGTTATCTCAAGCTAACCAACAAACTCAAGGTGTATTATCCTTACTTAGATAGTTTGTTGCTAGTAATAGCATATTGTATAAGGCTGACATTTTGTCAGCCTTTTTTAGTTCATAGAAAGTTATCTGCAAGAACTTCCCAAACGCTGACAGGATTTGACGTTAGAATATAATAAATTATTAAAAGGTAGACGATATACAAATATGTAGAAATATATGATATAATGTCAATATTAGATATTTATCTTGTGCCTTTGTATTACTTACAAAGGGGAAAAAGGTCGATACAAAGATAGAAGATAAAAATTTAATATATAGGGAATTTAGATATAGAAGGAGAATATATGAAAAGTGAAGGTTATTTAGAAAGACTGTCTATTGATATAGAGGACACAGCTGCATTGTTTTATCAGAGAAAGGATGCTGAGGCATACGAAAAGCTGAATCCTTTATTTTCGGATATACTTTCGTTGATGAATCTGTTACAAACAGAAGGGAAAAATGAAAAGCAGGAAGAAGTAATTGCACTAATAAATCAGGGACTTATGGGAGCCATGGAAGCAATGCAGAATAAGGATACCATATTAATTGCAGATGAATTAGTGCATGTGGTAAGACCATTACTGGAAGGACTGGCAGGCTAGGAGGATAACATGGACTATTTTAAAAAGAATTTAAAGGTCATTAAGGAAAATCATTTATACTTATATGAAGAATTACAAGAGTTTTTTGGGGAAGAGATTACAGATTTAGAAAACATAGATGAAAAAAAAATAAAAGAAGAGATTGAACTTGAATATGCTAGAGCCAATAACGGAGAGGCAGTATTATTTCTACAAAAAGGGAACGACATTTATCGGTTTAACAGTGCTTTTAATCCTAGCTATGAAGCTGCAAGATGGGTGGAACAGTTTGATGCTAACAGATATTATTCCATAATCGAACTCTTTGGATTGGGAACAGGTACATTTGCACGAGAACTAATTCAACGTTTCTCAGAAGATACGGTAATCATGGTATATGAACCAAGTGTGAAAATCTTGATTCATACACTATATTTCTGTGATCTTTCTGATATATTTGCTTGTAAAAATGTTTGTATCACCATTGGTACAAATGAGTTAACAAATTACCGAGACGTGTTAAGAAGTATACTAGGATGGAATACAATCGCTTATCAACTATTAGTAACAACGCCTTTCTATACAGAGGTATTTCCATATGAGTATAAACTTATGCTAGAGAAGATCAAGAAGGTTAGCTCAGATGTACGTCTTGACATGAATACGGTACAAATTCTAAGTAAATCAGCAAACATTAACATTGTATCCAATATGCAGTATTTAGTAGGAAATTATCAGTTTTCCAAGATAAAAGATGTAATACCTACAGAAATGCCAGTAATTCTAGTTGCAGCTGGACCTTCCTTGGATAAGAACATCGAACTGTTAAAGCAAGTGAAGGGAAGAGCTTTGATTGTGGCTGTAGACCGTGCGTTGAATTCCTTATTTGAACATGGTATTACACCGGATCTTTCCTGTACGATTGATGCCAATAAATCACTTGCAAACTATGAGAATCCAATTAGTGAGGAAGTACCATTACTATGTATTCCAGAAGCAAATCGTAAAATCTTAGACAAACATAAAGGTAAGAAGTTGTTTGTTATTCCAAATGGTTTTACGAGAAAAGTAGTAGACAGACTGGATTTAGAGCAAGATGAGCTAGTAATTGGCGGAAGTGTTGCAACTGCAGCATTTGGGGCATTAACAGCAGTTGGATTTAAGAATATCATTTTAATTGGACAGGATTTGTGTATTTATGGTAACCATACCCATGCATTTGCCGCAGAAAAAGGAAATGAATTAATCATTCCTGATGATGAAGATCGAATCAAAGTAAAAGCAAATGATGGCGGAATTGTGGAAACAAGACACGATTTCAAATTCTATATTGATTGGTATGTAGAACATATTCGAGCATTAGAAGAGGGGTATACTGTAATCAATGCAACAGAAGGTGGTGCCTTGATTGAAGGAACCAAGGTAATGACATTACAGGAAGCAATTGATGGATACTGTACGAAAGAATATGACATAAAGGCATTAATAGACAGTATTCCAAAGATTACAGAAGACAAACAGCAGGTACTTGATATTGTAGAAGAGATGATTGAGCAACTGACAAATATGAAGAAATACTCCAAAGAAGCAGTAAATCTTTGCTATGACTTGATTCAGAATGCAGTACAAGGAAATTGTCAGAATAGCAAGGCAAAACGTTTAGGAAGTAAGTTAAGTGAGCTCAATGAAAAAGTACTAGATATGGATAGTTATGAGCTCGTAGATGGTATTGTAAGTGCAAATCTTGGATCAAAGTTAAATGATATATATGCTAAGACAGATAATGTGTATGATGATACACGTAAAACATATGATTATTCAAAATATCTTTATGAGTCTATGCTTCCAGTTATCGACCAGGTAAAAGAACAGTTTGAAACGACAAGAGATAATATTAAGAATCAATAGGGAGAAATCAATGGAAAAGCGTAATATACTTGCAGTCATTCCGGCTCGAAGTGGTTCTAAGTCGGTAAAAGATAAAAATATCCGTTTAATCAATGGAAAGCCTATGATGGCATACTCCATTGAACATGCATTAAAAAGTAAATATATCAACCGTGTGATCGTCAGCACGGACAGCGAGGAATATGCAGAAATTGCGAAAGAATATGGAGCAGAAGTGCCATTTCTACGTCCAGCCGATATTTCACAGGACTTATCACTTGACCTAGAAGTGTTTGAACATGCCCTTGCTTTCTTAAAAGAGAAAGAAGGGTATGAGGCGGATATCGTAGTTCAACTTCGCCCAACTTATCCAATTCGTAATGTGGAAGACATCGATAAAATGGTAGAGTTAATGATTAACGATGAAAGCTTAGATTCCATCCGCTGTATTGCGCCTGCAAAAGAGGTAGCATATAAGATGTGGAGAGAGAATGAGGATGGAACAATCCGTCCACTTCTTACTGATATCGACGAAGCATATAATATGCCACGTCAGCAGCTGCCAAAAATCTATTATCAGAATGCCTGCATTGATGTGATTCGTGGAAACGTGATTACAGAGCAGCATTCTATGTCTGGTAATAAGATTTACGGATATAAGATGGACCATAATTTTGATATTGATACAGAAGAGGAATTTTTAAAAGCCGAAGAGTATATTAAATTGACAAGCGGTGGAAAACAATTCGTGTTTGATATTGATGGAGTAATTGCTGAGTTTAATCCTAAGTTAGATTACAATACTTCAGGTCCCAATACACGTATGATAAAGATTGTAAATCACTTATATGATACAGGAAACCGCATTGTACTATTTACAGCACGAGGATATAAGACAGGGATTGATTGGGAAGAGGTTACGAAAAAACAAATGGAAACTTGGGGAGTTAAATACCACGAGCTTAAGTTTGGTAAGCCAAATGCCGATTATTATATTGATGATAAAATGTTAGATATGAATACGCTATATAATTTTTTTGATAAAGAATAGAGGATACGCTAAAGGAGTAAAACGATGAATAAGTATTTTGAAGATCTTATTATTTTTGAGATGGCCAATTCCCACCAAGGAAGTGTGGAACATGGTATCAACATTATTAGAGAGATGGGGAAAATCGCTCGTAAACATAACGTAAAAGCGGCTGTAAAATTACAGTACCGTAATCTTGATACGTTTATCCATCCGGATTATAAGGGGCGTACGGATGTAAAACATATTCCTAGATTCGAAAGTACAAGACTTACATTCGAACAATTTGGGGAATTGGTAGAAGCAGTAAAAGAAGAAGGCATGATCACAATGAGTACGCCATTTGATGAGGACGGTGTAGAATGGTGTATGGACCACGGTATTGACGTGATCAAGATTGCAAGCTGCAGTGCAATGGATTGGCCATTATTAGAAGCAGCAGCGGCTGCAAATAAGCCGCTTATCATTTCCACAGGCGGAAAGACAATTCAGGATATCGATAAGATCTATAACTTCTTTACACATAGAAAATGTGAATTTGCATTCCTTCACTGTGTAGCTGAATATCCAGTGCCAATGGAAAGAATTCAATTAGACTTCATGGATAAATTAAGAAAACGTTACCGTGATGTTGTGATCGGTTATTCAGGACATGAAGATCCAAACGACCATACAGTACCTATGCTTGCAATTGCAAAAGGTGCAAGAATCTTAGAACGCCATGTAGGTCTTCCAACAGATGAGATTAAATTAAATGCTTATTCCATGAGCCCAGAACAAGCAGATAAATGGGTGGAATCTATTCAGTTAGCAAAGAATATCTGCGCAATGAAAAAAGAAGATACAAAATATATCAGCCAGGAAGAATTAGATTCTTTAACAAGCTTAAAACGTGGTGTATTTGTAAAACATGACGTAAAAGCTGGACAAGAATTAACAAGAGAAGATGTATTCTTCGCAATGCCTTGTACTGATGGACAGTTAACAAGCGGCGAATTCACAGAAGGCATGGTTGCTACAAAAGACTATAAAGTAAATGAAGCAATGTTTGAAAAGAAAGTAATCACAGACGTGAACCTAGCAAGAAGCGTAATTCATGATGCAAAAGGTCTTTTATTTGAAGCGGGAATCGCACTTGGCAATGACTTCGAAGTGGAATTATCCCATCACTATGGAATGAAACATTTTCGTCAGACAGGAGCAATCTTAATCAGTGTAATCAATCGTGAATACTGTAAGAAGCTTTTAATTGTATTACCAGGACAGAATCATCCAATGCATATGCATAAATTAAAAGAAGAAACATTCCAACTTTTATACGGTGATTTAGAAGTTACAATTGGAGATAAATCCAGAACGATGTTACCAGGAGATATCCAGACAGTATATCGTAATGAGATGCATAGCTTCTCTTCCAGAACTGGTGCTATTTTTGAAGAAGTATCTACGACACATGTAAATGGTGATTCTTACTATGAAGACGCAAGAATCAATAAGATGGATTACATGGAAAGAAAGACAATCATTAAGAACTGGTAGTCATTTGTAATAAAGAAGCTCTAAGTCAAAAAAATGGCTTAGAGCTTTTGCAATATGTGTAGACATATGATTAAATAAAAATGGAAATAATAATAAAAAAAGTGTGGTGGGATCATGATTTATGTAGTAATAATTGGATTTATTGTTGCAGCAGAATATGTAATCAAACAGCATATGGAAAAATCACTCTCTGAGGACAAAGACATCATGAAAGGGAAGGTTCGACTGAACCTATACCATAACAAAGGAATTGCACTAAATGCACTTGAGAAAAACTTAAAATTAATTAAAATCGTAACAGGAACTATGATCGGTGTATTAATGTTAGCGCTGGCATACGGAATTGGAGCAAAACAGTCCAAGCTTAGAAACTTAGGACTAAGTCTGCTGTTAGGCGGTGCGTTAAGCAACTTTATCGATCGCATGAAGCAAGGTTATGTTACTGATTATTTTAGCTTTCATAAACCAAAGAAAATCAGCCATATTGTATTTAACCTGGCAGACTTCGCGGTCTTTCTTGGAGGAGCAATATTGGTAATTGCCGAAATGATGGTTGGCAATAAAAAATAGGAGGGTACGTATGATAACAATCTCATTATGTATGATTGTGAAAAATGAGGAAAGAAATCTAAGAAGATGCCTAGAATCTTTAGAGGGGCTGATGGATGAAATTATCATCGTAGATACCGGTTCCACTGATCAGACAGTAGAAATCGCAAAAGAGTATACAGATCAAATCTATCATTATGTATGGGAAGATGACTTCTCAAAAGCAAGAAATTACTGTATCAGTAAAGCAACAAAAGACTATATCTATATCGCAGATGCAGATGAAGTGTTAGATGAAGAGAATCGAGGACGATTCAAACTATTAAAAGAAGCACTTCTTGAAGAAATTGATATCGTTCAAATGAAATACGGAAATCAGTTAGAGTATAACAGCGTGTATAACTATGACGAAGAGTACCGTCCAAAATTATTTAAGAGAATTCGAACATTTCGTTTTGTAGATCCAGTGCATGAAACTCTTCAGGTAGATCCAGTCATCTATGACAGTGAAATCGTAATTACACATAAACCACATGAAAGTCACGCAGACCGCGATTTCATGACATTTAAGAAAGCCATCGCAAGAGGAGAACGTTTAGGAAAACGAATTCTAAACATGTATGCAAAGGAACTATTTATTGCAGGCAATGATCAGGAATGCTTAGAGGCAGAGGAATACTTTACAAAAGTATTTTCAGAAGAAGGAAGAAGCCAAGAAGAAATAAACGATGCATTATGTGTGCTAGCAAGAGCGGCAAGAATTAAGAGAGAAGCAGTTCCTTTCTTTAAACATACGATGAAAGCAATGGTGACTGCACCATGCTCTGAAATCTGTTATGAGATTGGAGAATTCTATTATGGATTAGGTGACTTTGAAGAAGCGATTCTATGGTTTTACAATGCCGTTTATGAAGTTAAAGCATGCTTGTCGTTGGAGTATCAAGGAAAACGATCCTTGCTGCGTCTTGCTAATTGCTATAGGAATATAGGTGATATAGCGAAAGAACAGCAATATTTCGACCTTGCGAATCAGGTTTAATGTGCTGTAATTTTGGAAAAATATATTTAGAGGTTACTTTTATGGATATTTTATTATATAATAATGTCTATATATGAAATAAGTAGAGGTAATAGAGAAGGAGTATACCGATGAAGGTTGCAATAGTAACAGACAGTAATAGTGGTATTACGCAGGCAGAAGCAAAAGAACTTGGAGTCTTCGTTCTACCAATGCCATTTATGATTGATAATACAACTTTTTATGAGGATATCACACTATCCCAAGAGGAATTTTATAATAAATTAGCTGAAAATGCTGAAGTATTAACAAGTCAGCCTACTCCTGACTCCGTAATGAGCCTATGGGATGATGTCTTGAAAGAGTACGATCAGATTGTACACATACCAATGTCATCTGGACTTAGTGGTTCCTGTCAGACAGCGAAGATGTTAGCAGAGGATTACGATGGTAAAGTAGAAGTTGTAAACAATCAAAGAATTTCATTAACACAGCTAGAATCCGTTCTTGATGCTTTGAAATTAGCCGAGCAGGGGAAAAGTGCAAAAGAGATTCGTGAACTATTAGAAGAAAATAAACTTGAAGCAAGTATTTATATTACGGTAAATACGTTAAAGTATCTAAAAAAAGGTGGACGTATTACAGCAACAGCTGCTGCGATTGGTACAGTACTAAGCATTAAGCCGGTACTTACAATCCAAGGTGAAAAATTAGATGCATTTTCAAAAGCCCGTTCTATGAAGAATGCGAAGAAATTAATGATTTCTGCAATGCAGGAAGATTTAGAAAAAAGATTTAACGACAAAGAATGTAAGAATACAGCCATTGGTGTTGCTTATACATTTGATGTTGAACAAGCGGAAGAATTCAGAAATGAGTTAAAACAGATTTGGCCAGAAGCGGATATTAAGCTTTATCCATTATCATTAAGTGTTTCTTGTCATATTGGACCAGGTTCACTTGCGATTGCATGTTCTAAAAAAATTGGATAAAAAAACCTAATGTAAATTTGTTGGTGATATATTATAATATGAATATAGTGTGTTACTGGTAAGCAGGCATTAACTATACATGAGCAAACAGAGAGTTGCTACGTATACGTCAATGCCTGCTTTTTTGTTTCTTCAATGGGAAAAATATCCATGTTAAAAGGAAAGGATGTAAACGGAGTGACATCTCTAAAGCTCAAATATAAACTTTGGAGGAAGAATTATGAAAGATAAGATTTTTGGCGTTTTACAACGTGTCGGAAGATCCTTCATGTTGCCGATTGCAATTTTACCAGTAGCGGGATTGTTACTTGGAATCGGTGGATCTTTTACAAATCAAACAATGATTGAAGCCTATGGATTACAAAAAATCCTTGGTGACGGAACATTTTTACATGTATTGTTATCTGTTTTTAATCAAGCAGGTGATATCGTATTTGCAAACTTACCAATTATATTTGCAATTGGTGTAGCTATCGGTATGGCGAAGAAAGAAAAAGAAGTAGCAGCGTTATCTGCAGCAATTGCATTCTTTATCATGCATGCTTCTATTTCTGCTATGATTGATATTCGTGGTTTAGCAGAAACATTACCAAATGGTTCGATTGCATCTGTTGTAGGTATTAACTCCTTACAAATGGGTGTTTTCGGTGGTATGATTGTAGGTCTTGGTGTAGCAGCATTACACAACCGTTTCTATAAGATTGAATTACCTCAAGTAATCTCATTCTTTGGTGGTTCAAGATTCGTACCAATCATTTCTGGTTTAGTATATGTTTTTGTTGGTATCTTAATGTCCTTTATCTGGCCAAGCATCCAAAATGCAATCTATGCATTAGGTGATTTTGTACGTAGTTCAGGATATGCTGGAACTTGGGTATACGGTTTTACAGAAAGAGCATTAATCCCATTCGGTCTTCACCATGTATTCTATTTACCATTCTGGCAAACAGGCCTTGGCGGTACAATGGAAGTAGGCGGACAATTAATCGAAGGTGCACAAAACATCTTCTTTGCACAATTAGCTGACGGTTCTATAACTAAATTCAGTGTGGAAGCAACTCGTTTCATGTCTGGTAAATTCCCACTTATGATCTTTGGTTTACCAGGTGCAGCATTAGCAATGTACAAATGTGCAAAACCAGAAAAACGTAAAGTTGTTGGTGGTTTATTATTATCTGCAGCATTAACAAGTATGATTACAGGTATCACAGAACCACTTGAATTCACATTCCTTTTTGTAGCTCCAGTTTTATATATCATTCATTGCGTATTCGCAGGTGCTGCATATATGTTAATGCATATTTTTAAAGTAGGCGTTGGTATGACATTCTCTGGTGGTCTTATCGATATGACATTATTCGGTATCCTTCAAGGAAATGCAAAAACTAACTGGATTTGGATTGTAATCATCGGTATTGGTTACTTTGTAGTTTACTACTTCTTATTCTCATTCTTAATCAAAAAATTCAACTTCAAAACTCCAGGTCGTGAAGACGGAGATGATGAAGTAAAATTATATACAAGAGCAGATGTAAATGCTGCAAAAGAAGGTAATACTAAGACAGTAGAAAATGATAAATTTGCAGTTCCAGCATTAATCGTAAAAGGTTTAGGTGGAAAAGATAATATCTCTGATGTAGATTGTTGTGCAACAAGACTTCGTTGTACTGTAATCGATGCAGATAAAGTAGTTGAAGCAGCATTAAAAGAATCCGGTGCAGCTGGTGTAATTCAAAAAGGATTAGGCGTTCAAGTAATTTATGGACCAAAAGTTAGTGTAATCAGATCTAACTTAGAAGACTACCTTGATGCTGGTGCTCCTGCAGTAGAAAGTACGGTAGTACAGACAGAAGAAGCTGTAGAAACAGTAGAAGATAATGAAAAAGTTGCTTATGTAAATCCAATCAAAGGAACTGTAGCAGAGGTTACAGAAGCTCCTGATGAAGCATTTTCCCAAAAGATGATGGGCGATGGTGTTGTAATCATGCCAACAGATAATGTTGTATACGCACCATGTGATGCAGAAGTATCTTTCGTATTCCCTACAAAACATGCAATTGGATTAACAGATGCAAATGGTATGGAATTATTAATTCACGTAGGTCTTGACACTGTAAAATTAGAAGGCAAAGGCTTTGAAGTGTTCGTAAAAGACGGAGATAAAGTGAAACAAGGCGATAAGCTTATGGAATTTGATTTAGAATATATTAAAAATAATGCAGCAAGTATCGCCACTCCATTCGTAATTACCAATTTAGCGGATTCACAAAAAGTGAACTACTCTAAAGCTGGAGAATGCGCTGTCGGAGATGTAATCTTTACGGTAGAGTAAATATACCGATGATATATCAAAAGAAAAGGATAGAGAAATGTATCAGGTAATTAAGGTATTGAATAACAATGGAATATTGGCGACAGATTTGGAAAAACATGTTGAATATATTTTTATTGGTAAAGGAATTGGTTTTCACAATAAAGAGAATGCAACATTTGAATGTTTGGAGAATGTAAAGAAATACAAACTTCAGTCAGATAAAAATTCCGAAGATTCTTTAAGCGTAGTAAATAACGTAGATCCTGTCTATTTTGATATATCAAATGAGATAATCTTAGCTGCGGAGAGAAAGTTTGGGGCAATCGATACAAAAATCATGATTGCGCTTGCAGATCATATATCGTTTGCAATCGAGCGCATCAAGAATAATTTGAACATTGCGAATCCATTTACAAGCGATATCAAAGCGCTATTTTTGGAAGAGTACGAAGTAGCGCTGGAAGCTAGAAAGATTATTGAAGCTTATACAGGAATCTATATAACAGATGATGAAGTAGGGTATATTTCACTTCATATTCATTCTGCACTGACAAAGGAAAACATTTCGCGTACGATGAGTGTTGCAGTTCTCGTTAGCGGATTGATTGACAAAATTGAAACAAGATTCGGTATTCAAATCAATAAAGAGTCATTATCCTATAACCGTCTTATGACACATATTAAATATATGATTACAAGAGTGTTAAAGGATGAAGAACTCCGAGTAGATATGAGCCCATATGTAAAGGCAGAATTTCCGTATGCATATGAGGTGGCGAAAGAGCTGTGCGAGGAGTTATCCAAAGAGCTGGGAAAAACATTTTCAGACATCGAAGTAGGATATCTTGCAATTCATATTGAAAGAATAAGATAAAGAAGAAGGAGGCGTATAACGCCTCCTTCTTTCTACTAAAAAAGTAAAAATTACTGAAAGAGCGACAAGATATTGGTGACTATTAATGTAGAAATTGGGTATAGAAAGTGGTAATATTAACTATATATGGGCGTGCGAAAGGAGACAAAGGCGTATGTTTAGGTCAAATAAAACAAAAGAAATCGAGAGCTTAACAAAGGAAAAAGAGACGCTAATTGAGGGAATCAAGCAAATAATCAATGGTGAGAAGAATATGCTTGCCTTAGATGAGTTTGAGAATCAGGAACTTGCAGGCTTGGTCAATGAACTTCTTGTAGCAACGAAGAAAAGAAATAATGAATATGTAGAACGTATGAATGAATATCTGAAAGTTGCAACAGAGAGTTCAGTAATCAAAGAGATGTTAGAGACTGTTTCTGAACAGACTGATTCCATCGATCATATGAAAACATCCAGTCAGGAATTAGGGGAATCTATTTCAAGTATCTCAGGTGTAGTAGAAGAGGTTAAGAAATATGTGGCGGATGCAGTAGATACGACAGTAAAAAGTGTACATAATATGAATCAAAGTATCGAAGTTGTAAGTCAGTCATCAGAAGATATGGATGCCATAAATCGAATGGTCGAAGAATTTAAGACGAAGACGGCAAAGATTAACGAAATCGTTGATATGGTAAAAAAATTAGCAGAGCAAAGCAATTTATTAGCGTTGAATGCATCAATCGAAGCCGCACGTGCAGGGGAAGCCGGAAAAGGATTCGCAGTTGTAGCTAGTGAAGTGAAAACACTTTCTGATAGCACGACGGAATCCGCAGGGGATATTACTAAGTATGTAAAGGAACTACAGGCAAGTACGGATAACTTAGTAGATAACATTCAAAATATGTCCAAACGTCTGCAAAGCGGAACGGCAATCGTAGAACAATCTGTTTCTGACATCAAGCTAATTAACGGACAGATGACTTCAATTAACGGACAAATGGAACATATCTTTGAATATGTGAAGAAACAGGATGAGACCGCTAATACATTCTTATATTCCATTGACAGTATGGGCAACTCTTATAATGAGTTGGCGACACTATGTGATGAGGCCGGAAAATATATCTTTACAATTATCCGTGAGTCAGATCGTATCCGCGGAGCACTTGCAAGATTTACTTCTAATCTGGATGCAAAACAATGGATGGATATTTTCGAAACAGATCATATTATCTTTACTTGGAGATTACATAATGCCGTAGGTAAGTTTGAAAAACTTGACATCAAGTCTTTAAAGAATGTAGATGGCTGTAAGCTTGGTAAATGGATTACATCTATGACTGATGAACGAATCTTAAAAAGCAGTAGTTTCATCAAGTTGAAAAAAGATCATGAAGAACTTCATAACTGCGCTGTTAAATGTTACTATGAGATTGAACAAAATCAGTTGGATGAAGCAGGACGCTTATATGATGAAGCAGCAATGGTACTTGAGAATTTAATTAAAGATATCAAGGAAGTAAAGAAGCTTCTATAAAAAAAGGACAGGTTAATGCCTGTCCTTTTTAAATCTATTATTTTGTTAAGTCTTTTACAACTTCGCTTGCGATAATTAATCCCACAACGGAAGGAACAAAAGCAGTGCTTCCAGGAGTCTGGCGTTTTGCAGTGTTGCTTCTAGTAGTTAAAGGAACTGCAGATGGTTTTTCTTTTGATTTTATTGCCTCATCTTGGATTGGTTTTACTGGTTGCTCTTTTGAGTAAACTACTTTTAAGGATTTCACGCCTCTAGCTTTTAACTCTTTACGCATTACTTTAGCAAGTGGACATACGCTTGTTTTCGAGATATCAGTGATTTCGAATCTTGTTGGATCAAGCTTATTACCAGCGCCCATGGAGCAAATGATTGGTGTATTCTTTTCTTTGGCACGCATTACTAATTCGATCTTTCCAGTAACTGTATCGATTGCATCCACTACATAATCGTACTCTTCAAAATGGAAATTTGCTGCTGTTTCAGGAGTGTAGAAACATTGATGTACGTTAACAATCGCATTTGGATTGATGTCTAAGATGCGCTCTCTCATAACTTCAACCTTTGGTCTGCCAACAGTGGAATGTGTTGCGATGATCTGGCGATTGATATTAGAAACGCTTACGTTGTCATCATCAACGATATCGATTGTACCAACTCCAGTACGAGCAAGTGCTTCTACGACGAAGCCACCAACACCACCAACACCGAATACGATGACGCGGGATTTATTTAGTTTTTCCATGGCTTCTGTGCCAAGTAAAAGTTCTGTTCTTACAAATTGTTCTGACATAATAACCTCTCTTAATTTCATTTCGTTTCAAAATAAACTTCATTATTTGTAGTATACCATAGATTTGATATTTCACACCATACTCTATGTAATAAAAATACAATAATACATATTGGAATACTAGGAATAGCTGAGGAGGAATAGGGAAGCCCGACGCTTCCCTATTTGTAAAATATCTATTTATTATCTTGATGTTTAAGTGCTGCACCAACGAATCCTTTGAATAAAGGATGTGGACGGTTAGGTCTTGATTTGAATTCTGGATGAGCTTGAGTTGCTAAGAACCAAGGATGAGTTGGAATTTCAACCATCTCAACGATACGTCCATCAGGAGATACTCCAGATAAGACCATTCCGTTTGCAGTTAAATCTTCACGATAGTAGTTATTTACTTCATAACGATGTCTGTGACGTTCGTCTACACGATCACTACCATAAACTTCGTGTGCAAGCGTACCTTGTTTTAATATACAAGGATATGAACCAAGTCTTAATGTTCCACCGATATCTTCAATTCCATCTTGCTCTGCCATTAAATGAATTACTGGATGAGTTGTGCTTGGATCAAGTTCGGCAGAATGGGCATCACCAAATCCTACAACGTGGCGTGCAAATTCAACGATTGCAAGCTGCATGCCAAGGCATAATCCAAGGTAAGGAACTCCATGTTCACGTGCATATTTGATTGCTGTAATCTTACCTTCGATACCACGATCTCCGAATCCGCCAGGAACAAGGATACCGCTTACATCTCCAAGTAATTCTTCTGCGTTTTCTTCTGTAACTGTTTCAGAAGGAATCCATTTGATGTTAACAGAAGCATTATGTGCAACCGCACCATGCTTTAAAGCTTCTACAACGCTGATGTAAGCATCATGTAAAGCTGTATATTTACCAACTAAAGCAACAGTAACTTCTTTTTCTGGGTATTTTAATGCTTGAACCATGCCTTTCCAATCTGCAAGATCAGGGACTGGGCAATCTATCTTTAAGCATTCGCATACAATATCAGCTAAGTGTTCTTTTTCCATTGCTAAAGGTGCTTCGTAAAGAGTTTCTACATCTAAGTTTTGGATAACATGTTTGTTTGGAACATTGCAGAATAGAGCAATTTTGTCACGGATTCCTTGATCAAGAGGAAGTTCCGTACGACATACGATGATATCTGGCTGGATTCCCATACCTTGAAGCTCTTTAACACTAGCTTGTGTAGGTTTTGTTTTCATTTCGCCAGAAGCATGTAAATAAGGAATTAATGTTACATGAATCAGAATAGCGTTTTCGCGACCGATGTCATGTTGGAATTGTCGAATGGATTCTAAAAATGGTTGACTTTCGATATCACCTACAGTACCACCAACTTCAATAATTGCAATATGTTGTTCGTCGCTACCATCATTGCGGTAAAAACGAGATTTGATTTCGTTTGTGATGTGGGGAATAACCTGTACAGTTCCTCCGCCGAAATCACCACGACGTTCTTTGTTAAGTACTGACCAGTATATCTTACCTGTTGTTACATTGGATTGTTTTGTTAACTTCTCATCGATGAAACGTTCATAGTGACCAAGGTCAAGATCTGTTTCAGCGCCATCATCAGTTACAAAAACTTCACCATGTTGGATAGGGTTCATTGTACCTGGATCGATATTGATGTAAGGATCGAATTTTTGCATTGTTACTTTGTAACCACGAGCTTTTAATAATCTACCTAAAGATGCTGCTGTGATTCCCTTACCTAGACCAGATACTACGCCACCTGTTACAAATACATATTTTACAGCCATTTTGTTCCTCCTTGTATATCATTAAATTAATGTGTTTGCACTAGTAGTTATGGATATGAATACTGTATTTTCGCAATAGCAATGGAGTACGTGCAGTGTACGAAAGTACTACGTCCATGACATAATCTAAAAGCTTAGAAAATACAAGTGCTTTTAGTATGTAATCTGTCGAAAAAACAAACATAGATAAAACATTCAAAGAAACATTATAACTTTACTTTTTCAAAAAATCCATACTAAAAATTAAATTAAGAAAAAAACATAATTTTTGCAATAAATGGCAGGTTTTCTGTTTATATTGTTTGCAACCGCATTGTAAATAATCACTAATTTGGATATAATATTACTAAAAAAGAGAGTGAAAAGTTCATAGATAGGACAAATTAAAGTGGTATGATATAAAGGGAGCGAAACTCGTAATAAGAAAAATTTACAATTTTCTAATAGTTTTTTAAGAGTTTCGTCTATTGATTTATATATGTTGTTTCATTATAATTGAAACTGTCTATGTATAGGCATTTATATATGTAGAGAAAAGCTTCAAAATAGAAGAGGAGGCGTATCATGGAGAATAATAACGATAACGGTAAGAACAATCGTAAAAAGAATAATAAAAATATAATCATAATCAGTGTGGTTATTACATTAATACTATTTCTTTTGTTTACTTATATGCAAAGCATGATAAGTGCTAGTACTTACAAAGAAAAGACGTACAAGGAATTTGTTGAATCATTAAATCAAAAAGAAGTAGAAGAGGTAGTTATTCAAAGTAATAAAGTAGAGTATAAGTTAAAAGATGACGATAAAAAGATTACGTACTATGCGACTCCTATTTCTGATAAGGATTTATTAAATCGATTAGAAGCATCAGGAGCTGATTATAAAGCAAAAGCACAAGATTCAAGCTCAAGTATCTTAAACTTTGTTGGATCTTATATCCTTCCACTTGCAGGAATCTGGATCTTCTTATGGTTAATGTACCGTATGATTTCAAAAAGCGGTGGCGGAATGATGGGCGTTGGAAAGAGTAATGCCAAAGTTTATGTAGAAAAAGAAACAGGGGTAACATTTAAAGATGTTGCAGGACAGGAAGAAGCGAAAGAATCCTTAACGGAATTAGTTGACTTCCTTCACAACCCAGGAAAATATACGAAAATCGGTGCGAAACTTCCGAAAGGTGCCTTACTCGTAGGACCTCCAGGAACAGGTAAGACATTGCTTGCCAAAGCCGTAGCAGGTGAAGCAAAAGTTCCATTCTTTTCACTATCAGGTTCTGATTTTGTAGAAATGTTCGTAGGTGTCGGTGCATCCCGTGTTCGTGACTTATTTAAAGAAGCACAAGCAAAAGCACCATGTATCATCTTTATCGATGAAGTTGATGCCATCGGTAAGAGCCGTGACAGTCGTTTTGGTGGAAATGATGAACGTGAACAGACATTAAACCAATTATTATCTGAAATGGATGGATTTGATTCCTCCAAAGGTTTAGTAATATTGGCAGCAACAAACCGTCCAGAAGTACTTGATAAAGCACTTCTTCGTCCGGGCCGATTTGACCGTCGTGTCATCGTTGACAAGCCAGACTTAAAAGGACGTAAGGATATCCTTCGTGTTCATGCCAAAGATGTATTAATGGATGAGACAGTTGATCTTGATGCAATCGCACTTGCTACAAGTGGTGCAGTAGGTTCCGACCTTGCCAATATGATTAATGAAGCAGCCATTATGGCAGTTAAGAGTGGTCGTACAGCAGTGAGCCAGGCAGATTTATTTGAAGCCGTTGAAGTTGTTATTGCTGGTAAAGAAAAGAAAGACCGTATCCTTGGAAAAGAAGAAAAGAAAATCGTTTCTTACCACGAAGTTGGTCATGCCTTAGTAACTGCATTATTAAAAGATGCAGAACCAGTTCAAAAGATTACTATCGTTCCAAGAACTATGGGATCTTTAGGTTATGTAATGCAAGTACCTGAGGAAGAAAAATATCTGATGAGCAAAGCTGAGATGCTTTCCCGTATCACTACCTTGTTTGGTGGACGTGCAGCAGAACAGATTATCTTTAACAGCATTACGACAGGTGCATCAAACGATATCGAAAAAGCAACTGAGCTTGCAAGAGCGATGGTTACTCAATACGGTATGACAGAAGAGTTTGGTTTAATCTGTTTAGAAAGCGTAGAAAATAAATACCTTGACGGAAAAGCTGCTCGTAACTGTGCAGAATCCACATCTGGTGAAGTTGACCGAGTAGTAATGCGTATATTAAAAGAATGTTATGAAGAAGCAGAACGTCTTCTTCGTGAAAATAAAGATACGCTTGATAAGATTGCAGAATTCTTATATGAAAAAGAAACAATCACTGGTAAAGAGTTTATGAAGATTTACCATGAAGTGAGTGGAACAAAAGAATCTGAAACTGCAGTTGAAGAAGTTACAAAGACGGAAGAAACGGATTCTTTAGAAGAAAAGGAAGTGGAAGCAGAACAAGCTGCTCCAATTCAGTTAGAGAAGGAAAAAATACAAGATTCCAAAAATGAAGAGTAAAATACAATAAGTTCTACAAATACTGACTAGTAGTTGCTGTGTTACAGCGATTACTAGTCATAGTTGTATTTAAGAGAATAATTCGAGGAGAGTGTGTTCTCATAGGAGGAAAAGAGGTGTCACAAGTGTTTAATATAGAAGAAGAATTAAAGAAGTTGCCAGCAAAGCCCGGTGTATATATTATGCATGATAAAAAGGATGAAATCATCTATGTTGGAAAGGCAATCAGTTTAAAGAACAGAGTACGTCAGTATTTCCAAAGCAGCAGAAATAAAACACCAAAAATAATACAGATGGTATCCCGTATAGACCATTTTGAATATATTGTGACAGATTCAGAATTGGAAGCATTAGTATTAGAATGTAACCTGATTAAGGAACATCGCCCAAAATACAATACAATGTTAAAGGATGATAAGAGTTATCCTTATATAAAAGTAACGTTAAATGAATCATATCCGAGAGTGTTATTTGCAAGAGAGTTAAAGAAAGATAAGGCCAAATACTATGGGCCGTATACAAGTGCCACAGCAGTAAAGGATACGCTTGAACTGTTGCGTAAGATTTATCGTATCCGTACATGTAACCGCAACCTTCCAAGAGATGCGGGAAAAGAACGCCCTTGCCTTTACTATCATATTAAGCAATGTGAAGGACCTTGTGTGAAAGACAAGATCAGTGTGGAAGCGTACCGTGAAAATATAAATCAGGCATTAGAACTTTTACATGGAAACTATACACCCGTTATTTCTATGTTAGAGGAGAAGATGAAAGCAGCAGCCAGCCAATTTGCATTTGAAGAAGCGGCGGAATATCGTGACCTTATGAACAGTGTGAAATTTGTTGCCCAGAAGCAGAAGATTACCGCGACGGATCAAGAAGACCGCGATATTATTGCATTTGCAAGGGCGGAGGATGAAGCAGTTGTCCAAGTATTCTTTATTAGAAATGGAAAATTAATCGGTAGGGAACATTTTCGTCTGACTGGAGTAAAGGATGATACACGAAGCGAGGTCATTACAAGTTTCGTAAAACAGTTTTATTCTGGAACACCATTTATTCCGAAAGAGCTGTATCTTCAGGAACCATTGGAAGAAAGTGAGGTCATTGAGGAGTGGCTCACAGCGAAACGTGGACAGAAAGTATATATCAGAGTGCCTAAAAAGGGCGAAAAAGAACGTTTAGTAGAACTGGCATATAAGAATGCTTCCTTAGTATTACAACAGGATAGTGAACGTATTGCCAGAGAGGAAAAGAAGACGATTGGTGCAGTACAGGAAATTGCAGATATCCTTGGTCTTGATAAAATAAAACGTATGGAATCTTTCGATATTTCCAACACAAGTGGTTTTCAATCGGTTGGTTCCATGGTTGTTTTCGAAGATGGAAAACCAAAGCGAAACGATTATCGAAAGTTTAAGATTAAGACTGTAGTTGGACCAGATGATTATGCAAGTATGGAAGAAGTCTTAACTAGAAGATTAAGTCACGGGCTAAATGAGGCAAAAGAGTTGAAGGAGAAAAATATTTCCCACGATATCGGAAGCTTTACACGATTCCCAGACTTGATTTTGATGGATGGTGGTAAAGGCCAGGTGAATATAGCACTAAAGGTATTAGATGACCTTCATCTGAACATTCCGGTTTGTGGTATGGTAAAGGATGATAATCATAGGACGAGAGGCTTATATTTTGACAATCAAGAACTTCCAATCGATGTGAGAAGTGAGGCATTTAAGCTGATTACCCGTATTCAGGACGAAACTCACCGTTTCGCAATTGAGTATCATAGAAGTCTTCGCCAAAAAGCACAGGTGCGTTCTATCTTAGATGACATTCCAGGAATAGGACCGACAAGACGAAAGGCGCTTATGAAATATTTTCAAAGTATCGAGGCGGTTAAGGAAGCAGGAGTAGACGATTTGATGCAGGTTCCAAGCATGAATCAGAAGGCTGCAGAAGAGGTGTTTTTATTCTTTCATAAAAAGACATCAGAAGACCAAAAAAAATAGTGCTTTGTTGCGGGAAAAAAAAGCCTGTGGTAAAATGTGTATATTGAGTTTGCTTTCACAAAGTAATTGATAGAAATTCATAGCGGATGCTAACAGCATCTGGCGTATATGTTTAAGATAAAAGGAACCAATGAAAGGATTGATAATATGTATTCAGTTGCGTTAACGAAGTTAATAGAAAAAATGAATTTAGAAAATTGCACGCCTGATATTGATACAGATGAGATTCAAATTACTCAGTCGGATGTAAATAGACCTGCCCTACAGTTAGCAGGATTTTTTGATTATTTTGATTCGAATCGAATCCAGGTAATCGGTAATGTGGAACACACATATATGAAGAAGATGGCTCCAGACCATGGTGCGAATATGTTTCGTAGAATCTTTGAGTATAGAGTTCCATGTATCGTATTTTGTCGTGATCTAGAAGTTGATCCATCTTTAATTGTGTATGCAAAAGAATATGGAATTCCAATCCTTAAGACGGCAAGATCGACTTCTTCCTTTATGGCAGAAGTAATTCGTTGGTTAAATGTAGAACTTGCACCTCGAATCTCCATACATGGGGTATTGGTTGATGTTTATGGTGAAGGTCTGTTAATCATGGGAGAAAGCGGTATTGGTAAATCAGAAGCAGCACTTGAGCTGATCAAACGTGGCCATCGTCTTGTTTCCGATGATGTTGTTGAAATTAAAAAAGTTAGTGATGATACATTGATTGGTACGGCACCAGATATCACAAGACATTTTATCGAACTTCGTGGTATCGGTATTATCGATGTTAAGACATTGTTTGGTGTTGAAAGTGTTAAAGATACACAGTCAATCAATTTAGTTATAAAATTAGAAGAATGGAATAAATCCGAAGAATATGATCGTCTTGGATTGGAAGAACAATATACAGAGTTCTTAGGAAACAAAGTTGTATGTCACAGTATTCCAATCCGTCCAGGTCGAAATCTGGCAGTTATTTGTGAATCTGCAGCGGTTAATTACCGTCAGAAGAAAATGGGGTATAATGCGGCTAGAGAATTATATAACCGCGTTACAAATAATTTAATGAATAAATAGAGGCAAAGGAGGAGCAGTATAATGTATTGTGTTGGTGTAGACATAGGGGGTACTACAGTTAAGTTAGGATTATTTGAAGAGGATGGAACGATTGTTGAAAAGTGGGAAATCCCAACAAGGAAAGATAATGGGGGAGCAACCATTCTTTTAGATGTTTCAACGTCCATTCATACAAAATTAAATGATAAAAGTATTACCAATGCCCAAGTAAAAGGAATCGGAATCGGTGTTCCTGGGCCAGTGACTGAGGATGGAACCGTATTAAAATGCGCTAATCTTGGCTGGGGAGTCTTCAATGTGGCAGATCAAGTAAGGAGACTTACCGGTATTAAAAATGTCAAAGTAGGCAATGATGCAAATGTTGCAGCACTAGGCGAGATGTTTAAAGGCGGTGGACAAGGATTTAAAAGCCTTGTCATGATAACCTTAGGAACCGGAGTTGGCGGAGGCATCATTATCAACAACAAGATGTTAACAGGGTCTAAAGGAGCAGCAGGAGAAATTGGCCACATCATGGTAAATCCAAAAGAAGAGGATGTATGTGGATGTGGAAAACGAGGCTGCCTTGAGCAGTATGCTTCTGCAACTGGAATTGTAAAAGAAGCAAATCGCTTACTTGCAAAGACCAATCGAAAAACATCTTTGCGTTCTCTTGCACCAATTACGGCAAAGGATATCTTTGATTATGCGAAAAAAGGGGACGAGGTTGCGACTGAGCTAGTAGAACAGTTAGGCAGTTACCTTGGAGTTGTATGTGCCCAGGTTGCCCAGACGATTGACCCAGAGGCATTTGTCATCGGTGGCGGAGTCAGTAAGGCAGGAAACATCTTGATTGATGTCATAAAGAAAAATTATTCGGATCACGTTATGTTTGCGCTCAAAGAGCGAGAATTCTGTCTTGCGACATTGGGAAATGATGCAGGAATTTACGGAAGTGCATACATGGTAATCCAATCAGAATAAGATTATAGGAAGGCTGCTGTAATATGCATTTCGAGAGAGTATTTTACAGTAGCTTTTTACTTGCCCTTTTAAAGAGAGTATTGTATGATGGAGTTTGGTGTAAACTATCATATCGACAAGGTATGGTAGAATACACTAGAAGTAAAATCATATAGAAATGACGAGTGAATAGAATGAAAGAATTAATTTATAATACATTATTAAAAATAGTAGGAAAAGAAAATATCTTAGTAGACGAAGCAATGAGTAAGCATACGACGTTTCGAATTGGCGGACCTGCAGATTATTTTTTGATGCCAAAAACAAAAGAGCAAGTAACAGAATTAGTAAATGCATGTAAAGCAATGAATATTGAATACTATATAGTTGGAAATGGTAGTAATCTTTTAGTAGGCGACCAGGGGTATCGAGGAGCCATTATTCAAATTGGACCTAATATGGCAGAGTACTCCATGGAAGAAGTAGAAGTAGGCGGAAAGAAGAAATACTTAGTGACTGTCGGCGCGGGCATCATGCTTGCCAAACTAGCCAATACCGTTGCAAAAGAAGGAATGAAAGATTTTGAATTTGCATCTGGAATTCCGGGAACAGTAGGTGGTGCAGTTGCAATGAATGCAGGCGCTTACGGTGGTGAAATCAAGGATGTCATTGTAAATGCTACAGTGATTGATGAAAATGGTGAACAAAAGACTCTTTCAAAAGAGGAGCTTGCTCTTGGTTATCGCACAAGCATCATTCAAAAAACTTCCGATATCGTTGTGGAAGCACAGTTTTTATTTGAAAAAGGCGAAGTAGATGTAATCTTAGAGCGAATCAAACAATTAAGCCAACAGAGAAGGGAAAAACAGCCGTTAGAATTCCCTAGTGCAGGAAGTACATTTAAACGACCAGAAGGATATTTCGCAGGAAAACTCATTGATGATAGTGGACTACGTGGATATCGTGTGGGTAATATTATGGTTTCTGAGAAGCATTGTGGATTTGTTGTGAATGCAGGAGGCGGAACGGCAGCAGAAGCATTGATGTTGATTAAAGACGTGCAGCGAATCGTATTTGAAAAATACAATGTACACTTAGAAACAGAAGTACGTATGATAGGAAGCTTTTAAGAGAACGACATTATTTTTACAATACAAAGAAAGGTTGTGATGAATATGCGGTTTATAATGGTTACTGGTATGTCTGGTGCAGGAAAGAGTTCAGTTCTTAAGATGTTAGAAGATATGGGGTACTTTTGCGTAGATAATCTTCCTATACAGCTGATTCCTAAATTTTCGCAACTTACAGCTGAAAGTACTAGTACAATTGACAAGGTTGCATTAGGCGTGGATATTCGAAGTGGTCAGAACCTGGAACTGTTGGGAGATATTTTAGTAAGTTTTGAAGAGAATAAGATTCCATATGAAATCTTATTCTTAGATGCCAATACAGAAGTATTAGTAAAACGTTATAAGGAAACAAGGCGTACCCATCCATTGGCAAGAGAAGGCAGGGTGGATAAGGGAATTGAGTTAGAAAGAGAGCGCCTTGAGTTTCTTAAGAAGAAAGCAAACTATATTATCGATACAAGCATGCTGCTAATTCGGGAATTAAAGGCAGAGATTGATAAGATCTTTTTAGAAGACGGAGTATATCATAATTTTATTGTGACTGTATTGAGTTTTGGTTTTAAATATGGAATTCCAACGGATTCTGATTTGGTATTCGATGTAAGATTTTTGCCGAATCCTTATTATATCCCAGAGCTTAAGCCTCAGACAGGGAATGATGCACCAGTATATAATTATGTGATGCAATCACCGGTGGCTGGCGAGTTCTTGAATAAGTTAGAAGACATGTTAACATTTTTGATACCAAACTATATTATAGAGGGTAAGAATCAATTAGTAGTAAG
The DNA here is from genome assembly GCA_905214875.1 of uncultured bacterium. Taxonomy (GTDB): domain Bacteria; phylum Bacillota; class Clostridia; order Lachnospirales; family Lachnospiraceae; genus KM106-2. The sequence goes on along the minus strand of CAJMNR010000048.1, from coordinate 1,474 downwards.
TATAGGATGTACGGGTGGTAAACATCGTTCTGTAACACTTGCAAATGCAATAACAAAACGATTGTCAAAACTATCGTATGGAGTAAAAGTTGAGCATCGCGATATTGAGAAGGATGCTCTTAGAAAGAAATAAAGGGGAAGAATCATGTCATTTTCAAAAGATGTGAAAGAGGAGTTGTCGAGGCAGATTAGTCCAGCTAGGCATTGCCGTATTGCGGAAATTGCCGCAATCATAAGCGTATGCGGGAATATTATAATTAATCATAAAGATGAATATTGTATTCAAATTCATACAGAAAACCTCCCAGTAGCAAGAAAATGCTTTACATTATTGAAAAAAACGTTTAATATAAATACTGAAATTTCTGTAAAAAGGAATAAGTACTTAAAACATAGCAAAACTTATATATTGACAGTGAAAGATAAGAAGCAATCGCTTCGAGTTCTTCAAGCAACTAAGTTAATTAATGAGTTTGGCGAAATTAAAGAAAATTTATCGGTAGTAAGCAATTTAGTAATTCAAAATTCATGTTGTAAACGTTCCTTTTTACGAGGTGCTTTTTTAGCATCGGGATCCATCAGTGATCCAGAAAAAACATATCATTATGAAATTGTCTTGGCTACAATGCCTAAGGCGGTTCAATTAAAAGAGATCTTAGAATCATTTGAGATTGAAGCTAAGATTATTATGCGTAAGAAATATTATGTTCTTTACATCAAGGAAGGCTCACAGATTGTTGAGGCATTGAATGTAATGGAAGCGCATATTGCTCTTATGAATTTTGAAAATGTCCGTATATTGAAAGATATGAGAAATTCAATTAACAGACAGGTAAATTGCGAAACAGCCAATATCAATAAGACCGTAGTAGCGGCTACAAAACAGATGGACGATATTCTTTATATCAAAGAAACTGTTGGTTTTGGTGAATTAACAGAAGGGCTTGAGGAAATCGCAAGGGTTCGTCTTGAGTATCCAGAAGCCTCGTTAAAAGAGTTGGGTTCCTTACTTAATCCGCCGATTGGTAAGTCGGGTGTAAATCATAGATTAAGGAAGTTAAGTATTATTGCTGAACAGATCAGGGAACAAAAGGAGGAGATAGGGCATGATTACAAAGAATATAACGATTAAGTTACCTACAGGGTTGGAAGCTAGACCAGTTGCATTGCTCGTACAAGTTGCAAGTCATTACGAAAGTAGTGTTTATGTGGAATCTGAAAACAAACGTGTGAATGCAAAAAGTATTATGGGTATGATGACTTTAGGATTAGCAGCAGGAGAACAAGTTACCGTAGTTGTAGATGGTAGCGATGAGGAAGCTGCTATGGATAATATTGAAAAATATCTTTCATGTAACGAATAAAATATAGAATGTTTACACATTTACGTCGAGAGAGCTGGCATATGCAGCTCTCTCTTTTTTGGCTCTATGTCAAGTGTTGGGGTGCGAGTTGCGATGCACCCGCACCAACA
>CAJMNR010000047.1 GCA_905214875.1 uncultured bacterium | reverse complement strand
AATGAAAACCGAAGGTTTTCAAACTTTCCCCCAAGCAAGTCTCTGTAGAAAGCATATGATTTCATTTGTCTACAGTCTAAGAAGTGCCCATTAACGGGCACTTCTTTTTATTTATTTCTTTCGTAACGTAAGAAATAGTATTCTAAATCATAGTATGTTTGTTCTTCGCTGTCTGCTACGATCTTCCATTCTGGTTTTTCATCTAGGTTTGGAAAGAACGTGTCTGCTTGATATGCGTAATCAATCTTTGTAACATGGGCAACATCGCAGTACTCCATCATTTGTTCGTAGATTGTTGCTCCACCGATTACATATACATCTTCTGTCGGAACGCCCTCTACTTCTTTTAATGCCTCTTCGATGCTGTGAACAACAACTGCATCTTTTACTTTATAATCCATATCACGAGTGATAACGATGTTCTTACGATTCTTTAATGGTTGCTTCTGTGGAAAAGATTCTAATGTCTTTCTCCCCATGATTACAACTTTACCAGTTGTCTCCTCACGGAAAAATCTCTGGTCGGCTGGAATCTTAACAAGCAAATCATTTTTATAACCAATGGCCCAATTTTTATCTACTGCTACTATTAAATTCATCTAACTCTCCCTTTCGTCTCTAAACTGCAACTGAAATATGTCTATCATAAAGAGGAGCATCGTACTGCTCCTCTCATTTCCTATTTCGTCAAAATAAAACTTTATTTTCATTTTATCTTCTTTTTAAAATAAACGCAAGGGATAACAGATTGAATCTTTTTTGTAATTATTTTGAAAGAACCTTTGATTCTTCTAAATATGCCTTGATTCTCGATAAATTAGGGAACTTCTGAGTCATGCCGTCTTGTTCGACGATCAGCGTAGGCGCCTGTTTTACACCATAACTTCTAGCAAGCTCTGGCTGTTCACTCGCGTCTATCATCGTATAATCGATTCCTTCCATCAGCTGTTTTGCCATCTTGCAGTTCGGACAAGTCTTTGTTGTAAACAGAATCATTCCATCCCCTGCTTGTTTTTCTTCTACATTGCAAACAGAAACCTCTTGTCTCTTATCTATAGTATTCTCCATTTTTTCAGAAGAAAATCCACTTTCTACATGGTATACCTTACGGTCTTTATACTCTTGTGCCTTTCCTTCGTTCCAGTTCTGTACCGGACGATAGTAACCCGTGATTCTACTATAAACTTCTGCCTTCTGGCCACATCTAGGGCAGACGAACTGCTCTCCTGAAAGATAGCCATGTGTCTTACAGATCGAATACGTTGGAGAAATTGTATAATAAGGTAGTTTGTAGTTGGATGCAATCGTACGAACAAGCTTCGCAGCGGCGCTCCAATCAGGAAGCTTCTCCCCTAAAAATGTATGGAATACAGTACCAGAAGTATACAGCGTTTGAAGTTCATCCTGAATATCAAGTGCATCAAACACATCTTCCGTATATCCAACAGGCAAATGAGAACTATTCGTATAATAAGGTGTCTCTCCAGCTTTTCCTGCTGTAATGATATCCGGATACTGTTTCTTATCGTGCTTAGCAAGACGATATGTCGTTGATTCCGCAGGTGTTGCTTCCAGATTATATAAATCACCATACTGTTCCTGATAATCGCTGAGACGATTTCTCATATGGTTCAAAACATCTTTAGAGAATTCCTGCGTTTCCTTATGCGTCATATCTTTACGCAGCCAATTTGCATTCAATCCGACTTCATTCATACCAATAAGTCCAATCGTTGAAAAATGGTTATCAAACGTTCCAAGGTAACGTTTTGTATAAGGATATAATCCCTCTTGTAACAATCTTGTGATTACTTTACGTTTAACATTTAATGATCTTGCAGCAATATCCATCATCTTATCCAAACGGTCATAAAATTCATTTTCATCCGAGGATAAATATGCGATACGTGGTAAATTGATTGTTACAACACCGACACTACCTGTACTCTCTCCCGAACCAAAGAATCCACCTGTCTTCTTACGAAGCTCACGTAAGTCAAGACGTAATCTACAGCACATGGAACGAACATCGCTAGGCTCCATATCGCTATTAATATAGTTAGAGAAATATGGCGTACCATATTTACTTGTCATTTCAAATAATAAACGGTTGTTTTCCGTATCTGACCAGTCAAAATCTTTCGTAATGGAATAGGTTGGGATAGGGTATTGGAATCCCCTTCCGTTGGCATCGCCTTCGATCATAATCTCGATAAATGCCTTGTTTACCATATCCATCTCTTTCTTACAATCCTTATAGGTAAAGTCTACTTCCTTACCACCAACGATACAGTTTAAATTGGCCAAATCATCCGGCACGGTCCAGTCTAATGTGATATTGGAAAATGGTGCCTGTGTTCCCCATCTGCTAGGCGTATTCACTCCATAAATAAAGGATTGTATACATTGTTTGACTTCCCGATAGGAGAGATTGTCAACCTTAACAAATGGTGCTAAATATGTATCAAATGAAGAAAATGCCTGAGCTCCTGCCCATTCATTCTGCATAATTCCTAGAAAATTTACCATCTGGTTACACAACGTTGATAAATGAGACGCCGGAGACGAGGTAATCTTTCCTGGTATGCCGCCAAGTCCTTCCTTTATCAGCTGCTTTAATGACCAACCTGCACAATATCCTGTTAACATAGACAAATCATGAATATGAATATCAGCATTCTTATGTGCACTTGCAATCTCTTCATCATAAATCTCAGATAACCAGTAGTTTGCCGTGATTGAACCTGAATTATGTAAAATCAAACCGCCTACGGAATACGTAACGGTAGAGTTTTCTTTTACCCGCCAATCTTCTTCTTTTACGTAGCTGTCTACAATTTCTTTATAATCTAAAATGGTAGACTTCATATTACGGATCTTCTCTCGATTCTTTCTGTACAGTATGTAAGCCTTTGCAACATCCGTGTATCCTGTCTGCTCCAGCACGTGTTCTACGCTGTCCTGCACATCTTCTACCGAGATACTTCCTTCTTTTATCTTTGACTGAAAATCAGAGGTTACTCTAAGGGCCAGTAAGTTGATGATATCCTCATCAAACTGCTTACTTGTTGCTTTAAATGCCTTCATGATTGCATTGGAAATCTTGTGCAAATCAAAGTCTGCTATCTCTCCGTCTCGCTTTACTACGTTAATCATAAAACTTGCTCCCTTCTTAACCTTCTTCTATATGAGTACTGGACTCATTACTTTAAGTCTAGCATTAATATATTCCATCGTCAAGGCAAAAATACTATATCTATTAATCATTTTCACTAAGACATACTATATATAGTATGTCCGTATTCTAAAATAACCAAGTACCTTTTCCCTTTTCCATGCTTTTCTGGCACGTATCGAGGTCAAAAACGTACTTGGTTCTCGCATCAACGAGAAATAGCAAGCAGCTTACGCACACTTGCTATTTCACACTTTCATTACCTTTATAAAGAAAGATAGATTTCCTTAGGCACATATGCCTTAACATAGATTCCATCTTCCTGATATTCTTCACATAAAAGCTGTCCATATTTTCGAATTGGCTGAATCTTTCCTGCCTCACTATATGGAAATACTTTTTCGATTAACATCTTTTGTGAACGAAGTATTTCTTCAATTACATCAAGTAATTCAGGTAACCCTGTACCGTTCTTTGCACTAATTCTAACCGTCTCGTCTGCTTTTAAATCTTTCATAACATCATTTTCTTCCAGACGATCCACTTTATTAAATGCAGTAATGATCGGTTTATCCTTTACGCCTAATTTTTCTAATGTCTCATACACGATAAACATCTGTTTATCGTGAACAGGATTGCTTGCATCAACAACGTGCAAAATAATATCTGCATATTTTGCTTCCTCTAATGTACTTTTGAATGCTTCAATAAGATGATGAGGTAATTTTCGAATAAATCCTACGGTATCTGTCAAAAGAATCTGCTGCCCGCTTTCGAGTACCAAATTCCTAGTCGTAGGATCCAGTGTTGCAAATAGCTTATCCTCTGCTAAAATCTTAGCATCTGTAAGTGTATTTAAAAGCGTAGACTTCCCTGCGTTAGTATATCCAACGATAGCAACGACAGGAATTGGATTCTTCGTACGATTCTTACGAATTGTCTCCCTTGCCTGTTTTACGCCTTCTAATTCTTTCTTAAGGATAGAGATTCTGTCTTTGATTAAACGACGGTCAATCTCTAATTTCTTTTCACCAGGTCCTCTTGTACCGATTCCACCACCAAGACGTGACAGACTACTTCCAAGACCGACAAGTCTTGTTGCGCGGTATCTTAACTGAGCAAGCTCTACCTGGATCTTACCTTCCTTCGTATTGGCCCTTGCCGCAAATATATCAAGGATCATTACGGTACGGTCAATTACTTTGATCTGTAAGGCATCTTCCAAATTCTTAAGCTGTGCCGGTGATAGCTCGTCATCACAAACGATTCCTGTCGCCTTTAATTCATCGGCTAACATCTTAACTTCTTCAATCTTACCTTTTCCTATATATGTCCCAGGATGAAAACTTTCACGGTTTTGAATGACTCTTCCAACCGTAGTCGCTCCTGCTGTCTTTGCCAATTCTTCGAGTTCATCTAAAGACTCCATCGTATCCGTCTCATCGTCAAGACAAACGCCTACTAAAATTACGCGTTCCTCTAACTCGCTCATATCAAATAACTCTGCCATGCTGCCTCCATTTATCCGTTATATCTCGTCTTTAAGAAGACGAATTCTCTTGCCATATCTTCATCCGCTGGATACTCCTTCACGTATTCTTTGGCAAGTAAATATGCCTGATTAAAATCAGAATCATATTCATAGCATAGAATCTGATTATACATCAGCTTCTGTTTCTGCTTAATATTTTGTCCACCCAAAGCCTCTTCTATCACTACAATTGCTTTTTTGTAGTTTTTCTCCTTGATATAACAGTTGCTAAGTTTATAGCTTACTTCACTCGTGTCTGAGTCCTTTTCTTTTTCAAGATAAGCCTCATAACAAGCCTGGGCATTCTCATACTCTTTTCTATTATAATAAATATCACCCTCGAGTACAAAAGCATCTGAATAAGAATCCTTGATTCCATTTAATACATCGATTGCCTTATCCTCTTCTCCAAGATAGTAATGACAAAGTGCTTCCTGATATTTATCTTCGTCAGATTTTTCTTTTAACGAGATTGCTTCGTTTAAAATGTCGTTCGCTGCACTTTCGTCGCCACTTTCTCTCTTTGCTGTTGCCTTATTGATATAATAGCTATAATTCTTCTTATCTTCTTTTAGCAGGACATCGTAAGTTTCACTTGCACGATCATACTGTTTCGTTACAAGATAACATTTTCCTAAATACTCATTAATATCCTGATCCAAATCATCTAATACGTCTAAGGCTAACGCTTCTTCGAAACAGGAAATAGCAGATTCCTCATCTTCTGCTAAGTAGTATGCGATTCCCTTGCCTCGAAGTGCTTTTTTATTTTCTTCTTTTATAGTTTTCTTTGTTCCGTCTTTTATTGCCTTGCCATAAGCATCTGCTGCCTCTTCGTATTTACCTTCTTTAATAAGGGCTGTCCCATAGTCAATCAGATATTCGCTGTTATTCGCGTCTTTTTCTAACGCCTGTTCAAATGAACTTACCGCCTCACTATAGTTACCATCTTCTAGATAGTCTACGCCTTTATTATAAGCGCTTAACCCATTATCTTTCGAAGAGCACGCAGAAGCTGACAACGCAAGCAACGTTAACGTCAATCCACATGCTAACTTATATTTCACACTATATCTCCTTCGGTTTTTCCTGTTCTTCATTATAGATTGTGTCGAAATATTTTGCAACCCATGATAAAGAGTCTAACCAGAAAAGAGAATGCTAACACATTTTGTATTTTTTCCTGTTTTTAGAGAAGTACATCTCCTTATCTGCATTATTTAGGAAAAAATCAAAGATGACATCTGGATTATCCAAACATCCCTTGATGGATTTGCAGAAATGTCCAACGCTCACATCCACTTCATATGGCTTTAGCGAAGTCGTATTAAAGTCTTCAAGGAAATTGGTAATCTTCTTTTTAATCTGGGCAATGCTGATATCATCAAAAGCACCGCTTAACACCATAACGAACTCATCTCCGCCAAGCCTTCCAAGACAGCCTTGACCTCCTGTTGCGTAGTGGAATGCCTTTGCAATTGTATTAATTGCCGCATCCCCCTCAAGATGGCCAAATCCATCATTGATTCCTTTTAGATTGTCAAGATCTCCAACAAGCATAAGCAACTTATCCTCACTGTTTAAACAATGTTCAATCATGTCTTTTGCAACCTGGTCAAATCCAAAGCGATTATATACTCCAGTCAGTCCGTCATATAATGCCATATGATTCAGACGTTCATTAATATAACGAAGCTCTGACTGGTTCCTTATGATTTCAATTGCATTATTGATATTACGAGCCCAAGTATGGTAATAAGGATCGTATGTCGCAATCTCATCTCCAAAACTAATTGCAATATAGCCAAGGCATCGATCTTTAAAATGAATTGGCGTGAAAAAAAATGTCGTCGGATAGTCTCTTTCCTCATACAGTGCTGGCAGCATATCTTTGACATCGAATGGTTCTCTTACCACTTTCGCAATTCCATCCTTATTCTTTGCATGAAGCACCATCGTATCCGTATACCCATCTCTTATGTATTCCGTCTCAGGTATTACATTTTTCCCAAAATTTGCACTGATTCCATGACTATTCAAACTGCTTCTGATCTGTTTGCAAGAATCCCAGTCATCAATCAGGCTTATGTAAAATTCCTTGAACTTATTGAGCTGATACGTATACCAGTTGATTTCTACCATACAATCGTCAATGGTCGCAGCACTTGTTAAGTTCTCTTCCATGAAATTACTATTAAAATAATGTTCGGTAAAACATCCATCTTGGCATTCCTGCACACGTTTGCGTTCATTGTAATGTAAGTCATTCTTGCAACCACAACTCTGCCCTATCGATAATTTTCCAATCTTATTTTTGTCAATTGGTTCATTTTCATGCATAATCGCATTATGTAACATAGTCACCGCATTTTCACCATGTTCTTCACACGGTGGTACCGCTGACGTAATACAAGGAATATAATTTGTTCCTGTCTTGTTGGAATTAAAGCCAGTCACAACAATATCCTCTGGAATACGAATACCCTGTATTGCAAATTCTTTTGCCATCATTACCGCAACATAATCACTACAGCAGACGATTGCTTCCGGTTTCGGAATCTGTTTCTGTGCAATCTTGTACGCATGCTCCACAGCAGTATCTAAAAGACAGTCACTATAACAGTAACTTCCTTCGTCAACCTCAAGATTATGTTTTTTCATACTTCTCATATATCCCTTTAGTAAACTAACCGCATGATAATCCTTTTTTGCTCCAACAATGCAGTTAATCTTCTTATAGCCATGCACTTCGATCAAATGATCTACCAAATGCTCCATCGTCAATGCATCATCCATTAACAAAAATGGAAACTGTTCTGATTCTCGATCCATGATCACTACTGGACAATTACATTTTTCTTTTAGCTCTTCTTCAATCTCAATTACTGCATTCTTAATACAGATTGATTCTGACACGACGATTACTCCTGCAAACTTCTCAAAGTTTGGCAAACGAAAGATATTTTTTTCCCCATATTGATAATCTTCCTTACCACTGTCTTTGATCAATGTCGCAAATACACAAACATCATAATTGTAAGAGTACGCCTTTTTCATAATCCCCTTAATCGTTAAGGATATCGTATTCGATGTAATATCGGATGCTAAGATGCAGATTCTCTTTCTAATATCAGGCATGCCACACCTCCTATGTCATACCAACCGTGACATAGACAGGTCGAGTGCCTATGGCATGGTTATCATAACCTCTTTCGTTATTATCGGATATTTTCCCCAATTTCATTATGTATATTTGGTAATATTTTCTTTAATTTTACCCCCTATTCTATAAATATACAAGAAAAAACTTCGTTCAAAGACATATAAACGAAGTTTTTACAATTTCTTACTTATTGTTCAATTCTTCTCAGACACAATGCACCAAATCCAATGGATTCATTTGGATAGATAGTAAACGGTTCTAACGGCCTTGCTGTAGCAAGTAAGTATGCCTTTGTCTTCTCCCCGTACAAATAAGGATCATTACCATCGATAATCCCCCACTGCTGCATCAGTGCACAAGCACCAGTTACAAATGGGGTTGCAAACGAAGTTCCTGTCACAGAGGTATATCCACCGCCCGGTGCTGAAGTCGTAATTCCTACTCCTGGTGCCACAAGATCTGGCTTTACCATGTTATTGATTGTAAATCCTCTTCCTGAAAATGGTGCCAGTGAATCATTATTGCTGTTATATGCCCCGACTGCAATGGCATACATGGAAGTAGATGGAACGGTTAACGTTGTCTCAACACTTGGCCTTAAAAAACGTGTCTGCGCATTCAATGCATTTCCACTAGGCAACCACATAAAATAAGATCCATTTAGAACTCTTAATGGTTCAAACTCAATAATCCACTCCCCTGACATAACATACTCGTCTTTAGGAATCCATACAAGGAAAATCTCCGTATAGATCGTATAAGGAGATGGATCCCCATTATACAAATATAGTGTAGTGAGTCCGAAATCAAATACCTGGGTGCCTGCCCTTCGACTGACCGGTCCAATCCTTACGCCGTTCGGTGCTATTATGCTTATATTGATATAGTCATAAGGATACTTCCAGATTTGCAGATTAAAACTGGTTTCCCTTTCTGCTACTAAAATCCTGACACTTTCTGCCTCCGTTCCTACACGCCCTTCTTTATGTCTTCCTGCATCTCCTTCATTTCCGGTACCTACGACAATATTATTCTTTCCAAAAGCAGAAACATCATCAATGTAAGTTTCCAGTAACGACTGACCGCTATGGGAACCATAAGAATTACCAAAGCTGATATTAAGAGAAAGTGGACGATTTAAGGCGATTGCTGTTCGAATGCAGAAATCAATGCCTTCCATAAGCTGTGCCGTACTTGGAAATGAATTTCCCACACTTCTTCCCAGTTTTACAACAAGGATATCCGAATCAAATGCCACGCCTCTATTCTGGCCATTGCTGCCACGCCCATTTCCACAACAGATTCCTGCCACAGCAGTACCATGACCAGACACATCGTTAGACGGAACGATTGCATCCCGTTCTTGCCGCGTAGTGGCTTTCAAGGCTTCATTAATCATCTCTGTCGTATAAAGTGTTCCTGTTGTATAGCCTCTTGGTGGTTCTCCTTCAATTGTCTGATCCCATAGTCCGATAATCCTTGTCGTACCATCTGGATTACGAAAGTCTTGATGGGCATAATCAATTCCCGAATCTACAATTCCTACAATGATACCTTTTCCTGACAGATTATATGGAGGACGCTGCACATCTAGCATACAGGACGCAGAAATACCGTTCATCACTTGGAAATTTAACTCTTTCGGTTTCTCAATATATTCTATCTCCTGAAATGTAGATAAGGTAGGTATGTCTTCCTCTTTTATTACGATAATCGCATAATTATCCAATAATTCCGTAACCTTTACATCTAATTGTTCCGTAATTTGTTGCAGACTGCCCAGATATTTTACGATTACTTCCCATGTATTACTTACTGCCTCATATCCTGTACTAAGTTCCATACTGTTTCTTCTTACATTTTCAGGGACATCTATTGCAAGATTAAGCTGATTGTCTACTTTTTGTGAATTCATAGTTGCCTCTCACACATACTTTGCTCTAGTATATGCGGCTTTCTCTCTTCTAATGATTCCTCCTTTCTAAACTTCCTCTGCAAATATAACTCCGTTCGTCTGTTGAATCCAATCGACAACTTTATCATGCGGCAGCTTATGCTCTAGCTTCAACGTTATAATTGCCGCAACCTGCTCCTCTTTATAGCAATCCTGATGCGCAAGTTCTAACTCAGAAACAATAAATCCTTTTTTCTTCGCCTCTTCCATAAACTTTCCAAGCATGGACATCTCTGCAAACTCAATATATACATTCATTACTCTAGAGCCCGCAGTCATACGGTCATCTAACGAATGAAGTGCTTCCATGACAAGAAAGATACACACTCCGCCAATAATGGCTCCATAATAAAATCCAATCCCAATTGCAAGGCCAAGGCATGCCACTGCCCATAGTCCAGCTGCCGTCGTAAGTCCTTTGACTCGGTTCTTTCCGGTAATTATGATTGTTCCCGCTCCTAAAAATCCAATGCCGCTGATTACCTGTGCCGCCATCCTGCTTGGATCGGTTTCTGGATAGATTCCCGCCATATACTGATTCGTAATCATCACAAGGGCTGAGCCTACGCACACTAACATATAGGTACGAAGCCCTGCCGGACGCCTTTTCTTCCCCCTCTCCATGCCTACGATTCCCCCTAGCACCAATGCTAAAAGAATCCGGACGGAACAAGAGACGATATTCACCTCCTGTAATAGTTCCAACATTAAATGGACAACATCCTTTCACACGCTTCCTGAATCGTTGCAAAATTAGTTCCGATATTGATTCGCATATAACCCTTTCCTTCCGTTCCAAAGAACTCACCATCATTTAGCCAAAGCTTTGCCTTCTTCTCGATTCGCTCTAGCAATTCTTCCTTAGAATAGCCATATCCGTTAAAATCAATCCAGCAAAGATATGTGCCTTCCGGACGGATCATCCTCGCCTTTTTTAGATGTCCCTTTACAAATTGGTATAGATAATCGCAATTCTTTTTTAGATACGCATTCATTTCATCTACATACACATCTCCATATTCGTACGCCGCCTGACTGGCTACCATGCCTAATACGTTAGGCTCCAAATATCCTGTGCTTGCTACTTCTTTTGCAAACTCTTCTCGAAGCATTTGATCACTAATTATTATATTCGAATGTTGCGAACCTGCTATATTAAACACTTTACTTGGAGCAGTGCATGTTATCGTATTCTTTGCAAACTCCTCTTTGATCGATGCAAAAACGACATGTTTATGCCCTTCGTATACAAAATCCATATGTATCTCATCACTGACAATTTTCACATGATGCTTAACCAATATGTCTCCTAAACGGGTAAGTTCTTCTTTCGTCCAAACTCTTCCCACTGGATTTTGAGGATTGCATAATAAAAACATCTTTACGTCTTGTTCAACAATTGCCTTCTCAATTGCCTCATAATCCATGGAATATCCATTTTCCATTGTCTTATCTTCTGTCAATGGCACGGACACCAAGTTACGATTGTTTTCTGTGACCAACGAATAAAATGGATGATACACCGGCGTCTGAATCATCACTGCATCTCCCGGCTTTGTAAATCTTCGAACCGCCATAGTCATGGCATATACAACTCCCGGCGTATTGATGATCCAGTCGTTCTTTACCGTATACCCGTGGCGTTCTCTCATCCATCGAATAAAGGAATCATAATAGTCTTCTTTCACTGCCGTATAACCGTAGATTGGATGCATGGCACGTTTCTTTATGGCTTCTTGAGCTTCTTTCGGTATCTCAAAATCCGTATCTGCCACCCATAAAGGAAGTACGTCTTCCGGTTTTCCATTCTCCTTCTTAAAATCGAACTTAATAGAATTGGTTCCATACCGATTAATCACCTGATCGAAATTATATTTCCCCATCTGCTTCGTCCTCCTTTTTTAGTTTAAAAACGAAAAAAACGCATAGGACATGCTATACGTTTTTTCTATGTACTGACCATTACCCTTACCTTTGGTAACAGCCTTCTTATTTCTTATATATAGTACATGTCCGGGCTCTCACTATTTAAACGAACATATTCATTTGCAAGATCTTCAAGTGTTGTACTTACCAAGTACTTATTGACATTTTCATTTATCTTATCCCAAACAAGGGTTTTCACTGCAAGACGAACTGGATCGATTTCTCCATCGTCAAATAAATCATCATCAACAATGTTGAATTCACCTTCCAAAATTGCAAGAATTTCAGAGACTTTGATTTGGCTCGCTGGCTTTGCCAGGCAATAGCCGCCTTGTGCACCTTTAATGCTTTTTACAATCTTCGCTTTTCTTAGTGATGCAAATACTTGTTCCAAATAATTTAATGAGATTTTCTGTCGATTGGCAATGCTAACTAAGGACACGTGGTTCTGGGTAGAATTCACTGCCAGATCAACAAGTGCTCTTAGTCCATATCTTCCTTTTGTAGAGACTTTCATATCGCAGCTCCTTTCCAATTCATAGTATCTTGCTAAGTTTTATTACCTTTAGTTATACTCCTTATACTATGCCTTTGTCAAGTTGATCAGCCTGATAGACTACTTCAAATGCATGCACTAGCGTTGGATCAAACCCTTTTCCGGCTTCCTCTTTTATGATTTTAAGAGCCTCACTCTCCGAGTATGCCATCCGATAGCAAGTGTCATGTATAAGCGCATCAAATACAGATATGATTGCCATAATTCTTGCTACCAATGGGATGTCGTTTCCTGATAGTCCATACGGATAACCGTTTCCATCAAAACGCTCATGATGATACATGCCTAAGTCTACCGCCATATTCAAATATTCATTTTCCTCATCTTCCAGCAATAGAAGGATGAGTGGCTCCAGGCCTCTTGTCGTATGCTGTCTGACTTCCATTCTCTCTTCTTTCGACAATGCTCCTTTCTTAAATCGAATCTCTTCCTTTACCATAAGCATTCCAAAATCATATAACGGTGCTGCTTCTTCTAGCCTATGTAAAAATTCCTCTGATACTTCCTTTTCATATTCCGGCATAAATCCTAGTGCCCTTGCAAGAGCAACCGCATTGGTTGTCACACGTTCCATTCTCCCCAGAACCTGTTCTTGCTCTTTCGCTATATAGTATAAGGCATGCATTACCTTTTGCTTATCTTGGTTACGAAGATCCATCTTATAAGAAAGTAGCTGCTTTAAATCACTGATTTCCTTGTCCTTCTGTTCTAATTTGGAGACCGAAATTACCTGCCTCTTAATCCGACATGCCACTTCCTCTGCAACAAATGGCCGTATAATATAATCTGCTGCCCCTATGGCATACGCCTCCATAATCGTTTCCTTATCCTGATATGCGGAAATAAAGATTACCGGAATCTTACTATATTCCTTCTGTGCCTTTATTCTCTTTAAGAAATCAAATCCCGACATTTCTGGCATTGCAATATCTAATAACAAAACGGTCGGCTCACATTTTTTAAGTGCTAACACCGCCTGCTTTATCGTAATCACCGGCCTTGCTATATAACCCAACCCATCTACAATCTTTGTTAATTCTACTAAGTTTTCCTTTACGTCGTCCAAAATGACAACATTGATTTTCTTCTCTTCCCTCAAAATAACTGTTCTTTACTCCTTTCTCGAATGTTCGCATGCTTGCAACAATTCTAAATACTGTGCCTTTATCTTCTCGGTATTCCGTTTTCGGATGGCCAGTTCCAGTCGAAATGCCTTCTTGCTTGCTTCCTTATCCTCCACTTTGCTAGCCTCTTTGATTAGGTGGACCGTCTCTTCCGCTTTCTCATATGCTCCAAATTCCAGACATAACTTCAGCTGCTCCATCATCTCCTTGACCGTCTTCGTTCCAATTACTTCATGAACGATTGCTTCTTCCTCTGCTTGCGCTTTCTCTATCTCTTGTTCCTCTTTTAGCCAGACTGTAAAATAAAACCGCGACCCTTTCCCATATTCACTTTCTGCCTGAATCTCACCGCCCATAAGCGAAATAAGTTCTCTGCATATGGACAACCCAAGCCCGGTGCCTCCATACTTTCTCGTAATGGAAGGGTCTCCTTGTACGAAGCTTTGGAATAATTCACTTTTCTTTTCCTGGGAAATGCCAATCCCCGTATCCGTAACGGAGAATAACAGCTTGATTCGTTCAGCCTCCCTCTGCTGCACGGCAATATCAAGGACAATTTTCCCCTGCTCAGTGAATTTGATTGCATTATTCATGAGGTTATTTACCACTTGTGTCAAATGATAGGAATCCCCAATCAAATGCGTAGGTATGCTTTCCTCTACATTTAGCTCAAATCGTAAGTTCTTTTGTTCAATTAATCGTTTATGTACCGCTACGATTCCATTGATCCAGCTTGGGAATGAAAATCCATGTTCCTCGATCTGCATCTTACCAGCCGTCAGTTTTGCATAATCTAAAATATCATTTACTATGTGTTCCATCGTTTCAAAACAGCCAATCATCGTCGTGACATTCTCATGCTGCTCCTTCGTAAGTCCAGAACCTAACAATAGATTTGCCATTCCCTTCATCCCATTTAACGGCGTCCGAAGTTCGTGTGTTACATTGGCAAGAAAGCTGTTCTTCGCACTTTTTGCTTCTTCGACTTCCTTCTTTGCTGCTTCTAGTTTCTCTTCTAACTCCCGTATTTCTTCCAGGCTACGGATGATGCACATGCCATACGCATATTCATTGTCGAGAAGGCTCAACTTAATCGATGCACGAAAACAGGTGCCATTATTTCGATAGACCGCTGTCTCGAATTGGCTCATGGTCCGCTTCTCCTCTGATGAGAAGAAGAAACGATAGGCTTCTTCGCGAAATAGCTCCTTTAGTGTCACGTTTATCAAGTCATCCCTATCATAATACAATTTATTTACCGTTTCCGTGTTCCAGTTTATGATCTTGCCATCTCGATTGTAAAATAAAACGATATCATCCATGCAATGTATTACATCCTTATAGGCTTGGATTTTTAATTCTTCTACAATATTCTTCATGCCTTCTCCTAAACGAAACATTTTTTCTTACATTAATCTTATTTCCAACTATTTCTTTTGTCAACTGTATGGCTATTTGAAAGATTGAGTTTGAAAACATTGACATACTGTTCTTTTGAGACATATAATAGCTATATATGAAATTTTTAGGAGGTTTACTATGGATTTTAGTGTTCGTCTAAAACAATTGCGCCAAAAACATCGCTTAACACAAAGTGAATTGGCCAATATACTTGAACTAAAGCCTACCGCTATCTCCAACTATGAATCCCAACGTAATGAGCCAAGCTTTCAAAAACTCATTGCTCTGTCACAGTATTTTGACGTATCATGTGACTATTTATTAGGTGTGACCGATTCTTATCTTCCAATTGGCGGCGAAGTATTAGATAAAGATATTGTTGATTTCTTCAATCTGTATCAACAACTTTCCAAAGAAAGCTCTAAGGAACTACAAGAATATGCAAATTACCTATTGTATAAGCAACAAAATAACAAATAGCACCATGTACATATGAAGCCAGTCCATTTTTCTTGGACTGGCTTTTAACATTTCTTCAATGATTAAATTCTACTAATGAATGGGTGGTGACGTATTGAAGCATTGTCTTCTTGGCCTGGTCGTATTTAAGGAACATGTCCTTTGCACGGTTCACATCCCCATATACCTTCCAATATCCATTTTCCAAAGCTTCTTGGCCATTATTCTTTATATATCCTTTTACATCTTCTAACGGATACCCTAATAATATGCCGATTTCATGTGGGAACAAACGGCCCTGTTTCAGCCGATGGCACCGCTGCATGCACACTTCCAATCGATAGAACACCGCACTTAGCTCAAAATCCACATAGCCAAATTGTCTAAGGAACTGTCGGTTTTCCTTTTTCTTAAGAATGTCTTCTAGCATATCCTCCAAATAGAATAGGACAAAGCTTTTATTATGATACTCATCTAAAATCACTTTTTGAATACCAATCCCTTGAATCAAGTCCTCATATTCTTTTAATTCCATACTCGAAAATGCAAGCAACGATGCTGGCTTAATGCGAAGCATCACAGGCGCAAGATAATACGTAAGAATTAACTCTTTCTGCTTTCCATTTTCCATCGATAAATAATCCGGTATCATCCTAGTTCTCCTATCATTGATCTTACTAATAAAATCTCCGAACTGGATTCTTTTTATGCATTGGCAATCTGAATACAGTTTTTATCCACGTAAGAAAGAAAAAGCTGTTACCCGGCTCCCCCTTTCTGCCAGATAACAGCTTCTTACTATTTGTTTATACTGTTAGATTCTTAGTATAGCTTTGCATTACTGATTACAGGAACCGATGCACCCGTACCAGCCTTAAAGTTAATCGTATAGGAATCACCTGCAGCAAAATCCGTGCTCCAATCAGGATTTGTAATTACATAGTGATTTCCATCATAACTTACAAGATTGCCACTCCATGTAGATTCGATCTCACGATCCATATCAAACTCAAACGTCCATCCACCAACGAGAGATTTTCCTGTCGTATTCTTAACTGTAATGGTTCCAAGGCCTCCTTGTCCCCAATCACTTGTTATTTCAACAGTAGCTTCCACTTCACTGCCAGAAGGTGCTTCTGTAACTGGTGCCGTTGTTGCCGGTGTCTCAGTTGCTGGTGCTGTCGTTGCTGGCGCCTCAGTTGCTGGTGCTGTCGTTGCTGGCGCCTCAGTTGCTGGTGCTGTCGTCGCTGGCGTCTCAGTTGCTGGTGCTGTCGTCGCTGGCGTCTCGGTTGCTGGCGTTGTTGGGGAAACCGTTGGTGTTACCTCTGTACCGCCCTTAATATCTGATACGGTAAAGTTTACAGTAAGCGTATTATTATCCCCTAATGTTACACCATTAAAGAATGCCTGGTAATTCCAGTTTTGAACCGTTACGTTGTCAACATAAGTTGAATCCCATACATTGATAAATGAGAAATCAAACGTAGGCTTAAGTGTTCCTACAGTAGAATCCGTTGCTGTGCAATCATAGATAAACGTATCTTCCTTCATACCAAACTTGACACCATTTACCTCAATGGAATCCACTGTTAATTTCGCATAATCAAAAACAGCTGCACTATTCTCTGTACTTATCAAATCCTTGATATAAAGAGAACCAATGCTTCCAAGCTCTACTTGGGATGCATTCAGACTTAACGCAAATGTTCCGCCGTTTTTAGAAATATCGACATAATCATCACTGGTAATCGTCTGCCAGTTCTTTGTCTCAAACAAATATAATTTTGCACGAATGCATTCATTCTCAGGTACTGTTACTTCACAAGTAGCCGTATGACCATTGGCTGTAGCACTGATTGTTGCCTTACCAACGCTAACTGCTGTAACCTGTCCTTTGGAGTTTACGGTAGCTACCGTTTCATCGCTTGAATTCCAAGTAATCTTATCTTGGCTATCTGCTGGTGTAAGAGTTGCTTTGATTGTCTTCTTCTCATCACCAACATAGATAGTCATCGTAGACTGATCTAATGTGATTGCAGTCGATGTATTGGACAAGCTCTCTCCATATACACTCATGATTGCATTAATAATCCCTTTTTGCGTTACCGTATAGTTGGAACGATCAAATAATCCAAATCCATAGTTTCCATTATATCCATTGTCCCAATATACTGGAATACATCCTAACTCTTTGCTATATCTGCATAATGTCTCGCAGTAATACTCGCGATATGCATTATTCGAGGAATCTTGTGCTGTCTTATCGATTGCACCATATTCGCCAATTACAACCGGATATCCATTGACTACAAATGCATCATGCATCTGTTTCAATTTTGACTTCATATATGTATCATCGCCCCAGGAAGCAATCTTGCCGCGATCTGTTGCTTCTGGTCCCCATTGGGTTACTGCTCCACTTTCTGTCCCACAGAATTCCCATGGATCATAATAGTGAACCGAAATCATTATTCGTTTTCCTGTACACTCCTTTGATAAATAAGTATCTGTAGGAAGTTCAAATCCATAATCTCCTGCTGTAAACTCGATATTCGTATTCCATCCAGGAATCAATAGCCATCTCTTTGCATTGTTCCCACCTGTTTTTCTTACTGTATCTACAAAAATCTGATTGTAAGCATTGATATTGCTGTAATACGTACGGTTTGGAGTGCCATAAGTATTATCAAACTCCTCATTCAATGACTCAAAGATTAAATGTTCATCATAGTCAGCAAATCTTGTAGCAATCTGTTTCCAAACTGCTTCGTATTTTGCTTTGATTGTCGTCTGGTCTGAGCCGTTACATAACAGCCATCCACCAGTAACCGTATTGTAACCATCTCCATGAATATTAATAATCGCATACAAGCCATTATTCACACACATGTCAACGACTTCTTGGACTCTGTCTAACCAAGTAGAATCGATGGTATAGTTTGGTGCAGATCCGATCTTGTTAAGATACGAAACAGGAATACGAACGGATTTGAATCCTACATCTTTTACCGCTAACAATAAATCTTCTGTAATTACTGGGTTCCCATAATAGGTCTCACCGACCAAACCATTGGATGCTGCTTCTAACTGATTACCAAGGTTCCATCCAGCTCCCATCTGAGCCACGATTTCCTCCTGATTGTAATCAATATAGCTTGTAGCAGCATTTGCTACTTTGGGAGTTGTTATCTGGCGTATCGAGACTGTTGTGCACAGCATAGCCAAAATGACGATTGCCGCAAACAGTTTCCTGTGTTTTTGCATAATATAACCTCCTCCTTTTTCTAGATGCTTTCCGCACTAGAATCCTCTTGTATCTACACCCCTATAGATACTGTAACAATGTTACACTTATATATTACCATATTTTTACATTTATACAACAACTTTAACAACCAAAATTTCATTTTCGTTCTTGCTTATCTGCATTTCTTACATTATTATCATCAAAATGATATAACCTTTGTAAGATTTCACCAATTTTCTTAGTTCGTTCACTGGATAAACCCTTTATCTTGTTACAATAACGCTATTTCTGTCTAACCAAAAGGAACTTCGTCGTGCCTATCCAATTGTAAGATTTTAACAATATTTTCTTAATAAAATCATAAGATTTCTGTCGGTAAAAATTGGTACACTCATCTTTAGGGTTCGTTATACTTAATGTATCAAATATAGGAGGAATTGTTTAATGAAACCACAAAAAAACACAAGGGTACACCAAAAATCAAAACATTCCCATTGGTTTCGGTGGTGTATATTTGCCTATCTACTTGCCTTTCTCATACTCCTAGCCTTCAGTGTCCTTCCACTACTGATAAATACTTTCGATAATAGTTACCAAAAATCCACCAATTCACAAAACCTCGGACAAGCGAAAACGACTTCAACAACAGACTCCGAGACCATTTCTGTTAATCTAAGCGCCCATAACGCTTATGTTGTAAATCTTACAACGAATACGGTCTTACTTAAGAAATCTCCTACAAAAGAAATCGCACCAGCAAGTACCACAAAGCTAGCCACCGCCTTAACTGTATTAGATTCCTGTGACATGGAGGATCTTGTAACCGTTGGGGATGAAATCTATAATGTGCCTAAAGACTCCTCAAAAGCAGACCTTTGTGAAGGCCAGCAGCTTACCATACGACAGCTGATGGAAGCACTTCTCCTTCCTTCCGGAAATGATGCTGCCTACGTGCTTGCCTCTCATACCGGAAAAGTGCTTAAAAAAGAGGAGTATGTCTCAACAGACGAAGCAATCAACACCTTTATTGATGCTATGAACAAAAAAGCGGCTTCTATTGGTGCGACTTCCACCCACTTTGCGTCTCCTGATGGCTATGATACGGACGGACAACATACTACCGCAAAAGACCTTTCCTTATTTGCAAAAGAATGTCTAAACAATGATGACCTGAAAAAGATTCTTAGAAGCTATGAAGTCACAGAGACATTAAAAAGCGGGGAAACCGTATCGTATACAAGTACCAACGAGCTACTCAATCCTGAAAGCGAATATTATCTAAAAAATGCAATCGGCCTAAAAACGGGAAGCACCTCTTCTGCCGGATACTGTCTGATCTCTGCTGCCATCTTCGGCAATGATACCTATGTTGCAGTCGTCATGGACAGCACACAAGACGGCCGTTTTGAAGACAGCAAACGAATCTATAGCGCGATTGCGTCCCAACAAAAAGACCAATAAACGAAAAAAAGAACTGCTGCAACTGCAACAGTTCTTTTTTCGTTTAGGAAACTATCTTCCACAACATTGTTTATATTTTCTACCGCTTCCACATGGACATGGTTCGTTACGTCCGATTTTCTTTTCTTTCACGATTGTGTTAGATTTTCTTTGTTGTAAGAATAATTCATGTCTGCGTTCTTTTGTTAAGATTGCATCCCATGCTGGAATTTCGTATAACCATTCTGCTTTTGCTTCACACATATTGTAGTAAAGTTTTTCAGGGTCAAATTCAAGGCTAACAACCGTATCTTCAGTCATTTCCTCGATTGGATTTGGTGTTACTAAGCTATCGTTGATTCCGTCAAGGAAACCTACCATAGTAGATAATTCCAAATTATATTTTTCAGCTAACTCTTTTACAGTACCTGTAACTTTTTCAGTTGGGTTAGCTAATAATTGTTCGTATACACCTTTTTCAAGGATAAAATAGTCTGTCCAGAATTTTTGTCCTGCTTGACTATTATTCATTTCTTCATTATATGCAACGTTTCTCCATTCAGTTAATAAACTCATAATGCACGTCCTTTCTTTAACAACTCTACAAAGTATAGCATAAATCCCTTAATTCTTGCAATACAATTTTACTATAAATAATTACTATTTTTTATATTTTTTATGAAATTTTTCAAGAAGGTGTATAATTTTCTTCAAACTGCCTCATACTAGTATTAGTTTAATAAATGAGTTGCAAACAAATGTAAGTCATTTATTAGACGATACAAATCGCGTATGCTCTTATTATAATTGGATCCCCCCTCCAATTATATAGCAATGAACTAAAGAAAAATTAAATACTTATCCTCCCCTTTTTTAAATGACCTCGTTGCATCCCCAGCGAGGTCGTTTTTCATTTAGAGGCGGAAACCCTTGATTTTACTGGGTTTTGCGACTTTGTGATTGTTGGTTGATTGCTGGGAAATCGTAGTTTTGAGAGTAATTTTTCCTCTTCTAAAACTGGCACAATTGGCACAAAATCTAATTCATGAAATCATACATGTCATTTAGCTGTTCTACTACTTCCTCATCTGAAGATACATACTTGTTGTATATATTAAGTGTTGTTGTAACATTCTTGTGTCCAACCTGTTTACTCACAGTTTTAGGAGTCATCCCCTCATCTATTGCAACACTAACGTATGCTCTCCTACACGCATGAAGTGCTTTGTATTCTATGCCTGCAGCATTACATACTCTTTTCATCGTAGTCTGTATATTCTCGTGTTTTGGATGTTTTCCTGACTTTGTAGCAAGAACAAACTCGCTTAAACGACCTTTTTCTTCATAACGTTTCCTTAGCTCTTTTAGCCAAAATATTGCTGCATCACAAAGTACAACGCTTCGAATGGATGCTTTCTTTTTGGGTGGAGTGATCGTGTATACCTTTTTATGTGTATTGTTTCCATCATCATCAAACCCTGTTTGCTCACTATATGTTTTTGTCACATATAGCTTACGCTTTTCAAAGTCAACATCCTCCCATTTCAACGCAATCAATTCGCCAATACGGAGACCTGTCAAACACAAAATAGGTAAGATTGGTGCATTCGTATACTTACGATGCTTTTGCCAACTCTCTGTTGCCGTTTGACAAAATTTCAGAAGCTCATCCCTAGTATATACGACATCCTCATCATCCTTAATACTACCCCGACACTCTTCTGCTTTTACCTTAACATTACTCATATAATTTCGTTCTAGAATCTTTTGATCTATCCCATACTTAAATGCTTGGTTCAATACCGTTTTGGTTCCTGTAACTGTACTATTTGAAAAAATTCCGTTACACAAACTATTAATAAACTTCTGACAGTCTGTCTTATCCACTTGAATGGCAGGCATGCTACCAAATGCACTCGGCAGAATATACGATTCATATTTCTGATAATAAGCAGTATAGCTTGAATTCTTTACTTCGAAACGTATCGACTCCTTTAACGCCATTTCCACTAACTGAGCTACCGTAAGTTGCTTTCGTTTTAACGTCTCATCTTGCTCCTTTTGGAACTCAAATACTGCTTTCTTAAATTTCTTAATTACTTGTTGCTCGCTCTCCCCATAGATCGTATACCTTTTCCCTGTACTAGAGTACTTTTCTGGTACTTTAATATTGTAGTAACACTTATCCTTGTGCTTTCTTATACTGACCTTTGGGATTTTTACACTTTTCATTCTCAATGCCACCTTCTTTACATCGGCATCCGAGATATCATCAATTCCAATAGTACCATCTTCAAGTAGGTCCATCAATATCTTCTGTTCGTCCATAATTAACCTCATATAAACCTTACTACGATTTATTTGAGTGATACGTTACGTCCATCTACTCCAATGAGTACTCAGCTTTCATACTCTTCCCATGTACGACTTCTCCTTTTTTCTTCGGTTCCTTCTACTTAGCGAGTACTTGCGCTCAGCACAACCCTACTCTCCTAGATTCTACTTCCTGTTTTAGATTTGTTCTTAAATTTCTACACTAAAATTCTTGTTCTCTATGAACATACTCTATCACCAATAAATCTGTGTACTATTAATATGACAGATAGCACTTAGTCACAATTTTCATTTTTAATTTATATAGCAGAAATACTATTTTTAGGCATAAAAAAATAAGCCCCAAAAAGTGCTCTTTTTCAAATTCCCTAATAAGTAATATGTAATTTTGTTTGAACCTTTTCAAAACCACTCAAAAATGCCATATCTACTAGCGTAAAACTCTATATAGTCTGCGTCCCCATATTATGCTTTTTGTCCAACATGCTTCTATAACCTTTTCTAATATAGCAGCCTCCCCTCTTGTTTCTCCTAGACGTCTATACAGTCTTTTCTTGGACCATTTCTTCCCCCACTATCCTTTTGGCAACACAATATTATGTATAGCTATACTTCACAGGTCAATAGTTAAATACTCCCCTTCCTCTGGTATTCTTTATGATTTTACTAATACTTTCTAAATCCTTTTCATTAATTGCTACCTATACACTAGTAACATTACAATTCCATCCTTATGCTTTTCTCTGTATAAAGGTATGTATTACTAGAATCTCGTTAATCATCAATTGCCCTCTTTTAATCAATCTGTCTCACCAAGTATTTTCAAGCATTTTTTATTTATATAGTAGCAACATTATAATTTTACAATTATCTTCTACTCCTATCTGTCATATTTACTATATAAACATTTTTAAAGGAGAGAAAAATCATGGATACAATGACTTCGCTTAGACCAAATGATCTAAGAAACCTTGACCGCCTTGTGGCTAAAGATCTTGTTAATGAAAGACTTAAAGAATTATTAGAGGCACAAAAACCTGTTTCAGAATTTAAATGTGAAAAGTTAAATATGAGCAACTCATCAGCACATCAAATTATGACACAAGATTTTGACTTTATAAAATGTAAGACAACTCGTCTCTATAGAGAGAAAACTGAGGCAGATACACTTACACAAGCTCCTTCCTCCTCTAAACACACAAACAATACTCATTACATTTTAGACTTTATGCGCAATACCGAGAGAACAGAGAAAAAGAGCACATCCTTTATGATCTGCGTTGATACACGCGAGGACTGGAATAACTTCTGTAGAACGTATTATATGTTCGATAAGACACTCCTGTTTGATGCTGCGCTGCGTATGTTTATGAGGCAGTTTGGTGAGTAAATATCGTGTCTAGAGATTTATTAGTATATTTAACTTCATATATTACACCGAAGGAAAAAGCGCTACTGACATAAATAAATGACTGTAGCGCTTTGCTCACTATCAGAATTCGATAGTGACAACTATATGTAGTTTCCATATTTTCCATACATCATATATCTTGTGCGTATTTTCCGTAAATTCCATGTTTTTTAGTGGTTCCGAAAAAATTTGCAACGATTTTGCAACACATATTGGATTTTATGTAATGCATTAATTATGCTATCACAACACTGCTTTCTCACAAGAATCTTTTATGACATTATTTTATAATGATAACTATTTCTATACTTATCTCCTGAGTATTTTTTTCGTCAATACATTTACATATTCCCCATCCTTTTCCTGAAAAATATCGTATCCACCTTCTGGCATTCCATAATATCCTTTGTAATTTTCATCCTGTGTCAAATCACGAATACAAATATAATATTCATTTCCTTGCTTTAATTCATAGTATGATTCATTAGATATCATAATCTGTTTTTGCAAATCCTTTTTTGAAAGTTTATCAGTGTTTGTCTTTTCTTTCGTTTCAGAATCTAAAGTACCCACATATTCTTCCATAGAAACAACACCACCAGAAACTGCTATTTTTATATTTTTTTGTAATGTTTTATTTTCTGGAGATATAACCTCAAGTACCTTCACATTATATGTACTACTAGGCATAATCGTATTTTTTACAAAATATTTTGTTTTCTCTTTTGTTTTTACTTGAACCTTTACTAAATAATCCGTATTTTCCAAAACACTTTCTGGATTTGTAACATCATAAGCCCATGTACACTCTGCAGAAACATATTCATCTATTTTTTCCTTTGTTTCTTGTTTTGTTTCTTGTTTTGTCTCTAAAGATATATTAGTATTTTTATTTTCCTTTTTATCTACTTCATTATTCAATACTGATTTATTTCCACCACATCCACTACTTGAAAATATAATTATTGCCAAAATACTATACAATATAATTTTTCTCATATTCATTCCTCCCAGTTTGTCCATAATAAACAATCATTTTCTTTCCATCGACTAATATTTCTTATTTAAAAACGCATTGGCATCCGCCGTAACACCCGTAGCTGTTCTACTTGAATATCCATACATAATAGATTTTTTTTGATCCGAAGAATATGTATCTTTTCCCCCATAAGCATGAAGCATTTCATGAACACATGTAACAGTTCTTCCACCTGAAGTTTTTTTATTCATCAATGGTTTATTTAATTCAATTTTACACCATTGCCAGTCATATTTATCTTTATCACTAACATTCATCGGAGTTTTTGAACCTGCTCGATATGAATATGTACATGCTACTGTTGACGAATTAGCATCTGAATACTGATAAAAATCCATCTTTGATTGTTTCTTTTCTGTAGTTTTACTCATCTTCATAGGATTTTTATATCCCGCAGCAGGAATTTCAATTTCTTTTTCCGCTGCTCTAATATTACTTGCAAAAGACACATCTGAAGATACCCAGTAAAGTATACTCCCTCCAGATATCATCTTTTTATCCCAACTAATTCTATCAGCTGCCTTAACAGATATAACACTAGCAGAAATCATATAAACCATAACACAAAAACAACCAACTTTCTTTAATGTCCTTAATCTCATTTACTTTCCCTCCTATGAATACACATAATAAACATCGATTCGCCAAAGTAACACCTTGTTGTTTCACAAAATTTTAACATGTTCCTATTTGCTTTTCAATATTAATTCAATAGTAATAATTCAATTTATTACATTTTTCTTTTTTTATTTCTGCTCTATTCACTTGTTCATACAATTCTTCCACATTCTTCGGTTTCTTCTCCAACTCATAATATTCGTAAGCAACATCTTTTAATTTGACAAACGCACACAATTCTTTCGGCAAATCATCTCCACAACCATACATCATATGCTTTCTATTTTCATACGCCATTTCCAAATTGTACTCTGACATATTAAACGGATCCCTAAACACCTGTCTTTCAGCATCATCCATGAATGGTAATGCTTCCTGATGTGCTTGTTTTAGCATATCACGTGTCTGTTGCAATTCTTCAGCAGATACAATTCCAAGTGCTTTCTTCATTACCATAAATTCAGCTCTATCCCCAGCTTTCTTCTCGTACATTTCGATAATATATTCGCCTTGAACATGAGCATCCTCAATAATACTTTTAACGTCTTTCTTTGCTTGAATCGTAAGATATAACACCGTTCCTTGACGTACCGTATAATCCCACAATTCTTTTCCAGTTGATACATGATATCCAAGTTGTAACATAAAAAAAGATTTTCCAATCTTTGGTGAACCTGCAAAAATGTAAGTACCACAATGAATTAATCCTTCAACAATCGGTAATCTAGGTGGATACGTTTCATCTACCTCATCCGTAGTAATCTGATACTCACCTATCCACGGAAATCCTTTTTCTGATAATTCAAATACCTTAGAATGACCAAATGCTGCTACGTTGTTTATTCTCTGCCCTTTACCAAACAAGATACACCTCTCCTTTCTATATAAACCTACTGCGCCACCAAATTCATCAACAATATCTCGTAGTTTCTTATCCCCTTTTGTCTTAGTATATAACTTGTTAATTTTGAATTGTTTTTTGTAAAGTTAGATTCTATAACTTCACTTGCATTATGTAAATTAATAAAAAAACAAGGTAAACGCTCCATAGTGGGTACATAGATTTTATCCTATACATTTGAGATAA
>CAJMNR010000046.1 GCA_905214875.1 uncultured bacterium | reverse complement strand
CTAATCAGTTTACGACAGATAACATTACTCTAAGACAAGAAGACATGAATCAGGATGGCATAACAGAATTCTTACTAACCAATAAAGCAGAGAATTCACAAACACAAGAACTCTGGTATCAGATTCAAACCGATGGAAAATTAAAGCTTATAGAACAAAACTAGATTTTTATTTGTCTACAGTATAAAAGGCGTAATCTCCAATTGAGATTACGCCTCTTTCTTATCGTTTCAACGATTCTGGTATTGGTGGCCAGTCGGAAAAGTTTCCATTGATAATCGCATGAAACATTCGTTCCCTAACACCTTTATTTTCTTTCGTAAGCTGACGGATCAGATCTTTTGTATATTCTCGTTTCGTATTTCCATCGGCAGGACAAGGGCTCTTGATTACTGGAAGATCATAAGCATTCTTAAACCCTTTGATATCCATTTCATTTACATACATTAATGGACGGATTACGGTTAGGTCTGTTCGGTCTAAATACGTAATAGGAGAGAAGCTGTGTAAGCGTCCTTCAAATAACAGGGACATCATAAGCGTCTCAATCAAATCATCCTTATGGTGTGCATATGCGACCTTATTGCAGTTTAACTGCTTGCACATCTGATTAAATGCCCCTTTTCTCATCTTCGCACATAGAGAGCATGGGTTATCTTCTTTACGTTCCTCAAATACGATGGAAAAGATTTTAGTTGGAATGACCGTAAAAGGAACATCAAGTTCCTTGCAAAGGCTTTCCACCTTGCTAAAGTCCATTCCTTCAAATCCAAGGTCAACCGCAATGGCTTCTAATTCGAACTTCTTTGGATAAAATCTTCGTAAATTGGCTAGAGCATAAAGCATGGTAAGACTGTCTTTTCCGCCGCTGATACCGATGGCAATGCGGTCCCCGTCTTCAATCATTTTATAATCATCTATCGCACGTCTTGTATAGCTTAATAGTTGCTGTAATTTCATTTAAATCCCCTTTCGTAATAACTAACACACTAACTTAGGATTATAGCATGATTTATTTCATGAAACAACGAAAAAAGGTTTGGCTATCCGCGCTCTCTTGCCAAATACGTCGTATCATCTAAGATATTTAAATTTTCCTCACTAAGAATATCTGCACTTAACGTCTTTCGATATCGTAATGGCGATACGCCCATATACGTCTTAAATGTCTTTTCGAAGTAAGTAAGGCTTTCAAACCCAAGAGAAGATGCAATATCCGATATGCTTTTCGTTGTACCCTCTAACAGATTCTTTGCCTTTAAGATCCGATGGATATTCACGTACTCGGTAATCGTATAGTTCGTAATCTCCTTAAAGATTCGGCATAGATAATACTTACTTAAGAAAAAATGATCGGCAAGTTCATCTAACGAGAGATTCTTCTCACAATTTTCCGACAAATAATCACAAACTTTATAGACATTTTTCATCTTATTACTATCAGAGATTGGAGTCACAATCGTTTCATCGACAGAAAGCTGATGCGTCAGCTTATACAGCCACGATAGTAGTGCTAAATTGACTCCCGTTTCATATCCATGTTCCTTTTTCGTAAGGGAAATACGGATATCTCGATAAAGATTTAAAAAGACACTTTGCTGTTCCTCGGTAAGGTGATACACACCATAGTTTTTATGAAAATATTGTACCAAGCCAAGGTCAGGATATAACTTATCGAATTCCTGCATCTTTGCTGCATCGATATATAGGATGACTCGGTTGTAGCCAACATCCTCTTTGGAGACGGACTTGGTCATATGTATAAGGTTAGAATCAATCAGGATCAAATCCCCTGATTTCGCAATATGCTGCCTGTTATTAAAGAAGAACTGACGCTCCCCTTCAATGATATAGAAGAGTTCGTACTGGGAATGGAAATGCTTCACTTTCATGTTATATTGACCGAAGCGGACGATTTGTTCTACGGAGACTCCATCGATTTTTCCACAAAAAGTTATCTTATCCATCTAAAATCCTCCCATTTCTTGTGCTTTTTTTATTCATAATACCTATTATAGCAGATATTTCTCAAAGAATACAGAAAACCAGAATAGAGCAATATAGTTTGAAAACAAAGAAAATACTGCAAGATAGAATAAGAACCGAGGATAGCTCAATGTTATAATGAATTCACAAGTTGAAACTATATAGTGAAAGGGGTAAGAATATGAAATCTTACAAGAAAATAGCTGGTATCGTGTCAGTTGTTGTATGTATTGCAATCGTAGTTGTAACATTTGCAAAAGTCAGTGGGGTGGCTGCAAGTGATAAATTAGTAATCCGGCTTGCTCACAATCAAGCAGCAGGTTCGGAAATTGCCGATTCCATCGCAAAGATTTCTGACTTTGTGAATGAAAGCTCCAATGGCAGCTTGGATGTAAAAATCTATGCAAGCGGCGTATTAGGAACAGAAAAAGATGAATGTGAAATGGTTCAGGCAGGTATTTTGGATATGGCAAAAGTAAGTTCCAATACACTCGGCCAGTTCGATGACAAATATTCCATCTTCGCAATTCCTTACTTATTTAAGAATCAAGAACATTACTACACGGCAATGGAGAAGAGTGAAGAAGTAAAGAAATTATTTGCATCCACTGAAAAAGATGGCTATATCGCAATCGGATATTATGCAAATGGCGCAAGAAACTTCTACTTAAAGAAAGACGTTGCCTGTACCGATCCTTCCGTATTAAAAGGATTAAAGATTCGTTCCATGCCAAGTTCAACCTCAATGGATATGATTGAACGTATGGGTGGAACACCAGTTCCAATGGCCGGCAGTGAGACATATGCCTCTCTTCAACAAGGAATCGTAGATGCAGCAGAGAATACTGAACTTGCTCTTACGGTAGATGGCCATGAGGATTTAGTAAGCTCTTACACGTATACCGAACATCAGTTCTCTCCTGACATTTACATTGTAAGTACGAAGTTATGGAACAGGCTGACAGAAGAGGAAAGACAAAGCATCATTACAGGCTTAGAAAAAGCCAATGAAAACTTTAAGAGTCTATATAACGGCATGATGGAAAGCGCAATCGAAGAAGCAGAATCCAAAGGGGTCCATGTATATCGAGACATCGATAAAAGCAAATTCATCGAAGCCGTTCAACCAATACATAATGCGTTCTGTGAAAAAGGCGCTGATTACAAAGCATTATACGATGATATTGAAAGCTATGCAAAATAGCGGAGAGGGGAGAATGCTATGAAGACACTAAATAAAGTGATAGAAGTAATCCTAGATATCCTGGTTGCAGGAATGGTAATCGGATGTTGTTGGCAGGTCATTACAAGATTCATCCTGCACAATCCAAGTAAGTACACAGAAGAACTATTAAGATATATGTTAATTTGGGTAACCATGATCGGCGTTCCATACGCTTACGGAAAAGACCGTCATTTATCCATTAACCTATTCGTTAAGAAATTTGAGCCAAAAAATGAAATAAGAACAAAGATGTTAATCGAAGTCATCGTTATGTTACTTAGCGTATTTATCATGATTATCGGTGGCATCCAAGTAACCCTTAACTCCGCTGGACAGATCTCACCAGCAATGCAGATTCCAATGCAAATCTACTACGTATGCGTTCCAATCTGCGGCATACTCATGGTAATTTACAGCATGAACAGAATGTTTAACTTAGTAAAAACACTTAAGGAGGGACAATAATATGGAATTACAGGCAGCAATCGTTTTAGTCATTGTATTTTTCTTGTTACTTGCATTTAGTATCCCTGTTTCATTTAGCATTATTAGTGCCGCATTGATCACGTTGATCATGTTTTTGACACCAGACTTCGGAATCTTTATCTCCGCACAGAAACTAGTAACTGGCATTGACAGTTTCACATTACTTGCCGTTCCGTTCTTTATTTTAGCAGGGCTCTTAATGAGCAGCGGCGGTATCGCAAGACGATTAATCAATCTTGCCATGCTTGTGTTAGGTAGAGTTCCAGGTTCCTTAGCAATGACCAATATCGCTGGTAATGCAATGTTTGGTTCCATCTCTGGTTCCGGTATTGCAGCAGCAACAGCAATCGGTGGCGTTATGCAGCCACTTGAAGATGAAAATGGTTACAACCGTGCGTTTTCCGCAGCCGTTAATATTGCATCCGCTCCCGTAGGTCAATTAATTCCACCAACCGCTTCCTTTATCATTTTCTCAGCAGCAAGCGGCGGTGTATCCGTAGCAGCACTCCTTATGGCAGGCTGGATTCCAGGATTACTCTGGGCAGCACTTTGCATGATCGTTGTATTCCTTTATGGTAAGAAACACGGATATGTCATTGAAAGAGAACATCTTACAGCCAAAATCGTACTTAAGACAATTTGGGATGCCATCCCAAGCCTTTTCCTTATAGTAATCATCATCGGCGGTATCTTATCCGGTTATTTTACACCAACTGAAGCATCCGGTGTCGCTGTACTCTATGCATTGATCTTATCCGTATGCATTTATAAAAGCATTAAGATTAAAGACCTTCCACAGATTTTAACAGATACAGCAATTATGACAGCAATCGTTATGTTAATCATTGGAGCATCCAGCGTATTGTCCTTCGTATTATCCTTTACAGGACTTCCACAAGCAATCAGCTCAGCGTTACTTGGAATTTCAAGCAATAAGATTGTCATTTTGTTAATCATCAACTTAACATTGCTAATCGTAGGAACATTTATGGATATGGCACCAGCCTTATTAATCTTTACGCCAATCTTCCTTCCAGTCGTTAAGAGCTTAGGAATGGACCCAATTCAATTTGGTGTAATGATGGTTATGAACCTTTCCATTGGTACCATCACACCTCCAGTAGGAAGCGTATTGTTCGTAGGCTGCAGCGTTTCCAAATTACAAGTTGAAGATGTCATAAAACGGCTACTTCCATTCTTTGGTGTAATCGTGATTGCCTTACTCTTGATTACCTTTATGCCAGTATTCAGTATGTGGCTGCCAGAAATATGCGGACTGTTATAGAAAAAGCGAGGTAATGTACATGAAAACAACTAAGAAAGAAGTAAAAGAAAAGCTAGCACTTGTCATTGACAAACTCATGAACCTTGGTGGTCCTGAGAACGATGAAGAATTAAAAAAAGGTGGAGAAGCCATTGGATTTTTCAAACGGGATTTTGGAATCAAAGAATGGGATTGGCCACAAGGCGTAGGCTTATATGGCCTACTAAAGATTATGAAATACCAAAATATCGACGATTACAAAGATTTCTTATACAAATGGTTTAAAGACAATATAAAAGAAGGTCTTCCTTCTAGAAATATCAATACGACGACTCCGTTACTGACACTTGTGGAATTAAATGAAAGCTACCACGATAAGGAATTTGAACAGCTATGCTTATCATGGGCCGATTGGCTGATGAATTGCCTTCCTAGAACGAAAGAGAGAGGATTCCAACATGTCACAAGTGCCAATGGCGACCGACAAGGCGTGCGTCTAAACGAAAATGAGATGTGGATCGACACGATCTTTATGACTGTCTTATTCTTAAACCGAATGGGTCAAAAATATAATCGCCAAGACTGGATTGACGAATCCATCCATCAAGTCCTGATGCACATCAAATACCTGTATGACAATAAGACCGGATTATTCTATCACGGCTGGACGTTTAATGAACGAAATAACTTCGGCGGCATCTTCTGGTGTCGTGGCAACAGTTGGTTTACCTTAGGAATCCTTGACTATATCGATATGTTTAAAGGAACGATGAATGCAGGCGTCAAAGAATTCGTACTAGATACCTACAAGGCACAGGCCGAAGCACTTAAGAACCTGCAAAGCAAAAGCGGATTATGGCATACAGTGCTTACTGATCCAACAAGCTATGAAGAAGTATCCGGAAGCGCTGCCATTACCGCTGGTATTCTAAAAGGTATCCGCTACGGAATCTTAGATGATTCGTACATAGAACCAGCACACCGTGCCGTAGATGCCATCATAAAGAACATCGACAAAGACGGAACAGTACTAAACGTATCCGGCGGCACAGGAATGGGCTATGATGCAACGCATTATAAGAACATCTTAATTGCCCCAATGGCATATGGACAATCATTAACGATCCTTGCACTAGCAGAAGCACTGCTACACATGGAAGAATAATGTAATATTTTCCCATTATAGAACAAAATACACTATAATACATAATAGGAGGAAATTATGATACGAAAAATGTTTACCATGCAGCTATATGAAGGCAATGCAAAAGAGTATGCCAAACGCCACAACGAACTGTGGCCAGAAATGAAAGACATGATTCATGCACATGGCGGTCATAATTATTCCATCAGTCTGGATGAAACGACAAATACGCTGTTTGCCTATATCGAAATAGAGGATGAAGCTCTTTGGGAAGAATCCGCACATACTGCAATCAATCAAAAGTGGTGGGAGTATATGGCTCCACTTATGAAGACGAATCCTGACAACAGCCCAGTAAGCAACGATTTACAAGTAGTCTTTCATCTTGATTAAGAAGGGAGAATAAAACTATGTTACGTTTACGAAGAGACATGATGGTATTTCCAGAAGGAAAAGAGAAAGCATTTACATTAAGCTATGACGATGGAATTAAGCAAGATGAACGGTTTATTAAATTATTAAAAAGCAGGAATCTAGCCTGCACCTTTAATTTAAATACCGGTCTTATGGGAGATAACGACCATCTAAACCAACCGGGAATCGATTGCACTCATTATAAATTCAAAAAAGAAGAGATTCTTTCCATATACGATGGCTATGAGATTGCAGTCCATTCCCACACCCATCCGGACCTTATTACTGTTGGAGAGCCAATGGTAGCGTATGAGCTTATTACCAACCGTAAGGAATTAGAAGACTTAGTCCATCATCCAGTGCGAGGAATGGCATATCCAATGGGTACACATAACCAAATGGTAGAAGATGTGGCCAAAAGTTGCGGAATCGCTTATGCAAGAACGGTCAATGCCACCCATGATTTTTCGATTCCATCCAATTTCCTTACTTGGGATCCAACTTGCCACCATACGGACGAACGTCTTATGTCTCTAACCGATGAGTTTCTTACAGAGGCTACAGAAAGCTCCAAATTATTCTATGTATGGGGACATACGTATGAATTTGATGCCTTTGACGGTTGGAGTAGGATGGAACAATTCCTCGATCGAATTGCAGGCCATGAAGACGTATGGTATGCAACTAACATAGAAATCTTTGACTATGTGAATGCCTATCGAAACTTAATCTATTCGGCAACGGGTGACTATATTGAAAATCAAAGTTGTCTCGATGTATGGATTAAGATCGATGGGGTAACACGAGTCATCAAATCAGGGGCCTGCATCTCATGTGAACCATAGCAAATACAGGAGGGGTTAAATACAATGGAGAAATATTTTCTTGCAATCGATATCGGCGCATCCAGTGGAAGACATATGCTAGCCTGTAAAAGAGAGGACAAGATCGTCCTTCAGGAAATCTATCGTTTTTCCAATGGCATGAAAGAAAAGGAAGGGCATCTGATTTGGGATGTGGATCATCTCTTTTTCGAAATCCTTACAGGAATGAAAAAATGTGTAGAGCTTCATAAGATTCCTTACAGCATGAGTATCGATACATGGGGGGTCGATTATGTGCTACTTGACAAGGAAGGAAACCGCTTAGGAAATGTAAATGCTTACCGGGATAACCGAACAAAGAAAATAGTGAAAGAAGTCTATGATAGAATCGATGAAACAGAATTATATGAACGAACTGGCATTCAAAAACAGGCATTTAATACAATCTTTCAGCTTATGGCAGATAAATGTATCGATGCAACAAAGTTTTCTCTTGCAGATAAGCTTTTAATGATTCCTGATTATTTTCATTATCTGCTTACAGGCAAGGCAGTAACGGAATATACCAATGCGACCACAACACAGTTAGTAAGTCCGATTACGAAAGACTGGGATATGGAGCTAATTGAACGGCTAGGGTATCCCAAAAAGCTATTTCAACCAATAAAACTTCCCGGATATGAACTAGGTGGTCTTACGGAACAAATCCAAAAGGAAGTTGGATTTAACTGCAACGTAGTCCTTCCGGCAACCCACGATACCGGTTCTGCCGTTTTGGCTGTTCCAAGTACAAAGGAAGCACCATTTTATATCAGTTCTGGAACGTGGTCGCTGATTGGAACCGAATTAATGGTTGCAAACTGCTCCAATTCCAGCAGAGTACATAATTTAACCAATGAAGGCGGATATGGCATTCGATTCCGCTATTTGAAAAATATAATGGGCTTGTGGATGATTCAATCTGTAAGACGAGAACTTGCCGAAGACTTAGACTTTGGCACGATCTGTGAAGGTGCTTCCAAATGTAAAATCACCTCCATTGTGGATTGCAACGAAGAACGTTTCTTAGCACCAAAGAGTATGGCAAAAGAAGTGCAAACAGCATGTCGTGAGACAAATCAAGAAGTTCCAGAAGGCATTTTTGAGATTGCAGCCGTAATATATAACAGTCTGGCAGTCTGCTATGCAAATGCCAAGGAAGAAATCGAAGAACTGACGGGGACACATTACGACACGATTCATATTCTCGGTGGCGGTGCCAATGCAGAGTATTTAAACGAGTTAACGGCCAAAGCTACCGGATGTCCTGTCTTAGCAGGCCCAACAGAAGCTACGGCCATTGGAAATATTGCCGCACAGATGATTACCTCTGGTGAGTTAGAGGATCTAACCGATGCTAGAAACTGCATCTATGAATCATTTCCAATCAAACAATATGAGCCACAAAATCTAGTAACCACAAAGTAAAGGAGACGCATATGGAACAAACAAAAAGTTATGAAATTGCAAAAGAAAAGTATAGAAAGCTAGGCGTTGATACGGATGCAGCCATTAAAAGCTTAAAGGAAATTCCTGTTTCCTTACATTGCTGGCAAGGAGATGACGTAACCGGATTTGATCATAAAGGCCCTTTAACAGGTGGTATTCAGACAACCGGCAATTATATCGGAAAAGCAAGAACTCCAAAAGAGCTGATGCAGGACATGGATAAAGCCCTTCGCTTAATGCCAGGGAAAAAGAAGCTAAACCTTCATGCAAGTTACGCCATATTTGAAGAAGGAGAGCATGTAGACCGAGATAAACTCCTTCCAAAGCATTTTGAAAAATGGGTTACATTTGCAAAAGAGCACAATATGGGAATTGACTTTAATCCGACGTTTTTTTCCCATGACAAGGTAAAAGATGGCCTGACGTTATCAAGCCCAGATGAAGAAACAAGAAAGTTTTGGATCAATCATGGAAAAGCATGCATCCGCATTGCCGAATATTTTGCCAAGGAAACCAATGTGCCATGTGTCATGAATATATGGACGGGAGACGGCTATAAAGATATTCCGGCTGACCGAATGGGTCCAAGGCTTAGATATAAAGATTCCCTTGAACAAATCTTATCGGAACCATTTGATAAAAGTCTTGTGAAGCCTTGCGTAGAATCCAAAGTATTCGGAATCGGTGTAGAATCCTATACCGTAGGATCTGCAGAATTCACATTAAGTTTTGCTGCAACCCATGACGGGTGCCTTCCACTAATGGATAACGGCCATTATCATCCAACCGAAGTCGTTTCTGATAAGATTCCCGCACTCCTTGCATTCTATCCAGAGATAGCGCTTCATATCACACGCCCAGTCCGCTGGGACAGCGATCATGTCGTACTGTTTGACGATGAGACAAAGGAAATGGCAAAAGAAATCGTTCGGTGCGATGCCCTAAACCGAGTACATATGGCGTTAGATTATTTCGATGCAAGCATTAACCGAATCTCGGCATGGGTCGTGGGATTTCGCAGCTGGCAAAAAGCACTTTTAAATGCCTTATGTACGCCAAATGAGCTCCTTAAGAACCTGCAAGACGAAAACCGCCTTACCGAGCTTATGGTGATACAGGAGGAACTTAAGACCTATCCACTTGGAGACGTGTGGGATGAATACTTACGTCAATGTGGCGTACCTGCAGGAATGGACTGGTTCCATGAAGTCGCAGACTATGAAGAACAAGTACTTACAAAACGCATATAGTATAAAAATCAAAAAAGGGACGGTAAATAACGATGAAATTTTTAGAAGCAGAATTTGTAAAAGGCTTTATACGTATGGCCAATGATGGCTGGGAACAAGGATGGCATGAAAGAAACGGCGGTAACTTATCTTACCGTGTCAAAGCAGAAGAAGTAGAAGCAGTAAAAGAGAACTTTTCTCCAAAAGAATGGAAACCAATCGGCACAAGCGTACCAAATCTTGCAGGAGAGTATTTCCTTGTAACCGGAAGCGGCAAATACTTTCGAAATGTGATCATCAAACCGGAAGACTCCCTATGTATGATCGAGTTAGATGGCCTTGGTGAAAACTACAGAATCGTATGGGGTCTTGTAAATGGCGGAAGACCAACTTCTGAACTGCCTTCCCACCTAATGAACCACGAAGTGAAAAAGCTTCGTTCCAATGGTACTTATCGTGTAATCTACCATGCACATACCACAAATGTAATTGCATTGACTTTCGTATTGCCACTCATTGATGAAGTATTTACAAGGGAATTATGGGAAATGGCAACGGAATGTCCAGTAGTATTTCCAGATGGTATCGGCGTAGTACCATGGATGGTTCCAGGAGGTCGTGAAATTGCTGTAGAAACAAGTAAGCTTATGAAGAAATATGACGTAGCCATTTGGGCGCATCATGGCATGTTTGCTGCCGGCGAAGACTTTGACTTAACCTTCGGCCTAATGCATACCGTAGAAAAATCCGCCGAAATCCTAGTCAAAATGCTTTCCATGCGACCAGATAAGCTACAGACAATCACACCTCAGAATTTTAGAGACTTGGCAAATGACTTTAACGTCAGCCTGCCAGAGAAGTTTTTATATGATAAAGCAAGCGTTTGCCAATAAAAGATAAGTACGAATAAAATGCAAGAACATTGTAGACAATACAGAAATTACAAGAGAGCAAATCGCTGCATTACATGAGGAATGCTCAAAAGGAACAGTTGTTTTAGACTAGCTGCGTAGATTACGTGTTATAGGAACAAAAATAGCAAGTTCGAAGAACGGAACTTGCTATTTTTTTAGTTATCGAACAGCTATATTGAATCTTGTTATTTTTGAACATAGGATTAATTCATATAATCATCTAATATATCATTTAAACTAGTATCGTTCGAAAAGTTTACTTCATACTTCTTACCGTTTACGATATAAATATCACCCTGATCTGTTAATTCAATTAATTCTTTATCATCAGCGTAAGCAGTAATTCTATATGACCATCCTGAAGAATCGGGTGGGTATCTTCTTTTGAATTTAAGAGTAGATAGATAGTCGGTAATGGTTTTAATCTGATCTTGCGATGTTATGTATTTAGTGTCCCCTGTACTTCCGCTCATTATTTCTATTTTAGTTATTTTTTTGGGATTGTTTGAATAAAAACTAGTAATTGGTTTGCCGATGACAAAGGTTCTTAAGAAATAATAGGCTACAATAAAAATAACTAAAACAATTATCACCCTGCGTATCAGTTTTTTTCTGCGTATATTCATTATCGTTATCTCCTTTAATTTAAAATGAGCTTAGAGTTGAACTAATGCTTTTGATTCGTGATCATAGAAATGCACAAAATTATTCTCTTCATAAGCTACTCCTTACTAAAAATGGCGATTAATACTTTGAATTAATTATACGCTTAAAATTTTACCTTTTTATTACATTGCTGGCAATTATTAGATAATCTTGACTGAGAGCCTTATAATATGAATCTAATCTTAGGAAAGTTATTGGCCTCCGATACATTTCTAAGTTATTCAGCAGGCATAAAAATAGCAAGTTCGAAACAGGGAACTTGCTATTTTTTTAATGCAGTTAGAATTAAGTCCAGAGAATGTAGAACGGTATCCTGTTGATTGGAGTCTATCTTATTGAAAATAGAGTTAAACTTATTATCCATATCATGCTCAATGTTATGAAAAAGTTCCATACCGGCTTCAGTAAGCGAGATAGATATACTGCGCCTATCACTTTTCGAAGGCGTTCTAAGAACTAAGCCTTTTTTTACAAGAGAGTCTACTGCTCGACTTGTTGTGCTTGTATCAAGTGAAATGATAGAAGCAAGTTCTTTTAGGGTTAGGTTCTCATTTCGTCCAATTTCAACAAGTGAATGACATTGTGAGAGGCTAAGAGAACAACAGCCAGTATCAGTTGATTGACTTAACATTTCAAGAGAACGTTCTAATAACCTTATTTTTTCTCGGAATTCCTTTGATTTTGTTGATTTCATGTTATACCTCGATTTGTATGATACAATAAGTATAACATGAAGCATTTGTTAAAATCAATTGTTGCAAAACAAAATAGTTGCATATTGCAATTAAATTCAAAAATGAATATAATAAGTGAAAAAAAGAGAGGTGATAACATGGAAGTCACAAGAAATCAAATTGCTGAATTGTTTCAAGATGGATTAAATTGTACGCAGATTGTATTATCACATTTCTGTGAAAAGTACTGTATGGAAAAAGAAGAGGCGATTAGAATTGGATGCGGTTTTGGTGGTGGCGTTAGAGAGGGCGAACTATGTGGTGCTGTATCTGGAGCTATAATGGTAATCGGCTTAAAATACGGAAATAGCAAAGCGGAGGATTCAAAAAGTAAATCTGAATGTTACCAAAGAACACAGGAGTTTACTAAGAAGTTTAGGGAAGATAACGGATCCATTGTATGCAAGGAATTGCTAGGATGTGATATATCCAAAGAGGACGGGATGAAGAAAGCACAAAACGAAGGACTGTTCCAAACACGCTGTGTAGATGTAGTATTATCCGCAATTCAAATATTAAGCCAATTAGGATATTAGGAGGTACATATGGAAATAAAAGAGATTACATATGAAGATATCGAAGATGTTTTAGAGATTTATCATCAAGGAATCTTAACAGGTTGTGCAACATTTCAGACAGAGGTGCCAAGCGTTGATGAATGGGACAAGGCACATTTGCAGATTGGCAGACTGAAGGCAATTGATGATTGTGGAAAAATGCTTGGTTGGATTGCCTTATCTCCTACAAGTAGCCGCTGTGTTTATAAAGGTGTAGCTGAAGTCAGCATCTATATTGCTGAGAATGCAAGGAAAAAGGGCGTAGGGGAGAAATTGATTCAAGCAGTCGTTGAGGAAACAGAAAGAAATGGAATCTGGACCCTGCAATCAGGCATCTTTGAGATTAACGAAGCAAGTATTGCGTTACATAAAAAGTGTGGTTTTCGAAAAATCGGATATCGTGAACGTGTGGCAAAAGATTGTTATGGCATATGGAGAAATGTTGTCTTAATGGAAAAACGGAGTGAAAGTCCAGCATTTCAGTAGGAAATAGTTCCACCAATCAATGAAAAGATCTGAAAAAGAGTAGATTGATACCAAATTTAAAGAAGCAGCAATAATAGAAGTAGTAAACTTAAAGAAAGTCTAACTAATATAGGCTTTCTTTTTTATTAAAAACGATAATTGTCGAATAGGTTAATGATTGAATTACAGATAACAAACTCACAGAATCTATTTTAAGGAATTTAATTATATATTACGCATACAAATATAAATTATATATTACAGTGGCTTATTAAGACATATAAAGACGCATTTGAGGATTTTGTTGATTATTAGAATTCAAATCGAATCATTCAATCCAATCGTAATCTGAATTTCAAATCAAAGATCAGATCATACCATAGAGTAGAAAAAATAATCCTGGTAATGAACTATGTTAAGCACAATAGATAGATTAGATTCTGATAGATTAGATTCTAAAGTAACAACACCAAAGAAAAACTCAGATATAAATCAGATATAAATGAATAAGATCATAGAATATTTAAACCTATATATAAACGAGTCGGCCAAATAAGAGTGGTAAAACATCGATTTCCAACTATTCGCGAAACGCATGTTTAACGAATAGTTGAGTAAGTCTTTTATGGAAACTGGTTCCTAAGCCTTATTTTTTTCCTAAATTGTTTTTTGAGATCTATGTTCGTTTTTTATCCATATTCTTAAAATCTGCTGCCTAATCAGCCAATTTCATATGTCTCAATTTCTTAGCAATTTCTTAACATTTATATGGTTGTCATTTTCTTCAATTTGTTAGATACTTTAATTATCTATGGTTTTTATTACTTTGCTAAGGAGGACTTATTTATGAAGGATCTTTTAAATCATATTAAAAAACATCCAGTTCTTATAACTGCTTTATTTTTATCTACTGCAACGATTCTTTCGTTTATTCTTTCGACAATTATCCCTAATGATTCTGCAAATATTGCGTTAATTTATGTTTTAGCGGCTATTATGATTGCTCGCTATACGGATGGTTACTGGTATGATGTCTTTGCTTCGGTATTTAGCGTCATTTGTATCAACTTTTTCTTTACATATCCTCATTTTGAACTAAATTTTACGATTACCGGCTATCCGATCATCTTTATTGTAATGATGATCATTACGTTTAGTACCAGCGCCTTGACTTCCCATATGAAACAACAGGCATTGATTCTTGCAAAACGGGAAAAACAATTGATGGAGGCGGATAAAGAAAAAATGCGCGCAAATCTGCTGCGTGCCGTCTCTCATGATTTGCGCACGCCATTAACAAGTATTATTGGTTCTATTTCTTCCTTAATTGAGAATGAAGATTCTTTATCTGCAAAGGAGAAAAAAGAAATTGAGATGCACATTTATGATGATTCTAACTGGCTGTTAACGATGGTTGAGAATTTACTTACTGTGACTCGTATTCAAAATGATTCCTCTACGGTAAATA
Source organism: uncultured bacterium (assembly GCA_905214875.1). GTDB lineage: Bacteria > Bacillota > Clostridia > Lachnospirales > Lachnospiraceae > KM106-2. The sequence goes on along the minus strand of CAJMNR010000046.1, from coordinate 11,950 downwards.
AATCGTTAGAAGTCGTTGAGGAAGTCGTTTCTGAAGCGGTCTCCAGGTTGAAAAAACGGCTTCCTGATGCCAATATTCAAGTAAATATTCCGGATGATTTCTTGATGATTCCCATCGATGCCATGTTAATTGAACAGGTGCTCATGAATTTGATTGAGAATGCAATTATCCATTCCCAGAGTACGCGCCCTATTGAAGTTATCATTTCTTCTGAAGAACCCGTTGTTAAGTTTTCTGTGATTGACCACGGAATCGGTATTAATGAAGAACAGATTCAATCGATCTTTGACGGCCTTCCTACAACTCCTTCTAATACTTCTGACAGTAAAAAAGGGATGGGAATTGGTCTATCCATATGTAAGACAATTATTCTCGCACATAACGGTTCCATTTATGCGAAAAATCATGAAGATGGTGCCGAGTTTACCTTTATTCTTCCTAATAAATAAGAAAGGAGATTCTTATGAATACTACGTTTACGATTCTCGTTATTGAAGATGAAACTAATATATGTTCTTTTATGAAACGAGTACTTACCTCTCATAATTATAAAGTACTCCTATCTGCCTCTGGAAAGGAAGGCTTGTCCATGATTTCTTCCTACTGCCCTGATGTGGTCTTATTAGATTTAGGGCTTCCTGACATGGATGGCGTTGAAATAATCAAGCAAGTCCGAACATGGTCTAGCATTCCGATCATTGTAATCTCTGCTAGGATTCAGGAAAATGACAAAGTCGAGGCATTAGATGCCGGTGCGGATGACTATATTACAAAACCATTTGGAACATCCGAGTTACTTGCACGCATTCGTACTTCTATTCGTCATAGCAATAAGCTTGCTACTTCTGATTTACTGTATAAACGCCCTTATGAGGCATTAGGCCTTCGTATTGACTTCTCCTCCCATGTGATTACTCTGGATGGCGAAGTGATTCATTTAACTCCTGTGGAATATAAAATTGTAGCTTACCTAGCACAACACTCGGGCCAGGTTTTAACCTATAGCTCTATTATGCAAAATGTATGGGGTCCCTATGTTGATAACTGCAATAAAATCCTTCGTGTCAATATGGCAAACATCCGTAGAAAAATTGAAAAGAATCCTGGAGATCCTCAATATATCTTTACCGAAATTGGCGTTGGCTATCGATTGATTGATGGTTAACGTTTTGCTAAGAAACGTGTGTATCCATTACTCTCTCCCCTTATCAATGCTACTATATAGTAGAAAGAAAAAAGAAAAGGGGGCTCACGTATGCAGATACTGATGTATATATTCGTAATATTAATGTCCATAATTTCCATTATCTGTTGTCTATATCTTACCTTTAGTATGCCAGTTATCTTTATATGGAAAGTATATCGAAAGATTAAATACGGCAAGTCTCTGTATGATTAATCAAAAGGCTTCACCCATTTTATATGATGAGTGAAGCCTTTTTCTTTATTTTTGTTTTCTCTTTTTCCAAGCTGCCCAAATGGTTCCTGCTATGCAGATGGAGGAATAACATCCGCTTAATAAGCCAAAAAACATTGGAAGCGCAAATTCTGTAATTGATGTGATTTTAAAAAGTAGCGATGCAATCAGTATTACTATGACACAGATGCCTGTCGTGATAGACGTATTGACTGACCTTGAAAATGTCTGCGTAATGCTTGCATTGACCAGCTGCACAACGTCTTCTTTGCCATTCTCTTTCTTACGCTCTCGAATACGGTCATATAAAACTATAGTATCATTAATAGAATATCCGATGATCGTAAGCACTACGGCAACAAATGCATCATTTAGTGGAATCTTAAAAATCACAAATGCAAAGAACACTACGAATACGTCATGTACGAGCGCAAGCATCGCTGTAACTCCTGCAGATAACTCGGAAAAACGAATCCATATATATAATACGATAAAGATAATGGAAACAATCATTGCAATACAGGCATTTTTTAATGCTTTTGCTCCGATATACGGTTCTACGACATACGTTTCTGAGAGGTTTACTTCGCCGCTTTCGGACAAGTCCTGTAATTGATTCGAGATCTCTGTTTGCATTTCTGGCTTCATTCCACCAGTTCCAGCTAACGTCACAACTAAACTATTCTTCTTTGATAAATTATCCTTTGTCATCTGTACCGTTACTGGACGGCTTGTAATGCTAGCTACTTTCTCCTCAACTTTCTCCATATTGATCGAATCTTCCGTTTGATACTTTAATACGACACCACCGGTAAACTGTGTATCAAGACTAACGCCATTTACAAAGCAGCCAACAATGCCTAAAAGAAAAACTGCTGCCGAAATAGCAATGTATATCTTTTTTCGTTCATAGAATCGCTTTGTTGTTTTCTCTTTATACGCGCGAAAATACTTATGATGCCTTAATTTCTCTATTTCTACACAGGACTGTAGCATTTTCTTAGAAACGCTGACTCCAACCAACACATTTACAATCATTCCGACTAATAATGTATATCCAAAGCTTAGCATTGCTCCTGAGCCAAAGATCATAAGGATAATCGCTACAATTGCCGTTGTAACATTACCGTCTAATACAGTAGTAAATGCACTCTTATACCCATTTTTTATTGCCCTACGAATACCAATCCCAGTTTTTAGCTCTTCGGTAATCCTCTCCGATATGATAATGTTTGCATCTACTGCCATACCAAGCGATAAGATGATTCCTGCGATTCCTGGTAACGTTAACGTATATTGTGGAATGGAAATCGCAAGTAATTGAAGCACCATCTGTAAAACTAACACCACACAGGCCACAATTCCCGGTAGTTTGTAATACACAATCATAAAGATTGAAACGAGTATAAATGCTACGATTCCTGCAAGGATCATAATATGTAGGGCGTTATTGCCAAGGGACGGACTAATGGTACTAAAATTAGTAGTTTTTAAGGAAAATGGCAACGCTCCGGCATTGATCTTTTGGGATAGTTCCTGTGCTTCCTCAAAACTTTTTAACTTAGTGATAGATGCCTGACCCCCACTAATTTTAGACTCTACAACCGGATCAGAGATCATATGCTCATCCATATAGATTCCCATCGTTTGTCCAATCAGCTTTCCAGTTGCCTCTTCAAATTGTTTTGCTCCTTCTTCATCAAAATTAAGTGTTACGTCATAGGATGTTAACGTACCATCAGCATTTTGTTGCGCCGAACTGCTAATTACGTTCTTTCCTTCTACTACGATTGTTCCATCTGGTGCACGAAACGTAAGCTTAGCCATTTCACCAAGTTCAGAGATTGCATCCTCTGGATTAAAATTGGTTTCTCCTGATTTCCATGGGAAACGAACGATAATATATCCTCCATCTTTATCTACGGTTACCTCCCGATCTGTAATATTCTTTCCGTCAAGTCGTTCTTCCATTACCGTTCTTGCTGTCTCAAGTTCTTTGGCGGTTGCTTTTCGGTCAATTCCTTCCGGTTCGAATACAGCTTCCACACCACCACGGATATCAATGCCGTATCTCATCTCCTGAATTCCCTTTATATCGTCTCCTGCACCAAACACTGCCAATAAGACAAATGCAACAATCATACATAGAATGGCAGTTAACATCTTTTTACTAGGTTTCATTAAACTTACTCCTTTCCCTAGCTACTGAAGCGTGTATTTTCCCTTCGATTTTATAAGTAGCTCAGTAACTGTACCCTTTTCCAATGCTTTCATCTTCTGTACGTCAGCACGCGCAGCAGAATTTGAGGCTGACAATTGAATCATGCAGCCTGCAATATTAAAGCAATGGTGTGCAGTACGCTCTAATTCAGTAAGTAAATCGCTTAAAATAAATCCTTGCTCAATGGTGCATTCTCCATTCTTCAGCCGCTCTACGTGACGGTCTTTCAACTCTGCTTTTAGACCATCTATGACTTCTTTTAACGGCCCTACTTGTTTCGCCAATTCGACATCCTTATTAAAAAATGCACGGAATGTAATATCCATAATCTCATTTATCGCATCGATCATCATTTGAATCTCTAAGCTTGCCTTCTCTGAAAAAATAATATTTTTCTGTGCTATCTCCTGCCCAACGTTTGCAATATTAAGCGCATGGTCTCCAATCCGTTCAAAATCACCAATCACATGTAATTCTTTCGAGATTTCCTTGCTGTCTGAACCGGATATGTCTTTACTGCTTACTTTGACAAGATAGCTTCCAAGATTCTCTTCATATCGATCAATTTCATTTTCACATTCTTTCACTTGTTCATAGATGCTATAGTCAAACTTCTCTAAAAGTCCGATTGAAATCTGTACCATAGAATTTACTAACTTAGCCATCTTAGTCGTATTCTCGCTACATTCCGCAATCGCAACGGAAGGGGTTGCAAGTAAGCGCTCATCAATAAAGCTATGCGTTAGCTCTTCCCCTTTATTAGGAATCGTCTTCTTTGCCAAAACTTCCAATTGTTTTGTAAATGGAAACAGCATCATGGTAGTTACCACATTAAAAATCGTATGAATTCCTGCAATGGCAACCGGTGAGACTTTATACTCCACAAAAGGCATGTGGAAAATGGCATTTGTTAATAGAAATACGCTTAAGCATACCACAGTACCGATGATATTAAAGTAAATATGTACGATTGCAACTCGTTTTGCATTTCTATTTACCCCTATACTAGATAATAGGGCCGTCACACATGTACCAATATTCTGCCCCATAATGATTGGAATCGCCATTCCATAAGAAATATTACCGGTCAAAGACAAAGCTTGAAGGATTCCTACCGATGCAGCAGAACTTTGAATAATTCCAGTAAATAATGTTCCTACCAATACGCCGATGATTGGGTTTTTAAAAGCCACTAAAATCTGTGAAAATTGCGGCATATCTGCCAAAGGACTTACTGCATCACTCATTAACGTCATACCAAACATCAAAATCGAAAAACCAAGCATAATGTTTCCGATGCTTTTCTTTTTTCCTTTTTTGGCAACACATAAAAGCAATATTCCTATGAACGCAATCAATGGGCAAAAAGATTCTGGCTTCAATAGTCTTAAGAAGAAACTATCGCCTTGTATTCCTGTAAGGCTTAAAATCCATGCTGTCAATGTTGTTCCGATATTGGAGCCCATAATGATTCCAATGGTACGGCCAAACTCCATAATTCCCGAATTAACAAATCCGACTAGCATAACCGTCATCGCAGAAGACGATTGAATGGCAATCGTAATTCCTGCACCTAACAGCAAGCTCTTGAATTTATTGGAGGTCAGCCTTTTTAATGCACTCTCTAACTTGCCCCCCGTCATTTTCTCCAATCCTACTGACATGATATTCATTCCATAAAGGAAAAACGCCAGCCCACCAAACAGTGTCATAATCGAAAATATGTCCATGTACTCTTCATCCTCTCAATATTTCTCTTTCCCTTTTAGTTACTCTAAGTTTCCTATCAAAAACAAACCTTCCATAGTGCTGGAATTCCATATGCGATAACAACCATGATTACAGATGCCATTACGACACCTCCAAGGATTGCTATAAATGCCTTTTTTACATCCATTCCTAATAAGGATGAAATCAAAGCTCCCGTCCAGGCACCGGTTCCTGGCAAAGGGATCCCGACAAAGAACAACAGTCCAAAGAATTTATAGTTTTCAATTTGCTTACTCTTTGACTTTGATCTTGTCTCAAGGGCTTTTACGACTTTGCCCATATGCTTTCTATGGCTCATCCAACCTAAAATCTTCTTAATAAAAAGTAAGATAAATGGGATTGGTAACATATTGCCAATGATGCATATAACGATTGCTTCATACATAGGAACATGCAGTAGGGAAGCTGCCACTAATCCACCTCGCAACTCTAGGATTGGAATCATAGAAATGATAAAGATCACTACCTCATTCGGACACACGCCCGACAATCCATTGGTTATAAAATCTACTAATTCATTACTCATACGTATCCAAGTTCCTTTCACTCTTTGTAATCTAGCTATTTCATATATAACCACGATAAATTATAACCTATGTCCAACCAGATTCGTGCTAAGATAGTGCTAAGCATTTCGCAAGAAGCAAACATATGTTCTGCGCCCCATAATTTTGATACCTTTGTATGCTTCCTCTAGACAAAAAAAGAGCACAACCCTTAGTTTCAAGGAATTATGCTCTCATTTTTTATTGTTTCCTACCTTATGTATACTTCTTTAGAAACTTCTTAATCGCGCTAAAATATTCGTCCTTATGATCGTAATTGGCCATACAATGCGCCTTATCACTAAATGTGACAAATTCTTTTTCTGTTTCCTTAATAGACTCAAAAAGCGACTGCGTCAAATAAAAAGGTACCGTTGGATCTCCAGTACATGCAAACATCAACGTTGGAACTTTTGTATCCGCAATCTGTACTTGGCCATTGGCATCCTCAAGGCGTATTCCGTAAAATTCATTTAAGAATTTGTCGCAATAATCCTTTACATCCTCTAGCGGTGGCTGATTCATTCTTGTTACATAGCATCCGTAAATCATCGATCCCATGCTGTCTAATGCACAGTCTAAAATTGCGGCATCGACCTTTTTCTCCAGATTCTTTGTGCCTAGTGTAACGGAACATACCGCGCCTCCATAGGAACAACCCCAAAGGATTAATTTATTGTTGCTGTCGATTCTTTCATCAATATAATCGACACAATCTACCACGTCATATTTTTCCCATGCTCCATACGTTGTAAATTTTGCCTTATTACTGCCAGAACTACGTAAATCAATTGTCAATACGTTGTATCCCTGTTCTAGAAACTGCACGCCGATGGACATGTTGATTTCCCTTGTTCCTCCACGACCGTGAATGAGAATTACCGTATCATTCTTTGTGCTTTTCTTTTGTCTGAGATAAGTGGCTGGAATGATATGATCATCAAAGGTTGAAGGAATCTCTAACTCCTCAACGACATAATCTTCTCGATATTTATCAAATTTGCTTTTGTCTACCTCCTGGGTATGATTGATTTGAAGAATCTCTGAACAATAAATCAAAGCCGTATCGTACACATCTTGACCGTATTTCTCAATAAATGCCTCTTTCTTCTTAGACTCGATTCCAAGTTCCTCTTCCATATCCTTTGCCGGCCGTTCCGTATATAGCGGTGCCTCTTTCGTACTTTCTGGTTCTGTCGTTGCTGTTGGTTCTGTCGTTTGAACCTCTGATTCTTGCTTTGGTGGTAGTGTTTCATTTACTGTCGAAGTACTTGTTGCACATCCTGTGGCCAGCATACTTACAATGAAAAGCATGCTGGCGCGATTCTTCTTCATAGCTTGTCCCCCTATTCTTCTAGATTCATAGCTCTATTATAGCAAACCGAAGCATTAATTTACCATATAATGTAAAGTCAAACTATAAAAAGTGTCGCTTTTCACGCATGCAGAACATATGTTCTAATCCTCGTAATTATAATACTTAATTAGAATTTTCAAAATATTTTCAAAATCCCTTGACTTAATTTTAAAACTATCGTACACTGAAAGAGTATTTAAAATGTTAAATTTGATTCACATATTTTTGTAAATCATTATCGAGCATGATGACTTACAAAAATATGTGATTTTTATTTTTACATCGAAAATATAATATTATAATGGAGGTATCTTTCAATGAATAAAGGTACAGTAAAATGGTTTAACTCTGAAAAAGGATTTGGTTTCATCACTAACAACGAAACTAACGAAGACATCTTCGTTCACTTCTCTGGTATTGTAGCTGAAGGATTCAAAACTTTAGAAGAGGGCCAAAATGTTACTTTCGATGTTGCTCAAGGAAACAGAGGAGATCAAGCAGTAAACGTATGTTTAGCTTAATCTTTTAATAAAAAAATCCCGTATCACTACTACTTGTGGATATGGGATTTTTTTGTTATTCGTCTTTCTCAAAATACTCAATGTTCTGTATAAGATGTTCAATCTTACTTGAAGTAAATAATGCTACACTTCCACCAAAGTCCTCTGTAATTTTCTTAAGTACCCATGGTACGCGATTCTCTTTTTGTGCCTGCACTTCTTCTAACCGTTTCCGATTCCAACGCGTATCATAATTAATGTCTTCTATCTGCTGCCCAAAATACACTCCATATAGTAACGACGTATGGGATACGAATGTTAAGTCGTTATAATATTTAAAATAACTTTTTAACTCACTATCTGCTGCAACCTGCACACCAAAGTCAGCATCTGCTACTGGCTGAAGGTATGTATATCGCTGTTGAACGGCACTAAAGAATGGATAGTCATGTTCCTTACAGATTTGTCTCGCCTGTTCAATTCTAAAAGTTCGAAAGTTACTACATCCAATTAGTTTTACATATCCTTTCTTGATTACATCATTTAATGCGGAAAGCGTTTCTTCTAGTGGCGTATTCCAGTCGTCCGTATGTAAGTATAATAAATCAATGGTATCAACATGAAGGGTCTCTAGTGATTTTTCAACTTCTTCATAAATGGTACTACGCCCATTTCCTTGAACGTCATCAAATCCTTTTGTAAGATCCTTTGGCCTTGCTCCAAGCTTTGTTGCTACTACAAGATTTTTTCGTAAGGAAGGATTCTTCTTAAGCCAGTGGCCAAGGACACGTTCACTCTCCCTGCCATCTCCTCCATTCCAAAAGGCATAGTTATTCGAAGTATCTAATAGATTACCACCACGGCTTACATAGGCTTCTATTAACCGATGGGCATCTTCCTCCTTCGTCGTCGTACCGAAATTAATGCAACCTAACCCTAGATTCGTTACCTTTACGTCACTTGTTCCTAATGCTATTTGCTTCATTCTTTGACCTCCTTATTAAGATTAAGAACAAATCGTGTGTTCCACACACTCTCGCGTCTTTTGCGTTTGTCAAGGAACGCACACTTCCTAACAATTAAAAAAGACACCACTGCATCAAATATTTTTGTATACGCGGTGGTGTCTCTTATCTCTAAATTATAACATTTTCTTTCTCGATTGGAAAATAAAACTCAAACTTGCTTCCTATTCCTAATTCACTTTTTACAGTGACCTCACCATGATGTGCATTGGCTATCCATTGGACCATGGAAAGCCCAAGACCAATGCTGCCTTCTTTTGTCGATGTTCTTGCTGGATTTACTTGATAAAACCGTCTAAAAATCTTGTCCTGATCTTCTTTTGCTATGCCAATGCCATTGTCTTCTATAAAGCCTTCAATACGACCGTTTTCTTTTGATAGGTTTACCTTGATCCATCCACCGTCTTTCCCATACTTGATTGCATTTGTAATCAAATTCACAAAGAATCGAACAAGCATTGTTTCATCACCATAAAACATAATATTCTTCTCAACTTCATAATCAATTCGTATGTTCTTTTGCATGGCTTTCTCTTCTAAATCTTCAATAATGATTTCTAGCAGTTCGCTTATGTTTAACTCTTCCTTTAAAAGTGTTTCAACTCCTTGGTCACTTCGTGATAGTACAAGTAGCTGGCCAATCATTTTCGACATACGCACCGTTTGATGATAAATACTAGTTAGCGCTTCCTTTGTCTCTGAACCATTTTCTTGCTCCATAGCATATTCACATTGGGATAAGATGACGCTGACTGGAGTACGAAGTTCATGGGAAACATCCGAAGTAAATTGTTTTTCCCGTTCAAATCCTTCCTCTAAGCGCTCAAACATTTGGTCAAACGTCTCTCCTAATTTGTAGATTTCATCTTCACCAGTTCCTAGATTTACACGTTTTGTAAGATCCTTTGCGCTATTAATCTGTTCTACGGTTTCTCGCATTTGACGAATAGGACGAAAGGCGCGTTTCGCCATGCTATAGCCTCCGACTGCTGCCACTAGGATAATAATTGGCGACAGCCAGGATAACACCAAAAGCACGACTTGCTGATTATCAAAACTTGCTGAAGCGGCCATCATGCCTCTTACAGTAACCATCCCATAGTCTGCTACCATGATTTGATTCTCATAATAGTACCAATCTTCATTGGCAAGGCGTATCGTTTGCAGCACATTGCTTTCATATACACTAGACAGATCAAATCCTTTTGGCATCATGCCCATGACTAACTGATTATTTTCATTATATACGGATAAATAAATACCTCGATGGAAGAACTCTAGCTCATCGTCCGCCTCCAGTTCGCCATCGTCATATTCCAGTTCGGACAATGCCGTATCAACGACATTTACTAGCTGGGTTTTGGAAGAACTCTTGATAATTCTTCCACTTACAAGGTAGGTTACTCCCACGATAATTACGGCTAGTAAGCATAGAAATGACGTGTACCAGATCGTCAGTTTCCATATGATTGATATCCTGCGTCGTCTCATTTTGCTTCCTCTACCCGAAGTACATAGCCGATGCCTCTCTTTGTATGAATCAACTTCGGTTCAAATCCCTGGTCGATTTTCTTTCTAAGGTAACGGATGTAGACATCGATTACATTAGAACCGCCTTCATAATCAAAGTTCCATAAGTTCTGCTCTATTTTTGCGCGGCTTAATACCACACCTTGATTGCGAATCATGTATTCTAACAATTGAAACTCCTTACTGGATAAAGAGATCTCCGTATTATCACGCATCACAATATGTTTTTCGCAGTCTACCGTTAAGTTGGCAATCTGATAGACGTTGGTTACTTCATTATGACTGCGACGGATCATTACACGGATTCTTGCTAATAACTCCTCAAAGGCAAATGGCTTTACCAAGTAATCATCGGCACCGCTATCTAATCCGATGACGCGATCCTCGATGCTGTCCTTTGCCGTAAGAAGCAAGACTTTTGTCTTATTCTTTTCCTTGCGCATCTTCCTTACAATCTCGATACCACTGACTTCAGGCAACATGACATCTAATAGGATGACATCATATTCACCCACTGCTATATAATCAAGCGCTTCCCTTCCTGTATAGCAAGAATCCACATTATATCCGGCCTTTGTCAGTCGTTTTGTCAAAATATCATTTAAGTCTTTTTCATCTTCAACTACTAATATTCTCAATTGTAGAAACTCCCTTCCTTTGTATTCCCTTATCATAATAGTGTTTCAAAATTAAATATAGATTAAACCATCCTTTTAATATTTCTTTAATCTTTGAGTTGTATCCTAAAGGAGAAATGAAACACATAAGGAGAGTATAAATGAAAATGAAACAAACACTAACAAAAATATTGGCGGCTGGTGCAGCAGTCATGATGATAACGATGGCAGCAACTCCTGCTACAACACTTGCAGCAAAGGCAAAGTTTTCTACAAGTACAAAGTCTACAACGAAAATCGGTGTAAAAAGCGTAAACTATGACTACACTGGTTCTGATGACGATATCGAGATTGATTTTTCTTCTAAGATCCGTTTAAAATCCAATGCAAAAGCTACGGTAAAAGATAGCTCAGGGAAAAGCTATAAGACCTTTATTGAAGATAACGACAGCGATGAAATCGATTTAGACGTAGCGAACTTAAAGGCAGGAAAGAAATATACGGTAACTATTACAGGAATTCGAAAATCCAATGCTTCGAAGTACGGCACACTTACTATTACATTTAGCATTCCGAAAGCATCTACTAATTTAGTAAAAGACGTAGATTATGATGCTGATGATAGAGAAGTTACCTTTGACTTCAGAAATAGAGTATCTTACAAGAACGTAAAAGTCGTAATTACCAATACAAGTGGAACAAAGACATATAAAACTAGAGTTGTAGAAAAAGACAACGATGATTTAACGGTAAGAGTTAGTGGTTTAACTAGAGGCCAATCTTACAAATATAAGATTACTGGAGTAACAAATACTAAAACTAAATCAAGCAAGACACTTTCTGGAACATTTAAAGCAATTGATAATGACTAATATTTCTTCAAAAAGATGCTAAAAATCTCTTTTTAGCATCTTTCAGACTGTAGACAACTAACCACACCGTTTTGGTGTGGTTAGTTGTCTTTTTTC
>CAJMNR010000045.1 GCA_905214875.1 uncultured bacterium | reverse complement strand
CACGATTCCGTGACTAGGACCTCTTTGTTAAGGCTGTTTTTTTACAGCCCCTTTTATTTGCTCTTTCTCCAGATCCATGGGGCGAATAAAATCACCATTGGGATCAACTCTAATCTTCCAGCTAACATGTCAAACATAAAGACACACTTTGAAAATGGATTGAACTTTGCAAAGTTCTCCATCGGTCCAACTCCATCAAGACCAGGTCCAATATTATTTAACGTTGCAACAACAGATGTAAAGCTTGTCTCAAAACTAAAGTTTTCTAACGAAATCAAAAGTACGGACGCCACCATAATAAGTAAATACAACACAATATATGTATTTACTGAACGTACGACATCGTTTCCAACTTTCTTTCCCTCTAGCTTTATGATATGCACGCTCTTTGGATGAATAAATGAGGCAATTTCATTTTTTACATTCTTCCATGCGATTACGATTCTAGATACCTTGATTCCTCCACCTGTACTACCGGCACAGGCACCAATGAACATGATCAATACTAAAATAGATTTTGATAGTGTCGGCCATAGATTAAAATCAGTCGTCGCAAACCCTGTTGTCGTTATGATACTTGCCACTTGGAAAAACGCTTGTTGTAATGCGACCCAGATAGAACTAAAAGAATCCCTTACATTAATTCCAATGATCAGTGTTGCTAAAAACACAATTCCTAGGTATGCACGAAGTTCCTCACTTTTCAAAATTTGTTTTGGCTTACGTACCAATATTAAGAAATAGATTGTAAAGTTCACACCGAATAATACCATAAATACAGCAACTACATTTTGGATAAACACATTGTAATCTGCTATACTTGAATTCCTAATACCAAAACCGCCGGTACCAGCAGTTGCAAAAGATGTTGTAACTGCATCAAAAACATCCATTCCCCCAATCAGTAACAAAACACATTCTGCTACTGTAAGAAACGTATACATTCCATATAAAATCATTGCGGTATATTTGACACGAGGAACCAGCTTCCCAACGCTTGGCCCTGGACTCTCCGCTCGCAAAAGATGCATATTGTTTCCACCTGCAAGAGGAAGAATACAAAGTACAAACGCTAAGATTCCCATACCGCCAATCCAGTGAGTGAAACTACGCCAAAACAATATGCATTTTGACAATGACTCTACATCAGACAGAATCGTAGCCCCCGTTGTCGTATATCCTGAGATTGTCTCAAACAATGCATCAAATACATTAGGAATCTCTCCACTAAGAAGAAATGGCAAAGCCCCCGATAGACTTAACACAATCCATCCTAAGGAAACACTAATAAATCCGTCTCTCGCATAAAAGGATTTATTTTTTGGCTTGTGACGCGTACACGCAATTCCTACAGCAAAGCTGATAATTGAAGCAGCTAAAAATGAATAGCCGCTCGACTCCTTATAAATGATAGATACGATACATGGTACTAATAGAAATAGTCCTTGAAAGTTCAGTATCCATCCTAGAATAAACCTGATAAATCCAAAATTCATATCATTAACTCCTTAGTATATCACTTATATCATGTAATCCCATGTTTGTTGTAACGATAAGCACATGATCGCCTTCTTCAATGCAGTCCTTCCCATTTGGGATAATGATAGTTCCATTACGATTAATCGAACAAATGATTAAGTTTGGTTTTAAGTCTAAATTCTCTAATGAGATGCCAATCAACTTAGACCCTTTATTCACAAGGAAGCCAAGCGCTTCTGCCTTATCTTTCTTGATCTTATATATGTTTTCCACATTGCTTCCTCTGGAATGATTCATAGCTCTAACATACTTGAGAATGGACTGCAACGTAATATATTTTGGATACACGACACTGCCTAGATTTAAACTATCAACTACTTCATCAAATGCAATACGATTTACTTTTGTAATAATCTTTCCATTCATCTTACAACGTGCATACAAGGAAAGCAAAATGTTTTCTTCATCCATTCCCGTTAACGATACAAACGCTTCCGCATCAGTTATGCCTTCTTCCATTAACAGCTCTTTATCGGTACCATCTCCATGGATAATCATGGCCTTCGGTAATAGCTCTGTTAATTCTTCACAACGCTTCCGTTTTTCTTCGATAATCTTTACATTAATACCGCTATTTAAAAGCTGGATTGCTAAATAATAAGTTATAGCCCCGCCACCAATCAATATCGCGTTCTTTACCGGTGCTTTTACAACGCCAATTCGAACAAAGAATTCCATAGCCATCTTACGAGAGCCAACAATAGAAATGATGTCATTTTCCTTTATGACAAAGTCCCCATTTGGAATAATAGTTTCTTCCCCACGCTCTACAATACTAATCAAGATGTCACATTTTAACCTTGTATGGATTTCCTTAATCTTCATATCATGTAATACGGAATTCTCTTCTACTTTGAACTTAAGCAATTCCACATGGCCTTGTTTAAATATATTAATATCAATTGCCGATGGAAACTTAAGCAGACGGCTGATTTCACATGCGGCTTCATATTCCGGATTAATGACCAACGTTAAGCCCAGTTCTTCCTTAATAAATGCAACATCCTTGCTATAAACCGGGTTACGAACTCTTGCTATGGTCTTGCAGTTTCCTGCTTTACGTGCAATTAGGCAGCACAGTAGATTCAGCTCATCTGAGCCCGTTACTGCAATTAACAAATGTGCCTTTTCAATACCTGCTTCCATCTGCGTACTCCAGCTTGCACCATTGCCTGTCACACCCATTGCATCAAATCCATACGAGATTTCATCTACCACCTGCTGATTTATATCAATAATAGAAATATTGTGTCCTTCCTGACTTAGTTGTTCTGCTAAAGTTCTACCAACTTTACCACAACCAACAATTATAATATTCATAGATTCCTCCGAGATGTATACTGTTTACTTTTTTTATCTACTTATAGTATATTACATTTATCAATTCCTGAATACGATATTTTTCTGTATTTTTTACAATATCTCTGGTTATCGCGACAGTCACCAAGGTAATACAAGCATCTCTTTCGCTCGTTGTTCAAAGAACAAAGTGTGTGTTCCACACACTCTCGCGTCTTTTGCGTTTGTCAAGGAACGCACACTTTGCCCGCGCCGAACCTGGTCGCTATAGCGACATCTTCCTTTCAGGTGAGTGCGCATCACACGCCCCGCTTTTTGGGACATTTTTAATTGTTAGGAAAGAGCTCGACAGAGAAATTTCCGAACAATTAAAAAATACGCCTCCCCCTCCAGCTGTTCACTGGAAAGGAAAACGTATCTTCTCGTTTATATTTCTTTAAAAATCGCTGCTTCCTCTTTTAGTTCTGTCGCAATTTCTTTATTAGCATTCATTTGTTCTGTGATATTTGCCATATCAACAACTAAGCCTTGCGTACTTTCTGCTGCACTATTCAATCCTTTTACCCCATCTTCAATGGCAGTTGTAATCGTGTTGATGGATTTCGCAATATTATTCATTGTAGACTTTAATTCTTCCGTCTTATCTGCAAAGTCATTCATTACATTTTCAATATAATCTGCATCGTTTTTATACTGGTTACCTACCTCGATAAAGGATTCAAATCCAGGAAGAATTGACTCTGTCATGAAACCGATTAAGGTGTTGGCATTATCTGATAAGTTGTGTACAGCATCTGTAACAACACCATTAATCTCTTTGATGTTGTTCGCTGTCTCACGGCTAGAATCCGCAAGGTTACGAATCTCTTCCGCAACAACTGCGAAACCTTTTCCAGCTTCCCCTGCTCTTGCAGCCTCAATGGATGCATTTAAAGCAAGTAAGTTTGTCTGACTGGAAATACTTAAAATATCATTTGTAAGGTTACTTACCTTGTCAACACTCTGACTTTCTTCAATTGCCTGATTTAAAACTTCAAGCATATCTTTTACCTTGCTATCAATCTCTTCTAATTGAATACGAGCATTGGATTGCATATTGTCCGCATTCTTTTTCATCTCTTTTGCGTATTCATCCATCTTAGTAGATTTTTCAGCAATATCATTTACATCATCACGTACCTCACCAGCATTCTGGTTGATCATCAATGTGTGACCAGATACTTCTTCCATTGTTGCTGATAATTCTTCTGTAACAGAAGATAAATCAGTGGCATTGTCGCTTGATGCATTAACACTACCTAATACTTCATCAACAAGGAAATCCATCTTATCGGCATTACTACGGATTATTTCAAAAATATGCTGTAATTTTTCTAGGAATATGTTCATTCCATTTCCTAAATCTCCGACTTCATTATTCACGCCTATAGTAATACGCTTTGTAAGATCACCTTCTCTATTGTTGATTCCATCTATGATGGCCTTTAACTCAGCTGACATTCCAGTAATCGGGTTCACAACTTTCTTAGTAACACGGTTTAGAACTGTAGTTAATAAAATTACACTTAATACAGCGAAAGATATAGACATTCCAAATTGTGTTATATAGTTTCTTCGTAACACTTTTCTTGCTGCTTCAGAGTTCGCTTGTGTAACTTCTTTTAATGCATCGATATTTGAAATAATTTCCGATGCAGCATCTGCTAATTCATTATTGGCATAAGCATATGCATCATTCTTATTACTACCTACACTGTATGCAAGGAGGTTTGCCAAGGAATTTTGAAACACCTTATAATTACTAAGGAGACTCTCGTATACTTCCTTGCTTTCTTCTGTCACATATTGTTCATAACTGCTAAATGCCTCAGTCATGTTATGAGTTTCTTCTTGAATCATTGTAGCAACATCCAGCATGGTAACTAAATTTGTTGCAACAATATGTGATAATGCATATTTATGGATACGTTCTGATGTAGTTTCAATTTCTTCTAGCTTTTGCAGGCTCACCATATATTCATCAATTACTACATTCGCTGTTTTATTTACTTGGCTGATTCCATACATAGACTGTATATTTTTGGTAATCAATATGATACCGGCTACTACAACGAGAATGGAAACATATCTTTTTATTTCTGTACGTCTTTTTGCCTTCATTTCATTTACTCCTTACTCTGGCTGTTATTTGTCTACCCAATTACTAGTAATACTTTTTACCATAGTATCTAGTCTTTTTTGCAGATTTCCTGCTTTCGTAGGTTCATTTGCCAATAGAAGACCAAACTCTTGTACTGCATCCCAGTACTTTTCACCTACACGTTGTAAGCTTGAATATTGAGATTGCTCTAATAACGCTTGCATTGCAATGGAAGCTTGTACTTCCGGTGAATTTGCCGCATTACTATTACTTGGTCCTAGTCCTCTTTTCATGAAACGAAGTTTTTGATTTTCTTCATTCGTAATCCATTGTGCAAACTTAGTTGCCCAGTCTTTATGATCGGAGTATGCATTTACCCCTACTAATTTATAACCTGCATAAGATGCCATTTGAAGCTCTTTTCCTGCTACTGTATACGTTGGAAGTTTCACAGCCGCATAGTCTTCCCCCCATGCTTTTTGTAAGTGATTGGCGTTCCACATACCACTAACGCCTGCGATAACAGTTCCATCCTGTACACCTTTTACAAAGCCATCATCCTGCGTATTATAAAATGCTGGTGATTTTGCAATGGAAAGCATAGCATTTGCTATATCCAATCCTTTTATTTCTCCTGAAGTGGAATTCCAATCACAGTAATTGGATACCATATCGTCATTTAATCCTAATTTAAGTCCTGAATTACCAAAAAAGGAATATAGATACCAGCCGCTAGACCAGTCCATTACTACCTTTTTATTCTTTTTTTCAGCAATTTCCAACATACGATTTAAGTTTTTTACATCGCTATCAGAAAAATATTTTTTATTGTAATACATAAAATAGCCGTTATCTGCAGTCATTGGATATGCATATAACTGATCATTAATCGTAGCTGCTTCAATCGCTGCTTCTAAATTATCGGCTACAACCTGTTCTTTGTCTTCAATTGGGCTTATAATTCCGCCCGCCGCTATTGTCATTAACTGGTCATCACCAAATGCAAATACGTCTGCTGCGCTATTTACATCTTCTAAAATAACATTTTTACAGATACCTTCATCTACTGCTTCCATATTGAACGTAAACGTTGCTTCGTCTGCATATTTTTCTTTGAAACTTTCGCTCATCTCACCTAACAGTTCCAAATCGTCTTGTGCTCCCCACACAGTTAATGATATATTCTCTTTTTCTTGCTGTTTTGCAGTTCCCTGCTCGTTTTTTGCCCCACAGCCTGAGACTACCAATCCAAGTAGCATCAGAATAAAGACATACGTTGTTTTAGTACTTTTAATCATATGAGTCTCCTAGTCGATATTGTTTTGTCTAAAAATTATATCGGTTAACTATTCATTACATAGAGTGTAAATTCATGGTAATTCAGATTGTGTTTTTCCTTGGTTTCTTTTTCCTCAAAATAAGCGAAGCTTCTCTACCGGCTGGTAGGAAACTTCGCATGTATCATTTATTCTTTATTATTTTAATCTGCCTAATAACTCATTTACATCAATGCCGTGAACCATACAAGCTTCCTCTAATGTTTCCGCTTGAGAAGATGGGCATCCAAGGCAGTGCATGCCCGCTTCCATTAATACTCTTGCATGATCTGGATTTGCTTTTAAGATTTCCCCGATAATCATGTCTTTTGTGATAGCTCCATCTACAGATACATTAGTAGCTACTTCTTCGCCAAAGAATAATTCCATATCTTCTTGTACTGTCTGAATTCCAGCAATTCCAAAGTTTTCAACTAATACGTTTGCTACATTTGGTGATAAGAACCCTGGTAATGTTGGTCCTAAGTGGATTTCTTTTACTCCAAGGTATAATAAGGATAATAATACGATAACCGCTTTTTGTTCATACCAAGCAATGTTGTAGATGATTGGTAATTCGTTGATGTCTTCTAATTCGAATACTTCTTTTAATTTAAGCGCAATTAACGCTAAAGAATAAGAATCATTACATTGTCCAGCATCTAATACTCTTGGAATTCCGCCAATATCGCCTAAATCTAGCTTGTTATATTTATATTTTGCACATCCTGCTGTTAAGATTACAGTATCTTTTGGAAGGGCTTTTGCAAAATCAGTGTAGTAGTTACGTTTAGAAGCACGGCCATCACAACCTGCCATTACAACAAATTTCTTGATTGCGCCGGATTTTACTGCGTCTACAACTGCATCTGCTAATGCAAATACCTGTTCATGAGCAAATCCACCAACGATTTCCCCAGTTTCAATTTCAGTTGGAGCTTGGCATTTCTTTGCTAATTCGATAATTTCAGAGAAATCTTTTTTAGCTCCCGCTTCCCCTTCGATGTGTTTGCATCCTGCATAACCTGCTGCACCTGTTGTAAACATTCTGTCTTTATAAGAATCTTTTGGTGGTACGATACAGTTTGTTGTCATTAAGATTGGTCCGTTAAAGGATTCAAATTCTTCTTTTTGTTTCCACCAAGCGTTACCATAGTTACCTACAAGGTGTTTGTATTTCTTAAGGTTTGGATAGTAGTGAGCTGGTAACATTTCAGAATGAGTATACACATCCACACCAGTTCCTTCTGTCTGAATTAATAACTGTTCGATATCTGCAAGATCATGACCAGATACTAAGATACCAGGATTTTTTCCAACACCAATGTTAACTTTTGTGATTTCTGGATTTCCGTAAGTTGTTGTATTGGCAGTATCTAAAAGTGCCATACCATCAACGCCGACTTTACCTGTTTCTAATGTTAATGCTACTAACTGATCTGCAGTCATAGAGTCATCCATTAATTTCATTAATGTTTCCTGCATGAATGCATCGATTTCTTCGTTGTCATATCCTAATGCATTGGCATGTTTGGAGTATGCAGATAACCCTTTTAATCCGTAAGTGATTAATTCTCTTAAAGAACGAACATCTTCATTTTCTGTAGCTAATACACCTACTTCTTTCGATTCTGCTTTTGCTTTTAACATTGCATTTACTTCAGAACCTGAATTGTTTCCAGAAACGATATTTTTAAGTGTTGCAAGGAAACCAGATTTTTTATCTTCTTCTACATCCCATGTGGCAGCTTCAGATAAGTTTGTTTTATCAGTTAACTGTTCCATTAATTCATTTTTCATTGCTAATGTTTCTTTTACTCTAGCGTAAAATACTTCATCATCGAAGTTTGCATTTGTGATTGTTGTAAATAAGTTTAATGTTACGTAGTGGTTTACTTCTTTGGAAACTGCCTTACCTTCTTTACGTAATTTAGTTGTAACTTCCGATAGTCCTTTTGTTACATAAATTAATAAATCCTGCATATTTGCAAGGTCAGCGCTTTTCCCACAAACGCCTACTTTTGTACATCCTTTGTTGCCTGCTGTTTCTTGGCATTGATAACAGAACATATTGTTTGTCATATCATATTCTCCTTTTATTTCAAGCACCTGATTGGGTGTCTTTCTTTCTTTGATGTGTTTATGATATCGCAAACCAGTTCTTAATTCGGTAACATATGTTACCTTTTTTCATAAAATAATAATAACATTAATTAAGGTAAGTAGAAATGAACCAAGTAACACAAACAGCAATGCAAAACCTAAGCATAATAAATGAAGTTCCTCAGCCTCCATTCACTAGTGATACTCTCTATATTGGCTCTGGCCCTTCATATTATCATAAAGCAATCATTTCATTTGACCTAACCCAGTTTCCTTGTTATGTTGGAGGTATGATAAATGTTGTCTTCTCATTACACTTTAATCGCGTAGTTTCAGGAATCTTAAATCCAAAACGATGTTTTTACCTTGGAATCCTTAATTCTAAAAACAACTTAAATAAAATCATTCCAACTAATATAACGACAAACCTAAAAAGTAAATCAAATCCTTGTTATTTAGATTTTAATATCACCAATGTATTTCGCCAGATTCAAGCTACCAAAATGTCTAAATTAAATCTAGTTATTTATACAGAATCAAACTTTAATTGTATTTGTGAGTTTCACTCCATAAACAGTAAAAATCCACCAATACTAGCAGGTACTTTTACCTCAAACTTTTCATAGCCGACTTACTTTTTACAGCCATTCGTATTGGCAATTCCTTGCTACAAGCTTAAATGATCTTATAAAAAAAGGGGTAGTAATTCCTGCCTCTTTTTTCATAAGATTTATTTTAACTCTATTGTTGATTATTGTTAACTTTCACATTATAGTAAATACTACTACTAAAATAACAAATAGTGAGGCTCATATGAATCTTAATAGTATTCCTTTATTCCATGGCATGACGCCAGAGGACATAAAAAAAGCACTGACATGCAGTGCTTCCAAAGAACAGATCTTTAAAAAGAATATTTATTTATTTCATTCCAACGATATTCCCACCCATTTGTATATCTTATTAGAAGGTGAGATTCAAATTTGCAAAGACACTCCAAATGGAAACCGCTTAATCATGAATACATTTTCTAAGCCTGGTACAACCTTTGGCGAAGTCTATCTATTCCTAAAAAATAAAACCTATGATTTCTATGTGGTAACAACAAAAGAAACGAAAGTACTCGCCCTTCCAAAACAGTATTTTTATCAAACATGCGAGCATAACTGCAACCACCATGAAACAATTATAAAAAATATGCTCGGCATTCTTTCCGAAAAAGCATATCTGCTAAACCAAAAGATTCAAGTCATAGGTGCCGGCTCATTGCGCAACAAATTGGCCGAATATTTCATTCAAAACTGCAATACCGAAGGATTTGTAGTTTCTACCCTGACAAGAGAACAATTGGCCGACTATCTTGGGGTTACAAGGCCTTCCCTTTCCAGAGAACTTATGAAGATGAAAGAGGAAGGAATCCTTGAAATCACAAGAAAGCAAATCAAAATTCTTGACTTTGAGGCGCTTGAAGGGTAATCTTACCTTTCTCCACGTATTAAGGCTTCTAGCACATGAACATGAACGTACTCATCTTTTATGATTCTTGCTAAAACTGCCTTAATATATGGATCGCTGATAAGCTTGCTATGCATATTATAGTTACTTATAGATCGATACTCTAATTCCAAATCATTCTTCAACTGCTCCTTCTGAGACTCGCCATACTCTATCTTCTTACAGGACCAATCTATTTTATCCGTTTGGTACCCGCTTCGAAAAATTGGTTTGCCACCAAGCAGTCGGATCAACTCTCCTAGTATCTCCAAATGTCTTCGCTCTACCTCTTGAATATTGCCAAGATGCTTCGCAAGTGCCGAATCATCTCTTCGATTTGCGATATAATGATACTCATACTGATTTACCGACGTAAGCTCGCTTGCTTTCCCCGCATAGTCTTCTCTAAGTATTTCCGCATAGTACTCATTCTTAGAAACTACCTGCAGTTTTGGATAACGGCTCTTATCTTCATATAAAATAGTAGAAAAAGACTGCACTACATACATGGACTCTCTCCTATTCGTTGATTGTACATTATATGTCATGCAGCCAGTCTTTTTTCTTATTATTTTTTATAGGCTATCTAAAATTTCTGTTAGAATCTTATTAATCATACCAGGGTTTGCTTTTCCCTTCATAGCCTTCATCGTCTGTCCAACTAAGAATCCCATTGCCTTCTTCTTACCAGCCTTATAGTCTTCTACAGATTGCGTATTCACGCTAACGATTTCCTCAATGGTTGAACGAAGTGCTCCTTCATCATTTACCATCTTAAGACCTTTTTCTTCTACAAAAGCCTCAGGATCAACATTTTCGGCAAATACGACTTCGAACACTTCTTTGGCAACCGTACGGTTAATCGTGTTTGCATCAATTAAGCCAATTAATTTCGCTAAGTTTTCAGGCGAGAACTTAATATCTTCCGGATCCATCTCATGTTCCTTAAGAAGTCTCATCGTCTCAACCATTAACCAGTTGGATACTTCTTTTGGCTTATTACAGATTGCAACTGTCGCTTCAAATAAATCTGCAATCGCTTTTGACTCTGTAATTAAGGATGCATCGTATTCAGGAATATCATATTCTGTTTCATAACGAAGCATCTTAGCATCACGAAGTTCTGGCTCACGATCCTTGATTTCCTTAATCCATTCTTCGCTAATTTCAATTGGAACAAGGTCAGGTTCTGGGAAATAACGATAATCCTGTGCATCTTCCTTGCTACGCATTGCATAAGAATTATCTTTGTTGTCATCCCATCTTCTTGTTTCCTGAATAACCTTCTTGCCATATTCAATGACTTCGATCTGACGTTTTCTTTCTCCTTCAATTGCTCTGGCAATGGATTTGAAAGAGTTTAAGTTCTTCATTTCTGTTCTTGTACCAAACTCAGGAGCACCTACTTCACGAACAGATAAGTTAACATCGGCACGTAAGGAACCTTCCTGCATCTTACAGTCAGACACGCCAAGATATTGTAATGTCGTTCTAAGCTTTGTAAGATAAGCAATTACTTCATCGGCAGAACGCATATCTGGTTCGGATACGATTTCAATTAGTGGCACACCACAACGGTTATAATCGACTAATGTACAGTCGTCCCATTCGTCATGGACTAACTTACCAGCATCTTCTTCCATATGAATTTCATGGATTCCTATTGCTTTTTTCACACCATTTACTTCAATATCTACATGGCCATTTCTACAGATTGGCAAATATAATTGTGATGTCTGATATGCCTTTGGAAGATCGGGATAAAAATAATTCTTACGGTCGAATTTGCATTTTCTTGTAATATCGCAGTTTAATGCAAGGCCTGCAGCCATTGCATATTCCACAACCTTTTTATTTAATACTGGAAGTACACCCGGCATACCAGTACATACTGGACAACAGTGTGTATTTGGTGCTCCGCCGAATTCTGTAGAGCAGCCACAGAAAATCTTAGTCTTTGTTGCAAGTTCTACATGGACTTCTAGTCCAATGACAGTTTCATAAGCTTTCATATGTTTCTCCCCCTCTATAATGCCGGTCTCGCATATTCTCTTGTCTGTTCATAAGAGTATGCCACACGGATGATGTCTTTCTCACCAAATGGCTTTCCAATAAATTGGGCGCCAATTGGAAGTCCTTTACTATCAATACCACAAGGTACGCTGATTGCTGGTAGACCTGCAAGGTTAACAGAAACAGTATAAATATCTCCAAGATACATCTTTAATGGATCATTTAAGTTTTCTCCAGCCTTTAGAGCTGTTGTCGGAGCCGTTGGTCCAAGGATCACATCATATTTTTCAAACACCTTGTCAAATGCATTCTTGATGACTGCCTTTACACGAAGTGCCTTATTATAGTAAGCATCGTAATAGCCTGAACTTAATACGAATGC
Organism: uncultured bacterium; assembly: GCA_905214875.1. Taxonomy (GTDB): domain Bacteria; phylum Bacillota; class Clostridia; order Lachnospirales; family Lachnospiraceae; genus KM106-2. The sequence goes on along the minus strand of CAJMNR010000045.1, from coordinate 14,541 downwards.
ACCAATCATCATTCTACGTTTTACTTCATTTCCGAATCCTTCATCTCTTGTCTGTTTATAGACATCTTGAAGTCCTTCATAGTTTTCTGTACGATATCCATATTTTACGCCGTCATAACGGGAAAGGTTGGAACTTGCTTCTGCTGAGGCAATCACATAATAAGCAGGAATTGCATAATCGATTCCTTCAAGATCACATTCCTCAACAATAGCTCCTTTTGCCTTTAAATCTTCGGCTACTTTTAGGATTCCTTGTTTTACTTCTTCATCAAGACCTTTTCCAAGATATCCTTTTGGAATTCCGACGCGCATTCCTTTCACATCATCTACTAAGGCATCTGTATATTTATATTGTGCTGTTGGAACACTTGTAGAATCTTTGGCATCATGGCCTGAAATTACTTCAAGAGCAGCTACACAGTCACTTACATTACGTGCAATTGGTCCGATTTGATCAAGGGAAGATGCATAAGCAATCAATCCATATCGGGACACAGTTCCGTACGTTGGCTTGATTCCTGTCACCCCACAGAAGCTGCTAGGTTGACGAATGGAACCGCCGGTATCGGAACCTAATGTATAAAATGCTTCTTCTGCCGCAACTGCTGCAGCCGCACCACCAGAAGAACCACCAGGAACATGTTCTGTATTCCAAGGATTCTTTGTTGGTCCATAGAAACTTGTTTCTGTCGTTGAACCCATTGCAAACTCATCCATATTAAGTTTTCCTAAAATGACTGCGCCTGCATTTTCTAAACGTTTCACAACTTCTGCATCATAAGGTGGTTTAAAGTCTCCTAATATTTTAGAAGAGCAGGATGTCTTAATCCCTTTTGTACAAATATTATCTTTGATTGCCATTGGAACACCTGCAAGCGGGGAATCCTTTAGCTCTCCAGCATCGATTCTTTTTTGTACAGCCTCTGCCTGTCTTAGGGCATCTTCTTCAATTACTGTTACAAAACAGTTATACTTTTGTTCTCTCTCTTTAATTCTCTCGAGTGCCGCTTTTGTCGCTTCCACAACGGTAATTTGTCCGGATTTGATCATCTGGCTTAACTCAAGTGCTGTTAATGATGTAATGTCCATCGTGATTCCTCCTATTCTACCGTCTTAGGAACGACGAAGCAGCCGTCCTTTTTCACTGGTGCATTGCTAAGTAAATTGTCTCTGTCGTCTTCATTGGTAACTACGTCTTCACGAAATACATTCTTCACTGGGAAGGCATGACTCATTGGCTCAATGCCTTCTGTATCAAGTTCATTCATAGTTTCCATATATCCTAAAATGTTTCCAAGATCCACTTTTGCTCTCTCTTCTTCTTCCTTTGTAAGTTTCAGTTTGGCAAGTGCGGAAACATATTTTATAGTTTCATCTGTAATCTGCATCGTCGTCACTCCTTCTATGGTTCTAATCTTGTTACATCACGTGGGAACATTGCTGTTTCTCTAACATTGGCTTCATCTAACAATTTCATAGTAAGACGTTCAAGTCCAAGTCCTAAACCTCCGTGAGGTGGCATGCCGTATTTAAAGATTGATAGATAGTTTGCAAAGTCGTTTACATCCATTCCTTTGCCTTCCATCTTCTTCACTAATTGAACATAGTCATGGATTCTTTGACCACCAGTCGTAACTTCCATGCCTTTATATAATAAGTCAAAACTTAATGTAAACTTATTGTTTTCTGGATCATCCATTGTATAAAATGGACGTTTCTTTGCTGGATAGTGAGTTACAAATACAAAATCACTTCCACATTCTTCTTTAAAATAACGTCCGATTAATTGTTCTTCTTCCGGTTCTAAATCATATGGATTCTTAATCTTACGATCATATTTTTCAGATACTAATTCTTTTGCTACATCAAAACGAACTTGAGGAATCTTATCTACTTCTGGGAGTGTGATGTTAAGAAGCTTGATTTCTTTTGCATACTCTTTTGCTAAGAATTCAAATGTATGCTTTAACATCTGCTGTTCCATTTCCATAATATCTTCAAAACTTTCGATGTATCCCATCTCAAAGTCAACGGATGTGTATTCATTCAAATGTCTTGTCGTATTGTGTTTTTCTGCACGGAACACAGGTCCGATTTCAAACACTCTGTCATACACACCAACCATTGTCTGTTTATATGTCTGAGGACTTTGTGCTAAAAATGCTTTTTTTCCAAAGTACTCAAGTTTAAATACGTTTGCACCGCCTTCTGCATTTCCTGCTACGATCTTAGGCGTTCTGATTTCTGTGAAATTCTGTTCAAATAAGAAATCACGGAATCCACGAACTATTCCTTCTTGAATCTTAAAGATTGCACGTTCTCTTACGTTACGTAATGAAATAGGACGAAGAGCAACTTTTGTCTCTAATGATGTCTTCATCTTCCATTTTGCAATTGGAAGAGGAAGCATTGCATCCATAACTGGCTGACTTAACACTTTAATATTAGTAAGTCTTACCTCAAAACCGTGTGGTGCTCGATCTTCTTGTGCTACAACGCCTTCTACTTCTACTGTAGAGCCTTCTTTGATACTTTTTAAATCAAAGTCGAAGCTTCCTTCCGTGAAGACACATTGTACAAGTCCCTCGTATTTTCGTAAAACGATAAATGCAAACTCACGCATGTCACGGATTGTATGAACCATGCCATTAATCTTAACCACCTGATTATTGAAGCCACTCTCCAAAATATCTTTTATCTCTACTGTTTCTTTTTTACGAATACCAGTTACATATTCCATCGTCATATTTCCTCCTTCTTGCAATTCTATAATTTCCGAGACTAAAGCGGTACCGAATTAACGTGTAAAAGTACACGGGTATAGAAAGTTCGTATTACTCTCTCTTATTAAGGGGGTGCACCGGTCGCGATAGCGACTTCTTCCTTTCGGGTGAGTGTGCATCTCTTTTTTTATGATAGGATACTCCTATCGTTCCTATCAAAGTGTCTTCGACTCTCTCATTTTTCGGCCTCAGAGTTCTTCATGGAGAAGACTCTTTGCCGCACCGAACCCGGTCGCGATAGCGACTTTTTCCTTCCGGGTGAGTGTGCATCTCTTTTTTTATGATAGGATACTCCTATCATAAAAAAAGTCCCGAAGCCTAGATCAAAGATCTAAACTTCGGGACGGAAAATTTATGATTTACCGCGGTACCACCCGCTTTGAGAACAAACCTTGTTGGATTATTCCCCTCTTTACACTTAACGCGTGTAACGCATGCCCCTACGAGTTAATTCAAAATTAACAGTTCGAACCATGAGCTCTAGAGTGTTCCATAAACTACTTATCTTCCGTAGTGGAGCTCTCAGTCGGTGACTCCTCATTCCTGTCCTGGAAGAAAACCATAGCATACAGTCTCTTTCATTGCTGATTGCGATTTTAATTTGTTTGTTAAAATTTATTGAAATAATAACACAGCAAAAATAATAACACAAGGATTATTTAAAAAACTTTAATTTATTAATGTATTTTGTCTTATTATTTCTTAAATATACCATAAATATTTTTATAGTTAAGAATAAACCTACTCGGAATACATACTTCTTTCCTCTTGAAGACGGAGCATCTCACGGACAAATTCCTTCTTGCTCATCTTGTGTGGCTTGTACTCATTATAAAGATCCATTTCCTCTTCCTCATTATATTCTGTGTCTGATAATAACTCTGCTAATTGATTATACATACTTCTTCCCCCTAATTCTTTTGCCAACCGCGCTCTTATTGTAATTTTACACAAATTTCACAATTGGTTTTTTTATGTAAGCACATAAAATATATATTAATTAGAAGAATTTGTCAAGTTGTTCGTCATTATTATTAATTTTAGAAAGAATATCGTTCATTATTAATGCATCTTTTTTGTTTTGATGAAAATCAAGCGCAACATTCACCCAATATATTACAGCAATTGAAGCTAACAGAATTAATATATCAGGAAATCCTAATTTAATCTGACTCCAAGCAACTCCTATTACTACAACATTAATATAACAATAGTGAAGGATACTTCTTATGATTCCCTTTCTTTTAGAATCATTTTCCTGACCAATATAGAATAGCTCCCCGAATGCGCACAAGATTGCCATTGCTTCGATTACAAGCAAGCCATAGGTAGAGCACTTTTCTCCAAGTCTTCCAGTAACAAACAACGCTAAAATATTAATTCCCACAATCAGTGTAAATACAACGCAGTATCTATAAAACATTAACTTCACAATCTTTTTTACTTTTTCCATGCCCTCACCCCCTACATTAACAACATGCGCTTTAGTACTGTCACATACTGTCTCGATATAATAACTTTCTCCCCATTTAAAAGAAGGGCTTCCATCCTTCCATTAAATGCTGGCGACAGACTTTTTATCTTACCTTTGTTTAAAATGACCGACTTACTTGCACGGAAGAAGTCGGTATTCTGAAACTGTGCTTCATACTCATACAACTTTTGTTTTGATTCATACACGGAATCTTTTGTATAGATAAATACTTTATTATCCACCGTTTCTATGTAATATATATCTTTGGGCGCAATTACATAAATACGTTCGTTCTTTAAACCTGTAATACGGCTGGTTTTCATTTTCACATTATAGATCAGCTGTAGAAGCTGTTCATCCATTCCATTTGTCTTTATGATGATTTCCTCTTCTTCTCCAGCTTTTAACTCTTCGATAGTAATCTTCAAAAACTCCCTCCTACTCTTTTTAGCGATCTCTTAATTGTTTTTTCCTCATAACAACTATTGCAATACCTAAAAAGATTATACCACTAGCAACTAAAATTGCCATCCTAAGAAGAAAGCTTGCTTCCTGATCCCCGTAATAAATACTGTTACCAAATGCCTTATTTACCTCAACAATCGTATCCTGTGGTACTCCCTCAAACAACTTTGCACCGCTTGCTTTCGTAAATATCTCTCTAAATAATGAGCTTCCTACAAGTGTTGGCAAGCATTTTAACACATTTACAATTTGTGAAGGGAACTGCCCTACAGGGATATAGATTGCTGCAAAAAATCCAACAAGTGTTCCAACAAGTCCGCTTACATGTGAAAAAGTACTGCTTGAATTCACTGCTAATACACATAAAAAGCTAAAGCTAGAAAATACAAATACGACAATTGCTAAAACTCCTATCAAACGAAGTAACTCTCCTGCTGTAAGGACTGCCCCGCCTTTAGATACGACAATCAACTCTGCAAATCCGATAGTAAGCAGGCCCATCACAAATGCTACGATAAATCCGGTAATTACATATCCGATTACAAATCTGCTTCGCTTCATTGGTGCCACATACATACTGTTTAACTTATTATTTTCAAGGTCTTCAATCATAATTCCAACCACTGCCAAAGATACCGTTACACTATTTACAAGCAAGATTCCTGCAATGATCCAATTAAGAATGTAAATACTTGCATTGAGTTTATCTGCCGCTACATCTCTCGTGCCAAGCTCTGCAAGCAGGCTTACGATGGAATCCCTCATACTGTCGCCAATAAATGCTGTCATCAATATAACGATGATCACCATAGTAAACAATGACGAGATAACATTGCTTCGATTTCTCGTATATACCAAAATATTACGTTTTACTAAACTCATAATCTGTTTCATATCTAACATGCCTCCTCTGCTTTTACTGTTACGGTATGCTCCGTTACCTCTAAGAACACATCATCCATCGTTCCTTTTATTACTTCAAATGAATCAATATATGGTTCCACTTCCTTCAAAACCGCAATGCTGTTTTTACTTTCTCCAATATGAACACTGATTTGCTGTTGCTTCTCATGAACACGATAAGGAAATGCCTTTAAGATATTCTTTACTTTCTCTATCTGGGTTGGATAAAGGAGTAATCTGTCGTGTGCGTAACGTTCCTTTAATTCTAGTGGTGTTGCATTCTCTATAATCGTTCCTTTTTCTAATATGATGATATGGTCTGCAAGCGCTGCCTCTTCCATATAGTGTGTTGTCAGAAATACGGTCATGCCATACTCATCTCTTAAACGATTGATCAAATTCCACACCTGTTTTCTCGTCTGTGGATCAAGCCCTGTCGTTGGTTCATCTAAAAACAGTATCTTTGGAGCATTCATAAGTGCCCTTGCGATTTCCACTTTACGTTTTTGTCCGCCTGACAATGCCTTATATTTCATCTTTAATAAATCATTGATTTGAAGCATCCTACTTACGGTCTTTAGCCTAACGTTATTTTCCCCTGTCGATTGATTATAAAGGGAAGCACGCATAAGTAAGTTTTCCTTTACCGTCAGCGCATCATCCAATGTATTGTTCTGGAATACGACTCCGATCTGCCTACGTATTTCATCATCTTCTTTTCCCAATTCATATCCACAGATAGAAACCTTTCCATGATTGCACTTTTGTAACGTACATAACATATTGATTGTTGTTGTCTTTCCTGCCCCATTCTCGCCAAGGAATCCTAACAGTTCCCCTTTCTTAACTTCGAAAGAAATACTATCTACTGCTTTAACGTCGCCATATTTTTTCGTTAATCCTTCAACTCTTACTATTGTCTCCATTCCTTCCACCTCTTGTTTCCTTTGATAGGAAACATTATACAAAGGCTAAAAAAACCCTCAACCCAAATGGTAGTAAGTTGCACAGAGCTTACCTTAAGTTGCAAAATCTAGCAACTGAGTTGCACAACAAAAAGAAGCTTTCGCTCCATGTTGATTTATCAACTACAGAGCAAAAGCCTCTCCTTAATTATTCTTCATACTTATTAGAACCCAATTTTGCTTTAGGACTTTCAAAACCGCATTTGCCTGGCTACTCTCATCAATTCCGGTTTTGCACCAGATTATGAAATGCTCCATTGTACCATGCTTTGGATCATAACAGATTTCTCCGAGCCTCTGATATGCGCGACTTACTGTTTCCTGCGGAGAATAAATCTTATATTTTTCCGTCTGAAATGCTGTATAGATTGTAGACTCTTTTTCAAACTCTTCTGTTAAGTTGAGTTTAGGATCAATTAACCGATACAATGACTTACTTTGCGTTTTTACATTATAAAACTTATCCGGGGGATGCATGAACTTTGTAAAATCACATACAAAGCATTCCTCCTCATATCCTAAGAAAGTCTCATACTTCGTGATTTGAATTGTAACTTTATCTGATTTTTTCTCTTCATCCTGAAAGTAGTGAATAACCTCATAATCGCCAATATATATACCAAAATGCTGATAATATCCATAATCAACACCGATAACGTCACCAAGCTTAATTGTCTGACATATTCTTTCCATAACCATCACATCCAGCATGTCGCTTATTACATCTTATGCATAAGCCAAGGTGTCCAATTCTTTACACCTAATAAATATCCGAAATATTGATTTTTCCATCAAAGACTTTCTTGGCCGGACCTGAAAGATAGATTTCATTTGTCTCTCTGTCATAACGAACCTTTAGTATTCCTCCCTGACAATGCACGATTACATCGTCATCCAAACGCCCTGTGATGATTCCAGCCACTACAGCCGCCGCTGTACCAGAACCGCAGGCAAGCGTCTCACCAGTCCCTCTTTCCCAGATTCTCATTTTGATATTATTACGATCTAGTATTTGTACAAACTCTACATTGATTCGATTTGGGAACTTAAGGTTATGTTCCATTGGCAATCCATATTTTGCAACAGGAAAACCTGCCACATGATCAACAAAGACAACGGCATGGGGATTACCGATGGATACACAAGTAATGAAAAAAGAACGGTCTAATACTGTAATTTCTTCATCCTTGACCACAGACATTTCACTGACTACAGGAATGTCGTAAGCCTCTAATACAGGTTTTCCCATATCGACCATAACTTCAACGACTTTCTCCTGATGTACCGTCAAGAATAACGTCTTAACCCCTGCCATTGTCTCTACTGTAACTGTTGTTTTTGATGTCATTTTTGATTCATAAACATATTTTCCAATACATCTAAGTGCATTTCCGCACATCTCGCCTACTGACCCATCAGGGTTGTACATACGCATACTATAATCCGCAACTAAACTGTCACCAATTAGGACAAGCCCATCCGCTCCAATTCCAAGATGCCTGTCACTTAGATATCTACTTAACTTTTCTGGATTGATCACTTTTTCATAAATACAATTAATAAATATATAATCATTTCCACAACCATGCATTTTCGTAAACTTCATACAATGACCACCAAGCAATTCCTTGTTATTAATATACTCGAAATGCTTGGCAGTTGTGACTTACATGAGTGCAAGTAGCATCTCTGCTGTCTCCACCATATTGGTTCCACTATCCATGCTTGTCTTTTGAATGTATCTATGAGCTTCTTCTTCTGTCAAATTATTTCTTTCCATCAATAAGACCTTGGCCTTATTAATGGTCTCTCTATCCCTCTCGCTACGACATTTTGGCTTTTTACTCTCGAGTGCCTTTTGTTTCTTCAAACGCCGATAATAATTATAGGACATCATCTGAATCGTATTAAGAAGATCATTCATCCTAATCGGCATATTTAAGCAAACAATGCTATTATTAGTAACTTCCCCTAATTTTGCAGGAGAAGCCACTAATAACATTTCAAAGCCAACAGGTAAATAATTATGTAGCTCAAGATAATGCATATCTTTAAAACGATAGCCGCACAAGACGATACCTCCGTCTAACTCATTTGCCATCGTTACTACCTGTGCTCCGGAAGTGCAGGTAGCTGTGACTTCGAAGCCATTTCGCAAAAGAACATTTCGTATATTTTTCGCATCTTCCGCTTTAGGAAATGCGACGATAATACTTAACACTTAGCTACACACCTCCATGCCATTCTTTCTGATGTTTTATAAAATTAGAAGCTAAACGCGCTCTAAATATTCATCAATTTCCCAAGGAGATACTTGTCGTGTGTAAGAAACCCATTCTTTTTTCTTGGATTCAAGGTACTTATGTGCCAAATGCTCGCCAAGTATTTCAGTGATATAGCCATCTGCTTCGAACGCTTCAATTGCCTCTCCTAAAGTAGATGGAAGTGTATCAATTTGTAATTCCTCTATCACATTCTCACTAACTGCACGTAAATCCATATTGATTGATTCTGGTGCTTCAAGATTTCTTCTAATTCCGTCAAGCCCTGCTGCCAATACGACCGCTAATGCAAGATAAGGATTTGCTGCGCAGTCCGGACTTCTAAGCTCAATCTTTCTCGTTCCATTTTTAACAGTTGGAATTCGAATGAGTGGACTTAAGTTTTCCTTTGACCATCCAATATAAACAGGAGCTTCATATCCTGGAACAAGACGTTTATAAGAATTAACGATTGGATTTGTAATTAAAGACATACCTTTTGCATGTTCTAAAATTCCTGCAATAAAGCTTTTTGCTTCTTTGCTAAGACCTTGGTCGTCTCCTTTAAACATATCCTTTCCATCTTTGTACATGGCCATATTAATATGCATTCCGCTTCCTTTTGCCTGTGTCTTTGGCTTAGGCATAAAGGTTGCATGCAATCCATGTCTTCTTGCAACCGTACGAACAACTAACTTAAATGTCACAATGTTGTCTGCGGATTGTAAAACACTATCATATTTAAAATCTACTTCATGTTGTCCTGGAGAATCTGCATGGAAGGAAGAAGTGATTTCAAATCCCATGTCTTCTAACATAAGAATCATTTCACGTCTTGCATTTTCACCACTATCGATTGGCCCAATGTCAAAATAAGCGCCTTTTTCTGAAGTATTCGTTGTAATTTGTCCTTGTTCATCCAAGTCAAATAAGAAGAATTCACATTCTGGACCGATGTCAAAATCATAGCCCATATCCGCTGCCTGCTTAATTACATTTTTCAAAATTCTTCTGGAGTCACCATCAAATGGTTCTCCCTCTGGAGTATATACATCACATAGGAAACGTGCTACCTTTCCTTGTTGAGGTCTCCATGGAAAAATCTCAAATGTATCTAAGTCTGGATATAAATATAGTTCTGGTCGTTCTGTTCCTGCGAAACCTTCTATCGCGCCGCAGTCAAATAAGCATTCATTATTCAATACTTTTTCTAGCTGACTTGTTGTAACTGCCATGTTTTTCAGCATGCCAAAAATGTCAACAAACTGTAGGCGAATAAACTCAACGTCTTCTTCTTCTACAAGTCTAATGATATCTTGTTTTGTGTATTTACTCATACCATCGCTCCCTAATTAATCTAATTAATCTATAAAATGCATCTTGGCTATCCGTTTTCAGAAAGCCTTTTTTAATTCATGAAGGAATACGCACAGTGCAATTTCCTATGAACTAAAAAAGGGCAAAGTACGCTACTGCTTATGCGTCTTTGCCCGAGTTATTTTCATAATAACAATCTGCCATATATTTGTCAAGAGTATTCCTCCTTCATATCGCCATATAGCTTGTATATCTGCCTTTTTATGATATTTTTTATGATAAATGACCCTATTTTATTGCAAATAAATTTTTAGTATTATATAATCACTAAGATTAATAAAATAACAATCACATTCTATTATAGAAAGGAAAAATCTGTCCAAATATGTTCAAGAAACACTCCCCTCGTATTATGCTGTTTCTAATACTGTTCTGCTTCTTATCGACTCTTTACATACCTGCAACCGCTCACGCAGAAAAAATAGATTCCAGCACACCCACTGCCACTCCAGCAGACCCACTGTTTACTGAAAAAGATTACACGACTTATCTATCCATGCAGACGCCAACGGCTGTTGATGACTATGATACCGTGTTAACTCTTCTTAACAAGCTACAGCATACCAATCGTGATCAATTTCATTTAGCCGCGAATCGGCATTTGACTTATGACGACTTACTTCATGACTTAGAGCAGCGAAAGGCTTCCATCGAAGCATCCAAAGTCAAGATTGCACAAATAAACAAAGATCTGAATGTCTATTATTTTGAGATCGAGCGTGCTTCTTCAAAAGATCGTGAAATCATCAATAGACTACTTCGAGAAATAAATGCACTCAGTGAACCAGACCAACAAAAGATAGCAGGCGTGGAAGCACTCCAAAAAGCCTCTACCAAACTAAATACCCGTACAAGGACCTTGCTTATAAAAATAATTATCGTCATGATCCTCTTACTTTTTATAGCTCCGGTCTTCATCCATATTACTAAGACCCATAAATCAAAAAAGAAGCAGCCCAATGAAAATTGAGCTACTTCTTTTTTAGTGTTTCTCTAAGAAATTAAAAATCGTATTAAAATAAGGAATCATAATATCATTTTCTGTTGACCAAACTTGATGTTTACTTCCTTCTACGTATACGAATTCAATGTTATCCATAGCATTTGCAAGTTTGTATAAGCCATTAGCCTCTACTAAGCTATCATTTTCTGCCTGGAATAAAAGAACTGGAATTTCAATTTTCTTTACATTCGCTTCGCTTGTAATGGTCTTTGTTTCAGCAATTGCTGCCTTTAACCATGCATAAGAAGCCGCATTTCCTTGATGCTTTTCACTCTCAAGTTCTTTGCTGCGATAATACTCATAACGAACCTTACTTGAAGAAGAACTTCCTTCAAAATCATAAGTATCGTCGTAAGGACCATAGCCAAGTACATAAGACTTTCCTTTTCCAATCAATGCCATTGCCTTTGATAACGTATTTGCAATTGCTTCTGGGACAGATCCTGTATTTACATCAAGCATTGGCGAAGATAAAACTGCTGCTTTAAAATACCCTTGATTGTCCTCAATAAATCTTGTTGCAATCGCCCCACCCATTGAGTGAGCGAATAAATACATTGGCTTGTTTCCATTATCCTTAACAACGATTTCGTCCATAAATGTTTTAAAATCACTTTGATAATCATCAAAGGAATCTACATAGACAAGTGACGTATCTTCTACTTCTCTCGTCGAATCTCCATGACCACGATGCTCCATCATATAAACATCGTATCCACCTTTTAAGTAATAGTAGATTACCTCATTGTACTTATCCATATATTCTGTAAATCCATGACTAATAACAATACTCTTCTTCGCACCTTCTGCTTTGTAGATACGATAAGCTAAAGAAATGTCTCCATTCTTTACCGTTCCTTCTGTCATACGAGTTTTTAGATACGGTTCTACCTCATTTTGTATACACTCAGAATATGTATCTTCTGATAAATAAAACTCATTATTAGTTAAGCTCATGTCAAGTGCCTGACGTTTCTCTGGCACCTCCAATGTTTTCTCAGAACACGCTAAAACTCCAATTCCTACTAAAGCACAAATGCATACTAAAAGTATACTTAGTCTTAGTTTCTTTTGTTTCAACATACACTTCCTCTTTCTATTATTTATAATTATTGACATCCCAACATATTTATCGACCAAAGTCTACCACTCCAATAGACTAATTTTTTTAACCAAATATTACCACATGGAATAAAAGTGCCTGTCTGAAAATATATTATAAAAACAGTCTTAACAGGTGTATCTCATGAATCTGGACGAAGAAAAAGAAAAACTCAAAAGCTTTATCAAGGTAGGAATCGCGGTACTTTCAACGATTGCGATTTTTGGAATAGGTATGCAATATGTGCCAAATGCCATTACTGTAACCAATCATTCCACCGAACGAAGACTTCCCATTTACTGTGTAGATACCGACAAAAAACAAGTAGCCATCAGCTTTGATGCCGCATGGGGAAACGAACAGACACAAGGTCTTTTGGACTGCTTGGATACCTATCAGGTCAAAGCCTCCTTCTTTCTGACTGGGGGATGGATTGAAAAATATCCGGAAGACGTTAAGAATATCTACAAGGCTGGACATGATTTAGGAAACCATAGCGAAACCCACAAACAGATGTCTCAATTAAGCAAAGACGAATGCCTGCAAGAACTAAAGACCCCACATGATAAAATAAAGCAATTAGTAGGGATTGATATAAAACTATTTCGTCCACCATTTGGCGATTATAACAATACGTTATTGGAATCTACCGATGAAATGAACTACTACTGCATCCAATGGGACATAGATTCTTTAGACTGGAAGGATTATGATGCAAAGACAATTACAAACCGTGTTCTAAATGACAAGCATCTTGGCAACGGCTCCATTATCCTATTCCATAATGGTGGTAAGCATACACTAGAAGCCCTTCCTTCGGTAATCAAAGGCTTGCAGGAGAAAGGCTATGAGCTTGTAAAGATTAGCGACTTAATCTATAAAGACGAATATAAGATGGATCAAGAGGGTCGCCAGCATCTAAAACGGCCATAACAAAATCCATACAAACCACAAAGGAATTCAACATTCCTTTCTGCTGACAAATCATTGTATAAAGCGTTTTCTACACAAAAAAGAAGTTATCCACAAAGAGATAACTTCTTTTCTATTAATACCGTCAATTGCTTTAACCTTTGTCTTCATTACTTTATGGACGTATTTTCTTTTCATATCTTTCTCTACTTTATACTTTCTTCCATTTGCATACATGATTTCTTTGTCAAAATCGAACTGCAGCATAACAGTGCCGATACATTTTCCATAAATGCTATACCAGTTGTAGCATACGTGTTCGAAATATCTATTAATGCGTTCTCCTTCACGCCAGTTTGCCTTTAAATTCATTTCATAATCTTCTGAACTAACTACCTCATTCACGGGTTCGAATCCAATTACTGGTTCACTTTCATTTTTAAATAAGTCTAAAGCTCGCTCTTCTGCGATTTTAGGGATACATCCTAATACTTCCTTACCGTTTTCTGTTTGAAATTTTACATATACATGTTTCATAGTTTGTTTTCTCCTTTTTGTTGGACGCAGAGCTTTGCTCCAATGCGTCATGTTATGTAATTAGTATGGTGTTCCGGAGAGTAGCACAAGCAGTAGTTGTTAAAAGCAACAAAAAAAGCGAAGGCGTTTTTGTTACTAAAAAAACCTTCGCTTATAATTAATTTAATATGAGATTTACCTTAATTTGCTGTTATGCATCCGGCCTTCACAGCTTCGTTGATGTACCATTCGCAATATTGTTGTGCGATTGATAGGCATTTGTTGATGTTATAAGTTATTTCCATTGGGTATGATCCCTCCATCAAGAATTCCATGTAAACCGAATTCATAACTGACGAAGTAATTTTCCCTGGATCATTACATGAAACGGAAAATGATTCCGCCAAAGATGACTCTAAGAGTCTCTTTGCATCTTGATAATTGCTCACAATCTTATTCTTGTGGCAGTACTGTATGAATTGATGTGTAATTACGCCAATGCAAATAAGGGCATCGTCAGCAATCCCTTTATCATTCCGTAGCAACGACACGGCTATACCCATTGCTTTAGGATCTATTGCAGGGGGATTGGAAACCGACATTGATGCAAACTCATTTTGCAAGATTTTAGTGAACTCATTGTTGTATATCATTATTTATTTCTCCTTTGTATGTAATACTGGGTCTTGTTATTTGAAAAGAGCCGTATATATCCACAATATTTATGACTCTAAGGGGATTTGAACCCCTGTTACCGCCGTGAAAGGGCGGTGTCTTAAC